>CBDULB010000061.1:0-34863 GCA_965367965.1 uncultured bacterium | reverse complement strand
CGGCACAAATCCCTACCCGCGTGAGCAGATCTTTTGCGAGTACTACAACAGTTGGACCCACAGTGACGCCTATGCCAGTTGTCTGCGCACCACGAATGCAAAGGTCGTCGTCTATCACGGCAGCGGACAGGGTGAACTCTACGACCTCAAGACCGACCCTGACGAGTTCACCAATCTGTGGAATTCACCCGAGCACCGCGACCTCAAGCTGTCACTTCTGCAACGCTGTTTCGACACCAGCGTGTTTACCATGGATCCCGGGCCGACCCGACAAGGCCCGTTCTGAACCAGCTCACGCCAGCAGTTTCTCAATCCGATGTCCGAACACGTCGGTCAGTCGATAGTCCCTGCCCTGATAGCGGAAAGTCAGGCGCTCGTGATCGAGGCCTAACAGATGCAGAATCGTGGCCTGCACGTCGTGCACGTGCACCTTGTCCTCGACAACGTTGAAGCCCAATTCGTCGGTCGCACCGATCGTGATTCCCGGCTTGATGCCGCCGCCGGCAAACCACATCGTGAACGCCTGTGGATGATGATCCCGCCCCTGACTTCGACCGAGTGCGGCACTGGCTTCAACCATGGGTGTGCGCCCGAATTCGCCGCCCCAGACGACCAGGGTATCGTCGAGCAGGCCGCGCATTTTTAAATCCCGGATCAGCGCCGCACTGGCCCGGTCGGTCTGCTCCGCCTGCCGGGTAACACCGTTCTCGACCTGCGAGTGATGATCCCAGCCGGAGTGATAGACCTGCACAAAACGCACTCCCCTTTCGACCAGCCGGCGGGCGAGCAAACAGTTGTTGGCGAACGCCGCCTTACCATCACCGGGCCTGGCGCCATACAGCTCAAGCGTGTTCGCAGATTCGTTTTTAAAATCCATCAACTCCGGCGCGGCGGACTGCATTCGATAAGCCATCTCGTAGGCATCGATGCGCGTCTGGATTTCTGGATCGCCGACCCGTTCGAGCTGGCGCTGGTTCATGCGCCTGATCAAGTCTAGCGAGTCGCGCTGCGCCTGATTGTCGTACCCTTTCGGGTTGGAGATGTTCAGCACCGGGTCGCCGGATTCGCGAAACGGAACACCGGCGTGCGAGGTGGGCAGAAAGCCGGAGCTCCACATCGCCGCGCCTCCGCTCAGGTTGCCGCCACTTTTCAAAACCACGAACGAGGGCAAGTCGCTTGAATCGCTGCCAATGCCATAGCTGAGCCACGACCCCATCGCCGGACGGCCGGGAATCGGACTGCCGGTATTGAGGAAAATCTGCGCCGGCGAATGGTTAAACTGATCGGTGTGGACCGACTTTACAATGGCGATGTCATCAACAACTCCGGCAAGATGAGGCAGACGATCGGATAACTCGGCGCCGGACTTTCCATATTTTTGAAAAGGAAATCGCGGTGCCAACACCGCAGCATCGGGTTGAATAAAGGCATAGCGCTGCCCCTTGATGACAGAAGGAGGAATCGGCCTGCCGTCGAGTTCGCGCAACTTTGGCTTGTTGTCGAAAAGTTCGAGCTGGCTCGGAGCGCCAGCCATGAACAGGTAGATGACGCGTTTTACCTTCGAGCCGTAGTGGGTGACGCGCGGCGCGAATGGCGTGCCGGCATTTTCACCGGCGCGCAGACCACGCAGCCCGCCGCCGGTCGCCAGCGACGCCAAAGCGATCTTACCGAGGCCGATGCCGCAAGTGTCGAAGAACTGGCGGCGGGTCGACTGGTGGAGCGAATGGTTTGAGTTCATCCTTTGGTGACAAATTCGTCGAGATTTAACAGCACGCGGGCAACCATCGTCCAGGCAGCTAAAGCCGTGGATGGGGATTGCGAGGATTCGTCAGCAATCTCTGCCGCTGCGATATCGCCGGCTTGCAGGCGTGCCCGCTGCGACTGGAAAAAGCTGACCAGATCAGCGATCTCATCGTCGCCCGGCTTCCGGGTAAGCGTCCGACGAAACATTTCCCTGACCACCAGTGCCGGTTGGTCATCGCCGGCCGCCATCGCCTGCCCGGCCAGCGCACGCGCCGCCTCTCCAAACATCTCGTCATTGAGCAGCGTCAGCGCCTGCAGCGGCGTGTTACTGCGTTCGCGGCGCGGAATACAGGACTCACCGGTCGGCCCGTCGAAGGTCAGGTAAGCCGCAAACGGAGCGGTTCGTTTGGCAAAGGTGTAGAGACTGCGGCGATAGCGGTCTTCGCCTTTGGAAACGGCCCACTTCGCGCCGCCGTAGGCGAGCTCGCTGACACTGTCCGGTTGCGGTGGGTAGACACTCGGCCCGTGCATCTTGTCGGACAGCAGACCGGCGACTTCGAGCGCTGAATCGCGAATCATCTCGCCCTGCAGACGAAACCGGGGTCCGCGGGCGAGCAGCACATTCTGCGGATCCCGCTGCAATGCCTGTGGCGTGATCTGCGAATTCTGTCGATAGGTTGCGCTGGTGACAATCATGCGGTGCAGCGTTTTCATCGACCAACCTTGATCGACGAAATTCACCGCCAACCAGTCGAGCAGTTCGGGATGACTCGGTTGTTCAGACTGCAGGCCGAAATCTCCTGCGGTATGCAGAATCCCCCGCCCGAAGAACTCACGCCACGCCCGGTTAACCGCAACGCGGGCGACCAGTGGATTGCGCTCAGCATCAACCAGCCAACGGGCAAAGCTGAGCCGGTTCGCCGGAACGCCCTCCGGCAGTGATGGAAAAATGGCGGGCACCGCAGGCGAAACCGCCTCCTCTGCCTTCAGGTATTCGCCGCGATGGTGGCGATGGGTTGGCCGGACCTCGCTGGCGGGCCACTCGCGCATAGCCAGTGTGGTCGGCTGCTGCGGGCGACGTTTTTCGATCGCGTCGAGCGACTTGCGGGCTTCAGCCATATCCTCCGAAGTCCTCGCGTAGGCGAGACGCAGCTCGGAATCGCTGGCAGTCAGTGGATCGCTGCCCGTCCAGGATCGGGCAGCGGCCGTCTTTTCCGAACGTGTCGCCGACAGGCGAAATTTACCTAACGCGGCCACAAAATGACGCTCAAAAATCAACTTTACCTGCAGCCTGCCATTGGCATCCGGAGCCTCGGCGACATTGAGAACCAGTTCGTGAACCTCGCCTTCCCGTCCCGCCGTCGACCAGCCCGTTGAACCGTTGCCATCAAAAACATTCTTTGCCTCAGCCGTTCCGCTGCCCACCGAAATCTTGCCAAAATTGTTGCTGCCATCAACGAAGGCCAAGGCCCTGCCGCCGAGCGATGCCTCGACTTCGCTCAGGAAAAAATCACCGCTGCGGCCCTCGTAGTAGGCCGCGCCCGGCCCTTGTGCCGGCAGCCGGTCGTCCGGTAGCGCTTCCAACCGGATCGCCGTCAGTGCACCGCCCAGCCCGGACAAATCAAACTCCAGTTCAAACTCGTCGCGCTTGTTAAAGTCGCCACTCGCAAACACAACGCCATCCCCCTCATGCTCAAGCCGCGGCAGTGTCGATTTCAGTAGAGTCGGCACCAACGGCATCCACTCGACCGCTTTGGCCTTTTCCGCCGCCAACCAAACGGCGTAACTTTGCTCATCGATCTGCCCTACCAGGGTCGTTTCGGCAGCCGCGATTTGCCGATCAACGGCGGCGACCCGCGCGGCCACCTCTGCGTCAGCTACGGTGATGGTCGGCTCGTCGGCGTTATTGAGCAGTGCCATCATCGCATAATAATCCGTGTGCGTGATCGGATCGTACTTGTGGGTGTGGCATTGGGCGCAACCGGTCGTCAGGCCCAGCCAGACCGTCCCCGTAGTCGCGACGCGATCGACCATGGCGTAAAAACGATACTCGAGCGGATCGATACCACCTTCTTCGTTGAGCATGGTATTGCGATGAAAACCAGTGGCGATGCGTTGCTCGAGAGTGGCATTCGGCAGCATGTCGCCGGCCAGCTGTTCGATCGAAAATTGATCATAAGGCATGTCGGCATTGAGCGCATCAATCACCCAGTCCCGGTACGGCCAGATCGAACGCGGTCGGTCTTTTTCGTAACCATTGCTGTCCGCATAACGCGCCAGATCGAGCCACTGCCGCGCCCAACGCTCTCCGTAGCGCGGCGATGCCAACAGTTGATCAACCAGTTTTTCGTAGGCTTGTGGATCAGCATCCCTGACAAAGGCATCGGCCTGCTTCGGCGTCGGCGGCAGTCCGATCAGGTCGAGGTAAAGCCGGCGCACCAGTGTGTGGCGATCCGCTTCCGGTGACGGCTCGAGTTTTTCGCGGCGCAGTCGCCCGCGCACGAAGTCATCGATCGAATCCGGCAATTCCCGCCCCTTGAGCGTTTCCCGCGGCGGCACAAATGCCCAGTGCTGCTCGTAGTTCGCTCCCTGTTTGATCCACTGCCTAAAAAGCGCTACCTCTTCAGCCGTCAGCTTCGGCTTGTTGGCTTTCGCCGGCGGCATGACTTCGTCGGAATCGTCCGAGATCACCCGCTCGATCATCGCGCTGGCATCGGGATCGCCGGGCACAATCGCTTGATAACCACCGAGGTCCTCCGTGGCGAACTCAAAGGTGTGCAGTCCCAGATCCGCTTCGCGGGTGTGATCGTCAAAGCCGTGGCATTTAAAACAGCGGTCACTGAGAATCGGCCGGATGTCACGCGAGTAACTGATCGTCCCTTCAGACTCCTGTGCGTCGACCGAGGGCACAACGGTGCCCAGCAGCAATGTGTTAAGAGCCATGAGTTTGACGCGCTTCATCGAGCACAAAGCTATCCGATATCGACCGACTATTCCAATGGCGCAGTGGCGCGCGCGCCGCAATTTGGGCTTTGACACCCGCCCTGCGCTTGGCGATTGCTTTATCATGCGCAAATCCGCTTTCCTCTCTCTGCTCGTTGCCGCCGTCTGCACGGCGCTGCCACTGTGTGATGCCACCGCTGCCGACCGTCCGCCGAACATCGTGCTGTTGCTCTCCGACGATCAGTCGTGGACCGACTACTCGTTCATGGGCCACGAACACATCGAGACGCCTCACCTCGACGCGCTGGCGGAACGCAGTGCCGTATTCCGCCGCGGCTACGTGCCGACCGCGCTGTGCCGGCCTTCACTGATGACTCTGGCCACCGGGCTGTATTATCATCAGCACAAAGTATCCGGCAACGACCCGGCCCTGCTGCCCGATATGAAAAAAGGCGATCGCAGTAGAAACGACGCCTACGAAAAACTGCGCGGTGAACTCATTGCTCACGTCGACGATCATCCGACCATCGCTAAACTACTCGGTGAAAAAGGCTATCTCAGCCACCAGTCGGGCAAGTGGTGGGAGGGCAACTTCAAACGCGGTGGCTTCACTCACGGTATGACCCGCGGCTTTCCCCAACCGGGCGGTCGCCACGGTGACGACGGTCTTAAGATCGGTCGCGAAGGCATGCAGCCGGTGTTCGATTTTGTCGACATGGCTGTCGCCGAAGAAAAGCCTTTCTATGTCTGGTACGCGCCGTTCATGCCGCACACCCCGCACACGCCACCGGCCCGGCTTTTCAAAAAATACAAAGACAAGGGCGTCGAGTCCGATCACGTCGCACGCTACTACGCGATGTGTGAGTGGTTCGACGAAACCTGCGGTCAGCTGATCGACAAAATCGACGCCGTCGGTCAGACCGACAACACCCTGTTCGTCTACATCTGCGATAACGGCTGGATCCAGAATCCGGTCGGAAAAAACTTTGCGCCGCGCTCCAAACAATCCCCTAACGAAGGCGGCACACGCCAGCCCACGCTCTACAGCTGGCCGGGAGTCATCGAACCGGGTGACCGTGGCCAGCAACTCGTATCCAGTGTCGACATCGTGCCGACCATGCTCGCCGCTGCCGGTGCCGACATCCCCGACAGCCTGCCCGGTTACAACCTGCTGCCGGCATTAAAAAGCGGCGAAGCCAGCCCGCGCGAGATTGTGTTTGGCGAAGGGGGCGCACATGACATTGCCGACATCAATGATCCCGAGGCATCGCTGCTATATCGCTGGGCAGTCGAAGGCAAATGGAAGTTGCTGCTCACCTACGACGGCGCCCTCGGTCGCTACGCGGCGACCCACCCGCGCGAAGAACGCCGCCCACAGCTCTACAACGTCATCGCCGATCCTGACGAAACCAAAAATCTCGCCAAAGAAAACCCCGAGATCGTCGCCGACCTGGCCAGGAAGATCGCCGATTGGTACCCGCTGAAGGAGCGCAAAGCGATTACCGAGTGGACCGAGTAAGCCCCGCTCCCCAATGCACCGGGCCGGGCCACTCGCTCATGCTCGCAGCTACATCCATGCTTGCGCATTGTCGGGCAGAATTGCACCCTGCCTGACATGCCGGGCGATTCCAACACTACGTCAAAAACCCGCGTCGCGTTTATCGGCGCGGGTGATATATCGCTGCTGCACGCCGAAGCCATCCGGCACTGCACGGGTGCCGCGTTAGCCGGGCTGTGGTCGATCGACGATGCACTGAATCGCGAAAAATCAGAGCGCTTCGGGTGTGCCGTTTTCGAATCGGTCGAGACACTGCTCGCAGATCCCACGATCGACGCGGTTTTTATCCTCACCAACCTGGAGACGCACTGCCACTACGCAACGCTGGCAATGCAGGCCGGCAAACACGTGTTGATCGAAAAGCCGGTCGCCGCGAACCTGACCGAACTGGAATCACTGAAGCGCTGCGCCGCGGAAAATCAGGTGATCCTTTTTCCGGGCCACAACTACATCTACGAGGCCGGCCTGCAGCGCAGTCGGCGGATGCTCGATGAAGGCAAACTCGGCAAGCTGGTAGCGATCTACATTCACTATCACATTCATCACCCGGAAGCCGTGGCGGCGCGCTATCCGGGAGTCATCCGCCACATTCTCACTCATCACGGATACATCCTGCGCTATCTCGGCGGCAATCCGACGGCGGTGTCAGCGATGAAATCCGTCGTCCATTATGACCACTTCAAAGGCGAAGATCTGGCCATGGTCAACCTGCGTCTCGACAGCGGTGCGCTGGCGCATTTCTGTGCCGACTTTGCCGCCGACGACAACAGCTCCGACCCGTGGACCTTTGTCGTCAAAGTGATCGGCAGCGCAGGCGCCACCCGTTTCAGCTATCGCGACTGGGTCGAGAACCAACCGGGCGTGGTGCACAGCCACACCTATTCCGCCTACGAAGAACACATCCGTGAAGAGGTTCGCTACTTCTTCGAAGCTTGCATCGGTAAGGGCAAGGCTCCCCTGTCGACCATCGACGATGCCATCGTCTGCCAGCGAATCATCGAGGCGTGCGAGCAGTCCGTCGAAAGCGGCCGTGAGGTCGCACTGTAGTCGGCCATGAACCTGCTCTACCCGAAACTCAAACGGGCAACCATTGGCTACCTGCTACGCTGCGGGATGATCGGCGCATTGATCGCCGGCGCGTACGGCATCGTTCACGATCAGCTCACCTACACCCTGTCGCACGAGTATTTTACCGGGTTTAAATTTTTTCAATTCAAGGATGCCGACCCTCGAGGCTTCTTCGAACCGGACTCGCCTGTCGGCATGCGTGTCTTCGTCGGGCTGATTGGTTTTCTTGCGACCTGGTGGGTCGGCCTGTTCACGGGGTGGTTTCTCGCACGCGCCAGTATCCGCCCCGATGCCAGCCATCCCGGCGTGCGCGAATTGATGCGCCACTTCGCACTGGTGCTGCTCAGTGCTTTCCTGTTCGGCATCGCCGGCTTTCTGTGGGGAACGTGGCACCCGGGGTTTGATGGACAATTTTCCGACGCCTTTGCCCGCGTCGGGCACATTCACAATTTCGGCTACCTGGGTGCACTCGTCGGCTTAATCACTGCACTGATTCTGGTCCGCCGGGATCGACGACAAGCGATCCAGGAAACCGAGGATACGATTGCCAAAACCTCACGAAAGCATCACAGTTCATAATACGGAAACTGGCCTAACATCGATCCCCGCCGCAGCCTCCAGCCATTGTTATTCCTGCCGATGAGCGAATCATCTTCTAAAAAACCCTTTGTTCTCGTCGCCGAAGACGTCCGCTCGCTTGCCATCACGATGTCGGCGGCGCTGGAGTCCGTCGGGATTGAAGTAGCTCTCGCCGGCGATGGTGAAGAGTGCCTGAAGAAAGTCAGCGAACGACTACCTGATCTACTTTTGCTCGACCTGATGATGCCGAAAATGCACGGCATCGACGTGCTCAAGGAGCTGCGCAAACATGAGGACAAGTGTACCCGTGAACTCCCTGTCGTCGTCTGCACCACCAAGCAATTCACCACCGAGAGCCGACAATTGGAAGAACTCGGCGTGCTCGGCACCATTATCAAACCCTTCGACCGCGCTCAATTGATCGCGACGACTCGCGATTACCTGAAGGACCTGCCCGACTGCCCGAAGGCCGATGAGCTATCCGCTAATATCGAAACCACCGCGGAGCGGGAAGCGACCGCTGTCGCCGCAGCTCCTCATTTGCCCAAACCCGATTCCGGCCGACTGGCGTTTAAACTGTGGGGCACTCGCGGATCGATTCCAGTCTCGGGCGCACCCTACATCCGTCACGGCGGAAACACCTCGTGTGTGTCGGTCGACCTCGGCGAAAACATCATCATCCTCGATGCCGGCTCCGGCATCCGCGATCTCGGCAACACCCTGGCGGCTGAGCACGAAGAAAAACACATTCATTTGTTCATCAGTCACACTCACTGGGACCACATCCAGGGTTTCCCCTTTTTTGCCCCGGCCTACATTCCCGGGCGAAAAATCACCGTTTATGGCGAACGCGGTTTTGGAAAAAATCTCGAGTCAGTGCTGCGCGGCCAACTCGACAGCGATTACTTTCCCGTTCAATTCGAGGACATGAACGCCGACATCAACTTTGAGTACCTCAGCGAAGAACCTGTAGCCATCGGCGATGCGGTCGTCACTCGCGAATACGTCAACCACCCCGGCGCCACTGTCGGCTACAAGATCACTATCGATGGAAAATCGGTCGTCTACATCCCCGACAACGAATTTCTTCAGGGCTACCTCGGCGATCCCAACGCCCTGACCAGAGATTCAGCAGAAATTGTTCCGCACCACAAGACGCTCGATTTCGCCAGTGGTGCCGATATCCTGATTCACGAAGCCCAGTACACCAACGACGAGTATCCCGCTAAAATAGGCTGGGGACATTCCTGCCTGTCGAACGCCTGCCTGTTTACCAAGATCGCCGCCCCGGGACGTTGGTTGGTGACTCACCACGACCCTATGCACAGCGACGACTTTCTCGACGCAAAGGAAAGGCTGACCCGCAACATTCTGCGTTCGATTGGCTGCGAAGTCCGCATCGACCACGGATACGACGGCAGGATACTGCAGTTGTGACAGCGTCAGAATCCCTTGCGTTCACGGGTAGTCTTCGCCGTTCATGCTGCGCGCTACCGATTCCAGCCAGGACATCAGTTGGCTCTTCATTGCCTTCACCCGTCCGGCCTGTCCGGCCTCCCCGGCGAGATCCTTTGCTTCCATCTGATCGGTAGCGATGTTGTAAAGCTCCCAGACAATCCGGCCGTTCTCATCTTCGATGCGATGCAATTTCCAATCGCCATCGCGCCACGCCGAGTGTCCGGCGAACGAATCGAGCGGATACTGCTTTTTGATTTCCGCGGCATCAAGTCGCAGCAATTCCGGCTCATCCGGTTCGTGCCCCTGCGCCTGAGCGGCAAGCAAATCGGCCATCATCCGGTCACTGTGCATGCCAGTTCCGCCACGTCCGATGACATCCCAGAATCCCATCGGCTGATCGCGTCTGTCCTTGCTTCCCTCAATCGTCGGCAACAAACTGATCCCGTCGAGCACAGCCTTGTCATCGGCAGTGACTCCCGCGACATCGAGTAGAGTCGGAAAAATATCGACCGTATTGGCCATCATCGGCGTCACCCGGGGAGCGTCAATCTTCGCCGGCCACTCGATAATCGCCGGCACACGCAATCCACCTTCGTAGACGCTGCCCTTTTTCATCCTTCCACCACTCGACTCTTCCTTCAGCCCACCATTGTCGCTGGTGTACCAAAGGATGGTGTTGTCGCGGATACCTAACTCCGCGATCGACCGGCGCAGCTTACCGAATGCTCTGTCCATGCCGGTGATTTCACCAAAAAAATCCTGATCCTTTTTCGATTGATCGGCATACAGCGCCTTGTCCTCTTCCGCCGCACGATGCGGTCCGTGCGGAGAACCGAACCATACTACAGCGAGAAACGGTTTGTTCGCCTGACTCTGCTTCTGAATAAATTCGATCGCCGCATCGACCGCGAGAAACGAGCTCTCACCTTTCAATTGCACCGCCGTTCCCTCACGGCTGAGTATCGCATCGTTATCGTAAAAATTTTCTGCAGACAGCCATTCGTCAAAACCCTGCGCGCCCGGATTCACCGGGCTGCCCTTGCGCACCGAACCAAGATGCCATTTGCCAAAATGACCTGTGGCATAACCTGCCGCACCGAGTTTTTCGGCAATCGTCACCTCCTGCGGGCGCAGCGAGTCGCCCCATTTGAAAACCGTGGCCCGGTTCGGGTGTCGCCCCGTCAACACACTCGCCCGGGTCGGCGAGCACACCGGCGCTGCAGAATAAAAGTGATCGAAGCGCAGCGCCTCGGCCGCCATCGCATCGAAGTGCGGCGTCCTGATGACCGGGTGACCATTGTAGGCCATGTCCCCCCAACCCTGATCGTCGGCCATGACCAGAACAATGTTAGGTTGTTCAGCCAGCGACACCAGCGGAGCCAGCATCAGAGAAAAAACGGCTGCAAGAAGACTTTTCATACCCCAGACCTTGCGGATTTCCGCCGCCGTGTCGAATCCAAACCGCCGCATTGGCGCATTTACGGATGTGTCAGGCAGCGCAGGCGGGCTCTACTCTTTTAATACGAAAACCCTCCCTGTCCCGATGACCCTCAGCCACCTGCCCACAATTTCCCGCTTCCTGCCCACGTCGATCGCTGCTTCGCTCGCGCTGTTTTGCACAACCACGCTGCACGCTGAGGGCGATCAGGTGCTGGTCGAAGCTGAATCGTTCAGCGAACACGGCGGCTGGAAACTCGACACGCAGTTTATCGATATCATGGGCTCGCCGTACCTGCTGGCACACGGTCTCGGCAAGGCGGTCGATGACGCTACTACCGAGGTGAACTTTCCAAAAGCCGGCGAGTATCGGCTGTGGGTGCGCACCAAGGACTGGGTGGCCAAATGGGACGCCGAAGGGGCGCCGGGACGTTTCCAGGTGGTGATCGATGGCACGCCGGTATCGACCGAGTTCGGAGCCGAAGGCGCGCAGTGGCATTGGCAGGATGGCGGCACGGTCAGTGTCGGTAAATCGGCGACGCTGGCGCTGCGCGACCTGACCGGATTCGACGGTCGCTGCGACGCCCTGCTTTTCTCCAGCGATCCGGATTTCAAACCCGACAACAGCAGCGATGTCCTGCCCGCCTGGCGGCGCGAAATGCTCGGCCTGCAGGCGGAGCCGATGGTCGAGGGCCCCTACGATATCGTCTTCGTCGGCGGCGGTTACGCCGGAGCTTGCGGCGCGGTGTCGGCTGCGCGTATGGGAACCAGGGTGGCCCTCATCCAAAATCGTGGTGTGCTGGGCGGCAACGGCTCGTCAGAGGTCCGTGTCTGGGCGCAGGGCAACACCCCACCCGGGCTGTATCCGGTCGGCGACATCGTTCGCGAATTCGAAGACGACGCCAAGGCCTCACCCGGAACCTACGAGGAATTTGAGGATGCCAAAAAGGAACGCATCGCCAGTGCGGAGAAAAATCTCGATCTGTTTTTTCATCACCACGCCTTCGACGTGACCATGAGCGAAGACGGCAGCACGATCGATTCGGTGCTCGCTTTCGACACGCGGACAGGAGCGGTGAAACGCTTCAAGGCACGCTTTTTCTGTGATTCGACCGGCCATGGCACCATCGGCAAAATGGCCGGCGCGGACCTGCAGATGATTGACGATGGACGCATGGGCATGAGCAATATGTGGGCCTGGGAAAACACCGACAGCCCGAAAGCTTTTCCGACCACCCCGTGGGCGCTCGATCTGGAAGAGGGCGACTTCCCCTATCCGCGGAAGTTTCATGCCGAATGGTTCTGGGAGAGCGGTTTCGACAAGGACCCGCTCAACGACCTTGAAAAGATCCGCGACTGGAACCTGCGTGCCGGTTTCGGCGCCTGGAACGCGATCAAAAACAAAGGCGCCTACGCCCGTTCAGACGAAAGCGGCAACGCCCACGCCAACGCGCAACTTACCTGGATGGCCTACATCGGCGGCCCGCGCGAAACGCTGCAGTTGCTCGGCGATATCGTCCTCAGCGAAGCCGATGTGATCGAGAAAAAGCCTTACGACGATGGCTGCGTGTTGACCACCTGGTCCGTCGACCTGCATTATCCAAAGGAGCAGTACACCAAGAAATTTCCCGACAACCCGTTCATCTCGGTCGCCGTTCACGGTAAGGGCGTGGATCGCAAGAAGGGCTATCCGGTGCCCTACCGGTGTTTTTATTCCCGCAACATCGACAACCTGTTCATGGCCGGTCGCAACATCAGCGTTACCCATGAAGCGCTCGGCACCATCCGCGTCATGAAAACCTGCGGAATGATGGGCGTCGTAGTCGGCAAGGCGGCCGCCATCGCCACCGAACACAAGACCAGTCCCCGCGAAGTGTATTATCAGCACCTCGACGAATTGATCGAACTGCTGCGCCTGCCGGGTCACATGCGCCGCGACGCACTGGGCAGTGACTTTTACAGCGACCCCAATCTGCCCAAACTGGAGGAACCCGAAATGGGCTACGTGCCACGCGGCAGCCTCACCGGCATCGTCATCGATGATCGCCAGGCCAAGTTCACCGGCAACTGGACCGAAGGGGCCGGCCTGAAAATGTTCGTTGAGGACGGCTACCACTACGCCGGTGCCGGCGATGCTGAAGCGCGCTACACGATCGAGGTCCCCCGCGACGGCGATTACGAAGTGCGGGTATCGCATCAACCGCACGCCAATCGTTCCACCAAAACGCCGGTCACGGTGATCAGTGCCGATGGCGAAAACACCGTCATCGTCAACCAGCGAGTCGCCCCGCCGCTGGCCAAAGGCTTCTACACCCTCGGCGTTTACCGTTTTGAAAAGGACAAAGCGGGCGCCGTGGTAATCTCCGCCAAGGGCGTCGACGGAAACGTCCATGCAGACGCCGTGCAGGTCGTCGAGCAGAAGTAAGGGCCGGGGAAGTACCAGTGCACGCAGACATCGCGTGCAGTCGCGGAGCTGCGATAAATCGAAAGGCGCAATTGCGGGAAAATTTCGCAACAAAATTATTGGCCTAACCCTGCAGTTATGATAATTTATATAATTACCATAACTTGCACCACCTTTCTGATTTGAAACCTCATCGCCTGAAAAGTCTCCCCCGTCTGCAAGTTTCCAGCCCCGGAGAAGCCCCGGTACTGGTGTGTCCAGGCGATAAAAACGATGCTGCCCAAGACAAGGACCTGTTGGCCACTCTGCAGGAAAAGACTGCCCGCCAACAACAAATCATCAATCAGCTAACTGAGATTGTAGGCAAATTCGATCGAAGCAGATTCGAAGACCTTACTGAAGGGGTGCCAACGGTCGGCGAGGGCGAAGACGTGATCGTAGCAACAGTTCGCCACGTGATGAATTCGCTCACTCGAAAATACGAACGTCTACAGATCGCGCATCAGGAAGCGCGCCAGGCAGCTATCTCCAAGGGTGAGTTTCTCGCCAACATGAGCCACGAAATTCGTACGCCGATGAATGGCATCATCGGCATGGTCAACCTGGTGCTCGATACCGAGCTCAATCAGGAACAGCGGGATTACGTCGAAACCATCAAATCATCGACCAGTTCACTGCTTACTATTCTTAACGACGTTCTCGATCACTCAAAACTCAGCTCGAACAGCATCCAACTCGAGCCCACCGAGTTTTGCCCTGCTAATCTTGTCGACGAAGTACTGCTGACGTTTGCCGCGAATGCAAACGACAAGGGGGTCGGACTGAAATACTCGGTCACTGATAACGTGCCTGACATTTGTGTTGCTGACGCCGACCGCATGCGTCAAGTGCTTGGTAATCTGGTTGGCAATGCCATCAAATTTACCGAACTCGGCGATGTCGAAGTCGATCTTGCCGTCGCCGACACCACGGACGACGGCATCTTGCTGCGCTTCAGGGTTACCGACGATGGCATTGGTATTTCTCCGGAACAGCAACAACAACTCTTTCAACCCTTCACTCAGGCAGACACATCGATCACTCGCCGCTTCGGTGGCACCGGTCTGGGTCTGACGATTTCCAAGACACTGGTCGAGCTCATGGGGGGCCGGATCTGGATCGAAAGCACCGAGGGTCAAGGATCGACAATTCGCTTCACAATTCCGGTCCGACATCCTGAGTCGGAAGCTGAAAGCGAACAACGACAACGACAAAAAAATCAGGAGGCCGGTCGTTCGCCATTTGATAAACTATCGACCACCGACCAGGCGATCAACAACGGCGACCGGATCGTGCTTCTGGTCGAAGACAATTTAGTCAATCAGAAGGTCGCCCGGCTGACGCTCGAACGCCTCGGCTATCGCGTCGACCTCGCATCGGACGGTTTTCAGGCGATCGAATCCGCGCAGAAAGAATCCTATGACATCATTTGCATGGACCTCTCCATGCCCGGTATGGATGGCATCGAGGCGACCCTGCGCATTCGCGAACTCAGTGTTCCATCAGCCAAAGCAAAGATCATCGCCATGACCGGCCACGCATTTGTCGAAGATCGCAATCGCTGTCTCGACGCCGGAATGGATCATTTCATTTCCAAGCCCTTCGATCTGTTCGAACTGAAGCAGACGCTCGACGAAGTCGCCAGCCCGGTAGCGCAGAAACCGGATGTTGATCTGAGCGGCACACTGTCGACGCGGCTGACAGCATAGTCCCGCCTGAATCGATGCCCATTGTTCCAACAGGGAACAGTCAGGGGCGCCGCAATTCTGCGATTGACCAGCCACGGTGGATGTGGAACAAAAGCCCAGTCGCTGAGCCTTGCGACCACCCGTCGTCCCGCTCTCCTGTGGTCGATCACCTGATCTCGAAACGCCCGTTTTCTCATGTCGCCATCTCTCATTGCCCGGTCAATCCACCATCTTCAAAACGGCCTTCTGAAAGGCGCCAGCCCGCTTTTTCTCGCATCATTGCTGCTCCCGGCTGCGGGCCTTGCGCAGGATAAGGCGCCGGCGGCGGAAGTTTTTGATCCGGGCAAAGTCGAGCCGCAGAAAGTCGCACTCGACCTTTTCGAGGTTCCCGAAGGCCTGGAAGTTACCCGTTGGGCGGTGTCGCCACAGCTGTTCAATCCGACCAACATCGACATCGACCACGCCGGCCGCATCTGGGTCGCTGAGGGCGTGCGCTACCGCAGGCACTACGACCGCCAACCTGACGGCGATCGCATCGTGGTACTGCAGGACACCGATGGCGACGGACAGGCTGACAGCTCACACACTTTCGTTCAGGACCCCGAGTTGATCGCGCCACTCGGCGTCGCCGTTTTTGACAATAAGGTGGTGGTTTCGCAGCCGCCAAATCTGCTGGTCTACACCGACGTCGATCGCAATCTGAAGTTTGATCCCGCCACGGACACACGCGAAGTCCTGCTAACCGGATTTTCCGGCATCAATCACGATCACTCGCTGCACTCGGTGACCGCCGGCCCCGACGGCAAATGGTATTTCAACTCCGGCAACACCGGTGGCATGTTCACCGACAAGTCAGGAAAAACGTTCATCAGCTATGGTGCCTACCGCCCGAAAGCCATCGGTCCCTACGAGTTTCCCCACGACGGTGCCGCCTACGCCGGCCAGGCCAGCGATGACGGACACGTCTACGTTGGTGGATTCACGGTGCGTATGAATCCCGATGGCACCCAGTCGGAAATTATCGGTCACAACTACCGCAACAGCTACGAGCAGTCGGTGAACTCGTTCGGCGATGTCTTTCAAAACGACAACGACGACCCACCCGCCTGTCGCGTCAGCTGGGTGATGGAGTACGCCAACTTCGGCTTCTGCTCCAACGATGGTCAACGCTCCTGGCAAGCCGATCGTCGCCCCGGTCAGGACACCCAGACCGCCGAGTGGAGGCAACAAGACCCAGGTAGCGCGCCCGCCGGCGACGTCTACGGCGGCGGCTCACCAACCGGCAACGTTTTCTATGAAAATGGCGCACTCGGCGACGACTGGATCGGCACGTTTCTGGCGTGCGAACCCGGCCGCAACACCGTTTTCTCTTATCAGCCCGAACTCGACGGCGCCGGCTTTAAACTCGATCGCAGCAACTTCGCTACCTCAAACGCTGCCGGTAAATTCGCCGGATCGGACTTTCTCGGCGGCAGCGACAGCGTCAATCAGGACGCCGCCACCCAGTTCCGTCCGAGTGACATCGCCATCGGTCCGGACGGCGCGCTCTACGTTGCCGACTGGTTTGACGGTCGTGTCGGCGGTCACCAGGATCTCGACGAAACCTGCTCCGGTGCTATCTACCGGATCGCGCCGAAGGGCTTTAAATCGATGGTCCCCAAACTCGACCTCGCCACCACCGCCGGACAGATCGGCGCGCTGAAAAGCCCGGCTCCCAACGTTCGCTCGATTGGCTTCAACGCCCTCGCGGCAAAAGGTGAAAGTGTCCTCGCCGACGTCAAAGCAGTGCTCGACGACGCCAACCCCTTCGTCGCCGCTCGCGCCATCTGGCTGCTCGCGCATCTCGGCGACGCCGGTCAGAAAGCCGTTCACGACATCATCGATTCAGCGGACGAACAGCAACGCATCACCGCCTACCGCGCCCTGCGCCGTGTCAACGGCTTCGACAAATCGCTCGCCGGCCAACTCGCCATCGACCCCTCGCCGGCCGTCCGCCGCGAAGTTGCGCTCAGTCTGCGCGACGTCGATGCCGCCACCGCCGCGCCACTACTGACCGTGATCGCCCGGGGCTACGACGGCCGTGACCGTTCTTACCTGGAAGCTTTCGGCACGGGCGCTACCAAAAAGGAGACCGAAGTCTACACCTCTACCAAAGCGCAACTCGGCGACGACGACGCGCTCAAGTGGAGCGACGCCTTCGCACGCATCGCCTGGCGCTTGCACCCTGAGTCAGCGGTCGGCGACTTCAAAAAACGCGCCCTGTCCGACGAACTCGACAACAGCCAGCGCCAGCTCGCCACCGACAGCATCGCCTTCGTTTTTGCCAAGAGTGCCTCCGACGCAATGCTCGATATCGCAGCAGTGGACAGCCCCAATAAATCCAATGCTATCTGGTGGCTGCTGAACCGTTCCAGCAACGACTGGCAGGACTTCAACCTGATGCCCGAATTGACCAAGCGCGGCATTTACGATCCGGGCAAGATCGTCGTTCAGGAGGTAGTCACCCCCGATCCCGAAGCCAGTCCGAAAACCTTGCCGGCAGTCGCTGAAATTCTCGCCCTCAAAGGCGATGCCGAACGCGGGAAAGTCACCGTCCAACGCTGCATCATGTGCCACAGTGTCGGCGGCATGGGTGTCGAGTTCGGGCCCACCTTGACCGGTTGGGGAAAAACTCAAACGCGCGAGGTCATTGCCAATTCCATCGTCAACCCCAGCACTGACATCGCCCACGGTTATGACGGCACCGAGCTGAAAACCAAAGACGGCAAAACCGTCAACGGATTGCTGATCAAAGACGGCAACCCACTGATCATTACCAGCATGGGCGGCCTGACCCAGATCATTCCCGCCGGGAAGGTCGAAAAGAAATGGAAAATGAAACGCTCACTGATGCTCTCCGGTGACCAACTCGGCCTCACCGCTCAGGATGTCGCCGACCTCGTCGAGTATCTCAAAGCCAACTAGCTCCGTAAGCGTCATCGATTCCCGTTTGCCTGTCTCGAGCCTCTTTTCGAGAATCGCAGAAATTTATCCCCATGTCGCTGCGACTAGAAATGCTGCAGGTGGCCCGGCTCGCCCCGGGTGTCCTCGGCGACGAAGCCTGTAGATTGATCGAAGACTTCGTGCGCTCGGCACAGAACGACGACGGCGGCTTCAGCGACCGGGATGGCGTCAGTGACCTCTACTACACCAGCTTTGCCATCGATGCCCTGACCGCCCTGCAGGCGGAAATACCGCAGGCATCCCTTTCAGCTTACCTCACCAGTCAGACCGAAAAACTCGACACGCTCGACTTTGTTCACCGCTGCTGCCTGCTGCGTTCGCTTTCGGCACTCGACCGGAAACCGTCCCATGACGTCATCGATAGCGGACTTGCCGCAATCGAAGAATTTCGAACACCAGACGGCGGCTACAATCAGACACCCGGTGCCGACACCGGCTCCGCCTATGCCTGTTTTCTCGCCTACGGCGCCTGGGCCGACCATGCCCGGCAAGCCGATCTCGCCAATCCTGAAGGCATCGCAGACTGCCTCAACACGCTGGTCGACGAAGAAGACGGCGGCTGGGCCAATGACACGGTCTTCCCCGTAACCAATGTGCCCGCTACCGCCGCCGGCGTCACCCTGTCGAGGAACCTGCGCCAGCCGATACCCGCGTCGACCACCGATTTCCTGCTCAGCGCCTTTCATCCACCGAGCGGCGGATTCGTGCCCTTTCCCGGAGCTCCGCTTCCCGACCTTCTTTCGACCGCCGTCGCCCTGCACGCGCTCGACAGTTTGCAGGCAGACTTTTCCAAAATAGTTGAACCCTGCCTCGATTTCATCGACAGCCTGTGGACTGCCGATGGCGGCTTTCACGGCACCTGGGACGACGACGAACTCGACCTCGAATACACTTACTACGGATTGCTCGCTCTCGGCCATCTCGCTTTATAGACCTATTGCTCATGGACCCGGAACAGGTTCACAACGCGCTCGAAAACGCCCGCGACCGCCTACTCTCCGAACGTGTGCCGGCCGGGCATTGGCAAGGCACGCTTTCCACTTCGGCGCTGTCCACGGCAACCGCCGTGCTCGCCCTGCACATCGTCGACCCCGTAGCCCATGCCGAGCGGATCGAAGGCGGCCTGCACTGGCTGGTAAAACACCAAAACAAAGACGGTGGATGGGGCGACACCACCCTGTCATTTTCGAATATCTCCACCACCCTGCTGTGCCGGGCCGCCCTCAGACGTTGGCGCAACGCCGTCAAAACCGGTGACAGTCCCGAATCGACCGATCACCATAAACTCCTCAAGCGCTGCGACAAACGGCTCAACCGGTCCGGCTCCTGGGTCCACCAGAATGTCGGCGGTGCCGATCACGAATCGGTCGTCGAAACCGTCAAAGCCCGCTACGGCAAGGACCGCACCTTTTCCGTTCCCATCCTCATGGCCTGCGCTCTCGGCGGCTTGCTCGATGACAATGAGCGCGATGCCTGGGAACGCGTTCTACCCCTGCCCTTCGAACTTGCCGCATTGCCGCAAAAATGGTTCGCCGCGCTGAAAATGCCCGTCGTCAGTTACGCGTTGCCGGCCTTGATCGCCATCGGCTACGCCCGCTTTTACCACGCGCCCCCGATCAAACCGCTCGCGGCCCTGCGTCGCCGCGCCTGGAAAACAGCCTCGCCCCTGCTGCAACGCATCCAGCCGCAGAACGGCGGATACCTCGAAGCCGCCCCACTAACCAGCTTCGTCACTATGGCGCTGGCGAGCACCGACCAGAGGAATCACCCGGTAGTCACCAAAGGCGTAAAGTTCCTCATCGATTCGGTCCGCGACGACGGCTCCTGGCCGATCGACACTGATCTTGCCACCTGGACCACTACGCTCGCCGTCAAAGCGCTGTTGCCAAAGGGCTGCGACCGCAGTTTCGATCGCGCCGCTGAAGTCCGCCAATGGTTACTCGATCAGCAATACCAGACGATCCATCCCTACACCGCAGCCAAACCCGGCGGTTGGGCCTGGACCGATCTACCCGGAGGCGTCCCCGATGCCGATGACACGCCGGGAGCGCTGCTCGCCTTGCGCCAGTTAAGCGATGACCAGTCCCGCGATCAGTGCCGCGACGCAGCAGCACGTGGTCTGCAGTGGCTGAGTGATTTGCAAAATACCGACGGCGGAATCCCGACTTTTTGTCGCGGCTGGGGAACATTACCCTTCGATCGCTCCAGCCCTGATCTCAGTGCTCACGTCATCCGCGCCTGTCACGCCTGGGTCGATGAAATGCCGCCGCTGGTTCGTGCCCGCGCCCGATGGATGGAACATCGCGCCCAGCATTTCCTCAAACGCACGCAGGAAAATGACGGTTCCTGGTTGCCGCTATGGTTTGGCAACCAGCACTGTAAACAGGAAGCTAACCGCACCTACGGTACCGCGTGCGTCGTCCTCGCACTCGCTGAAAACGACCCGCACGGGTTATTGCCGGCAGCCTTCGACTGGTTGCTGCGTTTTCAAAATACTGATGGCGGCTGGGGTGGTGGAAAAGACAGCCCCTCAAGCATCGAAGAAACCGCCCTGGCTGTCGATGCTCTCGCCACGGCCGGTCTGACGAGCAATGATGCCGGGCGGGAAGGCGTTCACTCTGCACTCAAACAAGGCGCCGCCTGGTTGGTCAAAGCTACCGGTGAGGGGCACGCCTTCGATGTCACGCCAATCGGCTTCTACTTTGCCAAACTCTGGTACCACGAGCGTCTCTACCCACAGGTCTGGACGGTATCCGCCCTTGAGTCGGTGACAAAATTCATCAAAAGCTGCCAACCGGCGTCCGGACGATAGGACGATAGCCGACTGCGATTTGCAGAGATTTAAGTCGGTGTTTCGACGTCGTCCCAACTGGAACGCTGAAAGCCGATCAACCAGTTCAATGCATGGTGCCGTTCCATGATTACGCCTGGAGTCCAGTCTGTCTCGATGCCGCTGTCAGGTCTGGCGGCCTGCCTCTGCACCCAGTGAGCTCTCAGGATAAAGTCAGCTTGATCAAGAATCTCGCCGACCGGACGGAGTTTGGCATCGACACCGAGATTACTGATACCACCCGCCTTTTCGAGAATGTCGTCCATTTCCGCCACGACCTGTGGAGCATCGAGCGGGCCCAGGTCGTCGACTAATTGCAATGCCCACATCAACACCCACAAAGCTTCGAACCGCCACGCCATATTGACCGCTTCCTGCTGCCCCGGCTCAACGGATTCAAAGTAAGCCCTCTCATTGTCTGATAATTTATCAACTCGCGGTGCCAATTGCTTCAGCGCGACGGCTCGATCAATGCCGTTGGGCACGGCGGAGTAAGCAGTGAAATAGAGAATCTGAGCACGCGTTGCGACTTCTTGCGGAGTACGCAGTCGCGCCTCGTGAGCACTGGCGATCGGCAAAAAGGTTGGCACCTCGTAGCCCATTGCCTGCAGCCGATCGATACTACGATCCTGTCGCTCCACCGAGTCAGGCCAATAGCTCATCGCAGCGCCTTCGTGGTAGCCCTCGGGCGATATCAACGGCGTGAAGTCAGGACTGCAGACAGCTGAGCCGCGCATAATGATTCCATGTACATTGCCCGCCAAACTGGAGATGAAACTTTCAACTTGAGGCGTGACCTTCGGTTCCGCGATCATACCGATATTACTGTGAACCAGATAAAGCCGCTCAATCAGCGCATAAACCGGTGCGGTCATTTTTTGCTGAGCACACTTCCAAACGTAGCCTTGAAAACCTGACAGGTGTTGGGCGAATTCCTCCTCGTCCTGGTCGGGTTGAAAATTCAGACTCAGGGTTGCATCAGAAAACTCGACCGTCGCTTCGGTCCACTGCTCACCTTCTCCTGCAACGTCCACCCTGGCGTTATCTGCATATTGACGGAGTTCCTCGGCAGAAACCGGATCTTTCCGCGGGACATAAATGGTTACCGGTTCAGCCATGAATAAAAAGGTATGTGCTTAGGACAACGACAGATCGACCGAAAACTTTATTTAAAGCTCTCTGTCAAGTCGAGTCACGTTTACCCCCCAAATGCAGGGCCCCCTGAGTTCGTCAGCCCCCCTCAGAGATCGGTCGAATCGTCGCGGCCTTTGAGCTGAATCAGCTTCTTTTTGATCACCTCCAACTCGACGGTCAGTTGGTGCGCAGCCTTGATCACATCCGACTGCGTTGCCTCGTCGCCGAGGTTTGCCACGGCGGGGTGAACTTTCATCATTTGCAGTGAAATTTGCAGACAGGCAGCTTCAATTTGAGCGATCGCTTGGGCGGAGTCCATGGTCAGTTTCGGAGTATCAAAAGAGTTTGCGCGGCTCCGGTTGCGTGCGTTCGCCGGAATCCAACTCTGCGCCAACCTCGATCATAGCAGCGGCCATCGCCAGCCAATCTTCACCAGTGGTTTGCCAGCCACCACTGATCCGGATCACCCGCCCCATCGCCTCGTGGGACAATCCCATCGCCGCCATAACGTTCGACGGGTTGCCCTTGCCCGCACTGCATGCCGAGCCGGTCGACACGCAAAAATCACGTCGACTCAGCCGCGTCAGCCACTTCACATTGCGATGCCTCGGCACCACCATCATGCTCGTGTTCCAAAGCCGTTCTGCGCCGCCACCGATCACTTCACTGCCATCGATCCCCGCCAGCACTTCAGCTTCAAAAGCGTCCCGTCGGGCAGCCATGTGATGCCTCGCGCCACCCTGTAGAAAATCATCGTGTTCACGAAGTGCTGCCAGCATTGCGGCGATGCCCGGCAGATTCTCGGTTCCGGCCCGATGGCGATTCTCCTGCGGACCGCCGACCGCCAGTTTGAACAACGACGCCACCGATTCGTTGGCCGGCAACAGCAAAAACCCAACGCCCTTCGGCCCGCCAAATTTGTGCGCACAGCCACTGACAAAATCGCATCCGGTCAACCCTTCAGCCGGCATTTTCCCCAGCCATTGAGCCGCGTCACAATGGAACAACACGCCCGCGTCCCGGCACTTCGCAGCAATCTCACGCCAGGGATGCAGCGTCCCTGTCTCATTGTTGGCCGCCATCACCGATACCAGCGAAATGTCGCCCAACTGAATCGCTCCAGCATCAACAGCCCCCGTGTCGGCATCGACGGGGATTTCGATTACTTCGTCAAAAAACGTCCGTGCCGCCTCGTCCACCGACGGATGTTCAATCGCCGAAATCGCCACCCGCCTGCCCGCTTTAACTCCAGCGGAAACCATGCGCATCACCGCATTGTTCGCCTCACTGGCACCGGAGGTGAACACCACTCGATCGGGTTGGTCACAGCCCAGCCGATCCGCCAGTTCTTCGCGCAAATCTTCAAGCAGACGCTTTGCCACGCCGGCCTCGCGATACAGACTCGAGGGATTGTGCCAATGCTCCGTTTCAGCTTTCAGCCAGGCGTCGCGCGCCGCCTCCGACATCGGGGTGGTGGCATTGTGATCGAAATATGTCGCCATCGGCAAAACTTTGCGCACCGGATATTGCCTCACTCCTGAGCGGTCTTCTCAACGACACCCAACCTACGAATTTCCAGATCGTCAAAGTAGATCGGCAGTTCCGCATAGGGCGTGCCGGTGATCGATGCCTTGCCTTTGAACTCCGTTTCATCGACAAAAATGTGATCGATCTGGCCATCCCTTGGCCGATCCTCACTCTCCGACCAGGCCCGTCCGGTGACCGTCCAACTGTTGTTGTTTTCGACCACCGACAATTCGACAAAGTACCAGATACCCGAAGTCCAATCGAAGGGCACCGACTGAATAACCACCTGGTCGAGCACCAACTCCAATTGCTTTCCGGCCGGCGAAACGCGTAAGCGAAAGCCCTTGAGGCCATGCATTCCCACCCCGAAACGCGGATAGCTGCGACCGCGCTTTTCCGCCATCGCACGCACCTTCACCGAACCGCTGCCTTCAATCGAAGAACCGAACTGGATTGAAGCCTCGACCATCTGCGACGGCAACAGTTTCAGTGCCTGCCCCGCGTCCTCCCCCTCGTTGGCCATGATTTCAAAATCGCCGTCGAGCACGAAATAATTCCCCGGCACCCTCCCGGGCTTCGGTTCCTCGAAGTCGTTCGAGTAGACGAGAGTCGGATCTTTCGGCTCCGCATCGTCGCTGACTTCATCCGCAGCCTTCTGCCCAAAGCTAAGATTGGTGATAGCCAACGCAAGCGATGCCATCAGAATCATCGCTACTCCCGCTAACCAGGGAACATACGCCGGCATTAGACCGGGAGATTTACGCTGCCTCTTCATAATTCCAAAAACTTTACCGCAGAGCATAGATTCCCCGCCACCACTTTGCAATCCCGCCGCGGGCTTGGGGATCGAGTCCAATATTCCATGACCCGCAGCGCAGACACTTGCCCTCACTCACTGCGGATCGCATCCATCAACGGTCCGCGCAGCACCAACTTCGCTGCCAGCACGCAAAACACCAAACCGCCGATCAGGATCGCTCCGTTGACTCCGGCCAACAAGGCCAGCGGCAGGCCCGAATCGTCGCCACGCGTCAACAGTTTCGGCGCGACTGCTACCGCCGCCGCCGCGATACCGAGCAGCACACCGAACACATGCAGAAACCAATGCTCCGCGAGTACCATTTGCCCCAGTCGTTTGCGGGTAAATCCAAACGCCTGCATCAACCCCAGCTGACCACGTCGCTCGAGTACGTTGCGTCCGACCACGACCGCCAGCCCGACCGTGCCGAGCAAAATGCCCAGGCCACCCAATGTTGAAAAGATGCTCAGGTAAGTATTCTGCACCGCGTTAAACTCGTTGAGTTTATCCGCAGCCGAGCCAACCGACAATCCGCGATCTTCGAGCATTCGAGTCATCAGCTTAGCGACAGCATCAGTCTTGTCGCGCGGCTCGACGTCGACCAGAAAGTAGCGATAGCCACCGGCATCGGGAAACTGCTCGATGAAAGCCGCTTCGGAAATAATCACACTGCCCTGCAGCAGCGAGCCGTTGAGCATGCCGACCAGTTCGACCTCAAATTTGTCGCCGCTCGCGGTTTCATAGGCAATCCGGTCTCCGACCTTGAGGCCGCCCAGAGCATAGGTCGCAGTGTTCAGATCGATGATCCCCGGAATCACGTCAGCGTCGCCCGAAGAGGCTTCGAGCAAGTTCCAGGCCGACGCGTTCCCACCTTCGACCTCCTTCGACGAGGCAAATGAAAAGGCTCTACGCTGCGCCAGTGATTGCGCCGCCACGCCCATCAGTCGCGGCTGCTGGGCGCGGTTCAGATTCAGACAACTGGCGTCGTCGCCATCGCTGACCCGAAACGCGACCACATCGACCTCGTCCGCCGGCATCGAAGTCAGGCCGAATTTTTGCCGTCCCTGATCGCTGTTCAGATCCTCGTAAATCGGCAAGGTCGATTGTGCCGACAAGGCAAAACCACCTGTGCCCGACGATCGCGATTCCGCTCCGGCGTGACCGTCGAGCCGAAACGAGTTCACCGCCGTAACCATGAACACACCGGCAGCCATCAGACCGATTACGGCAAGGCTTCGACCGCTGCGACGCACCGCGTTCTGTCGTCCGAGGCTGCCCAGCGTCGGCAGTTTTTCCCGACTGTGCTCCAGCTGCCTCAATCCCAGCGCGGCAACGCACAGGCCTGCCATGGTCAGCAAAAATCCGGCTCCGAAAAACAAGCCCTGCTCCGCCATCGATCCCGGCGCTTTCGGCGCAAACAAACACCCTAGGCCGGCCAGCAAACTGAGCAGTCCCAACCAGACGCTCCAGCATTTCATCAAAGGCTTAGGCCCACTGGTCTTCGCCGTTCCATCGCCGCCCGAAATCAGTTCGCTCGGCTTGACCTTCATCACCGCGCGACTGGCGAACCAGACGACGACCAGCGCCATCAGCACCGTCGCCAGCCAGGCGATCAACAAAGTCTGCCAGCGGAAATCGTAGACAAATTCAATGCCCGACGCCGCCGCCTGCCAGGCGCCCGACATGCCGCGCAGCGCCAGCTTGGTATAAATCCAGCCGCCGAGCAGGCCGATCGCCGCACTGTCGATCGCCAGCAGCGCCGCCTCGAGCAGAAAGATGCGCCGCACTCTGGCCGGCGTCATGCCCATCGCCAACAGCAGACCGATCTGCGAGCGTCGTTGCTCGATGCCGAATACAAACACCAGGCCGGTCAGAATCAGCGCGGCGATGATCAGGAAAAAACTCATCGCCGCAAACAGACCCCCGAAATCAAACGACTTGCCGACCGCCGCGTCAGCCTCGCCGGCGAGGTCTCGCACCACGACACCAAGTTCGCTGAGCTCAAGATGCCCGCGAAACCCGGTTTCGAAGTCCTGCGCGGAAACCGCGGCGTCCGGAAAGCGCACCGAGGTCGTGTCGCCGAAACGATTGCTCCACATCTTTTGCGCGGCGGTCAGCGATACAAACAGCTTCGGGGTCGCCCGATACTCGTCCCAATAATCCTCGTCCTTATCGCGGATCACCGACTTGTCGATCGGGATGCCCGGCTCCCAATCGTCGACGTCATCGACATTGAGCAAACCCGGAAAGGCCGGCGTCCACGAACCGTTCAACTCAGGATCCTCCATGGCGACCACCCCTTTGACCTTAAACTTCGCCGATGCCTCCTCAAGATTGCGGCCCTTGGAAACGACGAAATAGGTCAGTGTCACTTCGTCGCCCGGCTTAAGTCCCAGATCGTCCGCCAACCACTGACTGACCATCGCCTCGTCGTCGGCGAGGCCACCTGCGTAAATCGAACTGCCCTTCCCGGACGCCCCGGTCGCCATTGAATAAGGCGTTTCGTTGCCGTCGAATTCGATACCGTTGACCAGATAAGTGAGCACCGGGTCACTCGACTCGCCCGCGACTGAGACCGCGGCATCGACGGTTTTCGCATCCAGAAATACCCGATCGCTGGTCAGCTGGCGCCACTTGTCGTTTCCACCTTCAATGTCGCCCAGTTCGAGCGCGAGATCGTCGAGTTGCCAGCTCTTTTCCAAGCCTGCGCTCACCGCCGCCGCCTCGCCGCCACCGACCAGGAGCACGTTGGCCCGGCCGACCTTTTCGAGATTGGCCTGCAATACTCCCAGCGGCAGATACGCACTCGCCGCCGGAACCTGTTCCGCCTTCAAACTGTAGCGTCCCATGCGATCCGCTTCAACGATCTCACCGACCTCAAGCGTCAGCGGCAGCACCCGATCCGACTCGCCGGACAGCGGCGCGTCTTTCGACAGCGCACCGGGAATTTCAACCCGGAGAATCAACCGATCGCCAACCTTGACCCCCAACCGGCGCGCCAATACGTCATTGATCGCAAACCAGTCATCATTCGCCGCCACCGTCGGCGCTGCACCGGAGACACCCAACTTCCAGAAATTGGCATCGACACCCAGCACCTGCACGCCATTCTCGCGCGTCCCCCCTCCCTGCGCGGTTACGGTTCCCTCGACCTGCATCACCGGCGCGACCACTTCGGCGCCGCTCGCTTTCTGCACGCGGGCAGCGAGATCGGCCGTGAAAAATCTCTCACCACCAATGACCACCGTTTCCACCCTGGCGATGCGCGCGGCGGCATTGCGGCGCAGGCTTTCCTTCACCGAATCGCCGACCACCAGCGCGCCACTCAAAATCGCCGCTGTCAATGCCACCCCGATACCCACCGCCAGATGCAAACGCCAGTAGTGGCGCAGACTGCGAAATACCAAGCCGAAAAATGTCATTTTCTAAGGTTGAAGGTGACTAAAGCTGAAGGTGGAAGGCTCAAGGATGAAAATTATGACTACGCTGACGCGATCTTTCCCTGATGCAATTCGACCGTGCGGCCCATGCGCCTGGCCAGGTCGAGATCGTGCGTTACCATAATCAGCGCAAGGCTCTCAGACTCGTTGAGGTCGACTAACAGATCCACCAAACGGCCGGCGTTATCTTCATCGAGCGCGCCGGTTGGTTCGTCGGCAAGTAGCAGTTTGGGACGATTGATCAATGCCCGCACCACCGCCACGCGCTGACGTTCGCCCCCGGACAACTGCGAAGGACGGCTGTCGCATTTGTCAGCCAGACCGACCCGATCCATCAGTGACCGAGCGCGTTCCAGCGTCGCCTTCTCCTCGGGTTTCTCGACCAGTGCCAACGTCGGCACCAGAACATTTTCCAGAGCCGTGCATTGCGGCAACAGATGATGCAGCTGAAAAATAAATCCCACCTGACCACTGCGCAGCTCGGCAAGTTTCTTTTCCTTCATCCCGACCAGCGACTGTCCGTCGAAGATCACCTCGCCCTCGCTCGGAGAATCGAGCGTTCCCAAAATGTTCAACAGCGTGCTCTTGCCGCAGCCCGATGGCCCGACCACCGCAAAACGATCACCCGTAGAAACCTGCAGCGACAGTCCATCGAGCACTCGCCGGTCCGGATCCGACTCATACCACTTGGAGATTTCTTTCAGTTCAACAATGGACGTGCTCACGATTATCTAGGATTCGAAACTCGAAACTACGGTAAATCCCTCACCGAGGCAAAACGCAAACGCGCCCGCGCCTTCGTAGCACTACCATCTACCGCTTCACCCAGCGCCGACTCTTAAACTCAAACCGCGGCAGTGCCCCCTGCTCCACAATCCTCACCGGGATCCGCAAGGTAAACGCATTCGCCAAGGCCCGCCCAATCCGCTGCATGAGATCCTCTGACGATTCCGCGGCACTCTTTATCGGCTCGACCGCAATTTCGAGTTCGGCCATCGAGTCGCGGGTGCTCTCGATGACTTGGTATTCGGCGACTTCGGGGAAGCTGCGAATGATTTTCTCGATCGCGGTCGGATAAATGTTCACGCCGCGAATCACCACCATCTCGTCGACCCGGCCGAGTACACCGCCCTGCAACGCGAGGATCGATCCGTCTTTGCCCGCGTCGAGATAACCTTTCTCCACCAGGTCGCCGGTCCGGTAGCGCAGCAAGGGACTGGCCGCACGGTCGAGCGTCGTCAGCACCAGCTCACCTTTCTGCCCCGGCTCGACCTCGCGCAGCGTCTCGCGATCGATGACTTCAGCGAAGTACGACTCCTCGATGACACACAGTTTCATCGGCTCATCGGTGCGTTCGTAACTGACCGGCCCGACTTCGGTCATGCCGTGATGATCGTAAACCCGCGCTCCCGGCCACAAGCCTTCCAATTTTTCGCGCACTTCGGGAAGACTACCGCCGGGCTCGCCGGCGACGATAATTTTTTCCACACACAAGCTGCCCGCCAACTCGCTGTCATTGGCCAGCGAGGCGCGCACTTCACCGAGACGCATCGCGTAGGTCGGCGTGCAGCACAGCACTTTGGCTTCGTTCATTGCCATGGTGCGCAAGCGGGCTTCGCTACCCAGGCCACCGCCCGGGATGGCACGATTGCCTCGCCGCACGGCGGCATCGAAGGCAGTCCAGAAACCGAGGAACGGGCCAAATGAAAACGCGAAAAAGATGACCTGCTCAGTGCCGACTTGCGCCGCATCGAACACCCGGTCCCAACAGTTCAGCATCGCCGACCAACTCTCGTTGGTGTCCAGCCAGGGAAGAGGTCCACTGGTCGTGCCACTGCTCTGGCAAAAACGCGAGTAATCGCTCAGAGGGTAAGTCAAATTCGTGCCGTAGGGCGGCGCCTCCTCGCGATCCCAGACCAGATCCATCTTGCTGGTGAACGGCATGCGTTCGACGAACCCCGCCAGGCTGGCGATACGCGCGTCGACCCCGGCCTCTTTCAGCCGGCATTTGTAAAACGCATTGCCCGAACTCAACTCCGAGATCAGACCACGCAGCTTCTGCAACTGCAGGGCTTCGATCTCTCGGCGTCCGGCGCTCACGAGTAATTAACTAACTGTTTGGATCGATGATCGACTCCGGATCGGCAGCAGCGTTGCCCGGAGCAGGTGCCGCAGCGACCGGCTTGGGTTTGTGCGGCGCCGCATCGGGCTTAAAGCGCACTACCAGGAACCCCCCGACCGCGGCCATGGCAATGCCGAGCACGAACGGCCACTTCACCGCCGACATGCCGCCGTCCGGCGGATGTTTGTAGAGTGACACCGCCGCATTGACCACCGGCGCACCGGCAAAAATGATCGACATGACAATCGCCGGCGCACTCTTGTTGCCCTGACCGAACAGCGCTCCCAGAGAGAGCAGCACAAAAAACGCACCAATCGCTCCGAGCACGCCGGCAAACAGTGACAGCCACATGCCGGGCGCGGTAAATTTCCAATCCGCGCCGCGAATCATCAATATCGCCAGCGGTGCCAGCACGGCGACCAGAAAGTAGGCGATACCGACGAAAAGGAACGCCTTGTAGCGACCGTTAACGGGATCACCCATACCGATCTGCCCCTCGTGCAGAAAAATTCCATACAATCCCCAGGTGACGACCGTGCCGAGGGCGAAAAACAACCAAGCGTAATTCATAACATCAAAAAATATTCGGGTCCGGCACCAACTAACGATCCACAGCGGACAGTAGAGCCTCGGGAGCCACTTCGATTTTGTCGCGCACATCATCGGGTATGGCAACCGCTTTCATGCGTCCCCTCTCGCCGTCCAGCGCGGCGGCAACCACCACGAAGCCACCGGTTGCGGCCAGCGCACGGCCTTCGGCGTCATCGGGAAATTTCCAGAACCGAAAGCGGTAACGAATCGTCTTGGCGCGAATTTCTTCGATCAACAGCTCGACGTCGACCTCCTCTTCAAAGCGCAGCGGCAGGCGAAAATCAGCCGAGGCATGCACACGCGGCCAGCCGACTCCGGTATCGATGCCGGCTGTGCCCGCACCACTGTTGACCTCGATTGGCAGAGGCGCCCGCAGCGGATGCACCGAGAAACCCAGCGAGCGATAAAACGCATGCTCGGTGACTTCCATAAAACGAAAGAAATTCGCGAAGTGCATAATGCCGGCGACATCGGTATCGGCAAACTCGACGCGACGGCGACAAACAAACTGGTGAGCCCTGTCCATGCTCCACTCTGGCGCACCCGCGCCAGCCTGCAAGCGACCAGATTCCTCTGGTGAATCGGACTCCGTGATTTAACTTGTCCTCGCAATGGCGATGCCTGCACAACAGAATCAGTTAATTCTCAGGCCAGCGCCGGTGTGCGCTCAGCTTTGCGCGCTGCTGTGCCTGGCAGCTACCTGCCTCCAGGCGGGCGACGTCGACGACGTCGAAGAACAGGCGGAGGCAGCACCGGCGCCGACCGGGAATTTGCCGACCATCGTGTTAGCGCTGCCAACCTGGAACGAAACTCCCCAGCAGGTGGAGATTCTCCGCACCCAGCCACCGGCGAAGCGGATCAAACACGACCGCGACAGCCAATCTGGCGCTGAACCGGTCCCGTTTCAGCCATTGCCAATCAATAACGATCCCGCCAGCGTCAACACCACTGACACGGAGGATTCGTCACAGCAGGCGATCAGCACGGAAATGTTGATGCCACAGAAGACTCCGCCGGCCCCGGTTGAAGAAGTTTACTTCCCCAATCTCTCGCCCGCCGCCGACATCTGGCTGCAGGCTCTGGCCTGGGTCGTCGAAGGCACCCAATTTGAACAATCCGGTGATATCGCTCAGGCCATCGGACGGTTTCAGAGCGCGCGCAGCGCTTACGAACAAGTCGAAAGCCGCTTTCCCGACTGGCAGCCGGAGATCATCGCCTTCCGCCTCGGTGACCTGCAGCTCAAGATCCGGCAGTTGGTAGAGAAGTCAGCTACTGCCTCGACAGGCAAGCCACAGTCAGCGGTTGAGAAGGCGCCTTGACGTTCGCTCAACGTTTTCTCGTCCACGGGAAAAAAACTCGCGCACCGGCGCAGAGGACCGGCTGCTGGATTAATATTTCTGGTTACCGTAGCGATGACCTATCCCAATTCGAAACATAGATCTCCCGGCGTACTGCTAAAAACTCTGTGTCTCTGCGCCTCAACGCGATGCCTTCCCACAGTAACCGCTCACCGCAACCCCGGCACGGGGCCGTAGCCGACGAAACGCGACTTCGATTCCGCTGAGGGAACTTTGAAATCGAACACGCTGACGCCGTGGATTTTTTTGCCGCGGTAGCGACGGCCACTGGAGGCACCGAACATGACCGGCTTGCCGTCGGCCTTCAGAGTGCCCAGATAAATCATCACGTGTGAGATCGGTGGCTTGCGTTTCCCGGTCGAATAGGTGCCGGTCCAGAACAGCAGATCGCCCGGCTTGAGATTCTTCAGCGCCGGATCGTCGACGCGGTGAACGCCGCTTACTTTATTCATCACCCCCTCCTTGAGCGCCCATTGGTATTGCGTGTAAGACGAACGCGGCATCGACACACCAACGCCGGTCAGCGCATGTTGAACGGTTCCCGAACAATCCATGCCGCCACGGTCCGGCGTGTTGGAACCGTATTTATAACCGAGCTTTTTCTGCGTCAGACTCAGAGCGTAATCGATCAGCGCCTGGACTTTTTCCGGCTGTTTCGAATACTCGGCTAAATCGTCCGGTTCGATCGACGAAACACTGACCGGGGCACCATCGACAGGCGCCGCAGCAAAAACATTGCCGGCGATCGCAATTGCCATCGCAATCGCTTTAACGAAGGGGGATTCTTGCACCCTACAGCATTACACAAAAAGGCTGAGCACAAAGGCCAATCCGAAACCGACCCCGGCAATCACACAGGTAACCACGGTCCAGGTCTTGAGCGTGTCTTTGACGGTCATACCGAAGTAACGATTCACGATCCAGAAACCACTGTCGTTGACGTGCGACAACGCGGTCGAACCTGCGGCAATCGCGATCACCACCAGCGCCATGTAGGACGAACTGTAATCGCCGTCGGCGGCGAAGCTTGAGACCAGTGCGGCAGTAGTGACCATTGCCACCGTCGCCGACCCCTGCGCGATCCGCACCACCAGGGCGAGCAGGAAAGCGATGACCACCAGCGGCATCGAATCGCCGAAGGCCTCCTTGAGCGCGTCGGCGATACCAGTCGCGATCAGCACCTGTTTAAAAACCCCACCAGCGCCGGTAATGAGAATGATGATACCGGCCGGCCCGAGCGCCTTGGTACTGAGTTCGAGCAGGGCTTCGGCGCCAACCTTGCGCATCGTGCCGAGAAAATACAGCGCGGCGAGCGTGGCGATTAACAAGGCGATGATCGGCTTACCGAGAAAAGCAATCAACTGCACCGGCATCGACGAGGCACTGAGAGCTTCGTTCAGCTGGCTGTTGTAATCGCCGAGACTGAGACCGGCGGGTATATCTTTCGCCACCAGGAAGCGCTCGATGCCGGTACCTGCGAGAATCAACAGGATCGGCAGTGCGATGATCAGCGCTACCAAACCAAATCCGGGCAACTCCGATTCCGGCCGCTCTTCGCTGGTGTCGAGATCGACCGGCACGGGAACGTAGAATCTTTCGCCCATCCTGCGACCAACCATAGCGGCGACAATAGCGGTCGGCAGACCCACGAGAATTCCCCAGACAATCATCGTGCCGAGGTCGACGCCCAGATTGTAGGCAACATAGGCAGGCCCGGGCGTCGGCGGCACAAAGGCGTGCGTGGTGGCCATCGCCGCGACCAGCGGCAGGCCGAATACCAGCAGCGACTTGCCGCTTTTCTTGGTCAGCGAAAACAGGATCGAAGAGACGATGACCAGGCCGACATCAAAGAATACCGGAATCGAAATGATGAATCCGGTGACCAGCATCGCCCACGAGGCTCGCTTCTCGCCGAAGAACTTGAGCAGCGATTGTGCCAGGCGCTGAGCCCCACCGGAATGCTCGAGCATTTGCCCGAAGATCGCGCCCATGCCGATGATCACCGCGATAAAGCCGAGACTTGAGCCCATCCCCTTTTCGATCGTGCCGGCGATTTCGGTGAGCGGAAATCCGGCGGCAATCGCGACCAGCACACTGATGAGGATCAGCGCGACGAAGGCCTGCATACGCATCCAGATAATCATCACCAGTAACAAGCCGACCGCTCCGGCGAGAATGGTCAATAGCTTGGGAAGGTCGGAAGCGGTGGCCGCTTCGGTCTGGGCGAGAATGGGAATCAGTAAATCCATGAGAAAAAATTCGTTCTAAGCTTTTCAGCGTCAGGGCTGGCAAAGCGCAGCGAAGTGGCTACGGTAGCGAACCATGACTCGTATCTACCGAAGCGAAGGTTTTGACACAATCGAAAAAGACGGCGACTGGCGACAGATTTCGTCACTGGACTTCGATCAACTATTCCGCAGCGAAGATCCGGAGGCGTGGCTGAGCGACGCTACCCGCGATGCTGAAACAACGACACCGCTCGATATCGCGACAACCCGCCTGCTGCCACCGATCGGCAATCAGGAGGTCTGGGCCTCCGGCGTCACCTACTTCCGTTCCCGCGAGGCGCGCATGGAGGAAGCTGAATCAGCCGGTGGCGATGTCTTCTACGACAAAGTCTACGACGCCGAGCGCCCGGAGCTGTTTATGAAGGCGACGGCGGCTCGCGCGCGCGGCCATCGCGCGGCGGTGGGTATCCGCAGCGACTCAAGTTGGGACGTGCCTGAGCCGGAGCTGACGCTGGCGATCAATGCGGCGGGGAAAATTTTCGGCTACACCATCGGCAACGACATGAGTTCACGCAGCATCGAAGGCGAAAACCCGCTGTATCTGCCGCAGGCAAAGGTTTACACCGGTTCGTGCGCCATCGGACCGGCACTGGTGGTCACTCCGCCGCTCGCCAAAACCACCGAAATCACGGTCGAAATCGAACGCGCCGGGGAGCAGGTCTTTTCCGGAACTACAGATCTCAGCCAGATCAAACGCAGCCTCGAAGAACTCGCTGATTACCTGTTCCGCTGCAATGAGTTCGCCAACGGCGCACTGCTGATGACTGGCACCGGCGTTGTACCGGGCTCGGATTTCACCCTCGCCGCCGCAGATGTGGTTCGCGTCTCGATCGATCAACTTGGCACGCTGGAAA
>CBDULB010000060.1:0-35015 GCA_965367965.1 uncultured bacterium | reverse complement strand
CGCGCCTTAACGGCCGGGTAACCCCTGCAGTCCTGCAATCGGCCGGTGATCAGGTGGCCGGTGATCAGGTCCGGTGGAAGTGCGGAATTGGTGCTTTCGGCCGGCAGTGGGTCGTGAAGCGCAGCGGTTAAGTTAGTTAACTATTCCAAAATTCATGGTTATTTGAACGAAAAGCGTTGACTGAGCAACGATTTTGCCTCATTTGGAGGTGTCCAAGCAACAACCAAGTAACCAATAAAAAGTTAATTAACGACTCATACTCAGACCTATGAAACTCAAGACTCTCTTTTTCACCGCGATCGGTGCTCTCGCACTGACCAGCGTATCCGCCAATGCCGGCAGCGGAAAAATGGTCATGCCGCCACCATCTCCGATCGCGGAACCGCAGCTTTTCGGCGCTAACGTTTCTGTTGGTTACGACAGCCACTACATTTTCCGCGGTGTTAGCTACGGCGAAGACAGCGTTTGGGGATCTATTGAATACTCCCTGCCGTTCACTCCGGACTTTATCGACCTGACCGTCGGCACCTGGTATCAGAATCCGATTAACGGCGTTCCTACGAATCCAGCTCACGAAGATGAGCTCGACCTCTACGTTACCGCTACCGTTGACATCACTGAAGGCGTCAGCATCTGGTTCGGTTATGCTGCATACCTTTACCCGGAAGCGGGTGGCGGTTCGACCAACGAAGTTGGCACCGGAGTGGATTTTTCCATTCTTGACCTCATCGACCTTGGATTTGCCGGTTACTACGACTTCGACATCGAAGGTTGGTATTTCTCCGGTGGTGCTTCGCACACCCTTGAAATCTGCGATGGCTTCGGCCTCACCGCAGGTGGCTCGATTGGATACCAGAACGATTACAACGCTGCAGGCAGCGATTGGAATGACGTCCGTGCCTTCGTTGAGCTTCCGATCAGCCTGACCGACCGCGCCACGTTGACTCCGTACATCGCTCACAGCTGGTCGCTTGATGCGATCGACAGCTTCCAGGAAGACGAGCTCTACGGCGGTGTCTCTCTGAGCGTCGATTTCTAATCAAAGTCCCGATGACTTCAGGCAGCGGGTCTTGCACTCGTTGCTCAGATCTTAAAAACCTCCTGGCTTCGGTCAGGAGGTTTTTTTGTGCCCTGGACGTCGATGCCCGGTGCCGGGTCGGCAAATTCTTTTCCTCTCGAGCATCGAAGAGTCGCATCTTGATCGAGTTTCGATAGGGTGTCGGCAATGTCAAAACCGGCCGCATTGGTTCTCGTCGACGGGAGTTCAGGACTCCAGTTCGATTACGGACTGCCCGACAATCTCGCCACTTCCGTGGTGGTAGGATGCCGGGTACGCATCCCGTTGCGCAATCGGGCTGCGGTCGGCACGGTAATCGACCTGCACGAAGTCGAGGAGGAAGGTTTTAAACTCAAAGACATCCAGTCGCTGGTCGATCCCGAACCGGTGCTGACGCCACCGTTGATCAATCTGGCCCGCTGGATGAGCGAGTATTACACCTGCGGATTGGAGAATGCGTTTCGCGCCATGCTGCCTCAGGCTGCCCGCGATGGCAAAGGCGGCGAACAAATGCGCAAGCAGGTGCGCTTGATCGGTGACGTTGCCGAACTGGTCGAAAAACTGGGCAAACGCGCCAGGAGGCAGGCGGAACTGGTCAAGCATCTCGATACCCGGCCGCAAAAATCGCAGCGCCTGTCGGAACTGCTCGATGAGCTTGGCATCGGGAGGGCTTCGATCACTGCATTGGAAAAGGCCGGTGCCGTGGTGGTTGAGGACATTGCTGTAAAGCGTGACCCGTTCGCCGATGAGGAGTTCCTGCAAAGCAGCAATCTCACGCTCAATCCGAAACAAGCTGAGGCCTTCGCGACGATCAGGGCATCGATCGAGCAGGCCGGCGATGAAGCGTCGGCGATCAAGCCGCTGCTTCTGCACGGTGTCACTGGATCGGGTAAAACCGAAGTCTATCTGCAGGCGATCGAGTTTGCCCTCGATCGGGGCCAGGGGTCGATTGTGCTGGTGCCGGAGATTTCGCTGACGCCGCAAACTGCCGAGCGATTCAAAAAACGTTTCGCGGCGATTCAGGATCAGGTGGCAATTTTACACAGTCACTTGTCGCAGGGTGAGCGTCATGACGAGTGGCGCAAAGTACTGCGACGCGAGGCGCGCATCGTCATCGGTGCCCGCTCGGCGATTTTTGCGCCGGTCGAAAACCTCGGTCTGATCGTCGTCGATGAGGAACACGAGAATTCCTACAAGCAGGAAAGCCCACCCCGCTATCATGCGCGCGACATTGCGGTCGTGCGCGCCAAACTCGAGGGGTGCGCCGTGGTGCTCGGCAGCGCCACGCCGTCGCTGGAATCCTGGCACAATACTCAAACCGGAAAGTATCGTCTGCTCGACATGCCCGAGCGGGTCGACGATCAGAAAATGCCGCTGATTCGTATTCTCGACATGCGTATCGAAGCGCGCAAACAGCAGGGCGGCATGGCGATTCTCTCGAACCAACTGCGGCAGTCGATCGAGGAGCGGATCGCGGATGGTGAGCAGACCATCCTGTTTCTCAATCGGCGCGGCTTTGCCCGGTCGTTGCTGTGTCCCGAGTGCGGCAAAGTCAGCGAGTGTGCGCACTGCTCGATTCCGTTAACCTTTCACAAGACCGATGATCGATTGATTTGCCACATCTGCGGCTACGCACGCATCGTGCCGCGCCGCTGCGGCGAGTGCAACGCCCGCAATATCGTGCTCGCCGGTTACGGCACGGAGAAAGTCGAAGAGGTGCTGAAAAAGGTGTTTACCGGCGCGCGCATCGCCCGGGTCGATACCGATGTCATGAAGCGCAAAAATATGCTGCGCAAGACCCTGGCAGAATTTAAAGCCAAGAAGATCGATATTCTGCTCGGCACGCAAATGATCGCCAAGGGCCTGCATTTTCCGAACGTCACCCTGGTGGGGATTCTCAATGCCGACATCGGTCTGCACGTGCCCGACTTCCGTGCCGGTGAGCGCACCTTCCAGCTGCTCACCCAGGTCGCCGGGCGCGCCGGGCGCGGCGAACTCGAAGGCGAAGTCGTGGTACAGACTTTTACGCCGCATCATCCGGCGATTCAGTTCGCCCGTCATCACGACTTCATCGGATTCGCCGAACAGGAACTCGATTTCCGTCAGAAATTCGAGTTTCCGCCTTTCGTTCACATGGTCATGGTCACCGTCCGTTCGGTTCACGCCAAGCGTGCCGAGTTTTCCCTGAAAACCCTCTACAGCCGCCTCAAGCGCGATCTGCCGCCCGGCGCCGACATCGGTGAGCCATTGCCATCGCCACTGGTGAAAAGTCACGATCAGTTTCGCTACCAGACCATGCTTCGCGCCGTGAACCCGCGCAGTTTGGTGCGCCACATCCGCAAAGTCATGGAACCGCTGTCGTTTCCCGAAGACGTCATCGTCACCGTCGACGTCGATCCGTATCAGCTCAGCTGAGTCGCGACGAACACGCCGCGCGGCCGCTGCCAACAGGAAAGCCAGCGCCCGGCCTATAAATAAGCAGCTTATCTATATGTTGCGGAATTGCGGCGTGACGGTGGGCGGGGGGAGTGATTGCCTGCAGAAAAGCGGTTGTAATTCGGGCGCTGACCGCCAAACTCCCAATTTATGAGAAGTATGACGGGATATGGGCGCGCGGAGGCCGCCATCGGCGATAGCGACTGGGTGCTGGCGGTGGAGCTCAGTGGAGTGAACCGCAAGCAGACCGACATCGTCGTCAATCTTCCCAACCGTCTCGCGGCGGCCGAGGCTGACGCCCGCAAGCGCATCGCCGCACGGATTTCGCGCGGACGCATCAATGCGCGCGTCACTCTCGAAAAGAATGGCAAGGGCGGCACCGGCAATACTGAGCTGCGATTTGATAAAGATCTCGCGGAGCAATACTTCGCCGCGATTGACTCGATCAGCGAATACGCGTCGCGCGGAATCGAATTCCGCCAGATCGATTTGCTGCGCGCACCGGGCGTTTTCAGTCTTGAGGAAAGCAGCGTCGAGGCCGGGGCCGCCCTGCCGACTCTGTTCGAGGTGCTCGACCAGGCCCTCGATGCACTACTGCAAATGCAGCACACCGAGGGCGAGCACTTGCGTGCTGACTTCGTCGAGCGTCTGAAGGTGATCGCTGACACCAAAGCCGCCATCGCTGCACGTGCGCCGCAGGTGCTCGAAACTCACCGGGAAAACCTGCTCGCCCGTCTGCACAAGGCGGGCCTCGAGAGCGACGATTTGCTCGCCGACGATCGGGTGGTGCGCGAAATCGCCCTGTTCGCCGACCGCTGCGATATCAGCGAAGAGCTGACGCGGATCGACTCGCATCTAAAGCAGTTCGATGATTATCTGGCCGCCGCGATGTCCGATGAAAAAAGTGGCGAGTCCGGCGATGCTATCGGTCGGCCACTGGATTTTCTCTGCCAGGAACTCAATCGCGAGTTCAACACGATCGGCTCCAAGGGCAACGACTCGGAGATCTCGAAGGGCGTAGTCACTCTCAAGACCGAACTGGAAAAGGTGCGCGAGCAGGTCCAGAATGTTCAATAACCCCGGCCGATCGACGCCGGGCAGCGTTTTTTAACGAATGTCCAACGACGAATATCAGCGCCAGGGAATCCTGTGTGTCGTATCCGGCCCCTCGGGTTCGGGAAAAACCACTCTGTGCCGGGGGCTCAGCGAACGCGATTCAGACTGCGTTTACGCCGTGTCATGCACGACACGGCCGCCGCGCGATGGTGAAGTCGACGGACGTGATTATCATTTCATCACTGAAGACGACTTCAACGAGCGCACGACACGCGGTGATTTCCTCGAGTTCGCCCGCGTCCATGGCCGCCTCTACGGCACCTTGAAAAGTTCGGTCATCGAACACCTTCAGGCCGGCCGCGATGTGCTCATGGACATCGATGTTCAGGGCGCGGCGCTGGTGCGGCAAAATGCCGATCCGGTGATCGAAAAATCGCTGATTGATGTGTTCATTCTACTCGGCAGTCGCGAAAAGCTGCTCGATCGATTGCGCGGCAGGGGTACCGAAAGCGAAGCGGAGCTTGCGCTGCGACTCGACAACGGACTGGAGGAAATGCGTCACTGGCAGAACTACGCGTATGCCATTGTCAGTGGCACGCCGGAGGAGGATCGACAGCGTTTTCGTGCTATCATAGAGGCCGAACGCAGTCGTGCCTCGCGTCTCCGGCCGGGCGGTGGCGATTCTACCGATCTCGAGAAGCGGTCGCAGCCGTAACCGGGCATCGGCTGAGCGAGTGACCTGATTCCATTTTTTATTGTGGCAAAGCCCTCCAACATTGTTCTCGGCGTCAGCGGATCGATCGCTGCCTACAAGGCGGCTGATCTCGCCAGTCAGTTGACCAAGCGAGGCCATGACGTGCATGTCGTGATGACGCGGGACGCGACTGAATTTATCACGCCCCTGACTTTGCAGACGCTGTCGAAGAATCCGGTGACGTCGAATCTCTACGACGAAAAGCAAAGCTGGCACCCGGGGCACATTCAGCTCGCCGATCAAGCCGACCTGTTGTTAGTCGCACCGGCCACGGCCAACGTGATCGCCAAGTTCGCCCACGGCATCGCCGATGATACACTCGGTGCCATCCATCTAGCTACGCCCGCGCCGGTGCTGATCGCTCCGGCGATGAATGGCAAGATGTGGCTGCACCCAGCCACGCAGGAAAATGTCGAAACCCTCTCCCGCCGGGGCGTCGAATGGATCGGTCCCGAAGAGGGCATGCTGGCCTGCGGCTACGAGGGCATTGGTCGTTTGTGGAATGTAGAGGGCATCGTTGAAGCGGCGGAAGCGATCCTCGAACGCCGCGGAGGAACCCTGGTGTGAGCACTCCGGCTCGTGTCCTCATCACTGCCGGGCCGACGCGCGAGGCGATTGATCCGGTGCGCTATCTGGGCAATCGCTCGTCGGGAAAAATGGGCTTTGCCCTTGCCGGGGCGTTTGCTGCCGCCGGCAACGAAGTCACGCTGATCAGTGGGCCGGTGCATCTCGACACGCCTGACGGCGTTTCACGAATCGATGTCGAGTCCGCAGCCGAAATGCATGCGGCCGTCGTCGAAAATATTGCCGCCAAGGACATTGCGGTATTTGCCGCCGCCGTTGCCGATTTTCGACCGACCCGGGCGGCCGGACAGAAGATTAAGAAAGGCGATAGCAGCGATGATCGCGAGGCACTGCTGACATTGCAACTGGAGCCGACGGTCGACATTCTCGGCAGCGTGCGGGGGACGATGAATTTTCCGGGGACCTTGGTGGGTTTTGCCGCAGAGACCGAAAACCTGGCGGAAAATGCCCGTGGAAAGTTGGACCGCAAAGGTTGTGATCTGGTGGTCGCCAACGATGTCAGCCGCCGGGACATCGGTTTTGATTCGGGTGACAACGAGGTGTTGCTGGTTTTCCGCGACGGTCGGCAACAGGCGCTGCCGCTTCAGTCGAAGCGTGAACTGGCGGATGAGCTGGTAAAGGTGATCCGGTCGATCGCCGCAGCGTAGCCGCCTTCGTCAGAAGGTGGACCGGTGGACTGGCCGTGCAGCTGTCGCCTCAGCCAAGCCAACAATCCACGGCCTCACCAGCGCAGCAGCGCGGACTGAGCTTGTTGGTTGCGACGGTTGCCGGGCGGGCTTATCGGTGCTGCGATGTCCGACTCTTCCGATACTCTGAATGAATTTCGCACGGCTGCCGAGGCGGCGGCTCGCGCCGCCGGTCAACTTTTGCGCGACAACTACGAAAGTGATCTCGATGTCAATGAGTTGGCGGATCACGACATCAAGCTCGATCTGGATGTGCGCAGTCAGGAACTGATCACTCAATTGCTGCTCGGTGAATTTACCGAGCACGGCTTTCTCGGTGAAGAGGGCGGCAACGTCGGCAACGCTGAAAGCGAGTTTCAGTGGGTGGTCGATCCGATCGATGGCACGGTCAATTATTACTATGGCATCCCGCATTTCTGCGTATCGATCGCGCTGCAGCGCGGTGGGGAGACGGTGGTCGGCGTTATTTATGATCCGATGCGTGACGAGATGTGGAGCGTGACTGCGGCGGATACGGCGCCGGCGCTGAACGGTCGGGAAATTTCCGTCAGCTCGCGCGAGCGGCTGGCGGATGCCGTCATCACCGTGGGTTTTTCCAAAACTAAGGAATCGATGGATGTCGGTTTGGAGAAATATAAAAAGATCGGCTACCGAGTGCGCAAAACCCGAATGCTCGGCAGCGCTGCCCTGGCGCTGACCTATATCGCCTGTGGCCGCCTCGATGCTTACGTCGAGGAATCGGTGAATCTCTGGGACATCGCTGCCGGTGTGTTGTTGGTGCAGAAGGCGGGCGGAAAAATCACGCTGACTACGCCGGAGCACGCGCCGGAGTGTTTGTCGATCGTCGCTACCAACGGCAAAATCCCACTCGAGGAAGTGTTGTAAGCACGCGGCTTTTCGATGGCGATGAAAGTGGCGATCTGGGGAGCGACGGGCGCCACGGGAAGTGAACTTTTGCGGCAGTGCCTTGCCGACGAACACTTCGAAGAGGTGCGCACTTTCTCCCGGCGAAGTTGCGATGTGTCGCACGCTAAACATCGTGAGTATCAGGTGGAGAATTTTCTCGCTGCAGACAGCTATGCGGATTTGCTGACGGAGGTTGATGTCGCGTTTTGGTGTTTGGGGGTCGCGCAGAGTTCGGTGTCCGATGAAGCGCGCTATCGGGAGATCACTTGCGGCTACATGGAGGTGGCCATCACTGAGCTGTTAGCGGCGAGCCCGGGAGTGGCGTTTCATTTTGTCAGTGCCATGGGTGCTGGCGGCAGGCGATGGCCGGCGCCAATGTGGGCCCGGCTCAAAGGTGAGGCGGAGGCGATGCTGCGGGCGACCGGGTTGCGGCGTCTGGTCATCTGGCGGCCGGGTTACATCGCGGTCGATGGCGGGCGCGAGAATCCCACCAGGACCGAACGTCTGTGGGAAGTCATATCGCCGCTGTTCCGATTGGTACCGAATCTGGTTAATCCGGTGGAGAAAGTCGCGCGTGCGATGGTGCGCGAGGCGATCGATGGTCGGGATAGGTCGGGTGCCGTTCTGCGAACCGCACGAGATATCGGTCGTGAAACTTAGCGAGATTGTCGATGTTTTGCGCACACCTTTTTGGGACTCGTCATTGAATGGGCCGTTTGTTAGTGTGAAATTTGAAAGAACGAAATTATGCAGCGCTGTGGAATAGGATATGATGTGCATCGCTTTGGTGAAGGGCGACGTTTGATTTTGGGTGGGGTCGATATCCCTCACCCGATGGGATTGACCGGTCATTCGGACGCGGATGTACTCAGTCACGCGATTGCCGATGCTTTGCTGGGAGCGATGGGGGAGCCGGACATCGGCTTTTATTTTCCGCCCGATGATCCGGATATCGAGGGAATCAGCAGTTTGGAAATTTTGCGTAAAGTGCGACGCATCGCAGAGGGTAAATCGGTGTGGATTCACAATATCGATTCAACCCTGGTCGCCGAGGCGCCGAAGATCATGCCGCACTGCGAGGAGATGAAGCATAAGATCGGTGAAGCGCTCGGTCTGAGCGTCAATCAGATCGGTATTAAGGCGACCACCAACGAGTTGATGGGCTTCATCGGCCGCAGCGAAGGCATTGCGGCGATGGCGGTCGCCAGTATCGAAGTGCGCGACGATGCGTGAGGCGCGGGGCGGAGTTCGATCTGTCAGCGGGTTAAACGCTGCGGTGGTGTAAATTCAAGCCGGTGTCACCGCTGGCCGCGCCTGCGTCGCTGCTGAGGCTGCTTTTTCAGCGCGATACGGTGAACGCCGGGCGAGTGGGCCGCGAAAGGCGGTCACGTCTTCTGTGATCGGTTGCTTGCTGGATCGACGAACGTTCTTGAGTTGAAACGTGACAGCTGCCTGCCATGGTTACTCTTGAATCGCAAACGCCCTCCCGTTAACGGGGCGGGGGGATATTCGGCAGGAAAACTGTTAACTGTTACGAACCCGGCTCATGTCCGCAGAGAGATCTGTCATACTGTTGGATGGTACTCCGGGCGTTGTCAGGCCGATCATTCCTTCGGACCGCGATGCGCTGGCGGCTGCCTTGGAGGATCTCGAACCGGAAACCCGGGTTCGCCGTTTCTTCTTCGATAAAAAGCACCTTTCCGATAGCGAGCTTTCGCGACTGACCCATCCCGACGGCGTAGATCACATCGCCTACGGATTGGCCGTGAAGCTGGACGATGGAACCGAACCGCTTCCCATCGCAGTGGCGCGGTGTTTTCGCGACCAACACGAAAGGGACCTCGCCGAGATCGCTATCGTCACCGCAGATCTCTGGCAGAGCAACGGAGCCGGAGTAGAGCTCATGCGGTCTCTGTCCGCGGCTGCGGTGAAGGTAGGAATCCGCCGATTTTTCGCGGCCACGTTTTCCGACAACACGGCGATGCATCATCTGCTCAAAAGATTTGGGAAGTTGTCTGAAACTCGCCCGGCTGGAAGCGGAATCGTTGAGGTGATCTACGAGATCGTAGAACCGGATGGGGGATTTTTCGCGCCTGAGCCGTGTTCCTGAACTGCGGACTGAAGCGGCAAAAATAGATGTTCGATCGTTGAATTTCAGCCCCATTTTCCACCTGGAAAAGTACGCCCTACAGGATTCGAACCTGTGACCGCCGGATTAGAAATCCGGTGCTCTATCCAGCTGAGCTAAGGGCGCATTCGATGACGCCGGATCATTGGCGTGCGAAGAAGATAGTCTCCGATCATTTGTGGTCGGCGCAAGTCGAAGGATGCGTTCATGCGTTTTTGTCGGGAACAGCTCGAGAGGTGCTTTCGGAAAGCGTTTGCCTGTGGGATGCTACTCGCTTATTGCGCGGGTGATGCCGGGTCATCATTTCGGGGCATGACCGCTGGCTGGTGGTCGTGAATTTCTCGTAGAGCCTCGAATCAGCTCAGCCTTGCGCTTGCATTCAGTCTGATTCTGCCTGCTTGTTTGTTTCGTCCGTTTTGTTTTCATGGGTGCGATAAAAACCCAGTTCTTTCTGTCCTACGCCATTCTCGGCAGCTTGATGCCGTTGCTGGGAGTTTTTTTGAAAGAGGAAAAGGGTTTGTCGGATCAGTTGGTCGGGGTGGCAATGAGCCTGGGGGCGGTGGCGATGCTGGTGACGCCGGTGTTTATTACTCTGATGGCCGATCGCCATATTGATTCACGGCGAATTTTGGCCGCAGCGTTTACGCTGAGCGGAACGGTTTTGACGGCGATGTATTTTTCGACGTCGCCTGTTCTGACCGTTCTGTTGTTCTTGTTTCACGGCTTGGCGTTTGTCGCGATGTTACCGCTGATGGACGGTTTTTTCTTTTCCTACGCCGAACAGTTGACGCGCGTGGTTCAGCCCAACAGTTCCTTCGGGATGGGTGTGCCGCTGAATCCTCCGCCGTCGGTCGAGCATTACCCGTATCCCAAAGTGCGGGTTTGGGGGACGATCGGATTTATTCTGCCAAGTCTGGTGCTTTATGTTGCCATTGAGCGGGGCGCGAACAGTTCGGCGATCATGCCCTGTGCGGTTGCTTTCTGCCTTTTGAGCATCGTAAACAGCTTTCGGCTGCCACAGATCGAGTCGCGGGTGGCGGACGGTACCGGGCAAACAAGGGCACCTGTTGCGCCCGGCAAGGGGCGGGTGCAGCGGCGCTTACCGACAGGTGAGGCGCTGGGCGTGCTGTTTTCGTCGGCTGGTCGGCGCTTGTGTCTGGGGCTGGTGCTGGCCTATCTGGTGACGGCGGCGTTCTACGCTTTCATCGCAATATATTATAAGGAAGTGGTCGGTATTCCCGCCTCGCGGATCGGACTGGTGATGTCGATCGGGGTATTTTTTGAAATCCTGTGGACCTTGGCGATGCCGTGGCTGCAGACAAAAATTCGGCTGAAGGGAATTCTGGTGCTCGGATTGCTGCACATGGGGGTGCGGCTCTTGCTGCTGGCATTTTTTCCGACGCTGCCGGTGGTGATTCTCACCCAACTCGGGCACGGCTTGGAAGTGTTGGCGCTTTTTGTGGTGCCGGTGATGTATTTGAATCGCCTCGCCGGCGATCGATTCCGCAATTCAATTCAGGGGGTGTTCACGATGACGATTTCATCGACGTCGCGAATTCTGGGTGCCCTGGCAGCGGGCTGGTTAATTTCGGTTTCGAACCTGTCGACGATGTACGCTGTCGCGGGAGGCGTAGGAATCGTCGCGACGCTGGTGATGGCGCTTGGCTTTCGCAATATTCCGGAAAATGATGAGTCTGAAAAATGAGTGTGTGGAGGAGCAAACATGACGAAACGAGCCAATAGTGGAGAAAAAGCTGATCCGGTAGCGGTTGAGCGCGAGCAGGCCTGGGTGGGGGACGCGGTGCTGTCGTTATTTGCCCGGCGTTGGCTGCTCGATCAAGACGGTCGGATGGACGGTGAGCGACTGATGCGCATGACGTGTAATCAATTTCTAAGCGCGATCGGAAATCCGACGTCGGTGGAGGCTGAGATCGGTCGGATCTTCGAGCGGGACGGCCTCGACGCTGCCTTCGACTGGATCGCCGCAGTGTTGGTGCCGTTATTCGAAAAGCAGGAGCGCAAGCGCCACCGACGGTCCGGTCGGAGGAGTCGATAGCATCGCTGGCAGCCCACTACCCTGCCTATCGGATTAAGCTCGGTAACGGCGTCAGAGGGGCGAACGGTAAGAATGCAGGTAGATACGTTATCTCAGCTAGAGAAATAAATAAGCAACCTATTTATTTGTTGCGGATTGCGACGGGCTGTATCAGGGTGGTGTTATGCATAAACCTCGGTTACTTGGTTGGCAGGATACCTGCGTTTATCATGTCGTCAGTCGGACGGCGGGGAGGGAGTTTTTGTTCGAGGCCCCGGAGCGGGAGATGTTCGGGCGGATGTTGGAGAAGTCTGCCCGGTTTTGTGGTGCGGAGATTTTGACCTGGTGTTGTCTTTCCAATCATTTCCATCTTTTGGTCCGAATCTCGAAATCATCGACGGCGGAACTGTGTGACCGGTTGCGCAGTGATCGGGGCGCGTTTCTGGAACATCTGGGCATCCTGTATACGCAGGCTGAGGTGAGCGAGATTGCGGCGCAGTTGGAGCAACTGATGGCTTCGGGGGGCGACGCTGACGTGAATGCGATGATCGAGCGGTATTTGCTGCGGATCGGGGACGTGTCGGTGTTCGTAAAGGAGTTAAAGCAGCGTTTTTCCATCTGGTACAATCAGCGCCACGATCGCGATGGCGCGCTGTGGAATGGGAGGTTCAGGAGTGTGCTGGTAGAGAATCGTCCGATGGTGCTGCGAACTGTGGCGAGTTATATCGATCTAAATCCGGTGCGCGCAGGTTTGGTGGTTGACCCGAAAGATTACCGGTGGTGCGGATATGCACAGGCGCTCGGCGGGGTCAAATCGGCCCGTGCCGGGCTTCGGGCGGTCATTGCCAGGATGGAGGGTGGCGGCGGGGAGGCTGAGGCTGAAGACTCGCAAGTTCGGGACGGTCCGTGGCGGAATGTGGCCGAGGATTACCGGGTGCTGTTGTTTGGCCGGGCGGCGGCGGTCGATGATGGAGCCGGAGGCGTGCTGCGTAAAGGGGCCGGTGCCGGGGCAGTGGCCAGGGTGCTGGCGGAGGGCGGCAAGCTGCCGGCCCACGAACTGTTCCGTATCAGGGTGCGACACCTGACCGCAGGAACTGCGCTGGGGTCGTCGGCGTTCCTGACCGAGTTGACCGGGCAGCGTCCGGATCTGGTCGGAAAAAGGCGAAAAACGGCAGCGCGTCCGATCCGGCAATTGGATGCGGGCGGCCTGTGCAGTTTGCGCGATCTTGGATCAGTCGACTGAGTCGATCGCGGTCAGCGTTGGGTTTGACGACGAGGGGAGATCACTGCGACGGGACTTTGCTGCGAACCCAGGGATCGAAGATGGGAAACATCAGATCCTCGTTGCGATAGCCGATCTGATACCAAAAACTACCGCGTTGAAAATGTTCGGCGGGTATCCAGACAATTGCCCGTTCGTCTGCACTGTTGCTGAGATATTGGCTTTCGGGTTCGCTGGCGATTGATCGGAAACGAACCACCAGATGCTCGGGGTTGAGCGACTCGCTGCCATTGCCGCTGTCGTGTCGGCTGATACGGACGCCGATCTCGTCCTCGCGTCGCACCACCTGACCGCCAAGGTGGGGTAAATGGTCGAGCCACTTGCGTTGAGTGGTTTTGGCTTCGCGGTCGAGCAGTTCGAAAAATGCGGCGATGGCCTCTTCGATGTTGTAGCCGCAGGCCTGAAAGGTGTCCTGCCAGAGTGGCATGGCAGTGAGGTTTTTGGGGGCATCTTCGCGGGCAAAGGCGCGGACGAGATTACGTGGAGCGTCGTCGCCGAATCGCTCGATCACGCCGGCGACGAACACTTCACCGAGTGGATAGACCCATTCGCCGGTATAGCGGCCGGCCAGCGCAGCACTGTCGATGACGGTGGCAAAGTCGACGTAGTCGCGGTCATAGGCGACGGCGGCCAGGCGGCGAATATTGTTGAGATCCCCGGGTTCACGGAAAAAGCGATACTCGATGTAGGAGGCCAGCCCTTCGTGAAAGAAGCGCGTCGCATTAAAATTGTCCGAGACGCGATCATCGCTCATCTGGTCGATGTACACATGGGTCAATTCGTGACCGAGGATGGCGTCGAGTTCAGCGCTGGTTTCGCCGGCATCGAGATTCATGCGGATGCGCTTCCAGTAGGCGGTGCCGGCATGGCGCGGAGAAGTGCTGGTCAGATCGACCACCAGGTCGTTGCGTCGTTCGGCGCCGAGAAATTGAAGCACGGTGTCGTGAACGGCCATCGAGCTACTGATCAGTTGTTCGGCTTTTCCAGCGCGATCATTCGGATAAATGAAAACGAAATCGTCGTTGCGGGCGCGAGTGGTTTGGTAACTTGGATAGATGGGGTCGGTAGTGCCAGCGCCGGCTGCGGTAACAGGTTCGTCGTTATCGGAAAAGGCCACCATGATCACGCACCACGCTGCGAACAGCCCGAGGCAGCAGCAAATGAAAACCGGCATGGCGGCGCGGCGCCAGAATCCACCCTTTGGACGGGGCATGCCAAGGCGGAGAAAGGCAATCCACGCGAACAGCAGGCAGCCACCGCCGATGGCGAGTTGATACTGCAGAATCTGCCAGGGAAGGATGAGCCTGGTGCCATCGAGTGAGGCTTTGCCGACGGCGAAGGGGTCGATGAGATCCGCGAACGGTTGGCCGATTTGACGCAGGAAAAAGACTCCGAGGAGAACAAAGAAAATCAGAATTAATCCAAAGCGACCAATAAACGAGGCGAGCAGGCCGATGCTCAGATAGACGAAGGTCATTAACAGCAGGATGACCAGTCGCGGCCACCAGAAGTGCGGATACAATTCGGGGGTATGCGATTCCCGGGCCCAGGCGTGAAAGCCGAAAAACAAGAGGGTGTCGACCAGCACCATCATCACCAGCACGAACAGAGCGGCGATAAATTTGGTCCAGAAAACGTGATGTCGGGTGACTGGCAGGGCGTCGAGAAATTCGAGTGTGTCCTCGGCGCGTTCGCGCATCAGTACGCCCTGGGCAAGTGCGTAGGCGATGACCGCGTAGACGATAAGGTTGCCGGTCAGCGGGCTGTCGGAAAACCAGCGAAGAATGCCGTAGTCGTCGGGAAACTCGGTGATCGCGATCGACACGAAGTCGACAATCGCAAGAAAAACGAGCAGGACGATGAACGGCTGCAACGCACGCAGTTCTTTGCGAATCAGTGAACGAATCATCGGATTTCCATGAGTTGCCATCCGGAAATGATGGGACAGCCGAGCACCTGATGGCGTGCCGAAAAGGTGTAGGCCACGCGCATGCCGGCGGTGAAATCCTGATAGACGCTACCGGCTTGTTCTCCGGGTTCAAGATTCAGCGGATAGCGATTTAATTCGTATTCGGGAACCTCGGGATAAAAATTTACCGGTTCTCCGTAGAGCAGTACCGGGCGCAGTAGATCGGAGCTGTTACCCGGGGCGGAGAAGTGGAACTCGCCGGTGAACGAGCGGGCGGCGCCGGATTGAGGTTCAAATTTAAAGCTTCCCTCAAGTCGGGGGATGTTGAGCACTTCATCGCCGAGCGCTGCGCGGGCACGATCGAGTTGTCGGTTCCAGATAGGCAGAAACCTTGCGTAGTCGAGGCCGGTCGAATCGGTGAGGTGCTGCCCGGGCGGATGGACCAGATCAGTGATGGTGGTAGTGATATTTTTCGGTGTCGAACGACCCAGTGTTGAGCGGAGGAAAGCGCGGAACTTCTCTTCGCCGACTTCGCCGCGAAGGCTGACTAATCCCGACCAGCCGACGCCGGCTGTGATGTGGTGACCGGAGCGACGCTGCCACACAAACCATCGCTCGATGTGTTGTTCGCGGGTCAATGGCTGCGCGTAGTTTTCGCTGCCGTAAAGTGCGCGCAGCCACAGATTTTGTCTGGCTCCGGTCAGGTCGAGCGGGTCAGCTTCGGGGCTTTCGCCGGCCCGGTGATGGGCCCAGTAGAGACAGAATCCGTCGACGATCCAGAACGCGGGCTCATAACCGATGCGACCGTTGGAGTGCGCCAGAAGCGTTTCACCGACCATGTATTCGAGAAAGTCGACATAGCGCCACCCGGAGTCGAAGAAGTTGGTGCGGGCGGCGATTCCTTCGGCATTGGCGAGAAAGCCGCGCTCGAAATTATCGGCGTCGAGGTCGCGCCGTTCGGTGATGAAGACCGGTGGCAGTTTTTCGATGCCGAGAAAGTCCGCCATGTCTCCCAGATCGGCAGCAAGATCGTCAGCCAGCTGCTGGGCCGTCTCGCTCCGCGGCGACACTTTGACGGTCACTGCCGGGTGGACCGCGCTGGCGGCGTCGGCAGTGTCATAGGGTTGCTTTTGCTTTTTTTCGCCGACCAGAACAGCTGCCGACAGGGCTCCGATCAGCACCGCAACGAGGGTGATTTTTTCCCGGTAAGAGATGCGTTCACCGAGCTTGGCTGCCATCTCACCTTCTTGAGATGAGGCAAGCAACCAGGCTACGACAAACTGGATGCCAATCAGAATGCCGGTCAGGATCATGGCATCGGCCGGCCACAAATTGCGTTCGAAGGGGAAGTCGCCGGTGACGAGCTTGAAGGGGCCGCTGCGGAAAAAATCGAAATCGCTGAGTGTCTCCAACGTGAACATCGCAATGATGATCAGTCCGAAGTAGGCCCAGCGATACTTGCCCAGAAAACCTGCCATGAAAAAGAACCCGTAGATCAGCCAGGCGAACAGTCCGAAGCGGGCGAACAACAGGGCGACAAAATTCAAACTGAACTGTTCGGTGCGTGCCGAAACGATGAGCACCACGGCAAAGATACAGACGGCAAATAAGCCGATGACGAACAGGCCGAGAAAATACTTCACCGCAAATACCCGCGAGCGCGGAACCGGAAGCGCTTCGAGGAACAGTTGGGTCTGCGCCTGATACTCGACCACGACCAGTCGGCTGCACAGGATGACCGCCGTGATGGCGAGCAACCAGCATTCCGCCTGCAGCGTGCACAGCATCGAACCGAACAGCGGGACCTGCCCGACCAGCAACAGGGAACTTCCCAGGCCGATGAGGTTCAGGAAGGCCAGGACGAACAGTGTCAGACCGTGCTGGCGCAGTTCTTTGGCGAGCAGGGTCGCAGTCATTCGCAATCAGATTTTTTCGAGACCGCGAGCTGAGGCGTAAGCGATGAATACGTCCTCCAGCGACATCGATTCGACCGAATGGCCGAGCGGAGAGCCGGCCGTCCAGAAAGTGGGATCGGCTTTGACTGTCCATTGGCGGCGGCCGTCGACGTCCGAAGTGCGCAGTACTTCAAAACGCATGGTATCACCGTAGGGATGATCGTTGGCATCGGGGGCTGCTGGATCGCGCGCTTCAATTTCGGTGACACGACGCACCGAGTTTTTAAGAAAATCGACACCGCCCTCGTAGCGGAGTTTGCCCTTATCGATGATGCCGACCTGATCGGCGGCGCGGTCGATTTCTTCAATGCGATGCGTGGAAAAGAATGTCGTTCTGCCGTGCTCTTGTGCCTGGTGTTGAATGATGTCGATGAATTCGCGTTGAGCCACCGGATCGAGGCCGGAAGTTGGTTCGTCGAGGATCAACAGCGCCGGTCGTGGAGCGAGCGCAATGGCCAGCGCGAGTTTCATGCGCATGCCGCCGGAGAGATGCGAAGCACGCCGGTCACCGGGCAGGTCGAGCACTTTCAGCAGTCGCTCAAACTCCTGCTGATCCCAGGTCGGATAAAACCCGGACACAAACCGACCGAGCATCCTGCCGTTCATCCACGGATAAAAATGCTGATACTGAGACACGTAGCCGATCTGTCGCTTCTGAGAGAGACTGGTTCGCCGCGCGCGTTCACCGAGCAGTTCGATCTCGCCGCCACTCGGTTTGATGATGCCCATCAGCATGCGGATCGTGGTGGTCTTACCGGCTCCGTTTTGGCCGAGAAAGCCATAGATCTGGCCGCGACGAACGGTCAGATCGAGGCCGTCAACGGCGCGGAATTTTGCGAAGTGCCGTTGCAGGTTGTGGGTGCGCAACACCACTTCGGGAACATCCGGTTTCGCAGCGTGCGACAATTCACCGGTGCTTTCTGGAGGTGGCGGAGCGGTATCGGTGGACATGGCCGGGCAGGAAAGGGAATGCCCGCCGGATAAATTATCCGGCAGAACGAATGGTATAGGATAGGGGAGGGAGTTTAGCGCTTCGTGCACTGATTTTCAAAGCTGACCGCCATTGCTCAAATGTTGCGTTGTTCGCCTTCCGTTGTGCTCGCGCGGCTCAGTGCACACGTCTGGTGCTTGGGTAGAAACGGTGCCGTCACTCTATCAATAAACTTCTTCGGGTGGTATCACTCCCCTTTGCAACATTTGACGAAGTGAAGCGCGAGACTTTTTGCGTGTAGCGCTATTTCCCGCGAGCTTCGATGAAGGCATCGAAACCTTCGCGGGTCATCTTGAAGGTTGCTCCACAGCGTGGGCACTGGGCTTTGGCTTTATCCTCGCCGGAGAACAGATCGTCGACGGATTCCGGGGGCAGGGAGGCGATGATGGGATAAATACGGTCGATACTGCAGCCGCATTCGAAACGGTATTCGCGGATCTCGAGCAGGCTCAGCTCTTCATCTTCGTCGAGCCGTCTGATTGACTCGTCATCGAGTGTCAAAAACCACGGCATGTCACAGTCGGGCTGGGCGGTCAGCATAACGAAGTCCTCTTCATCGTGTCGAAAGTAGCGCGCCGGTCGCTGTTCGCTTAACTGGTAGTAAGTTTCTACGGCTCGGAAAACGTCCGGATCATCGAACTCGATGGTGCTTTGCCGTGCCTCGCGTCCTTCCTCGGTTACTTGCGAGAAGAACAGGTTATTCTCGCCTTTTTTAACGTCTTCGGTGAACGCTCGTCCGGTAACATTGCCCTGCCGGCTGCTGCCGGTAACGAACAGATTGAGCAGGGGAGCCTGGAAATTCATCGTCCATGCGGTGGCTTCCGTGCGTGGTCGTGAAGCCAGATGAAGCGTCAGCGCGGCCAGTCCGTCTTTAAGTAATTGATCGGGTGCCGCGTCATAGCGAAGTCCGTGCTGCATCAGGTGAAGATAGAAGTCGGTGTAGAGTTCGCTGAATTGAGCGCGTACAGCGAGTGCGTTGCGATGCCGCACAAAGTAACAATGTATCTGGATTGCCGGGTTGAGCATTTTGGAGTCGGGAGCGTCGGACATTTCGTTGTCAATGAAGCACGGTACGCTTGCTAATCCAGTGCAGCCAGCGAGACTATTTATCGTTCATGTCGTCCCACGAATTTCCCGCACCGACGTCGTTCACTGATATCGACCTCGCATCATTGCAGGGCGCTGCTGAATTGGTGGCTGCCAGCTTGCCGATACCTACGCCGTCGATCCGTTGGCCTCTGCTGGAGACGAGTCTCGGACTTGCTGCGGAGGCTACGCCGGAGGTGTGGGTGAAGCACGAGAACCACTTGCCGACCGGAGCGTTTAAGGTTCGCGGTGGCGTGCGTTACTTCGAATGGTTGAAGCGGGCGCACCCCGAAGTCAGCGGTGTGATAGCGGCGACGCGCGGAAATCACGGTCAGAGCGTGGCGTTTGCCGCTGCAGCATCCGGCTTGAACGCGACCGTCGTGGTGCCGGTTGGCAACAGCGGGGAAAAGAACGCCGCGATGCGCGGCTATGGCGCAGAGCTGATTGAAGCTGGTGCGGATTTTAACGAAGCGTTGGTCGTGGCGGAAGCGCAGGCGAAAGCCCGCGGGCTTCACATGGTGCCATCATTCGATTGGAAATTAGTCGAAGGTGTCGCCACCTATGGACTCGAATTGTTTCGAGCGACACCGCCCCTGGATCGACTTTACGTTCCGATCGGACTCGGATCGGGAATCTGTGGATGTCTTGCTGCGCGTCGCGTTTTAGGATTGCAAAAGCGTACTCAAGTTATCGGTGTAGTTGCCGAAGCGGCACCCTGTTACCAAAAATCTTTTCAGGCGAAGCGAGTCGTCGAGACAGAGGGCGTGCCGCAAACGATTGCTGACGGGGTTGCCTGCAGGATTCCGAATGCCGAGGCTTTCAAAGTCATAGCGTCAGAGGTAACTCGCATAGTAAGCGTAAGTGAAACGGCCATACGAGCTTCGATCAAAAGCGCGCTGACCGACATGCACCAGCTGTGCGAGGGCGCGGCGGCCCTTCCGCTTGCTGCGCTTGCGCAGGAGGCAGCGTGCAATCCCGACAGTTTAAAGGGGCAACGGGTAGGGCTGGTGATGAGTGGCGGAAATGTCGGCAGGCATGACTTGCTTACTATTCTTGGTAGCTAATTCGTGCACGGCAAACTAAGCGCGCTAAACTTTTTGGCTTATTATTACAGTTATCTAATTCCTGCAAACGCTTCAAGTTGTGAAAGCGCAGGCTTGCAGATCGGCGGAACAATGTTAAAGAACTCTGTAATAATGAGCGACTTTGAAAAAAAATCGTTTAAAGTAACAACGCTTGAATAGCTAAGATCGATCAAAAAGCATGAGCAAGAAGAAGAGAATCGGATTTGTCGGAGTGGGGCGCATGGGGGCCAACATGGCGCGTCATTTGAACGATCTAAATTACAAGGTAACGGCTTTGTATGACGTTAACCGATCTGCCGCCGAAGGTCTTGCAGATGAGTTAGGTGCCACGGCTTACCGGAAGCTGTCTGATGTCACAGCTAATGCCGACATCATTTTTACGGTGGTCACCAATGATGCCGCAATGAAGAAGATCTTTCTCGGTAAGCGCGACAATTTGCTGACCGGAGCTGAAGGGCGCGTGTTCATCAACTGCGCGACGCTGTCTCCTGAAATTCAGATTGAGGTGACCCGTGCGGCAGGGCGCAGGAAGGCTGATGCACTTGAGGCCTGCATGGCGTCGAGCATCAGTCATGCCCGGGAGGGGAAACTCTATTTGATGATCGGAGGCAAGGAGGATGTCTTTAAGAAAAATAAGAAGCTCCTCGAAGACCTCAGTCTAAATCTCCGCTACGTGGGCAGAATGGGCAAGGCAGCTGAGGTGAAGGGGTTGGTCAACATGGTGATGAACATCAACACCGCGGGTCTCGCTGAAGGGCTTGGTCTGGCGAAAGCGTTGGGGCATGACTTGAAGATGGTGTGTGAAATTTTTTCTCAAACAGGTGCCAACTCGCGTGTGCTTGAAACGGATGCCGACGACATGATCGACCGTGATCACGAGTGTTGGTTTTCTGCCTCACACGCTGCGAAGGATTCCGGTATCGCAGCAAAAATGGCGCGTGGCGTGAAGCTTAAGCTTCCGGTAAACGACGCTACTAAAGCTCAGTACGATTTGATGACCAGGGAAGGGCTCGGTGAACTCGATAAGTCGGGCATCGCTGAAATGACCTTCCCCGGGCGTCACGCACACCCAAAGAAAAAGCGAACCACCAAACGCAAAACAGCAGCGAAGAAGAAGTGAGTCGGCAGGGTGAGATCATAGATCGAACGAGCCTCGTCGCAACCTTGAGTCAAACCAACACCACTACTACCTATGGCTAAGAAAAAAGCAGCAAAGAAGAAGGCTCCGGCCAAACGCAAGGCTCCGGCCAAGAAAAAAGCTCCGGCCAAAAAGAAGGCCCCGGCCAAAAAGAAAGCCGCCGCCAAGAAGAAGGCCCCGGCCAAAAAGAAAGCCGCCGCCAAGAAAAAGGCCCCGGCCAAGAAGAAAGCCGCCGCCAAGAAGAAGGCCCCGGCCAAAAAGAAAGCCGCCGCTAAGAAAAAGGCACCGGCGAAGAAGAAAGCCGCTGCCAAGAAAAAAGCTCCTGCGAAAAAGAAAGCCGCCAAGAAAAAGGCCGCACGTCGCAAGAAGTAAAAACTTCAGGGCAGTTCAAACTGTACAAGATAAAGCCCGGTTCCCGCGAGGGAGCCGGGCTTTTTCGCGTTTGATTCTAAGCGCTGAGACCGAAGTCTCAGCTGGCGATTTCGTCTTTGTGAAGAATCGCCCAGTCGTCGAGGTTGTTCAGGTTGACGGCGTCCTTGATGGAACCATCGTCCGGACGCCCTGCGGCATCGAGGATCTCCTTACGGGTAGCGTCGTCGTGGATGTAGCCGAGGATGCCGGCGTTGACTTCGTCAATTTTAGCCTGATCGAGGCTGCCACCTTTTTGCTCAAGAATCCAAGCTTCGCAGGCAATGTAGCTCGGTTTGTTTTCGTTGATGTAGTTGAGGAACACTTCGCGATCGATGCCGATAGCGTCGAGTACCATCTGATCGTAGCCGGCGCCGGCGGCGGGGTAGTCGTCATGAAGCTTGCCGACGGCAGCGAGAGAAGCTTTGCACCAAAGACGGGGAAGATGGCGGACGCCGAGAGGACCGGCGGTACCGGAACTGATAGTAGGAACGATTTTGCTCATAGTGATAGTTGGGTTTCGATAGATTGGATTGTAAAGCCCGCGATTACTCGGCGGGGGATGAGATTAGCCCCCACCGACACGGTTGTTCAATGGTTTTCTGCCTTACGGCGGGTTTGCGGAGGCGAGGCTGTCGCCGGGGCCGGTGATAACCCGAAGCATCAGTCGACCGACGGCGGTGTCGCACCGGTATCGGGGTTTTTGCGCAAGGGCTTGGCGTCGACTTCTTTTCGCCAGGCCTTGAGCGAGGCGAGCATTTCCGCAGCCCGGTCAGCCTCGAGTTGTTCGAGATTGTTGTGCTCCTCCGGGTCGTCACGAAGATTGTAAAGTTCGACCGCACCATCTTCTAGATCCTGGATCAGTTTGAAGTCGCCGTCGCGCATGGCGCTGGCGGGGAAGCCACCCTGGTTAGCGTAGTGGGGGTAATGCCAGAAGATGGGGCCGCGGCTGAACTTAGCGAAAGGATTGCGCAGCAGAGTAACCAGGCTTTTGCCGTCGACATGTTGTTCGCCTTTCATCGGCAGGCCGGCCATGTCGAGCATCGTCGGATAAAAGTCCGTGCTCACTGCTGGTACATTGCAGCGGGTGCCGGGCGGGGTCACTCCCGGCCAGCGGATGATGACCGGTTCGCGGATACCGCCTTCGTACATCCAGCCTTTAGCGCCTTTGTACGGGAGGTTGGAAGTTGGCCAGCCCTCCGATGTCGACACGCCGCCGTTGTCAGACATGAAGATCACGGCAGTGTTGTCCTTCAGACTGAGTTCTTCGAGGCGCGTGAGTACCCGGCCAACGGCGGTATCGAGACTCTCGACCATAGCCGCATAGGTGGCGTGGTCCTGGCGGATACGCAGCTTGCGCGGGCCCTTCTCTTTAAGCTTGGGGTCGACCTCGCGGATGGTCCCCCAGCGCCCCTCATTATCCGTGAGCCCCATTTTTTCCGCTTTCGCCTCATACTTGGCGATCAGATCTTGCGGAGCCTGGAGCGGTGTATGTACCGAGTAGAACGAGAGGTAGAGGAGAAACGGATCCTGTTTGACTTGGTCGAGGAAGGCGACTGACTCACTGGCCAAACGGTCGGTCAAAAACTCGCCCTCAGGACCTTCGGGGAGGTTTTCGACATTGCGAAACGGCGAAAAATAGCTGCGTGGCAATCCATTTTCACCGCCGCCTTTGTTAATGTCGAAGCCCTGGTCGGTCGGCAGGTATCCCTTCGGACCGAGGTGCCATTTGCCGGCGAAGAAAGTGCGGTAATCGTGTTCCTTGAGCGCCTCGGCGACGGTGACCTCTTCGAGTGCCATGTGCGTTTCAAAGTTGGCGGGCAGGTAGGTGCCGGCGCGACGTCCGCTGAAAAAGTTGGTGGTGTCAGTGCGCGCCGGATACTTGCCGGTCATGATGCTGGCACGGGTCGGTGAGCACACCTGACAGGCGGCGTAGAAATCGGTGAACACCATGCCGCTGGCCGCCAGCAGATCGAGATTCGGTGTTTCGTAGAAGGTGTTGGCGTTGTTAAAGCCGACATCCATGTAGCCGAGGTCATCGGCGAGGATGAACAGGAAGTTCAGCTTGTCGTCGGCAGCGTGGCCGGGTGCCGGAGCGTTAACGGCCAGAGAAAGGGCAAGGAACAATAAGAATCGAAATCGGATCATGGCAGGTAACCGTAGCATAGCAGGTTGGCACGATATTTGACCATCGAAAATTGAACTTCAGCGAGTGGCCGGGAGCTGACGTCGATAATGACGAAATCGTCCAAAGCGTCACTCGCTGACACTCGCAGCTAGCTCGGCAGTCACTCCGCCTGCAGGGTTTTGAGATAGGCGATCAGATCGCGGATTTCGATCTTGTTTAGCAGGCCGATCATCGGCGGCATGGTCGATACTACAGGACTGCGCTGGGCGATGTCGGCGACGGAAATTTTGCTTGTGTTGCCTTCGGCGTCGCGCAGTTCGAGTTCGGTATCGCTCTCCTTGCGCAGCGTAGCGGCGATGCTGGTGCCGTCGTTCGTGGTCAGACTGATCATGCCGTAGCCATTGGCGATGACTGCCTGCGGATTGATCAAAGACTCGAGTAAATATTCGGGCGGGTGTTTCCCGCCGACGTTCTTTAGATTGGGGCCGACGTTGGAGCCTTTGCCATCAGCTGACTTGTGGCAGGCCGTGCATTGCGCAGCGATGTGGTTGAGGAAAATATCGCGCCCGCGATCCGGCGCGCCACCCTCAAGGCAGACTTGATACGCGGCGGCGAGGTCGCCGGTCGGAACTGAGGCGGCGTAGGCTTGCAACGCATTGTGAATGCTTTCAGAAGCATCCTTGCGGGTTTCCGCGGCGGTCAAAATGTCGAGCCGCAGAGCGGCGGGTACCTCGTCTTTGACGATACGCGCCAACCAGTCGACGAGCACGGCGTCGGCTTTTTCACTGGAGGCGAGACTGTGCAGGGCCGCCTGCCGTTCGGCGGTGGGCGCACCATCATCGGCAGCAATCAGAGCGAGGCGGTCGCGGGCGCTGTCAGGGGCGGTTTTTGCCAGCAGCTGGCCAGCTCGAATGCGCAGCGGCGAAGCATCGGATTCCAGGGCGCGGTCGATCGCGTTGGCGAGTGAGCCGGACTGTTGGGCGGCGAGGTTGTTGAGCGCTTCAATGCGCAGCCCGGCGGGGTTTTCTTTCCGGTTGAGAACGGTGAACAGGTCTGCGGGTTTGACTTCGATTTTGAGATGGGCGGCGACCCGCATGGCGGCTGCCTGAATTTCAGCTTCGGGGCGGGCCAACCAAATTGAAAGCCAGGGGGAAATGCTGCCGGTGATCGGTGCAGGATCGCGTGGCTGAAATTTGCGGATGCGCCCGTCGACGCGATCAAAGGCATCGGGAGTCAGCCAGGTGCTGAGAAGGCTGAGCGCTTCGCTGCGCATGGTGTCGTCGCCGGTGTCGGTGGCAAACCGGGCGACGCGTTCAGCGGCGGTTGCATCGCCGAGCCGGAATGCGGCGTTGAGGGCGCGGCGAATGAAGTGCTGGTCGGTGGTTGCCGGCTTGTCGAGCGTGGCCGCGAGTTTGGGTAGGGCATCGACGATCGAGAAATCGTCGTGGATCGCGCGCGCGGCCTCGGTGGTGACGAAAGGATCGGCATCGGTGAGAAACCCGGCGACCAGGGGCGAGTGCAGGCGGCGCAGGGCAAGCACGGCGCACAGGCGCCGGTTCGTGGATTCGTGGTCTTGCAGTGCGGCGAGTTGTTGCGCGCTCGCACTTCCAGTGAGGCCGATGACGCAGGCGTGGCGCAGGTAGCTCTGCTGTGGTTGCAACTGGTCGGCGAGCTTGAGCAGGGCCGCGCGTGCCTGCTCGTTCGGTGCGGCAATTTTGCCGAGACCCAGGGCGGCAAAAAACCGGACGCGTTGACTGGCATCGGCGGTCAGGCGGATCAGCGAATCGACATACATGTCGATGTTTTGTCCGCTTTCGCCCGCGAGTTTGGCGAACTGGGCGCGAAGTTCGGAGTTAGGTTCGTCGGCGAGGTCGTTGAGCCGGGGAGTGAACTGGCGCATCTGGCCGAGTGTCCACAGCGCGTGAACACGGGCCAGCTCTGGCTGAGCGCCATCGAGGGCGACGCCGACCGGGATCAGCGGATTGCCGAGTTTGGCTATTTGAAATTGTGCTTTGAGTCGAACCCGTTGGTCAGGGTGATCGAGTAGCCGGACCAGTTGTCGGTCGTTGTGTTGGGCAAAACTTTCCCTGAGTCGTTCCGCAGTGTCGAGCCTGACCTTGGAGTCGGTGAATCCGGGTACATCGATTTTCCAGACAGCGCCTTTTTCATTTAAGGGATAGCCGCCACCCCAGTCGACGCCGTAAAGTGCGCCGTCGGGTCCAAAGTTGATGCCGACCAGGGGCGTGCCGTCACCGATCTGATGTTCGTTGATCATTTTAAAAGAGGCGCCGCTGGCCGCTACCTGGAAGGCGTACTGCTGACCGTTGGGGGCGCTGGTCAGGAAAAAGTAGCCGCGGTAGTCGGGGCTGAGCGCGGTGCCGGGGTCCCGGGTAAAGCCGGCCGGACCGTTTTTATAATGACGAATCGGTGGCACAAAATAGGCGGGCTGCCCTTGGTGATAGGTGTGCCAGAGTTTTTCGTCGGTCCACGGATTGAAATCACCGCCGCTTCGATACTGGTAGTTGCAGCGCCAACCGGCATCCATGTCGCGAACGATGTAAACAAAGCGTTCCATTTCACCTTCGCGATCGGAATCGTTGTCGACGCCGAAGAGGTTGCCGTAATCGTCGAAGGCAAGCTCCTGAACATTGCGCAAGCCGTGGGCAAAGACTTCGAACCCGGAGCCGTCGGGATTGCAACGCATGACACCGCCCTGGTTGGGGTAGTGAAATTTTTTGCCTTCCTTGCTGACTGTGCTGATGCCTTTGTCGCCGATGCTCCAGTAGATCTTGCCGTCGGGACCGACGGTCAGGCCGTGCATGTCATGGCCTCCGTAAGCAATGTGCAGCCCGAAACCGGTGGCGAGGATGCTGCGCTCATCGCCGGTGATCATTCCGTCGCCATCTGCATCGCTCATTTTCCAGACGTCGGGTGCTACGGTGGCGTAAACATTGCCCTCGTGAACCAGAACGCCGGCGGCAATGCCGGTGACTTCGGTTTTAAAATCTTCGGCGAAGGTGGTGATCGAGTCGGCGCTGCCGCTGCCGTCGGTGTCGCGGATCAGGTAGATGCGTTCGCTGAGCTGCATCAGATCGCGGTAATCGTGCGAGCCGTCGCCGTTGTGGTCATCAACGCGTGCCTTGTTAGCGGCGCTGTTGGCGGGGGCGAACCGGTCGAGAAAGAAGGCGCGTTTCTCGTCAACGCTTTGAAAGCCGACGTCATTGGCGATCCAGTCGCGGTTACTGCGGATGTCGAGATCCTGAGCTTTGCGCCGTTGGGTTTGGGTGACGAAAGCGCGGCCCTGTTCATCGATGCTGATAGCGACCGGATCGGGGACTTCAAAGTCGGGTGTCCACTTGCTGAACTTCAGCTGCTTGGGGTCAGGGTGGGTTGCGACGTCCTGTTGACCGTGCGCAGTGGACATGGCTGTCACGATGAGTGCAGCGATGCAGAAGAGGGAATTTTTCATCATCGTTAGGTGGGTGAGAGTGACATGGAGCGGGTGTGGTTGCCAACGTTGCGCTTAACTTTTCTCCACGATAACGCGAGTGCATTTGCGAGTTTGCTCTGATACGCTGAATGCATGAACCGTGTATGTCTCTGCCTCGTCTGGTTGTTTTTCCTGCTGGGAACGTCGTTGATGGAAGCCGCGCCGAAGCAGCCGAATATCGTTGTTTTTCTGGTCGACGATATGGGGGTGATGGACACCTCGATGCCGTCGCTGACAGGGCCGGACGGGAAGACAATGCGCTATCCGCTGAATGATTTTTATCGTACGCCGAACATGGAACGTCTGGCGCAACGTGGTATCCGGTTTAATCAGTTTTACGCCATGAGTGTCTGTTCGCCGACGCGCAACACGATCATGACCGGGCAGAACGCGGCGCGCCACGGTTCGACCAACTGGATCAATCCGGAAAAAAACAATGCCGGTCCGCAGGGGCCGCCAAAGTGGAATTGGGAGGGTTTGAACAAGGCTAATGTGACCTTGCCGGGTTTGTTGGCAAAAGCCGGGTATCGAACCATTCACGTCGGCAAGGGGCACTTCGGTGCCGATGGTTTTGACGGAGCGAATCCATCGAACCTTGGTTTTGAGATCAATATTGGCGGTGATTCATTCGGCGCGCCGGGGAGTTACTTTGGTGAGAAAAACTACACTCGCAAACGAGGCAGGAACGGTGACGATTTTCATGCGGTGCCGCATTTGGACAAATACCACGGCACCAAAACGTTCCTGACTGAGGCGCTGACGATCGAGGCGAAAAAAGCGGTCGTGAAGGCAGTGGCCGACGAAAAGCCTTTCTATCTTTACTTTGCTCACTACGCCGTTCACGCGCCGTTCGAATCCGACCCGCGTTTTGCCGCTCACTACAAGGATTCCGGAAAGCCGGAGAACGCGCAGGCCTTCGCGACGCTGATCGAGGGTATGGATAAGTCGCTCGGCGACATGCTCGATCAGCTCGACGAGCTGGGTATTGCCGACAACACGCTGGTGATTTTTCTTGGAGACAACGGCTCCGATGCGCCGCTTGGTCACGAGCACGAAGTCGCCTGCGCGGCTCCCTTGCGCGGCAAGAAAGGTGCGCATTACGAGGGCGGGATGCGAGTGCCGTTTATTGCAGCCTGGGCGCGGACTGATAAGAATAATCCGGCACAGCAGCGCCTGCCGGTCGCAAAATTCAAACTGCAGAAGCAGGTCGCTTCGGTGTGTGACATTTTCCCGACAGTGCTCGGCGTTGCGGGCGTGGAATCGCCGCAAGGGCACGAGGTTGACGGCAGCCGCCTCGACGTCTTGCTGACCGGTAAGGCTGACGAATCGCGTGAAGAGACGTTTTTGATGCACTATCCGCACGCTCCGCATCGCAGTCACTATTTCACGGTGTATCGAAAGGGCGATTGGAAAGTCATTTATCACTACTTTCCCACGGAGGTGTCAGGTGGCTCGCACTATCAGCTGTTCAATTTGGACAGGGATCCGTTCGAGTCGACCGATGTCGCCGCCGACGAGCCGGAAGTTCTGAAAACGATGATGGCAGGTCTGGTAAAAGAACTGACGGACGATGGCGCGCTCTATCCTGTTGATGACAGTGGTGCTGAGGTGAAGCCCATTGTGCCGCAGTGATCGGGCACCGGTCCGGGAGGCGTTACGCGTTTACGCAAAATGCTTTGCGTCGATTTTGCGGTTGAATCGTGGCACAATAGAGCGACCCCGATGGCTGCGAATTTTCTACGAAATGTTCTACTCATCTCTGTCACTACGTTGACAGCAGCGTCGGCGCGGGCTGATGAAGCGGCGAATGCGATCGATTTTAATAGGGACATCCGGCCGATTCTTTCGGAGAACTGTTATCACTGCCACGGTCCGGATGCCGAGGCCCGGGAAGGTGATCTGCGGCTCGACATCGGAGCGGACGCCGCTGCTGCTTTAGCACCGGGCGACTTGTCGGCGAGCAAAGTGTGGCATCGTGTCAGCACCGATGACCGCGATGAACTGATGCCGCCGCCGAAGTCGAAGCGTCGACTCACCGCCGCGCAGAAGGGGCTGCTCAAGCGCTGGATCGAAGAGGGAGCGAAATATGCCGATCACTGGGCGTATGTGGCGCCGCAGCGTCCGGATGTATCAAAAACAGCGACGGATGAATGGGGGAAAAACGCCATCGACCACTTCGTAGCCGGGCGACTGAGAGAGCACGGTCTGAGCGCGTCCGCGGAGGCGGATCGGGTGACTTTGATTCGGCGATTGTCATTTGATCTCACCGGCCTGCCGCCGACGCCGGAGGAGGTTGCGGGTTTTGTCGCCGATAAGTCGGCGGGTGCTTACGAAAAAATCGTCGACCGGCTGTTGGCATCGCCGCGTTTTGGTGAGCGTTGGGCCCGGCCCTGGCTGGACCTGGCTCGTTATGCTGATTCAAATGGATTCCAGGCGGATCAACTGCGCGACAGCTGGGCGTTTCGCGACTGGGTGATCGACGCACTCAATGACAACATGCCCTTCGATCAGTTCAGCATCGAGCAACTGGCCGGCGACCTCCTGCCGAATGCGACGCTCGATCAAAAAATCGCCACCGGCTTTCATCGCACCGTGACCTGCAACGTCGAAGCCGGCGTGCATCCCGAAGCCAACCGCACCGATCAGGTGGTCGACCGGGTGAACACCACCGGCACGGTCTGGCTGGGCACGACCATGGAGTGCTCGCAGTGTCACGATCACAAATACGATCCGTTCACGATGCGGGACTACTACGGATTGTTCGCGTATTTCAATAACACGCCGCTGGAGGTGGAGGGTAAGGGGGGTGTGTCGTTCGATTTTTACGGACCGAAAATGGATCTGCCCCTGCCGCCCGATGAGGCTGAGCAGCGGGCGGCTCTGATCCTGGAGCAGACGGAATTGAAAAAGGCACTCGCGTCTGCGCGTACCACTGCGTTGGCGGATCGGGACGCTATGATCGCTGGTCTTTGTGAGCAGATCGACGAAGCGGCCAACGGAGAGGGCGCCTGGAGTGTCGCCGAAGTAACCGCTCACGAGGGCACTGGCGGGGAAGCCTTCAACGTCATCAAGGACGGGTCCGTGCTGGTCATGGGCGAGGTTCCTGACAAAACCACCTATTCGCTGAAGCTGAAGGCGCCCGGCGGAAAAATCGGTGCCATCCGGTTGGAAGCGCTGACCAATAACCAACTGCCGGGGAAGGGACCGGGGCGTGGCGATCCGGTGCGCAGCAATTTCATCCTCTCCGAAATCCGCGCGTCGATCGGCGGTGAGAAAATCGACTTCGCTGCGGCGCGGGCAGATTTTTCGCAGACTCGATGGGATGTCGGCGGTGCCATCGATGGAAACCCGAAGACCGGTTGGGCAATCGCGCCGGAATTCGGCAAAGCGCACTGGGCATCGTTCGTTTTGGCGAAGCCGGTTGAGACCCGGGCCGGTGATGTAATCGAGATCGATCTGGAACAGTTCTTCGGCGGCGGGCGAACGATCGGCTGTTTCCGGATCTCGGTCGCCGAGCACGACATCGAGGCGATGGAGGTTCCCGATGCAGTTCAGAAATTGCTGACCAAACAGGGTGAACGGACGGCGAAGGAGAACCAAACGATCGATGACTACCTCGCGGGACTCGATCCGGACGTGAAGCGCCTGTCGACCGAAGTCGCCGGAATGAACACTCAGATAAAGGAACTTGAGCCGCCTTCGACACTGGTCATGGTGGAAATGGAAAAGCCGCGCGAGACCTTCGTTCTCAATCGTGGCAACTATTTGTCACCCGGCGACAAAGTGCAGGCAGCGACGCCGGCGATACTGCACTCGATCGATCCCGGGCTGCCGAAGAACCGTCTCGGCATGGCGCAATGGTTGATGTCGACCGATAATCCGCTGGTCGCCCGCGTCACGGTGAATCGTTGGTGGGCGGAAATTTTCGGACGCGGTATTGTCGCTACGGTGGAGGATTTCGGTACCCAGTCCGAGCCGCCGACTCATCCCGAAGTGCTCGACTGGCTGGCGATGGAGTTCATGGAATCCGGCTGGGACATGAAACACGTGCTGCGCCTGATGGTGACCTCGGCCACCTATCGCCAGGAGTCGCGCATCACGCCTGAGTTGCTGGAGAAAGATCCCGCGAATCACTGGCTGGCGCGGGCGCCGCGCTACCGTTACGACGCCGAGACAATTCGCGACAATGCTCTCGCCGTCAGTGGTCTGCTGTCGACCAAGATGGGTGGCGAGCCGGTCATGCCGCATCAGCCGACCGGTATCTGGCGGCAGGTCGGGCGCAACGAGCCGAAGTGGACCGACGCGAAGGACGAAGACCGTTACCGGCGCGGCGTCTATGTCGTCTGGCGGCGGGCCGCGCCGTATCCGAGCTTTGTCAATTTTGACGGTGGCGACCGCAGTGCCTGTGTCGTTGGACGGCCGAGGACCAATACACCACTGCAGGCGTTGACCTTGTTGAACGACCCGGTCTACGTCGAACTGGCTTTGGCTCTGGCGTCACGGGTGTTGGTGGAGCAACCGGAAGCGAGTGATCAGCAGCGCATCGAGCGCGCCTTTGAACTGGTGTTGTCGCGGGCGCCGAACGCTGCGGAAGTTGCGACTCTGAAAGCGCTGCTGAAGGCCAAGCAGGAAAAATTCGAGGCTGACCCGAAAGCTGCGAAAGCGCTTGTCGAAGGTGACAGCATCGTTTTTAAAGCGCCGAAGATGGTGCGTGAGCAGGACCTGGCGGCGTGGTTTTTCATCACCAACGCTCTGTTGAATTTAGACGAGACGATCACCAGAGGATGACACCATGAAATACGATTCCTCTCCTGAAAGTTACTTCCTGCGCACGCTCGGACGGCGGCAGTTTTTCCAGCGTGCCGGCATGGGCGTCGGTGGCGCGGCGCTGGCGTCGTTGATGGCGCGCGATTCGGTGGCGGCGAACGGCGACGATGCCTCCGCTCCCGAACGCGTCATCGAGCGGCGTGGCCTGCACTTTCCGCCGAAGGCGAAAAACGTCATCTACATTCACATGGTCGGCGCGCCGTCGCATCTCGACCTGTTCGATTTCAAGCCGGAATTGCAGAAACGTCACGGGCAGTTGTGCCCGGACGAAATGTTCGTCGGCAAGCAACTCGCCTTCATTCGCAGTCAGCCGAAACTGTTCGGCACGCCGAAGGACGATCAATTTGCGTTTTCCCGTTGCGGGCAGTCGGGCGCGCAGATTTCCAATCTGATGCCCCATTTGCAAGGCGTCAGCGATGACTTGTGTTTCATAAAGTCGACTCACACCGAGCAATTTAATCACGCGCCGGCACAGATGTTTGCGCTGACCGGGTTCAATCGTTTTGGTCGACCGAGTATCGGCTCGTGGGCCAACTACGGGATTGGCAGCGCCAATGAAAATCTGCCCGGCTTCGTGGTGCTGGTCACCGGTCAGGTGCTCGGCGCGGGCAACTCGGCCTGGGGTAGTGGCTTTCTGCCGACCAAGTATCAGGGCATCGAATTCCGCAGTCAGGGTGACCCCGTCCTGTTCCTGTCGAACCCGAAAGGAGTTGGCGCAGAAGATCGCAGGGACGTGGTCGACACGGTCAATCAGCTGAATGGTCTACGTCTCGCCGATGTTGGTGATCCGGAAATCGACACGCGTATTTCCCAGTACGAAATGGCGTATCGCATGCAGACTTCAGTGCCGGAGCTGATGGACATCAACAGTGAGACGGCGGCAACGCACGAGATGTATGGCACCGAGCCGGGCACGACCAGTTTTGCCAACAACTGCCTGCTCGCCCGCCGATTGGTCGAGCGCGGGGTGCGCTTCGTGCAACTCTTTGATCAGGGCTGGGACCATCACGGCAGTCTGCTCAAGAATTTGCCCAAGAAGGCGAGTGAGGTCGATCAGCCGGTTGCCGCCTTGATCAAGGATCTGAAAATGCGCGGCATGCTCGACGACACGCTGGTGGTCTGGTCGGCGGAGTTCGGGCGCACGCCGATGGCGCAGGGCGGCGATGTTACTAAAGCGAAGAATAACTCGGGTCGCGATCATCACAAGGAGGGCTACACCACCTGGATGGCCGGTGGCGGAATCAGGGGCGGCACGGTTTACGGTTCCACTGATGAACTGGGTTATGCGGTCGCTGAAAATGGCGTTCACGTGCACGATTTTAATGCCACGATTATGCATCTGTTAGGCATCGATCACGAGCGGCTGACCTTCCGCTATCAGGGGCGCCAGTTCCGGCTGACGGATGTTCACGGGCGGGTGGTGAAAGAGATCATTGCTTGAGCGGTTGATCTCGATTCAGAAAGTTTGGATCGCTGTCCAGCACAGATAGACGATCAGCCCGACCCAGCCGAAAATGACACTGATGAATGCCAGGAGTGCGAATCGTTCCGCAAAGTAGCGCCGCGAAAAACGTTTCCCGCAAGCGTCACAGCGAAACTCGATCGGTGATTGCAGCCGATGGAGCATCGCAAACAGGATGTGGAAGATGACCAGACACCCCGCCGGATAAAGTGCATTGCGTTTGCCGATCAGGGTGACCTGTTTCGATCCGCATTTGGGGCAGGCGGGAACTTTCATGCTTTGCCCACGCATGATAAGCAGCGGGCCACGCCGGCGACAAGGCTATAAACGTAGCCGCCTTCGTCAGAAGGTGGACCTTGCGTTGATGGGGAGTGGCGAACTCATCACCCTGACCGGCATGCGGACCACGGTCTGACGGATCACGGCTGCCCGGCGATTTCTTGTTTCGTCAGCGCGCGGTCAAACACGGCGATTTCGTCGAGCTTGCCCTCCCAGTTGTCGGAATTATCGGAGCGTCCACCGACGAACCACTGATCGAATTGCGCGGGAAAATCTGCGGCAGATTTGGTGGTGATGTCAGGCTTGCCGTTGACGTAAACCGTGACGCTGTCTCCTGCGCGGACCAGAGTGATGTCAGTCCAGGTCCAGCGTGGCACGACTGCTTTGCCGGTGACGCGTTTTTTGTCGTTGTCGCCGTGTTGAAAGATGAGGTGGCCGTCTTTGTCGATGCCGAGATGGTCGCCGTCGGCAGTCAGCGCATTGTCGTGATCGCGTGACAGCATCCATCCGAGCACGTCGCGTGAATCGTTGGGCATGCCGTTCCAGATACGCATCGACACGCTGTAGGTATCGCCGATGTCGCGCAGGCGGGCTGCGAGGCGTCCGTCGGCGAAGTGGGTGCAGCGATTGACCTCGCTGCCGTCCGCCGGACCTTCGAGGTAGAAGATCACGCCGTCTTCGTAGTAGCCGTCGTTGGCGTTGGCGGTTTCGTCTTCGGCGACGCGACCGCCGAATTCATCGCTGCGCCACCAGGCGACGGGATTGAGAGCGGCAATCTTTTTGGCCGCAGGCCCCTGAGCGGGCGCAGGCACGATGCGGTCGCGACCGCTGAGAGTTTCGAGCATTTTCAACATCGATTCGACCATTTTCGGTTCGGCCTGAACTTCGAGTCCGGCGGATCGGGCGGGCCAGGTGTTGTAGCCGCCGAGCACGTGTTGCTCTGGTGGCGGAATGTAGCCGTCGCCGCCGTTGGCGAGTTCGATGACGAAGTTTTTCTTGAGCGGGCTCATCGCTTTCAGCTTGAGCGCGGTGATGGCGTAAGTCTCGCAGGGGGTGGTCGAGATACCGAGTTCGCCGAGGGTGATTGCCTGATTAACAACTTCGGTATTTTGGCGTTCGTGCAGAATGATGGCTTCGCGGGCGTAGACTTCGGGGCCGTTTTCGGGGAGGCCGTTCTCGAAGCCGGCGACAATGTTGCGGGCCCATTCGAGGCGCTGTTTGTCGGGCACGCGATAGTCGAGTGTCATCCGGCTTTCGGTCATCGCCAGCGGCAGGTCGGCTTGGAATTCGATTTTTTCGTAGACCTTCATGGCGATGTCGACCAGGCCTGCG
>CBDULB010000059.1:0-35551 GCA_965367965.1 uncultured bacterium | reverse complement strand
CTCTGGACGAAAACGTGATACTGGCGTCCCGCCAGTCCCCGTGGACGAGCCCGCCTTTCCCGACCGTCCAGCTGCAACCGGCGGGACGCCGGTATCACGTTGCCAACGCAACGGCCTTTCGCCGCCCGCATTTTCGGGTAAGTTCCCGTCACCCCACCTCCCGCATTTCGATGCGAGGAGGATTTGCCGCTTGTACCCGTGCCAAAGAAACCGGCCAGCTCCAGCACCCCCGCCATCCGCGATGTCCTGCTCACCCGGGCAGCGAAGGCACCGGCATTAAAAAAACGTCTGGCGGCGCTGAGCAAAGCCTCGCCGGCCGCCCCCACCGTCTTCGACCACGTCGACCAGGCCGCGCACGCGCTCATCGCAGCACTGATGGCGCGCTCTGCCAAGTCACCTACCCGCCATCTGTGGCTGGCCTGCTCCAATGTCAAAACGCAGGAACGCATGCACGCCGAACTCGCCGTGTGGGGCATCGACGCCCTGTTCCTCCCCGAGCAGGACATCCTCGGTTTCGACGACGCGCTGCCCGATCCCGAATCCCTCGCCGAACGGCTGAGCGCACTGCAGCACATTCACGGCGCCAAAGAGACACGCGTTATCGTCACCTGTGCCGAGTGCTTCGAGGAACTCGCGCCGCCGCCCGGCTCGCTTGACGATCACTCGATGGAAATCGCCGTCGGTGACACGCTCGATCTGACCGCGATGTCCGATCGCATGATCGACAACGGCTTTGAAAAAGTAGTTCAGGTATTCCAACGGGGCCAGTTCGCGGTGCGCGGCGGCATTCTCGATCTGTTTCCCTGGCAAAGCCCGCGCCCGCTGCGCATCGAACTGTTCGACCGGGAAATCGAATCAATCCGCGAATTCGACGTCGACGAGCAAACCTCCGTCGCCCGGATCGACAAAGCCGAAATTCTGTTCAGCACCGAAGACGAAAACAACAACGGCGTAGCTCCCGGCACCGTTCGCGATTACGTCGATGAAAAACGCGACCTGGTCATCGCCGTCGATGTCGATCCCGAACCGCTCGCCGCTCGTGCCGTGATCACCTCTGAGGGCGTGCTGCTCGAGGACGACGGTGCCGAAGATTTTTCCACTGCCTGCTTCGGCAGCCCGCTCGGCACTTTCGACGCCGGCGATTTCATTTTGCAGGAGTCGCGCCGCGCAGAGTTCGACAAGCAGATGAACGAATGGCGCAGGAAATCGTGGACCGTCGCGATGAGTTTCAACTCGCAGGGCGAGATCGATCGCTTTCGCGAACTTCTCGCTGACGAAACAAAAATCATCGACAGCGGCGCGCTGCAGATTTTCATGGGCCAGCTCAGCCACGGCTTCACCGTGCCCGCCGCCAAACTCGCCGTGCTCTGCGACGCCGAACTGTTCGGCCGTTACCAGCACCAGCGCGCCCGGCGGAAATTCAACTCCGAGCAAAAACGCCGTCTCACTCAACGCCAGACTGACATCAGCGAATTTCGCATCGGCGATCTGGTCGTGCACGCCAACCACGGCATCGGCAAATTCCGCGGCATTCAGCAGCGTGAACACGAAAACAAACACGGCGACACCGAGACCGAAGAAGTGCTCGCCATCGAGTACGCCAACCAGGCCCGCCTCTACGTCCCGCTCGAACAGGCGCACCTGGTGTCGCGCTACATCGGCGGCGGCAAGGGCAAAAAAGGCCCGACGCTGCATCAGCTCGGCGGCAATCGCTGGAGCAAAACCAAGGCCGACGCCCAGCGCTCGATCCTCGACTACGCCAGCCAGTTGCTCGCCGTCCAGGCCGAGCGGCAAACCCACGTCGGCTACGCCCATCCGCCCGACAACCAGTGGCAGTGGGAATTTGAAAACGCCTTCGTCTACAAAGAAACGCCCGACCAGTTGGCCGGTATCGAAGCCAGCAAGGCCGACATGGAAAGCCACAAGCCGATGGATCGACTGATCTGCGGTGACGTCGGATTCGGCAAAACCGAAGTCGCCATCCGCGCCGCGTTCAAAGCGGTGATGAGTGGCAAACAGGTCGCCATTCTCGCGCCGACCACGGTGCTCGCTCAGCAGCATTTCCACACCTTTCGCGAGCGCATGTCGGACTACCCGATCACCATTGAAATGCTGTCCCGCTACCGCACCGCCAAACAGCAGGCCGAAACGGTTCGCCGCCTCGCCACCGGGGGCGTCGACATCGTCATCGGCACGCATCGACTGATTTCCAAAGACGTCATCTACAAAGACCTCGGCCTTGCCGTGATCGACGAAGAGCAGCGCTTCGGCGTCGTGCACAAGGAACGCTTCAAGGACATCTTCCGCCTGGTCGACGTGCTGACCCTGTCGGCGACACCGATTCCGCGAACCCTGTATCTCTCTCTGATGGGCGTCAAAGACATGTCGACCATCGAGACGCCGCCACCGAACCGCTTTCCCGTAAAAACCAGCATCGGCCCCTACGACGAACGCGCCATCAAGGCAGCGCTGGAACGCGAACTGAAACGCCAGGGACAGGTCTTTTTCCTGCACAACCGGGTCAAATCGATCGAAGGCGTACGCAAAAAGTTGCAGCAGCTCGTTCCCGAGGCGCGCATCGCCATCGGCCACGGCCAGATGGACGAACACGACCTCGAAGACATCATGGACCGCTTCGTGCGCCACGAGTTCGACATTCTCGTCTGCACCACCATCATCGAAAGCGGTATCGACATTCCCAACGCCAATACCATCATCATCGATCGCGCCGACCGATTCGGCCTCGCCGACCTTTACCAGCTGCGCGGCCGCGTCGGCCGCGCCGATCACCGCGCCTACGCCCTGCTCATGCTACCGCCGGACATGCTCACCGGCGGCGATGCGCGCAAACGCATGAACGCCATCAAGCAGTACAGCCAGCTCGGTGCCGGCTTTAAAATCGCCATGCGCGACCTCGAAATCCGCGGTGCCGGCAACCTGCTCGGCACCCAGCAGAGTGGCCACATCGCCGCCATCGGCTTCGACATGTACTGCAAGCTGCTCAAGCAATCGGTCAGCACCCTGTCCGGTGACGCTGCCGGTCAGCGCATCGATGTCAGTTTGCGCATCGATTTTCTATGCACCAACGAGGCCGAGTGGCTGAAGGCTCCCGACAATGCCCTGCCGGCCTTCATTCCATCCAGCTACATGCCCGAGTCGCAGTTGCGCATCACCGCCTACCGCCACCTCGCCGAAGCGTCAGCCATGAAAGATTTGAAACAGATCCGCAGCGAATGGATCGATCGATTCGGCCCCCTGCCCGAAGCCGCCCGATACCTGCTCGAATGCGCCGAACTCAAGATGCGCGCCTCGCATCGGGGAATTTCCTCTTTAGATATTCGCGAAAATAAACTAATGCTTAAAAAGCGGGACAAATTCCTGCAAGTTGGCGGGCGATTCCCCCGTCTAAAGGGCAAATCCGAAGCCAAAAAGCTTCAGCACGCCCTCGAATTGGTTCAGAGCCTTTGACATTCCACATCCGGCACCGCACTATCGGGCATAATCCGGCTCCGGCCATCCCATCACGATCTCATGAAATCCACGTCCCCCGTCCGTTTCCTTCTGCTGGCTCTGGTGCTGGCATCGATCGCCTCCGCCAGTGGTCGCGAGGAAATCGAAGTCAACGGAATTGCCGCTGTCGTCAATGACGAGGTGATCACCCAGGCCCAGGTCAATGCGGCCATCGCCACTCAATTCCGCGTCTGGCTGCTGGAAAATCGCAACACCGCCACCGAAGCGCAGGCCAAAGCGAAGATGGAGGAACTTCAAGCCGCCGCGCTCGACGACCTTATCGACCGCAAACTCATCATCAGTGAATTCCGCAGCAGCGGCGGCGTTATTAAAAAGCAGTATGTCGATCAATCGGTCGACAACTTCATTCGCGAACGCTTCGACGGCGATGAGAAGAAGTTCTATCAGGAACTGGAAAAATCGAACCTGACCACCAAAGCATTTCGCGAAATTCAGGAAGAACAGATCATGATTGGCGCCTTACGTCAGCAGAACTCCGGCCCCAAGATTATCGTCAACACCCCGCAGGAACGCCAGGCACACTGGGAGACCATCAAACAGCAGTTCGCCGAAGACCCACTCATCCAACTGCGTATGTTGTCGGTGCCGGTTCAGACCAGCGAAGGCCCCGCCTCCGAGGCAAGCCAGAAGCAACTGATTACCGAGATCCGCGAAAAAATCGTCGGTGGCGCCGACTTCGGCACCATGGCCAAAACTTATTCGCAGGATTTCTTCGCCGACAAGGGCGGCAGCGCCGGCACCATCGACCGCGATGGTCTGAGCCGCGAGATCACCGACATCGCTTTCAAGATGGACGCCCGCAAAGTCAGCCAGGTCATCACTCAGGGCGGTTACTTTCGCCTGCTCTACATCGACGCCATCCAGGGCGGAAAAATCCCCTCTTTTTCCGACATGGAAGAGCAGGTCGACAAACTCCTGCTTCAGGAAAAACGCAAAGGTTACATCGAACGCTGGCTGAACCGTCTCCGCAAAGACGCTTCAATCCGCATTCTCGACTGACCTGATCTGATCTAATCCGGGTGAAAATCGTCCACCTTTACACCTCCGCCGACCACAACTTCATCGGTCATCACGGCAAGCCTCCGGGTGAACAACCGATGACCGAAGTCGATTCGGTTGAATGCGTCGCCGGCAAGGGGATTCGCGGCGATCGTTTTTTCGACTACAAAGACGGCTACATCGGGCAGATCACATTTTTCTCGCTCGAAGTACATCGCGATCTGTGCCAGCAGCTCGGAGTCGACGCCGCCGACAAAAGCCCCTCCGTCTACCGCCGCAACGCCATTACCAGCGGCGTCGATTTAAACAGCCTGATCGGTAAAGATTTCGAGATACAGGGTATCCGCTTTCACGGCACCGAAGAATGCTCGCCCTGCTACTGGATGAACCACGCCTTTGGCAAAGGCGCCGAACTGGCCCTGAAAGGCAACGGCGGCCTGCGCGCCCACATTCTCAGCGACGGCGAACTGCAGGTCGACGCCGACCCGGTCGCGTCATCATGACCATCGAGGAAGAGTCCGACGAGGGGCACGGCAATCGCAGCCCTCTGGCTTTTGCCCTGATCTGCGGTGGGCGCTCTGAACGCATGCGCGAGCTCGGCGATAAAGCCCTTTTGCCCTGGCCGCCTCCGCAAGGACCGTCATTGTTTGAGGTTCAGTTGGCGAAACTGGCATCGATGGAGGACAACGAAAGCCTGGTCTTTCTGTCCTGTCGCACCGAACAAGCTCACCGCTTTGTCGACTCCGGCGCACGAATTATTCTCGACAGCACCGAAGACAGCGGCCCTCTCGCCGGACTCGCCAGCTGCCTGCGCGAGGCGCACGATGAAGGCAAGGAGGCGCTGCTCGTCATCGCCGTTGATCTACCGCTGCTGCGCCCCTCCCTTCTCGGCCAACTGCTGGAATCCAGAACTCCCCTGGCCGGTCGCGGGGTCGTTGCGCGGTCCAGTGGTCGCTGGCAACCGCTGGTCGGCATCTACCCCACCGGGCTGGCCGACGAAGCCGAACGCCGACTCGACGCGGGCGAGTTGCGACTGACCGATTTTGTCGATTGGGCGCTCGCGAACGATCACATTGAACCCCTCGATTTCGGCAACGAGGACGCAGCCGCTTTTCAGAATCTCAACACGCCCGCCGACTACTCGGTCGCCGCGGCTCAGCTCGGCAGCGCCGGCTTAAAAATCGAACGCCACTCGAAGGCACCCGAATGGGAGCGGCGCGAAATTCACGACGAAGTCGCCGCCGAGGAACCGCTCGAAATCCGTGTCGAAGGCAAAAGTGTCGCTGTCGTGATGCGCACGCCCGGTCACGACGAAGAACTCGCGGCCGGTTTTTTACTGACCGAAGGCATCGCCACCAAACGCGAAGATTTTTTCGAAATTTCGCAGTGCCCGAGTGTCGAAGACGAACAGGCTCGCGGCAATGTCATCGACGTCCTGCTCGGCGGCGATGCCAAATCGCGTGATCTCGATCAGCTGACCCGGCACGTGTTCACCAGTTCCAGCTGCGGCATCTGCGGCAAGGCGACCATCGACTCGGTGTTTCAATGCTTCGCTCCGGTCACCAGTGGCGCGCAACTCGATCGCGATCTACTGCTCGACCTGCCCCACCGGCTTCGCCATGCGCAAAGAAATTTCCGCCGCACCGGCGGCCTGCACGCCAGCGCCCTGTTCGATGTCGACAGCGGCGAACTGCTGCTGCTGCGCGAAGACGTCGGTCGTCACAACGCCCTCGACAAAGTCATCGGCCACGCCGTGCTCAACGCCATGACGCCACTGGCCAATGCCGTGCTGCTGCTCAGCGGGCGGATCTCGTTCGAACTGATGCAAAAGGCGCTCGCCGCCGGCATCCCGATCGTTGCGGGCATTTCCGCGCCGAGCAGTCTGGCAGTAAACTTCGCACGCGAATCCGGGCAAACGCTGGTCGGATTCCTGCGCGACGAAACGTTTAACGTCTACGCAGGAAAGGACCGGTTGAAGTAAAACACTACCCGCTGAAACGCTCACCCAAAGTTACACTTCGAACTCTGAATTTTGAGTTTCCAGAATTCGAAATTCGTTGTTCAGCATTCGATATTCCGCCCTCTCCCCTGAACGAATCACGCAACTGCGCACCACACCCGAAGCACGAGACCATGCCTATCCCCATCGAAGACTTTTGTGAAGATATCGTCGGCAAGGCGATGCGCGGCCTGAGCCTATCTGACAGTGAAGTGGCCGCCGCCAGCGGTGCCCCCGAGTCAGCGATTCAGGCGGTGCGACGCGGCGATTCCACCGATGAAGCGGTTCTGCGCGCCATCGCTCCGGTGCTCAAACTCGATGCGACGGCGCTGGTGGTATCAGCGCAGAAATCGTGGCGCCCCAACCCCATCGATCTCGACGGGCTGGCGATTTTTAACACCCGCTATCACGACATGTTCGTGAATGCGTTTCTGGTCTGGGATCCCGCTTTGGGTGTTGCTGCCGCGTTTGATTCCGGTGCGGACGCTACGCCGATGCTCGACTTTGCCAGGCAGCGCGAACTCAAACTTTCCGGGATATTCATTACCCACACTCACGGCGATCATGTCGCCGATCTGGATACACTGCTCGCACAGGGTGATGACCCGGTGCCGCTGCACTGCAATCGTCAGGAGCCGTGGAACGGCGCGGAGTTATTCATCGAAGGCGACAGTTTTGCCATCGGCGAACTTTCCGTCGAAACACGCACCACCTGGGGCCACGCCAAAGGCGGTACGACCTTTGTCATCCGCGGTCTTGCGCGGCCGGTCGCCGTGGTCGGCGATGCCCTGTTCGCCGGCTCGATGGGCGGCGGTGTGGTTTCCTACAGCGATGCGCTGCGCACCAACCGCGAACACATTTTCAGCCTGCCGGACGAAACCGTCATCTGTCCCGGCCACGGGCCGCTGACCACGGTTGGCGAAGAAAAACGCCACAACCCTTTCTACCCCGAGTTCAAGGCGTAGCGCAACAAGGCAGCCGCCAGAGCTACCGGGATTGTTTCAGCCCGGCGATAACATCGACCATGACGCGAGCGAACAGATAGTTCTTCAGCGGCCGCTTGCGTAAGCTCTCCGCCTGAGCCGCCCATGCCCGCTCAAAGCCCAGGGCCCGCTCCGCTGACGGATCCGACAACGTGGCCGTGAGCTCGACCGTCATCGCATCGATATCACGGCGAATCTGGATATCGCTCAACTCATCGAAACGCCCGCCGATATCTCTGGCGAATTCGCTCGCCGCTTCCCGGTCACCCGAGTTCCACAGCGCCACCAGACGAGCGTATTCCTCATAAAGGACTGAGCTGCGGCGGCTGGATACCGGTGCGAATTCCAGAGCCGCGTCGAACTGCCGAAGCGCGACACAGGCAAAAGCCAGCTGGTAAGTATCGTATTTCGATTTAGGATTGTCTTTCTGACGCTGTCGCTGCAGCTCAATCGCCCGCTGCAGAGTGGCGACCGCCGTATCGCGCTTGCCTGCCGCCAGTTGACTCGCCGCGGCATGTAAGTAAAAACGAACCGCCGTACTGGCGTAGTTGACCCCGAGGGCTCGCTCAGCGCCTGTCAGAAACAGCGTCGCCGACTGATCATAGGCACGCAGACCAAACTCGATTTCGCCGACCGTTTCGTAGTAACTGTTGACCAAATTAATCGCCGTCTTTCCCTCATACACGACTTCGCCTAGGTAACCGTGGATTCCCTGGACCACGGACTTCGCCGATTCAAAGTCACCGCGATCCGCCAGGCTGCCGGCATAGCGAGTGCCGTAATCGAGCAGCTCATCGGGCTGGTCAGCGAGATTTTGCTTTGCCAGAGAATAGGCTTTTTCGTGCCACTCCGGAGCCTGCTGGTAACTGCGCGTGTAACCGCGCACGTCGCCCATTTCACGGTAAGCATGGATGACTTTCTCTGAGCTTTCTCCGTACAGTTCAGCGATCATCCGCGCCGCGTATTGCTCCTGCGCGGCAGCTTCCGCCTCCCGGCCGGCGCGAAGCAGGGCATAGGAAAACTGCGTCGAACGAAGTGAGAAGTCCTTGAGCAAGGTTTTCGCCGGCGGTTTAAAAACCCCCGAGCGACTGGTGCGACTGCCCGTTCCCAGATGTTTGCCCTGCATCCACCAACCACCGGCACTCTCCCGGGATAAGAGCACAAAGCTGGCCCCCTTGGTCGGCGAAAAAACGCCAAGCGCGCGCGGCAGGTAACGAGCTGCCGGCATGGTATCGGCGGAGCTGTCACCGATCGGGCTGACGGAATCTGCGGTGACACGCAGGCCCTGCCACCCCGGGTGCGAATTCAAATTCAGCGCTAATTCTGCAGCTTCCCTCCCCTCCGGAAACTCTGTCACTGCGGCACCCGCGATGTCTAAGGCATAGACTTTGTCCATGTTGGCGATGACAAAGGATTGCATGTCCTCCGCAAACACGAACCAGGCGCTGGCTCCACTTTTGAAGCTGAGCTTGATCACACCGGGCTCGGGAACCTCGACCGGAGCCAACGTGCGCGTGACCTTGCCCGATCGATCGAGAACGTCGATCCGGTCGGCAAAAAACTCCACGCGCGGGTAGGCAGTGAAAGAGCACTCCCACTGAACGTCCGCCAGCGATTCGAAGAAACTCGCCTCGTTCTCAAGCGCGCTGCCGTCGCCCTGGCCACGACAACTAAGCGCCGCAACCAGGCACAAAACTACAGATACAACGACAGCCTTCACAAACTGGTCTCGCTAACGCATCTTTTGCTTACCACTACACCGACTACGATGTGCCGCCTTTGGCCTCATCGACAGCATATTCAGCCGCCGCTTTGACGATGTCGTGAAAGCTGGTCGCCTCCAGACTTGCGCCGCCAACGAGGAAGCCGTCGACGTCGGGCTGCGAGATCAGTTCGCCGGCGTTGTTCGGTTTGACGCTGCCGCCATACTGAATGCGCACGCGCTTCGAGGTGTCTTCACCGTATTTTTCGGTCAGCACTGAGCGGATAAACCGATGCGCTTCCTGAGCCTGCTCGGGGGAGGCATTGCGACCGGTGCCGATGGCCCAGACCGGTTCGTAAGCGATCACCATTTCGGCGATGCGGCGGATACCGACGTCTTTCAGACAGCCTTCCAGCTGAGTCTTGAGCACGTCTTCAACTTTGCCACCGTCACGCTCTTCAAGCGTTTCACCGACACAGAGGATCGGAATCATGCGGGCTTCCTGTGCGGCGATCACCTTGCGGTTGATGGTCGCATCGTCCTCGCCAAAAATTGCCCGGCGCTCACTGTGACCGAGAATGACGTACTCCACCTTGAGTTCGAGCAGCATCGACGCACTGATTTCACCCGTGTAGGCGCCGGCCGGTTCGGGCGACATGTTCTGCGCGCCCAGACTGACCGCCGGATGATTGTTCAGCGGTCCGGCCGCTTCAGGAATCGAGATAAACGGCGGAGCAATGACGATATCGACCGGCGATTTGCTGGAGTGATAACGAAGAAAACTGCGCAGAAACACCGCCGTCTGGCTGGGTGGCATGTGCATCTTCCAGTTGGCGGCGACTATGTAGGTTCGTTGGTGATTCATGGGTGGAAAAATCTTAGGATGGGTCGCTACGGCTAAGCAGTAGCTTACTCAGGATGATAAATTTGTGAACAGAATATTAAGCTTCACTCAGTGCGGCGATGCCCGGCAGCTCTTTGCCTTCGAGCAATTCGAGAGAGGCGCCACCGCCAGTCGACATGTGGTCCATTTTCTCACCGAATCCAAACTGATTGGCGGCAGTCACCGAATCACCACCACCGACGATCTTGATCGCTTTTTCGTTGGCGGCAATCGCAGCTCCGATCGCACGGGTGCCGATGTCGAAGCCGCGTTTTTCAAACACACCCATCGGTCCGTTCCAGATGATGGTGCCGGCCCCGGCGATGCGAGCGGAAAATTCCTCGATGGCTTTGTCACCGATGTCGATGCCTTCGCGGTCGGCAGGAATCGCGCCCCCGTCTTCCCAAAGTGCAGTGCACTCGGTCGGTGCGTCGTCGGCAAAATCTTCGGTGTAGCGGGTGTCGGCAGGCAGCAGGAACGGCGTGTTCTGCTGTTCGGCGCGGCGCAGGATATCGCGGGCCAGTTCGAGCTTGTCTTCATCGCGCTCGGCGAAACTTTTCCCGACTTCGTAACCTTGAGCGAGACGGAAGGTGGTCGCCATGGCTCCACCGATGATGAAACTGTCGGCTTTTTCCATGAGGCGATTGAGCACCTCAATTTTGTCAGAAACTTTAGCGCCGCCCATGATGACGACGAAAGGACGCTGAGGTTCCTCGAGTCTATCGACCAGGAACTCGAGTTCTTTCTCGATCAGAAAACCCATCGCGCAGCGCTCGATGTGATCGGCCACGCCGGCAGTTGAGGCGTGCGCACGGTGTGCGGTGCCGAAGGCATCGTTGACGAAGATGTCGCCGTGAGACGCAAGCTCAGCGGAAAAATCGGGGTCATTGTCAGTCTCGCCGGAGTAGAAGCGGACGTTTTCCAAAAGCAACACTTCACCATCGTTGAGATCCGAGACGGCGTCTTCAGCGGTTTCACCGATGCAGTCAGCCGCGAAATGGACCGGCGTATCGAGCAGTTCGCCGAGGCGATCAGCGACCGGCTTGAGGGTGTACTTGAGATTCTTCTCACCGTTCGGCCGACCGAGGTGCGACATCAGCACCACCCGCGCACCGGCTTTCACCAGGTACTGGATCGATGGCAGCGCCGCCTGAATGCGGGTGTCGTCAGTGATCTTGCCGTCGTCGTCGAGCGGCACGTTAAAGTCGACGCGCATCAGCACGCGTTTGCCGTTGGCATCGAGGTCGCGAATGGAGAGTTTAGCCATGCTAAGGTAGGAGGGTGAAGGCTTGAGGAAAAATCAGGGAGAGGCTTTTTTTCAGCGAAAACGCCCTTCAGAACCTTGGCTCCGAAGGGCGCTTCAAATCAATCGCCGTGGATTGTGGGGAGCAACTTAGAGGCTGCCACCGACCAGTTCCATGGCGTCAACAGCACGGTTCGAGTAACCCCACTCGTTGTCATACCAGCCGACGACCTTAACGAAGGTGCCGTTGGCCATCGTGGTAAGACCATCGAGGATGCACGAGTGCGGGTTGCCGACGATGTCCTTGAGGACGAGCGGCTCTTCGCTGTATTCGAAGATCCCCTTGAGCGGGCCATCAGCAGCGGCTTGGTAAGCTTCATTGATCGACTCGACGGTGGCTTCCTTGGAAAGCAGCGCGGTGAAGTCAGTCACCGAGCCGGTCGGAGTCGGCACGCGGAAAGCACCACCGGCGAGTTTGCCATTGAGTTCCGGAATGACGAGGCCGATCGCCTTGGCGGCACCGGTCGACGACGGGATGATGTTTTCCGCTGCGGTGCGCGCACGACGCAGATCGCTGTGCGGCGAGTCGAGAACGTTCTGGTCACCGGTGTAGCTGTGAATGGTGCTCATGAAGCCCTTTTCGATGCCGAAGCTATCGTTGAGAACTTTGGCCATCGGCGCCAGGCAGTTGGTGGTGCAGGAAGCGTTGGAAATGATGTGGTGCTCGGCGGGATCGTAGAGATCGCTGTTGATACCGATGCAGAACGTCAGGTCAGGATCTTTCGCCGGAGCGGAGATGATGACTTTTTTGGCGCCGGCAGTGATGTGCTTGCCAGCTCCGTCGCGGTCGACGAAAAAGCCGGTCGACTCGAGCACGACTTCAGCGCCGGTCTTGTCGTGACCGAGAGCCGCGGGGTCGCGCTCGGCGGTCGCAAGAATGCGATGACCGTTGACGGTGATCGACTCGTCATCGAACTCGACCGTGCCTTTGAAAGGACCTGCGGTAGAGTCCCACTTGAGCAAATGAGCGAGCGTTTTGTTATCGGTCAGATCGTTGATCGCGACAACTTTCTTGAGTTGCTCGTCGTTCATCGCACGCAACACGTTGCGTCCGATCCGTCCAAATCCATTGATTGCGTAGTTGGCCATAATTATCAGGTATTTAAGTAAATTTTCGGGGCTGGCAGAATGCCTGGACGGTCAGTAGCTAATATCTGTTATCGCCCAAGGAAGGACGGCTAATTAAGCAAGGCTCATGCCAAGCGTCAACCGCGATGATAGTGATTCCACGACGCCATGAGATAGCCACCAACTCGCTAAACAAAAGCGACTTATAACAATCCATTCAAATCTTGCAGCGAAATCATCGGTCGGGGGTCTGCGCGCTTGCCGAGCCTCTCCCCTCTCGTGCTAAACTCGCTCCATGAAAAGCCGCCGACAGTTCCTCGGAGCCTCCGCTTGGTGCGCCATCGCCTGCGCCGGCAATCCGTCCGCCACCGGTAAGACGGTCCGCTCTCCCCAAGTGAAACCCGATCCACTGTTGTTCGGAAAAATCGGTATCGTCACCGCCGTTCTCAGTCGCCACATGAGCGCCACACCGACCGAGGCAAAGTTCACTCTGCTCGAGCTGCCGCGGGTGTTGCGCGACGAACTCGACCTGAGCATCATCGACTGGAACTCGGTCAACCTGCCCAGCTTCGATCCGGCACTGATGGAAAAACTGCGTTCCGCCACCGATGACGCCGGCTGCGTGGCCACCAATCTCAAAATGAACCAGAAGGTCGACATGGGCAGTGCCGACCCGGCGACTCGTGAGCACGCCATCAAGATCTACAAGACAAGCATCGATGCTGCCGAACAGCTCGGCCTGCGCTGGGTGCGCCCCCTGCCGCAGCCGAACCGACCGGAGTTGTCAGTCATCGCCGAGTCATTCCGGCAACTCGCCGACTACGCGAGTGAGAAAGGCATCGCCGTGCTGGTCGAGAATTTTGCCTGGATGATGGACGACCCCGACTCGGTGGCGAAATTGCTCAAAGCCATCGACCGCCCCGATCAAGTCGCCGCCGGCATCGATACCGGTAACTGGTCCGACAACGCCGTGCGTTATCCCGGTTTGGAAAAATCCATGCCGCTCGCCGTGACCTGCGATTTTAAAGCCAAACTCATGGGCGATGACGGCAGCCACGTCGACTACGACCTGAAAAAGTGCTTCGACATCGCCTGGGCCGCCGGCTTCCGCGGCCCCTGGGCGATCGAACACGGCCACACCGACCGGGCGCGCTGCTTCCGCGAGATCGGCAGGGTGCGCGACTGGCTGCGGGAGTGGACCAAAGCAGCAGCGGGATCGGGAAGAATCCGCAGCGGCTCGACCGCGAAGTTTTAGGGCAACTGACGACTCGTCCCCGCTTGGCTGAACGCAGTGGACGCAAAGACTTCTCAGTGGCAGGGACCAATGATCCCGGCAGAAATCGTGCAGGGACGGACGCCTTCACGACGTCACACCGGGACGCCCCGTCGCCATTTAAAATGTAGCCACAGCCACCGTAGAATGGATCTCCCGATCCGTTCCCGTTGCGTGGGTGGCTACCGGAGTGCCCATCGGCAGAGATCACTTGCAGGCCAACGCAACACAGTCGGATCGGGAGATCCAAACTACGCGCTTCGCCGGCTGCGTGAAAACTCAAGCGCCGGCAGGCGCGAGATCACCGGGCAGATCACCCTCGTCGGTCTTCTCTTTCTTCTGCTCCGGCTTTTTCTCCACCGGTTCGGCAGGAAGGTCGGGCGGCAGCGGACTGCTCGGTGGATTGCGCAGCTCGCCGTGCTCCATGATTTCCTTCACGTGGCTGCCGTCGAGCGTTTCGAACTCGAGCAACGCCTCGGCGATGGTGTTGAGCTTGTCGCGGTGAGTGGTGATCAACTCGGTGGCCTTGGCGTAGGCGTTGTCGATCAGGCGCTTCACTTCGGCGTCGATCTTTTGCGCGGTGGCTTCGCTGTAGCCACGCTGGGATCCCATGTCACGGGCGAGGAACACGTGCTCGTGCGCGTCGCCGTACTGAATCATGCCGAGTTCGTCGCTCATGCCCCATTCGCAAACCATCTTGCGGGCGATGTTGGTCGCCTGCTGGATATCGCCGAAGGCACCGTTGGTGACATCGCCGAACACGATCTCTTCGGCGACGCGACCACCCATGATCACCACCAGGCGATCGAGCAGGTAGTACTTGCGGTAGCTGTGCTGATCCTCTTCGGGAAGTGACATGGTCATGCCGAGCGACGGTCCGCGCGGGATGATGGTCACCTTGTGCACCGGATCACTGTGCTCGACCAGCATGCCGAGAATGGCGTGGCCGGCCTCGTGGTAGGCGGTGTTTTCTTTTTCCTTTTCAGAAATGGCCAGGCTGCGGCGCTCTTTACCCCAGCGCACTTTGTCGCGCGCCTCTTCGAGCTCGGGCAGGGTGATCGCCTTCATGCCTTTGCGGGCAGCGAGCAGCGCGGCTTCGTTAATGACATTGGCCAACTCGGCACCGGAGTAGCCGGGCGTGCCGCGGGCAACGACGCCGAGGTCGACGCCGTCGGCGACTTTGACCTTCTTGATATGCACGCGCAGAATTTCTTCGCGGCCTTTGACGTCGGGCAGGCCGACAGAAATTTCACGGTCGAAGCGACCCGGACGCAACAGTGCGGGGTCGAGCACGTCGGGACGGTTGGTGGCGGCGATGATGATCACGCCTTCCTGGGTGTCAAAGCCGTCCATCTCAACCAGCAGCGCGTTCAGCGTCTGCTCGCGTTCGTCGTGGCCACCACCCATGCCGTGACCGCGATGACGACCGACCGCGTCGATCTCATCGATGAAAATAATACACGGCGCGTTCTTTTTGCCCTGCTCGAACATGTCGCGCACGCGGGAGGCACCGACACCGACAAACATTTCGACGAAGTCGGAACCACTGATGCTGAAAAACGGCACGTCGGCTTCACCGGCGATGGCACGGGCCAGCAGGGTTTTACCGGTTCCAGGAGGGCCGACCATGAGCACGCCTTTAGGAATGCGACCGCCGAGACGCTGGAATTTTTTCGGGTCACGCAGGAATTCGACGATTTCCCAGACCTCTTCCTTGGCTTCCTCGACACCGGCAACGTCCTTGAACGTCAGCTTGTTGGTGTCCATCTCCATCATCTTGGCTTTGCTCTTGCCAAAATTCATCGCGCCCTTGCCTGCCATCTTCATCTGATGGCGGAACAGGAAGAACAGCAGGAAAATAATCAGAAACAGCGGCAAAAACGTGATCATGAGCGCGCCCATGGTGTTTTTGTCGCTCTTGAAATCCTCGATCACCAGATCCTTGCTGGCCAACAGAGCCTTGAGATCGTCCTTGGTGTAATTCAGAATCATCGGCGCCCGGAACAGCTGTTCGGTTTGCTCAGCATCGGCCGGTGCGTCTTTGATTTTGTACCAACCACTGATGAATTCCTCTCCGGTGGATTCTTTCTCAACGATGGTCAGGACTTGCTTTTCCTTCTCGTTGATGACGATCAGATCTTCTTTAACGAGATCCTCGAACTCTTTGTAAGAGATCTGCTTGGCGGTATTCGCGCCGGCACCCTTTTGCCAGAAGGCCAGGGTCACAAGACCGATGGCGAATGCCAGCAGCAGGAAACCACGCCAGTTAAAATTGGCGTCACCGCCTCCGTCGCCGCCACTACCCTTACGCGGATCGTGGTCCGGCTTTTGCTTATCGCCATCCTTGGACATAGAAAAAAAAGTCGTTAAAAAAAGCCCCGGACAGACCGAAGCAAATTATGATACCACAGCGCCACAACCAATGCAATGACCCCTGGGGTGCGAGTCGCCGGGACACGCGTTTACCACTCGGTGGCCACGTTCTTGCCTTTCTCCGAGATTCTGCGATGGTCGGCTGACCCGAAAACCGGGACCACAAAAGCGATGTCAAAGGCACTTTTAGCACTGGAAGATGGAACCGTTTTTGAAGGCGTTGCCTTTGGCTCCGTCGATACCACAAGCGTAGGCGAAATCTGTTTCAACACTTCAATGACCGGTTACCAGGAGGTCCTCACGGATCCATCCTACCGCGGTCAGATCGTGTCGATGACGTATCCGCTGATCGGTAACTACGGAGTCAATCCCACCGACTGCGAAAGCGACGAACCACACGTGCGCGGATTTGTTATCGAAGAACTTTGCCGGGTGCCAAGTAACTGGCGCTCCGTCGAAAGTCTCGATGACTATTTAAAGCGTCACAAAATTCCCGGCATCCAGGGCATCGATACCCGGGCGCTGACCAAGCGCCTGCGCGAATGTGGAGCCATGCGCGCCGTGCTGACCACCTGTGAAAAGGAAGCCGCCGATACCGATGCTGCCGTCGAGAAGGCCCGCCAGGCACCATCGATGGAGGGCGCGGATTTCGTCAAGGAAGTCAGCACACCGGACGGGTATCGCTGGGACGAGGACGACAGCGACAGCGGTCGCTGGACTCTGATGAACGCCAGCCAGACAGCCGAGCAGGCGGAACGCGAAAGCGTCGATGCGCAGGGCAATCACTTTTCACCCCTGCCCGAAGTGAAATATCACATCGTCGCCTACGACTTCGGCATCAAACGCAACATGCTGCGCAATCTCCGTCAGCACGGCTTCAGCGTCGACGTGGTCAATGCACGCACGCCTGCCTCGGAGGTGCTGGCGCGCAATCCGGACGGCATTTTCCTTTCCAACGGCCCCGGCGACCCGGCTGCCCTCGAGGATATTCACTCGGAAATCCGCCAATTGATCGGCAAAAAGCCGATGTTCGCCATCTGCCTGGGACATCAGGTGCTGGCCCACGCCTTCGGCGGCAAGACCTTTAAACTCAAGTTCGGTCATCGCGGCGGCAACCAGCCGGTCAAGGACCTGCGCAGCGGCCGCGTGGCGATCACTTCGCAAAACCACGGGTTTGCGGTCGATGCTGACTCCCTGCCGGACAACGTCGAAGTGACCCACATCAACCTCAACGACGACACCGTTGAAGGGCTGGCGCACAAGGATCACCCGGTGTTCAGCGTGCAGTATCACCCGGAGGCGGCACCCGGTCCGCACGACGCTGACTATTTTTTCGAAGAATTTGCCAATCTGATTGATTCGCAGCGCTGATTTACGTAAAACTCGCATTGTCATGCCAAAGCTCACCCTATTAGTGCCCGATGAGGAACCGATGAAAATCGCGTTCGACGATCAACCTGAGGTCACCGTCGGCCGTGCCGCGGACAACCACATCGTCCTGACTCACGATTCGATCTCCGGTCATCACGCCAAGCTCCAACTCGCTGAGGATGGCGGCTACCTGCTGGTCGATCTCGATTCCACCAATGGCACTTTCTTTGACGGCGCACCCGCGGCCAACAACCCGCTGCACAACGGTGCCCAGATCGCTTTCGGCCAGGTCCCGGCTATCTTCGAAACGGAAGACGGCGCGCCCATTCCGGACGCGACTGATGTCGCCGCCGAACCCGAAGCCGCCTCCGATTCCGGCTTTTCCGATACCGATGTCAGCGGTGGCGAATCGCTGTCGCACTCGATCCATGCTGAGTCGGCAGCCAATTCCGCGCGCCCCGCAGGATTCAAAAATCTCTCACCCCTGGGCAAAGTTGAAAAGAAAGACTCGGTCGGCATGAGCATCATGCTGGTTGGCATTGTCGCTCTGGTCGCGGCTCTCGCCACGCTGGCCACCGCATTTATCATGAATACCGGTTGATGCGGTCAGCGCCGGTCAGCCGGTGCTTTCGTGCTTCGATTCCGCACTGCGTCCGCACCGCACCGTGTCACATCACCGGGAACACCCGCTGGTCAGCGGCGATTGACCAACGCTTGCGATTTCTCCGATCGCAGCGATCCTAGCGCCCGCGCCGTGCCGCCTCGCTTTCTGCGCGCCCCTGCGCCCACATTTTTTAATCCCTCATAAAGAAACAACTTACCATGCCAAACGTCATCATCGCCGGCGCCCAGTGGGGCGACGAAGGAAAGGGCAAAATCGTCGATTTTATCACCGAACAGACCGACATCGTGGTCCGTGCCCAGGGTGGTAACAACGCCGGACACACCGTAATCGCTGACGGGGTCAAGCACGTCCTGCACCTCATTCCCTCGGGCATTCTCTGGCCGGGCAAGTTGTGCGTCATCGGCAACGGCGTCGTTCTCGACCCGGTATCACTACTCGAGGAGATCGACGGCCTGGTCGAAAAAGGCATCGCCGTGTCGCACGAAAATCTGCGCATCAGTGATCGCGCTCACGTGGTCATGCCCTACCACCGCGCCCTCGACGCGCGCAGCGAATCCAATCTCGGCGAACAGAAGATCGGCACCACCAAACGCGGTATCGGCCCGACTTACTCGGACAAAATCGAGCGCACCGGTCTGCGCGTCCACGAACTTTACGACCCGGTTGGTTTCGCCGAAAAAATCACTCAGCGGGTGGCCGACTGCAACCTCATCCTGTCCGCTGCCGGCGAAGAACTGCTCGACGCTGAAGCGATCGGCAAGGACTACCTCGCCGCCGCAGAACGTCTCAAACCTTACGTGTGCGACACCGTCGCCGTCGTCCACGAAGCACTCAAGGCCGGCAAGAATTTCCTCTTCGAAGGCGCCCAGGGCACTTACCTCGATATCGACCACGGCACCTACCCCTACGTGACCTCGTCGAACACCACGTCAGGCGGCGCCTGCACCGGATCCGGCGTACCTCCGCAGCGCATCGATAAAGTCGTCGGCGTCACCAAAGCCTACACCACCCGTGTCGGCGAAGGCCCCTTCCCGACTGAGAACGATGAGTTCGGCGATCGCATGCACGGCATGGGTCGGGAATTCGGCGCCACCACCGGACGCGAGCGTCGCTGTGGCTGGCTCGACCTCGTCCTGGTCCGCTACGCCGGCATGGTCAATGGCATCGATGAATTGGCGCTGACCAATCTCGACGGCCTCGACGAACTGGAAAGCATCGACGTCTGCACCCACTACGAACTCGACGGCAAACGCCTCGATCTGCCACCGGCATCCGCCGCCGATCTGGCCCGGGTCACACCGGTTTACGAAAAACTGACTGGCTGGAACACGGCCACCGATCAGATCGACGACGCCGCCAAACTGCCCGCAGCGGCCCTGGCGTACCTTGATTTCATCACTGAGCAGACCGATTTGCCGATCAAGCTTATCGGCGTCGGCCCCGACCGCACCCAGACACTGGTGCGCGGCTGAACGGGAAATTGTCCGCTCAGGGTCGCCAAATGGCGATTTTTGCATTAGGAGATGGATCGCGGACGCTGAAGCGTCCGCATTCCTCCTGTCGTTCGATTTCTCCCACCTCCATGCCTGAGCCCAAGGTTCCCAAACACATCGCCATCATCATGGATGGCAACGGACGTTGGGCCCGTGAACGCGGTCTGCCGCGGCGGGAAGGCCATCGTGCCGGAGCCGAATCGGTGCGCGAATGCGTCGAGACCTGCGAACAAATGGGCGTCGAGTTTTTGACCCTGTACGCCTTTTCCTCGGAGAACTGGAAACGCCCGAAAGCCGAGGTCAAAGCACTGATGAAGCTGCTCGAAGCTTTCCTGCGCGAAAAGACGCCGGAAATCTGCAAGCGCAACGTTCGCCTGCAAGCGATCGGACAAATCACCCTGCTGCCGAAAAGCTGCCAGCGCCAATTGCACAAGGCCATCGAAGCTACCGCGGAAAACTCCGGCCTGACCCTGATCCTGGCACTCAGCTACGGCGGTCGCGAGGAAATCATCGATGGCGTGCAGAGCATCCTTCACGCGGTCGAGCAGGGTCACATCGACAAGGCGATGATCACGCCCGAGCTGTTCAGCAAACACCTCTACACCCGCTACTATCCCGATCCCGATCTGCTGATCCGCACCTCCGGTGAAATGCGATTGTCGAATTTCCTGCTCTGGCAATCCAGCTACGCTGAAATTTACGTAACCGATCGCTACTGGCCCGATTTCCGGCGCCAGGATCTTCACGACGCCATCGATGACTACAGCCGCCGCCATCGACGCTTCGGCGGTCTCGACGCCAACTGAACTCAGCCCTGCGCACGTTTCCTTTTTCCACCCCCCACCCCCCTATCCCATGGCAAAAAAAGACGACAACAGTCGGCAGCGACTGGTCATTGCAGACCCCGACCCGGACTTTATTTCGTGGGCGGAGCGTCATCTCGCTGCGCCGAGTCTTGAAATCATCGGCGCCGCCACCGCCGATGAAGCCCTCAAGCTTTTCGAAGAGAAGAACGCTGACCTGCTGATCGCCGAATTGCACCTGCTCCCGTTCGACGGCATCGAACTTCTCAAGCGCGTCCGGCAAAACCATCCCAACGCCATGGTACTGCTCAACGGCACCATCGCCTCGACCAATGCCATCATCGAAGCCACCCGACTGGGTGCCTACGACGTTATCCGCCGCGAGGCAGTCAACTTCGAACTGCGCCCCGCCGCCGAAGGTGCACTGCAAGCCGCCGATCAGATGAAGATGGCGGCAGCAGCTGCGACGCCGGACGCGCTCGCCAAAAATCCACCCACTCCCTCCAACACCGATCTCATCATCGGCCGCTCGGCGGCGATGCAGGGCGTGTTTAAACTCATCGGTCGTGTAGCACGCTCCGACGCGCCGGTTCTGATCACCGGTGAAAGCGGCGTCGGCAAGGAAGTCGTCGCCAATGCCATTCATCAGTACAGCCGCCGCTCGTCCGGAGAATACGTGGCGATCAACTGCGCGGCAATTCCCGGCAACCTGCTTGAAAGCGAACTGTTCGGCCACGAAAAGGGTTCCTTCACCGGTGCCGTCAGCCAGCGTGTCGGTCGTTTCGAGCAATGCGACGGCGGCACCCTGTTCCTCGACGAAATCGGCGACATGCCGATCGAAGTGCAGAGCAAATTGCTGCGCGTATTGCAGAGCGGCGAATTCGCCCGCGTCGGCGGCAACGCCACCCTGCATTCCAACGTGCGCATTCTCGCCGCGACCAACAAGCACCTCGAAACCGAGGTCGAACAGAATCAGTTCCGCGAAGACCTGTTCTATCGACTCAACGTCATTCGCATCCACATCCCGCCGCTGCGCCAGCGCCGCGAAGACATCGCTCTGCTCACCGAACATTTTCTCAATCGTCTCGGCCAGCAAGGCAACACCCGCAAAATGAGCCTGTCGGCGGAAGCGCTCGACTTTCTCGAATCGCACGACTGGCCGGGCAACGTGCGCGAACTGGAGAATACGCTGCAGCGCGCCAGCGTGCTCGCCACCGGCAACGTGCTGATGCCTCAGGATCTTCCGCTCGGCGACGCGCCACGCATGCGCAGCGCAGGCGCCGGGACCGATGCCGCCGAACCGATTACCCTGGAATCTGCCGCTCAAGCATTTTGTGCAGCCGCCGCCGATACTAAAGACGGCATCCTCGCCCTGGCAGAACGCGAACTGATCCGCGTCACCCTCGACCAAACCGAAGGCGATCTGACGGCTGCCGCCAAACAGCTCGGCATCACCAAAGCGGCGCTGAAAAAACGCGTCGAGAAAAGTGAGGCGGCCACTTAGTTTTCTTCGCGTTCCAGCACGCAGCGAAATCCAATGAGGCGTTTCCGGTCCTGACTTGGAATCCACCGGCGCCCTCCTGAGAGCACATGGTTTTCGGTCGGTCCTTCGAAGCATCCACCGCGAACCGTCTTAGCATTGTCCATATTGACGTCCCACTCGTCTTCGCACCACTCCCACACGTTGCCGCCGAGATCGAAAAGCCCCCAGTGGGACAGAGGAAACGAACCAACCGGTGCAGCGCCGACAAAGCCATCCGGCGATAGCGGCACTGCGTTGGCAATGCCGGTTTCCGGCCCCGGATAGTTGCCCAACGCAACCGGAGGCGGCCAATCGATTCCCCACGGATACACGCTTCTCAGCCGATTGTGCTTATATTTCGGAGCCATGTCAGGATCCTCCATGTGCCCGATCCCAATCGCGCAACTCCACTCGTGATCGGTCGGCAATCGGTATCGATCATTGGGCCCGATGGTTCCAGCACGGCGTTCTTTTTCCGTCAGCCAGTCACAAAAAGCCCGCGCCTCGTACCAGCTCACATTGACTACGGGATAGTCGGGCTGGTTCGGATTTTGCGCCACCCGGTCACGGCCGTCAAAGTTTTCGCTCTCAACAAAAGCCCGAAAGTCTTTCAAGCGGGTTTCGAACACACTGAAAAAGACCGAATCGACACGTTGATCGCTATGATAGATGGGAACTTCCGCAAACTGCATGTCCAGACTGTTGACAAATTTTGCCGAATCCTCTTTGCCGAAAATATTGTGCGTCGTGAAAAATTCCAAGGCATCCTCCGGACTGCCGGCGAACTCATCAACCATAGGCAAGTCACTGACGACAGACGCTTGTTCAACTGAAGGCTGCGAAAACGCCAACCACGCGAATACACCACCAACCAGTGCAACGACCGCTGCAGCAATGGACTTCTTACCCACTTTTCTTCGTAGTGGCGCAGGCCTTTTTAATTCACTCAAACCTTCCGCCGCGCCTAAATGTCCGGGATCGATTTCCAGACATTTTCCAAACATTTCCGCCGCTCTGGCTTGCGACGAATGGTCACCTGTCTGTCTCCAGAGCCCCAAATGGGCCGTGCCGCAATCGGCCAGAACATTGGCCCGGTACGGAGCGATGGCAGCCGCCTGATCCAACTCAGCGGCCGCATCCGGGAAGTTATCAAAGGCCAGAAAATTTCGCCCTCGCAACAAATGGCCGTTCAGTTTTTCACAAACCCGATCCCAATCTTCCTCAGACAACCCGGCCCTGAGCGCAATCCGTTTAAGGGCCTCCTCCGTTAATTGGCTTTCGGGTTCGTCGAGCTGAATTTCGAGCGCCTTGCGCAAAAATTTGACGAGATCGCCATCCAGAGGATCTGAATCCATTCAAAAGTGTGATCTCAACCCATTGGCAAAGCAACCCGAATCACGAAAACCTCAGCACGGAAAGGGGATTCGTTTTCCATTGAAGCCCCGTCACGGCTTCATCACCCGGTCCAGCAGGAACCCCTGGATAAAGCTGTAGAACTGATACTGCGCCAGCAGCAGCCACAGCATTCCATCCGGTTCTTCGTCTTCATCTTCCGCGTCGTCGTCGGGGTCGTCGTCCCCTTCGTCACCGCTTTCCTGCGCCGCTATCTTGGCATACAGATCAGCTTCCGATTCGGCGAGGTCGTAAACTTCGTTCATCAGCAGGCGCGCCTGGTTAAGCGTGCTGTACCAATTTTCCGAATGCTCGCCGTCGACCTCGAGGCGAAAACTTTTTTGCGGCTCTTCACCGACTTCGACCATCGCCTCCCCGGAGAAATTTTTGATCACCGCAGCCAGATCATCGGTGACCTGCTGCCGCGCTTCGGTAAATGCCAGGTTCAACTCCGGCCGGACGTATTCATTCCAGTCCTCGATAAACTCCTGCTCCTCTGCGACGCTGTCAGCGTTGTCGTCCGCAACGATCGGGTCAGGCAAAATGCGGCGTTTCTGCTCGTCGGGCAGGTCTTCGCCCGATGCGGTGCCGGGCAGACGCTCAAGAAACAACCACTCGAGATCGCCGATCGCTTCCAGGGCCCAGCCGTTTTCGGTTGTGGTAACACGCATAATAAATTTCCACCAATTGCCCGTCCGCCCGCTCAATCAGTTCTTTTTCATCGCCGCCAGCAGCTGATGGCTCTGCAACTGCTGCACGTAGAATTCCGCCTTTTCGCGATTGCCCGTCCACACCACCGACTTGCCCCCCTGATGCACCTCAAGCATCAGCGCGGTCGCCTTTTCTTCGCTGTAGCCGAAAACCCGCCGCAGGATCATGGTCACGAAGCCCATCAAATTCACCGGATCGTCGTACACCACCACATTCCACGGCTGATCAAGTTCCGCGTCCGTCTCGGTATCAGTGATGACTTGGGTCTGTTCTTCAGTCTCAGTCGACATGGTCACAAGCGATCTCCCGCCCTTGGGCGCACTCTACTCACTCCACTCGAAAAATCGAGGAATCTCCTTCGTCCGACGACACCGACTCTGCGTGCAAAATGCTGCGCACGCTGGCAAACGTCTGCGGATAACCCGTTTCGAAAGCCGTCATATCGCGCTCGACCTTCCAGCCCGTCGCAACCACACCGCCGAGCCATTCGAAATAAGCATACGACACCAACGCCGCCAGACGGGGCAGATGATACAAGCCTGCCTGCATCGCGAACAGCGTCGTCACGTGACCCGGAGTCTCGCCGCGACCGATCGCGTCCGTCAATCGAACCAGCTGCGGCATGTGGCGAACTTTCTCCCGGCCTTCGAGAAATGCCTGCGCCGCCGCCAGACTGCGCCGCTTCTCCTCAGCGTTCAGAGCCGCGTCGATATCGGCATCGGCGCGCACAATCTCATCCATCCGCATCTGCCCCGCCGATGCGTGAATGCGACAAAACGGACCGCCCAGCACCGATACAAATCGCTGACTCAACCACTCGTTCCACGCCGTTTCGAAAACGGCCTTGGCGCCCTCGACCGGTAACAAAGGACAAAAGGTGGCAGCTCCCGCTCCGGCAGCACCAATGATCGAAATGTCGATCGCCAGCTGCGCCTCGTCGGCAACTCCGGGCGTCGCCAGATACACGGAATCTGCGCCGACCGATTGGGGGATTTTTCGTTCAGACATCGTTGATAAAAGGAATTGCACCACACCACTCACGGACCGCTGAAGCTGCCGGGCGCGGAGACTACCATTATTCACGGTTTATCGCCGTCTGGCAAAGGCCAAACCGAGGCCAAAACCCGATCCTGAATGGCGTGCATGCGGCGTCGATCTTCCGCGTCGTGATCGTCATGGCCATTCAAATGCAACAGACCATGAATGACGTAGAGCAGCAATTCGCGCAGCGGCGGATGATCAAACTCTGTCGCCCGCTGCCGGGCCGTGTCCCAACTGACCAGGATTTCACCATGATGAAAGGTGATCACGTCGGTCGGCGTCGGGTCGTCCATGAACTGGCCGTGCACCGCGGCGATACTCGCGTCCGAGACCACACTGACCTCGACCTCAGCCAGTTCAGCCAACGGCACTTGCCCGTCGATCGCCGGCGAGGCGATACAAGTCGGCAGCGCCGCATTGGCAAGCTCCACGAGCTGCTCAAGCTGCGCTTCGATCTGCCCACCGACGTGATCAAACGCCTCGAGCTTCGGTTGCGGAGAATCACCCATAAACCATAAGCCGGAAATTTTCGTGCAACGAATGCCCGGGCCTCGCCTGCCCGCCGGCCTCGCGCCCCAACCTCAAACCGAAGTGGTTTCAGATTTGGTGGGCTCTTCGTCCTTGAGAGTAGCGGCGGCGTCTTTCTTGATCGTAGCCGGCTCCTGCTTGGTCGCATCGCGCACCGTGTCCTTGCCGGATTTCTTTTTCAGCGCAGTCTGGCCACCACTCTTGCCCTTGCTGCTGCGTCCACCACTCAATCCCTCGCCCTTCTTCGGGTAGGCAATGCGGGTATGCATCATGCTGCGCAACGTTGCCGCAAAGCTTTCTTTGATGATCGCCAGATCGGCCAGCGTCAGGTCGCATTCGTCGAGCTGCCCCTCTTCCAAACGGCTGCGCACGATGTCCTCGATCAGTTGTTTGATCTTCGCCGGCGTCGGTTTCTGCAAACTGCGCGACGCGCTCTCGATGGCGTCAGCCAGACTGATGATCGCACTCTCGCGCGACTGCGGCTTCGGTCCCGGATAGCGGAAGTTAGCCTCCTTGACCTCGGGAATATCCTCTTCACGCTCCTGCCCTTCCTTGACCTGAGCCTCCAACTCCTCACGCTGCTTGAGCGCCCGATGGTAAAAATACGACACCATCGACGTGCCGTGGTGCTCCTTGATGACATCGATGATCTCGCGATTCATGTGATGTTTGATCGCGATGTCTTCGCCATCTTTGACGTGCGCCGTGATGATCAAGGCACTCATCGTCGGCGTCAGCTCATCGTGCGGGTTGTGGCCATCGCCGATGTTTTCAATGTAATACTCCGGCTTGTTGAGTTTGCCGATGTCGTGAAAATACGCGCACACCCGGCACATCGGCGCATTCGCACCGACCTCTTCCGCCGCCGCCTCTGACAAAGTCGCCACCACCAGACTGTGGTGATAGGTCCCCGGTGCCTCGATCGTCATGCGCTTGAGCAATGGGTGATTCAGATCAGCCAGCTCAATCCACGAACTGGTCGTGGTGATGCCGAAAATGCCCTCGATCACCGGCAACATGCCGCTCACCAGCATCGCCACCACCAGACTGACCAGCAACGCTGAAAGACACTGGCTGCCGAGCAGTTTCCACTCGATCAACGTTTCGTTGCCCAGACCGAGCGCCGGAAAATTGATCAGCGCCAGAGTAAAGCCGAGCACGATCGCCACCGCGCCGACGTGAAACCCCGCCGTCACCAGGCGACTGCGGCGCCGCACCCGATGGGTCCGGTAAACCGCCACGAATCCGCAGATCAGTGAGAAGATCAAAAACGGGAACGCCAAACTTTTTTCCACCATCATCCCGCCGAGCAGGCTCGCATAGACCGCCGCAAAGGTGCCGTGATTTCTCCCCAGCAACACGGCCAGCAACATCGGCGACAGCGCATACGGAACCACCAGAAACAAAAAGCTCTGGCCGGGCACAAAATGCTCCACCATCGACATCGCCAACACCAACGACGCCAGTTGCGCCAGAATCGCCAACAGCAACAGCAGCACCTGAGAGTTGCGCACGAATGACAGCGGCAGGGTCACGTAATACTGAATCACCATGGTCAGGGTGATCACCGCCACCACGACCACTGCCTGCAGGGGCTCGCCGGCAAACATCGCCTCGGGATTTGCCCCGTAAACTGCCAACATGGCCACCGCCGAGGCAAACAGAGCAAACAGCGACATACGCACCGGCTTGCCCTCCTGGAAGGCATGAACCAGATCGTTGTCGAGTTGCTTACGGCGTTTCTTTCCGCTGGTGAAGCCTTTTTGCTTCAACCTCATCTGATAGAAAAAATCCAGCATCGCGGGGCGTCAGAGAGACAGGGGGGAGGAGTCAGTAGCAGAATGCGGAGGAAAAAGCCCGCGAAAAATTCCTCCGATAACAGTGGCGGAGGCTGGACCGCAGAGCGTGCGGTCGATTTCTTTGTGTCAGAGAATCAGCATGCAGTCGCCGTAACTGTAAAACCGGTAGCGGTTCTCAACGGCTTTGGCATAAGCTTCTAAAATCAGTTCCCTACCGGCAAAGGCACTCACCAGCATCAGCAGGGTCGAGCAGGGTAAATGGAAATTGGTCAATAGGCTACCAATCGCACGGAATTGGTAAGGTGGGTAGATAAAAATTCGCGTCTCACCGCGTTGCGCCACCAGGCCCTGTTCGCTGGCGGCACAGTGTTCCAAGACCCTGACAACCGTCGTCCCGATGGCGGTAACCCGCTCACTGTCAGCAAGTTTGTCCGCGCACTCGGGCGATATCTCAAAGTTCTCCGAATGCATCCTGTGCTCGGTAACAACCTCCGCTTTGACCGGCTGAAAAGTCCCCGCGCCGACGTGCAGCGTTACAAACGCAGCGTCGCGACCGGCCATCATCTGCGGCGTAAAATGCAATCCTGCGGTCGGCGCGGCAATTGCGCCCTCATTCTTCGCGTACACCGTCTGATAACGCTCCCGATCCAGAGCCTCGTCGCTCCGCCCCATATACGGCGGCAAGGCGAGGTGGCCGTGGGCATCGATATCGACCTCGCGATCAAAGGCGACGATGCGTTCGCCATTGCGATCCTGCCAGATTTCCTCAACCCGGCCGGTCGCCTCACCGATGGCGACCTCGCTGCCGAGGCGCAAGCGTTTGCCCGGGCGGCCCATGCATTTCCATCGCCCATCCGCGAGCACATCCAGACGTAGCAATTCGGTCCGGCCGTCGTTGCAGTAAAATCGCGCCGGCACCACCCGGGCATCATTAAAAACCAGCAACTGATCGTCCGGCACGCGATCGAAGAACTCCGAAAAATGAGCGTGCTCAATCGTGCCCGACGCACGGTCGACCACCAGCATACGCGAATCCCCGCGCCGCTCCGGCGGACGGGAAGCGATCAGCTCCGGGGGAAGTTGAAAATCAAAGTCAGCAGTGCGCATCATGGTCCCGGCACAGCCGGGGCGACGAAGCTAGCGACGTTCCGCTCACTCCGCCACTCGAAATCCCATCTCACGTGCGAGGCGCAAACAACGGCGGCGCACGCGAGCCAGCCTGACGACCCTGACCAAACCCGGCAGAAAGAACACTGCAGCGAACAACAACCAGAGCTGCCAGGCCTCGAGCACCTCCGCCGACTGCCAGGCGAACACGAAAGCCAGCAAGCCCAGTATTTTCCATGCAATCGTCAGCAAGGTCGGCCGAGCTTCGATGCGCACCCGCGTCAAGCGATCGTCCGCTGAATGGTATTCCGTCATCGTCGTTATCTGCTCCGACCAGAACGGACTGGCGAGGTATTCCAGATCCCAATCCTGCCAGCCATCGCCCGCTGATAAGCGTTCGCTGCCCGGTTCGGTATCGCTTTGTAAAGCCTCCAACAGATGATCGCGGGTCAAGCCCTCACTGCTCCAGAAACACACACTCCGGCGCATGCCCGACCACGCCCAGCGACGCGGAAACAGCACCGCCCTCGGCAACGGCGGTAACCCCCTCGGCAATCGCGCATACGGCAAACTACCCAACATTCGCACCGCGCCGCGCAGCAGCGGCTGCCACCAGGCCAGGGCCGACACCGTCAGCCGCGCCTTCAGCGTAGCGTATTTTGTCGGCAGCGGCGCCCGCCATCCCATCCGCAGCGCCGCCACCACCGGGACAGCCAGCATCAGCCCGCCCAGAATCCCCAAAGGGAAAAATGCCCCGCCGAGCAACACCAAGATCACAGCCGGCAACAACCACTGCACGCTGCTGACCACATAAGCCAATCCCCGGTCACCACCATAGACCGCCTGAAAGCCCGCGTAGCCAAACACCCCCTGATAAATCATCGACGCTCCGTCCACCTGCGTCGCAAAACTCCCGTCGTAGACCCAACCGCGCCAACGCGCCGCCCCGATCGCCCCGAACCGGTCTCCGTGATGCGGAATCAACAGTGCCTCCGCCTTGCCGTAGCCCACTTGCTGGCGCAAATAAGCGCGCAGCGTTGCACGCCGCAAATGCCACACCCAGGCCCCCGGATGAAAACCGATCCGGAAGCCCGCCGACTGCAGGCGCCAGCAAAAATCCACATCATCACCCGCAGTCCGGAACACCTCGCGAAAGCCTCCCACCGCCTCGAACGCCACGCGCCGCACCGCCAGATTGCACCCCGGCAGATGCTCCGCCACCGTGTCGCTGAGCAACACATGGGCCGGCCCGCCCGGCGCCGCCGTCACGCACGCCTCGGCAAAGGTTTTCGCCGGCGGCGCCACATTCGGCCCGCCCACCGCCGAGAATTCCCCTGACTCCAGCGCCAGCGCCAGGTAGCTCAGCCAGTCACGATCGACCCGGCAATCGTCGTCCGTATAGACCAGCACCTCACCCGAAGTCTGTGCCGCGCCGAGATTGCGCGCCGCACTCAGCCCTGCATGCGCTTGCGCCACATGCCGGACCCGCGGAAATCCGGCAACGATTTTTTCCACCCCTTCATCCGCTCCGTCGTTGACCACGACGACCTCAAAGTCAGGGTAGCGCAGCTCAGCCAACGAGCGCAGGCAGCCCTCCAGCACCTCCGTCCCCCGGAAGGTACACACGATCACCGACATTTTAGGCGTCACCTCCAACTTCACCCCGTCGATCGGCGCCGCAATCAGCCGCCAGGCATTTTCCAGAGACTTCGCCGACGGTTTTGCCGATCCATCCCGCCGCTGCAAGCCAAAGTCCCAACCGGTGACCTCATTCCCCGCCCGATGCCACGAATCACTGAACGCAAACACCGTCGTGCCCGCTGCACCCGCGCGGCAGGCCACATCCACCTGCCACTGCATCGCCAGCGCCTGTACCTGCTCGCCGCACGCCTGCGAATCGATACCAAACTCAGTGATCAACAACGGCCGGTCACCGGCCACATTCTGCAGACGCATGAGGTAGCGGGCGTATGTCTCGCGCTCCTCGAGGAACACATTGTAGGCAGCGAAATCTGCATTGTCCGGCATCAGATACTCGGTCGATGGATAACTCGCGTAGCTGAACAAGGCCGAAGGATCCGCCGCCCGCCCTGCGGCGATCAGTTTTTCCAAGGCCCGGCGCACCCGTCGCGGTCCCATCCAGCGAACCAAGGTGGGCGAAATTTCGTTACCGACCAGAAAGCCGATCACCGCCGGTTCCCCCCTGAAGCGCTTGACCGCCGCCACCAACTGCTCATGCGCCCCGGACAGAGCCCCCGGGTTTTCAAAAAAATCCACATGCTGGGCCCAGGCCAGGGTAACCAGAATCCTCAAGCCGCGCGTCCGGCACGCCGCCACGAAGTCGTCCTCCGGCACTCCATAGACCCGCAGCGTATTCGCCCCGAGATCGACCAGTGCACCGAGATCGCGCTGCAACTCCGCCCCCTGTCGCAGCCCCCCGTCCGGAGGGAACGGCCCATAGGTCACCGCCCGACAGAACCACGCCGTATCGCCACAGCGGAAAAATTTCCCCGCCACCGCAATGCGATGCGCCATCGCCCGTTGGTTACCATCATCGCTGTCCGCCACAACCGCGATCATGCCACAAACCCCACCGATCCACCAGTGCCGGCAGCATCAAGCAACGACTCCCACCGGCGGCCTTGCGCGCCCCTGCCCCAGCCCATAAAACGGCGATGCCGGCGGGCGTCATATATTTCCCGGTTTTATATAGTTGCGGCTGGGCGGCTCATCGCTTTCGAAGCCTGATTCACCGACCGATTGCTTCTGCTGTCCCCACAACAGGGCCTGCGGACAGCTGACATCAAAGCCGCTCGCGCAGGGCAGACATCCCCCGCCGGATCCGAGCCTTGACGGTTCCGAGCGGCTTGCCGAGCCGTTCAGCGATCGCTTTCTGCGTCAGCCCTTCAAAGTAGGCCAGGCGGATCGCCTCTTGTTGATCCGGAGCCAGCTGGGTTACCGCTTCATTAACCTGCAGGCACCGTTCACGACGCATCGCCAGTTCCGCCCCCGACGGCGCATCCCGATCCTGCTCGCGCAGGCGACAATCCTGATGCGCACGATCACTGAGCCGGGCCCGTCGCTGCTTCAAGCGCAGGCGATCGATGGCGCGATTTCTGGCCATCGATGCCAACCAAGTCGCCGGCCGGCCTTTGCCGGGCACATACATCGAGGCTTTCCGCCAGATCATGGCATACACCTCCTGGACCACGTCCTCGCTGTCCTGCCGATCGTTCAGCACCCGATACACGGTGGTGAACAACAGTCCATCGAAGCGGTCGTGAAGTTTCCGAAAACTGTTCCGATCGCCATTGGCAACCGCCCTCAACCAGACACAGGCAAGTCGGTCATCTTCCGAACTCCCCCGTAGTGCTGAACAATTAGTTTCGGGTTCATTAAGCTGCGCCTTCATGGTAAGAACAGCTTATTTTAGTAAAAAAATGTTTCCAATCTTTTTGTGATAAGAGTTTTTAATTTCAATACCTATATGCCGAAGGTTGGCTAATGATTAGCTTGAGCTTTCCTTGCCTGTCCACCGGTCCGGCGCTAAGGAAAGGCTTCCACTCCTCTTGCTTTTGCCACCGTGACCACCCTGCAATTCAAAGCATTCGGCGACCCTGCTGAGCAGCTCGCCGCCAGCGAAAGTGATTCGGCAACAGCGACCATGCTGCCCGCGGCCGATCAGGTTCGCCTGCGCATGCGCTTTTCTCCGGTCCACCCCTCCGACTTGAATCTCATTCAGGGGGTCTACGGAGTGCGCCCCGAACTGCCCGCCATCCCCGGTGGCGAAGCGTCGGCGATCGTCGACGCGGTCGGTGCCGGCGTCGACGGACTGGCGGTCGGCGACCACGTCATTCTGCGCGGCCGGATTGGTGCCTGGCGGGACACCGCCCTCGTCGATGCCGCCGACTGTTTTCGGGTCGCGCCGCAGATCGATCTCGCCCAGGCGGCGATGCTGGCGATCAATCCTACCACTGCCTGGCGCATGCTCGCCGATTTCGCCACCCTCAAGCCCGGCGATTGGGTTTTGCAAAATGCCGCCAACTCCGCCGTCGGTCGTTGTGTGATTCAGCTGGCGAATGCGCTCGGACTGCGCACGATCAACCTGGTGCGTCGTGAGTCACTGGTCGACGAACTGACCGCACTCGGTGCCGACCAGGTGATCGTCGACGACAGCGAAAAATCGACCGCCGAACGCGTCACCCGGTTGATGGGTGACTCACCCGCACAACTCGCGCTCAATGCGGTCGGCGGTGACAGCGCATTGCGACTGATGGCGTGGCTGGCGCCCGGCGGAATCCATGTGACCTACGGAGCGATGGGACGCCGCCCGCTGAAAGTTCCCAACAGCTTTTTGATTTTCAAAAATATCCAGCTGCGCGGTTTCTGGCTCACCGAATGGCAACGCCACGCCAGCCGGGAATCGATCGATGAAATGCTCGGCGAAGTTTCCGCGCACATGGCAGCCGGTCGCCTGCAGATGCCTATCGCTGAAGTCTATCGTCCCGACCAGTGTGCGGCAGCGATGACCGCCGCTGCCGGAGCTTCACGAAACGGCAAAATCCTGTTTGAGTTTAATCCGCAAGCTGACTGAATTCAGACATGGCCGAAACGATCTACACCGTCAGCGAACTGACCCGCGATGTGCGCGGCTTACTTGAAACCCACTTCGGCGAGGTGCGGGTCGAAGGCGAGATCAGCAATCACCGGCATCACAGCTCAGGACACCACTACTTCACCTTGAAGGACGGCAGCGCCCAGCTGTCCTGTGTGATGTTCCGCGGCAACGCCCGCAACCTGAGTGTCACTCTCGACAACGGCCAGCAGATTCAGGCGCGGGGCGACCTGACCGTGTATGAAGCGCGCGGCCAGTATCAACTGATCGTCAAGCTGGTTCAGCCCAAGGGCTTCGGAACGCTGCAGGCAAAATTTGAAGCGCTGAAGCAAAAGCTCGATGCCGAAGGCCTGTTTGATCCGGCACGAAAAAAACCGATTCCGAAGTCGCCACGCACCATCGCCATCGTTACTTCGCCAACCGGCGCTGCGGTGCAGGACTTTCTCAATGTGGTTCGTCGGCGCGCTCCGTGGGTGCGCGTGCTGATTTACCCGGCGCGCGTTCAAGGCGAAGGCGGCGAGGCCGAAATCGCTCACGCCATCCGCCGACTCTCGGATCCGGCCGCCATCGGTCTGCCGCCGATCGATACGCTGATCGTGGCCCGCGGTGGTGGCAGCATCGAAGACCTGTGGAACTTCAACGAAGAGATCGTCGCCCGGGCCATCGCCGCCTGCCCGATTCCGGTGGTCAGTGGCGTCGGCCATGAGATCGACTTTACCATCGCCGATTTCGTCGCCGACCATCGTGCGCCGACACCCAGCGCTGCCGCTGAGCTGGTCGTGCCCGACGGAGCCGCGCTGGCACGGCGCCTTGCCAATGCCGGCGATGACCTGGAAAATGTTATCGACCGGCGCCTCGACCGCCTCGCTTCCGACCTGGCGATGCTGGCTCGCAATCTCGCCGCGCGCGAGCCGCTGCGGGAACTGCGCGGCCTCAGCCAGACGCTCGACTACCTCAGCGACCAACTCGACAACAGCTTGATGGCAGCGATCAATCATGCCCGGGTCCGCCTCGACCGCGCCAGTTCAAAACTCGAGCCACGCCACCTGCTGGAGCGTCTGTCCGTCGAAGCACAGAGAATCGCCTCACTTGGAGATCGACTGCAGACTTCGACCGAGCATTACCTGAGCGACCGTCGGCAGCGATGTCGAGGCCTGGGCCAGGTGCTCGAGGCTTTAGCACCGGATCGAGTCTTCGCACGCGGGTATTCGCTGACGACCGATGCCGGGGGCAACATTCTGCGCAGCACGGCGGGCCTCAACAACGGTGACACCTTGATCAGTCGACTGGCGGATGGCACGGTACGCAGCGAAGTCGTCGACAACGACGACCAATCAAAATAGGCACACGTTGCGGGCGTCATGCCGGTACACAGCGAAGCCCGAAAAGCGCGAGGCTCTCCGGGCTTCGGATGATGTATACTAAGCGAAGCACAGTCCGTCGTCATCGACGAACTGGATTCGGCAGCGTTGAGTCAATCAGGGAGCGAGAACTTCGCTACCTTCCTGACGAAGACCGCCACCGCCGTCTTCACTGCGCTCCTGGAAGATGTCTTCGATAGTTTTGTCCTTGGACATCACCGTCGCGCCGGGTTCTTTGCTGGTCAGCTTCAGAGCAGCGACGTTACCACCGATGAATCCAACCACCGCTTTCTTGGCAGCGAGCCAGGGGTGATTTTCGCCATAGGTGCCTTCGCCGTCCATCTCGTCCGCGATCAGCGGCGAGCGGCTGTTGTCCGTGTCGATCAGACCGCTGACGTAGCTGTAGCCACACTCATCGGGTTCGAGATTTTCATCTTCGACCGGTGCCTGCGGTTTTTCGCGATTGCCGGGCACCCAGAAGATGTTCTCAACATCGACGTAGTCCGGAATCAGTACGTTGAAGGCGTCGGTTGCCGACGACAGACCACCGCCGTCTTCACCACCGCCGCCACCGCCGCCGTCATCACTTTCAGGTGCGTACGGGAAGCTGCCGTCTTCATCGGCCGCAAAAGTACGGCAGGCGAGCACGATCTGACGAGCATTACTAATGTCGTTAGTGATCTTGGCACTCATCTGAATCTTGGTGAAGGCAGGCATAGACATGCTCGCCAACACCGCGATGATGGTGATAACCACCAGCAACTCGATAAGGGTGAAACCCTTGTTCAGTGCTTTCTTTTTCATTATTCTAATGGGTTGGTTTTATGTTTTAGTTAGGTTTTATTAGGTCGCCTTGCGGCGTATGCATTACTGCGTGAAGTGCCACCCCGAAAATAACCGGGGTAACCACTCCGTATTTACTTTGCCATTTTTGCCCGGGCGGAGCAAGGCTTTTGCAGCGATTCCCTGAGAATCGCTTAAACACCATCAATTCCAGTAATTCCCAGAGGGAAATCCAGCGAATACCCGCTGTCGCCCAGCTAGGATAACCTGAAAAACACCGTCGCCA
>CBDULB010000058.1:0-36930 GCA_965367965.1 uncultured bacterium | reverse complement strand
CACTCGCGGGCCGGCAGGCCCGCGCTACGCCCTCACCCGCCGGCTCCACTACGCCCTCCGGCTTCGTCGTCACCACCGCCAGCACCGTCCGTAGCGCGGGCGTCCCCGCCCGCGTGAGTGGAGGGATCGGTTTGTGCACATTTCACACTACCTGCCGAACCGCGACACTCGCGGGCCGGCAGGCCCGCGCTACGCCCTCACCCGCCGGCTCCACTACGCCGGCTTTGTCGCCATCGCCGCCAGCACGGTTTTCAGCTGAAACGGTGTCAGTCCTTCGATCCGGCTCGCGAAGCGCGCCGCAAGACCAGCCATCTGCGGACAGGCAAAACTGGTTCCGGTGTACAATTCATAGCCACCTCCGGGACTTGGCGCCTTGATGTAGATCCCCTTGGCCTCAAGTTCAACCTCTTCACCCATGCGATAGTGAAAAGTCAGCACGTCGTCAAAGTGTTCCATATCAACACCGAGTACCGCCGACAACGCCGCCGGATAACCGACTTTGTCGTGTTGATTGTCCTTCGACGCGATCAGGATCTTGCCGTCGTAGCTGGCCCGCTCGGCGAGCCGGAACAACTGCCGGTTAAACTGTTGCGTGCCGAGACTGAGATTGATGATCGGCCAGTCCTGTTCGAGCGCAAAGCGCACTCCTTCAACAAGCTTTTCCGTGGTGTCGCCCAGACCGCTGCCGATGACCCGAACGCTGTAAAGTTCGGCGTCGGGAACCAAATCGTGAATGATTCCGGCGCAGGCCGTGCCGTGTCCCATGAAGTCGTTGCCTTCATCGAGTTTTTTGATCTCAAAACCGCCACCACCCGGTTTCGGACCGATATCGTAACAGGCCTTCACGCTGTCGCCGAGGTGAGGGTGTTTCGATTCGATGCCGGTATCCAGAATACCAATCTTTACGCCCTGACCGGTTGCCGAGGTCATCACCTCGCGCAACGCATCCATATCGAGAAATGATTCGAAGCTCGCCATGTCAGTAGTCACCCACGCAGTTCGCTAATCCAGAAAATCCTCTTCGTCATCACCTTCACTCAACAGAAATTTGCCAAAGCGTTTCCATGTCGACCGTTGGCTTTGCGACATCTCGTTGCCGATTGTAAAAATCGTGTCCTCAAAGCCACGGGCAAACTGCAGGTCCTTGTCCAGTCCATCTATGTTCGCGGGATCAATCCCCAACTGCACCGCCAGGCCGCGCAGGTCGGTGCAGGCGATGCGATAAGTCATCACTGCCTGACGATGGGTCTTAAGCGCGACCGCATAAAGCGCAGCGAAGTATTGGGCGATATCGAGTTCTTCGCGGATAAACCCCTGATCAGGCGCACTGCTCGAACGGTTCACAAAGGTACCGACCGCAACCACCCGACCTTCGGCCATGATCGGCACAGCCAGCAGATAGTCAGTCTTGACTCCGCTCTCACCGGCCACTTTATCAGCGCCAACGCTGTCCGGGTGAACTTTGGCGACCATTTGTCCGGACTCAAAAACGAAACCGCTGATCGCTTCGCCGCGAGCCACTTCAAGGTCGCCACTATCCAGTTTGTCATTCAGCGAGACCAGGAATTGCAGGTGCGTGTTGGCCTCGTTCATGACCAGCACCGACGCCTCGGCGCTACCCACCTTTTCGTTGGCCCGGGCAACAATCGCTTTCAGATCGGCACGGGCATTTTCGACAGCCGCCAACAGCCGCTGTGCCATTTCCTCGATCACTTCGGTTCCATTCACGAATCGAGGTTAGGGCTTTAAATCAAGAATGTCATCAAAAACGAAAGCTCAGTACCCTGATTCGATTCAACCGGCCTGCTGATCGATCCCGCCGGTGCGCGTCTTGGTTCCGGTAAAGGGTTCGGCATTCGCTTCCTGCTGCAAAATATTGGCCCAGGCTGCCCACTCACGCTTTTTGTGTTCGTCTTCCCACTGCGCTACCTCACGACTGAGGCCTTCCCAGGATCGAGCCAGAAACTCCATGCTCTTGGCGTCACAATTGGAAACGCGTTGCTGCCAAGGTTCGTCGAGACCAAATTTGGCCATCGCCACTCCGGGCTCAGTTTCGTACTGCTTGCGGTACTCAGGATCAGTGATCCGTCCCAGCACCGCGCGTTGAAAGCCGCGCAGATTCCGGAAAGTATCCGACTCGATGTCGGGGAAATTAAACGCATCCCAATCCGTCTCGGGGAACGCCCATTGATAACCGTCGCCCTGGTATTTCGCAGGCCGGTATTTGTAGAAGATCTCACGCGCCTTATTGACGTCCTCGAGGATACTCTCAAACGGCTGAAAACGGCTGTCGCGTTCGACCACAACGATTTCAGCTTTGCTGCGCTTAATGATTTCTTCGAAGATTCCCCACACCGGTTCCATCACCGGTGAGTTGTGGCAGTCCTCCCACTTGCCGTCGCGAAATTCGCCGCCGGCAAGATGAACTTGCGCCACTCGATCGAGCGGTACCCGATCGAGAAACTCCATTGGGTCGTAACCGTGATTATGCGAATTGTTAAACACGTTGGTCGCGTCCAACAGCAACGTACAGTCGGTCTCTTCAGTCAGTCGACGCAGGAAATCCGCTTCCAGCAACGAGGCCTGCGGCGCCGGGAAGTGATAAGTGACATTCTCCAGGGAAAACGGTCGCCCGATCACTTCGCGAACCGCCTCATAGTTCGCCTTGATCCACTGCACCGAATCTTCTTCGAAAGGCATCGCCAGAAATGTCGATAGATCGCGTCCGTCCATGCGGTGAAATGCGAGATGCTCACTGAACACTTCGATGTTGTGCCGTTGCATGACCTTTTTGGTCTCATCGAGGTAGTGCCTGTCCACCGGTTCGACGCTGCCAATCGACAGGCTGATGCCGTGGGCCACCGAAGGAAATTCCGCCGTGATCTCGGCGAGCAACTGCTCGTGCGGATCAGTATTGAGGCGACGGCGACGGCAAATGTAGTCCTCGGTCGGCAACTCGAGCAGATCGATACTGTCGCGGTTGCGGAGAATTCCATCCTGCAGAATGTAGCGATAGGCGAGGCCAACTCCGTAAGGTCTGGTGTGGTGGTTCATCGGCAAAGGGTCTGAAATCAGCAGTCAGCAAGCGGCAGTCGCCGCAGGAAAACCTGGGGTGTGAAAAACGTTGGGGTGTCGGGAAAGAATCCGCCGACGGGAGTGAAACCCGCCAGCGGATAAGTTTTCGTGGGTCGCATAAACGACTGACACGGTCGCTTCGCTTAGAAGCAGTTGCGCCAGCAGTTACGGCTCCAGCAGTTGTGCCAGCAGTTATGCCAGCAACCGTGGCCACCGCGGGGTCGTTGCGGTTGAACCGCACCCGGGCCGCCACCTTGCGGACCGGGGCCGCCCTCGGGGCCACCCCCGACTGCGCCGATCTGCTCTTTGACTTCTTCGGGGCCCATTTCGTATTCGCCCAGTGTGTCGTCCGGAATGTTATAAAACTTTCCGTCCATGCTTCTTAGTATAGCCATAGCTTTACTCCTTTCTTTGTTTTTTTGGTTACTTAAGTTGGTTACTCAAGCTCCACCTTTCGGTAGATTGTTTGGGATACAGAGGAAGGCTTGATTCAGTTCTCACCTGCCTCTTTCTCGTGATTGCTTTCATGGCCGCTTCAGGCCAGACCCATGCCCTGTTCGATATCGTCGAGAACGATGCGCAGCGGTGCCTGGATCATGTGGCGGCAGTGCATCGTTTCCGCGGAATCGAAGCTGCCATTTTCATAGTATTTGTTTGAGGGCGAAGCGCCGTCGCAGAAAGCGTAGAACTCACAGCTCTCCGAGCACTTCTTATTACCGGCGCGCACGTCGGCATCGACCTTCTGAAAAGCCTCGTTCTGGGTGGCGTCGAAGATGCTGCCGGTGTTGAGGTTGCCGAAGGTAAATGTGCCGTATTTCTCCGACGCCTGGCCGAGCAACTCCGGTGAGAAGGTCGAGAAGTTGCCGTAGCAGTCGACACTGATCATCGACAGCGGGTTGGTCTCAAGGTTGTAGTAAATGCCCCCCGAGCTACCACCGGTGTAGGGATCGAAGATCTTGTTACGCGCCAGCTCAAACTCGCGGATACGCAGCGGAAACCCCTGCGATTTATTGAGTTCATAAACGCGCTTGAGAAAATTGTCGACGCGCTGGTCCTGCTCCGAACCGATGCCCAGAGACGAAGTGGCATTGATGCCCTCGACCTCTTCGATATTAAAGCCGACGCCCTGGATTCCCGCGTTATTAAAAAACTCGAAGATCTCGTCAGGATGATCGAGCGACTTGTCGGAGATCACCGCGACCACGCCGAAGCCGATGCCGTGTTCTTTCAACTTCTCCGCTCCAGCCATCGATTTCTTGAAGCTGCCCTCGCCCTTGCGATTCACGCGGTGCGCATCGTGGATGAACTCCGGTCCGTCGATACTGACGCCGACGTTGACATTGTGTTTCTTAAAAAATTCGCACCACTTGTCGTTGATCAACGTGCCATTGGTCTGCACGGTGTGACTGATCTTGCCACGCAGGCTCTCGAAGCTGTCGATGATTTCATAAGCTTCCTCGTACCACTTCTGCGGGACTGCCAGAGGCTCGCCGGCGTGCCAGAGGATTTCGAATTCGTGCTCGGCGATGCCGCTGTCGGCAACCTTCTGCATGACGTTGCGCAATACATCGAAGTCCATGCGCACTGTGGAAGTGCGGTTAGGGAGGTAGCAGTAGTCGCAGTTGATATTGCAGAACGGACTGGCCTGGATGACCAAAACACCAAGATTGATGCGTTGGACCGGCATTCCCTGCGGAATGTCTTTGATGCTCTGCTGAGGTTCGAGTGTGGCGGTATCAGACATGGGTAAAAAAATCCGGGTTAAAAAGGGCATACTTCTCGCGTCAGTCCCATCATCGAACGCAGCCGCTCAATTCTGTCCGGGACTGACAATTCGCGCGTCATCTCCTTGCGGCGGGCGCGCACTCTGTCGATTCGTTCATTCATCGTAAGGCCAGACAAATCGCGTTCGTCGACTTGCGCTTTTTCTGTAGAATTATTTTCCATGGGTCCCTTTTTCGTTTTCCGATCGCGTAAATCAGGGTATCAAGCCTCTGTGTAACCTGTCGAGTTGAGAAATTGACACATTGCTGTTCTCGCTGGTTCCGTTCGACGCAAATCTTTCAAGATTTATTCAACAAAGGGAATTTTCGCCACTCATGGAACCGCCAAACAGTCCACCCGACGGCGCCGGCGCCGCCCGTCCAAACAGCCCAAACGGCCCTGCACAACCGGGTGCCCCCACCGGACCGCCACCGGGTTCAAATGGACCCGGTCCCGGCGGTCCACCGTCCGGCCCCGGAGGCCCACCACCTGGTCCCGGAGACCCCGGTGCCGGCGGCCCGCCCGGGATGGAAAAGCCTTCCGCCGAAACGCGTCGGCATTCGTTTCGGCTGATCCGCGAATCCATTTCCGGCCTCGGCTGGCGCTACAAAGTCTACGCGACAGGATTTATCCTGATGTCGCTGGTGTTTATTCTGCCGCCCCTCCTGCTTGAATATTTCACCAAGGGCGTCACCGACCTGGCAAAACTCAACGCCGCGGAATTCGTGCGCGATCTCGCTATTTTCGGCGTGATCATCGCCATCTGTCAGTGGATCGGCATTTTTGTCGGCTCCTATCTCAGCGAATGGTTGCGACTCACCGTCAGCATTGGACTGCGCCGCAAAGTCCTCAGCAGCCTCCACAATACCCAGATAGAATCGCTCGATGTCGCCCATCGCGGCGACTGGCTGACCCGCATGACCAGCGACTTGAGAAACTGTGAACGTTTCATCTCCGACTCGCTGCCCGACCAGGTTCGCAACCTGACGATCATGGTCGGCGTCGCCATCATGTTCTTTTTCAAGAGTGGCAGCGTCGCCTTCATACCGATCGCCGCAGCCGGTTTACTGTTCTGGCTGAACGTTTATGTGCAAAAGCGCATGGCCCCCGTTCTCGGTCAGGTGAGAATGCTCGAAGGCAGCATCTTCCAGCAGATGATCGAGAGTTTCGAAGGCCTTAAAACGATCCGCAGTTACGGCGGGGAAAAGGCCACAGCGCGCAAGGTCGAAGGCGGACTCAACAAGCTGTTCGATTCCGGACTGCACATCATCCGCCGCATGGGTGCGCTCATGGGCGTCAACGAACTCGCCAGTCAGATCGTCATCACCATCGTCCTGTCGATCGCCGCATTGGCGGTTCGGGGTGGCGAGCTCAGCGCTCAGGACGTGTTAGTTTATCCGTTCTTCATCAATATGTTCCTCAACGCGGCCAAAACGCTGGTCGCTTCGACCTACGAATGGAACCGCTACTTCATCGAAGGCGGTCGGCTCGCCGGCGTCTTCTATGACGAGAACAGCCACATCCCCGAGCCTAAATCACTGTTCGGCGAAATCACTTCGATCGACGGATTTAAATCCCTCGATGTCAAAGATCTCACCGTCGGTTACGGCGATGCGCCGGCGGTCATCGACGGCCACAAGTTTCACGTCGAGGCCGGCGAGATCGTCGCCGTGATGGGCGAGTCCGGCTGCGGTAAATCAACCTTCCTCGAGGTCGTCGCCGGTCTGCGCACCGCCCGCTCCGGTGAGTTTCAGATCACCGACGGCCACACGGTCCACCAGTGGACTCAGATCCCCGTCTTTCTCTCGTCCTACGTCGAGCAGCGCCCCTACCTATTCGTCGGCAGCTTTCGTGAAAATGTCACTCTCGGCATGGACGACGCCAAGGGCGACTCACGCATCAGCGATGAGCAAATCCGCGCAGCTCTCGATCGCGTCGACCTCGCGCACATCGTCGAAAATCGCGGCGGCATCGACGAGGTCCTCACCGACCGCGGCCAGAATCTCAGTGAAGGCCAGCGCTACCGCCTCGCCCTCGTTCGCGCACTACTCGCCCACCGACCGCTGATCCTGCTCGACGAACCCTTCGCCGCCCTCGACGACGATTCTATCGTGTCGGTCGTCAAAGCCGTGCGCGAAGAGGCCGCCCGCGGAGCCGCCATCATCCTGGTCACTCATATCATTCCGGAATCGATGCAAGACGTGCGCGTAGTGGAAATGAAAGCCCTGCATCGTCGCCCGGGCCCGGGCCCCGGTCCCGGCGGTCCGCCTCCCGGTATGCGCGGCGGCCCACCGGCGAGCGTGTGACAGCTGCGGTTCGCCTACGCCCCTACTTCCCCGGCAGTTCCCACACCGGATCAAACTCCCGCTCGTCGGTCGACATCGCTTCGACCACGCGGCCCATCAGCAGCAGCGCCGGGCCGTCGTCGGGACACTCGCGCAGCAGGTTTCCCAGCGTCGCCAGCGCCGCCGGAAAATGTTCCTGATAAAACTGCTGTAACGCAGCTTCATAGGCACTCTTAATCCTCGCCCAGTTCGGTCGCGTCGCCTGGGCCAACTCATAAAGACGCACCGGTTCGATGATATTCTTGACCCGAACGTCACACAGCTGACGCGTTAGCGCGAGCTTCTCCGGCGACAAACCATCGCAGGTTTCCTGAGTAACGATAAACCGGGTTTTGGCATGACTGGTCGCCCCCTGAACGCGGCTGGCGAGATTGACGGTATTGCCGAGCGGACCGTACTTCAACTTGCGTCGCGTGCCGATATTGCCGACGTGCGCCAGGCCGGAATTCACACCGATACCGACCTGGGTCTCGCAGCCAATCTGCTCCTGCCACTCGTCATTTAAATCAGTCAGTGAAGCCAGCATCGCCAACGCCGCGGTGCACGCCCGTTCGGCATGATCATCGATCTGACGCGGTGCGCCCCACATCGCCATCACCTCATCGCCGGTGTAGTCGACCAGCACCCCTTCCTGATCGAGAACGCACTGCGAAAATGTCTCCAGCACATCGCGCAGCCATGGCACCGTTCGATAACCGCCGAGCCGTTCGCTGATACCACTGAAGCCCCGAATATCGCAGAACAACACGCTCACCTCCGCCTGACGCGCCTCCATTTCGGACGAATCCGGATGCCGGGCAAAATGGCGTGCCACCGTCGGCGGGAAAAACTGCTCAAACTCGCGCTCGCGCAAGCGACGTTTCTCCATCGAACGATCGACCTCGGCAAGCAGCAACTTGCTGCGCACCGGTTTGGTCAGAAAACCTTCCGCGCCGATCGTGATGCAGTCCACCGCATCATCTTCGCCACGTCGCCCGGTGACCACAATCACCGGCAAATATTTCAACCGTCCGCGTCGCCGCAGTTCGCGCAGCACCTCCTTGCCGTCCATGCCCGGCATTGACAGATCGAGTAACACAGCGTCGAACTCGATCTCATCGCTCAACAATATATCGAGCGCTTCCTGCCCCTCGCCTGCGGCGGTCACCTCGTGGCCCGCCTCGCGCAATGTTTCGATCAACTCTTCGCGATCATCGACACTGTCGTCGACCACCAGCAACTTGCCGGCAAATTTTGACATCTGCTCATCCTCGACCGCCGCATCCATGACTGCAGTCGCCTGAGTGAACGGCAGGACTTGCGCGCCACCCGGTTCGATATCGCCAATCACCGCTTTCGGCACCACACCGAAACTGTCGATCAGCTTCAGACACTCGTTTATCACTCCCTGAACCCGGTCGAGAATATCCAGCAAATCCTTCGGTCCCGCCGTTTTGCTCAGCGTCCGCATCAGCCCTTGAGATGCCAGCGATACCGGGTTCAAACGATTGCGAAGATCGTGACGCGTGGTGCGAAAGGTTTCATTGTCACCCTCCTCGACGTGATCAAAGCCCGCGGCGTCAAGCCGCTGATTGGATTCATTGCGCAGGTTCAGTAGGCCGCGTTTCATGCGCTCCAATCGCCCGGCCATGCGCTCGTCGCAGTGATCAGTGTCGCGAACGAATCCTTCAAACGCAGCGACATCCGCCTCCAAATCATCGAGCAGGCCCATAAACTGGTCCAGACGCTCACTGCCCCGATTGCTGGTGCTGTTCATGAAAAAATCCCGCCGTCGAGCCACTCCATCAGTCGCCCTGAGGAAGATTGGATTCGATGGTATCCAGCAACGACATGAAATCGAACGGTTTCTTCACCAGTCCATCACAACCTGCTTCACTGATACGCTGCTCGTCCTGAATCATGACACTGGCCGTCGCCGCAATGATCGGAATATGCGCCGTTATCTGGTTCATTTTAATCGCACGCATCGCCTCCAGACCAGCCGGTCCCGCCACTTCCTCGCCCGCTGAGTCGGGAATACGAACATCCGCGAGGATCAAGTCGGGAACTTCGGCAATCGCGGTGGCGATGGCATCGACCCGATTGTCGGCGAAAACCAATTCGTATCCCTCGTCGCTGAGTAAATCCTCCAGCAACTCCACGATTTCGTGATCGTCTTCGATAATAAGTAATTTTGCCATGATTCTTGTCAGCCTTGCTTGTCGCTTCCATCCGCCGCAGCATCACTGGCCCGGCTCGCCCAGTTTTGAACAACTTCGAGCAATTCGCCAGCGGTCTGCGTTCCCTTTTGAATGACTCTGGACGCGCACTCGTCGAGCAATTTGCGTTCTGATGCCGTCATCTCTTTAGCAGTGACGACGATCACCGGAATTTCATCCCACTCGCTGTGGCGACTGAATTCTTTCAGGAATTCAAAACCATCCATCTCCGGCATCATCAGATCAAGTATGATTACACCCGGCGGCGCTTTGCGAACTTGTTCCAGTCCTTCGCCACCATGCGCCGCTTCGGCCACTTCCCAGCCGTCCTTCGACAGTACGCTTTTAAAAAGCAGTCGAGTGCTCTCATCATCGTCGATGATCAGAGCATTGCGGGTTTTGCCTTCAGCGGTCAGGCGTCCGAGCACTGAGAACATGTGATCCCAGTCGACCGGCTTGGTAATGTAGTCATCGGCTCCGAGCGCGAAGCCCTTGTCCTCCCGATCGAGAATGGACACCATGACCACCGGGATCGATGCCGTCTCGGGATTCGCTTTGAGTGATTGCAGAACGTCCCAGCCATCACTGCCGTCCATCATGACGTCGAGCGTGATCAATTGCGGCTTTTCGCGACGTGCGATCTCAATGCCTGCGTCGCCGCTGTCTGCCGCCAGCACGCGATAACCGCGACCAGACAGATGTTGAGTCATCAGATCCTGAATGCCGGGCTCGTCATCGATGACCAATACGGTCGGTGGACGCTCCTTGTTGACCGGGTAATCTTTCAGCACCGCATCGACCGCAGTGAGATCGCGTCGCCTTTTCTTTTTCGATTCGCCTTCCGGTTTCGACCTGTCTTCGCCCCGGCCCGCGACGTGCATTGTCTGCGGTAATTCGACCACAAATACCGAGCCCACTTCCGGAGCGCTCTCTTTCAGGTAGACGCGACCGCCCATCAATTCACCGAGGCGACGGCAGATATCGAGGCCGAGGCCGGTGCCGGATTCATTGGCCTTCTTGTTGGTGTAAAAACGCGTGAAGACTTTTTTCTGCTCCTCCTCGTTCATTCCACGCCCGGTATCGACTATCGTAAACTTCATCCAGTCGCGCCCTTCATCGGTCCACGCATGGGCGTCGATGGTGACCGACCCGTCCTGGGTGAACTTGCAGGAGTTACTGACCAAATTCGTGAGAATCTGATTGAGGCGGACGCGGTCTCCATAAACGCTGCCAATGCCTTCGCAATTCACTTTGAGCACGTTGTTATTTTTCTTCGCCAGCGCCTGCAGCGTGTCTTCGATTTCGTTCAGCAATTCCGGAACGTCAAATTCAGCCGCTTCGAGCGACATGCCGCCCATGATGATTTTCTGAATATCGAGCAGGTCGCGAATCAACGCTTCCAGCTTCTTCGATGCGGCCAGCGATTTATTGACGTAGCCGGTCTCCTTTTCGCCAAGTTTTTTGCGCAGCAACAGTTGCAAGTTACCGGCAACAATGGTCAGCGGAGTGCGCAATTCATGACTGACCGAGGCGAGGAATTTATCTTTCTCATCAGCCGCCGCCTCAAGCTCGGCATTCTTCACCTTGAGCTGAGCTACCGCTCGTTCGACTTCACGCTCGAGCTCCTCTTTGTGACCTTCGATCTCACGCTGATGCGCAGCCAACTCGCGGTGATTTTCAGTTATCGTGCCGAACAGTTTTCGCGCTGCCCGGGCGATATCGCCAACCTCGTCGCTGCGATCAACCGGAATTTCATCGGTCATTTTGCGAATATTGGCGTGCAGTCGATTGCCCGGCAGAGCGGCCAGATAGCGGGCACCTTCGATCATTCCAATCAGCGGTCGCACGGCCAACATCGAGAGGATCGCGGCGATGATCCCGGCGATCACCATGCCGAGTCCGGCACGACGGATCGCCGGCCAGAGTTCACCTTCGATACTCGCAGCCAGTTCGTCGTGAAATACCACGTAGAGAAACCAATAACTCTTGGCGGACTTCTGGCTCACGCCCGCTTCAGCCGGCACCTGATCGGCATGGGCGGCGATCGTGTCGTCAATGCGCAGCCTGACACACACCAGATCGGCGTCCCGACAAGCGATAATGGGTTGCCAGCGAATCGTCCTGGTATCGGGATCAATGTCGGTCTCTACCCCCGCCCGGTCCGGAGTACCAACCGGCAGGACCACCCCCTCTTCGCCGGGCAACACGCGCAGAGCGAGCAGAGGATTCACATCGCGCACCAGCTGCTTGGAAAGTTCGCGCACATCGCCTTCGGTCGATCCCAGAATCCGCACCGTGCTGACCCTGTTGCCCAGGCCGCTGACTCGCAAACCTCGCGGCAGATAGCTGTCGGCGAGATCCTGCATGCGCCAGCCGAGGATATCGTCGTAAATTTCGCCGGGGCCGGTCGCGCGCAACACTTCCTTCTGCCACTGCCCGATCTCATCAGCCCGGTCGATAAAAATTTGCGTCACCTTGCCTTCGCGGAAAAAACGCTGGTACTCCGGCGCCAAATCGACCAGTTCGACCAGGGCCACCCTATTCACTGGCGGCACGCTGCGTCGCAACGCCTCGTCGCTTGAGACTTGAAGACTACCGATGTCCTGCTCACGGATTTCGTCGATCAACGATTCGGGCGTATCTCCGGGACGCACCCGGGCACCACGCTCCCGTGGAGGCATCCAGTCGAACACATCACTATCAACAAGCGTCGCGTCGGTATTCATCGTCGGATGAATCACGTAGGACATGTCACTCTCATCAACCATGAGCGCGATGTGACGGGGATCAGTAGCCCACGAACGGCTGTCCAGATTGAGCCCGATGACGACCTTGTAACGCGGCCCCCAGTCGGCGTCTTCAGGGATCCCACCGCCATCGCCATCGCTGACCGGTTGCAGCCGGAACGCGACCCCTCCCCACATGACCGGCAACCATTTGCGGGTTGGCGGCGCATCTTTGCCGAACACAACATCAGCCTGTTCGCGGACCGCTTTTGATACCCTGACTTCAGATCTGGCGAGGCCCCGTAATTCATCGATCAATGCCGAGCGCGCACCATCCGCATCCGGCATTTCGGCGAACATCGGTGTACTGAGTGCTACCGCCTCTTCGTCGTCGTCGACCAGGGAGACCTTAATCGAACAATAACCATTCCATTCCTGACAGCGCTTCTTAAACACCGCGCTGACCGCTTCCACATCGTTAGGCGACTCAGTCAGCACCCGGCTCACCTCCCGGTCGAGAGCGAGCGCTCTCAGATCCGCCTTGAGAACATCGACGCGATCGATCACCTCCCACGCGCGCAACTGCGCTTCGTCGCCAAGATCGACCAACTCGTGATCGACGACCACCGCCTTATTGGCATTAAAGAGATACCAACCAACCGCCGATACCTGCAACGCCGACAGAAATATCACCAGAGCCACCGTTTTCTGCCGTATGCCGAATCTGAGCTTATGCTTCATAGTGATTGCCCTGCATCTCCCCAGACGCGCGTAATCAGCAAACTACGCGGAAAAAACTTATTCAGTCAACCGTGGTCAAGCCTGCAGGTCACCCCGGTCGCCATTCCTGCGGAGACAACGACACGACACCTACCCTCCATCCTCTTCGCCCTGCTCCGGGATTATCTGGTGCAGCATCTCCTTGGCAAGCCGCACCGACATCGGCCCACACTCTGACAAAATACGTGCGAGAAACCCGGTCATGTGCGGCGCTGCATAACTGCTGCCATTCATGGTTCGCCAAATGCCACCGATCCACGGCAGGCGCAGTTTTTCGCCGCAGGCAGCAAACTCGACCAGTGAGTTCGGGATACGGTACATTTTTTCGGGATCGAGCAGGCAGTGATTTACGGTAATGACTGACGAAAAATGCCCCGGCCACTCCGGGCGCCGGAAGTCATTGTTATTGCATGCCGAAACAATGTGAATGCCGCGCAGGTAGGCATCGTCGACCCATTCCTTGTAGGGCAGAATAAAGCGCGCCTCGCCGCGGCAGCCGAAGCTGCAATTGAGAATGTTGTAGCCTTGCTTGAACGCCAGCTCGACCCCTTTGCGAATCATGACGCCCTTGCTGCGCAAATTTTCGCCGAGCACCCGGAAGCTGCCGATCTCGGCCTCGGGGGCGATCTGGCGGACGATGTGGGCGATTGCCGTGCCGTGTCCGTAGAGATCGACACCGTTGTTTTCGGTGACGTTAACCGACACTCCGTCGTGGGTAATCGCCAGATCATCTGCGAGTTTGAGACCTTCCAGCGCCGGGTGGGAAAGTTCGATTCCCGAATCGATGATGGCGATTTTCACTCCTTTGCCGCTGCCGTTGCGCATGGCCTGCTCGACCACTTCAGGAGTCAGCCAATCCGGTTTTGCGGGCGAACTGATCGCCGCCACCTCGGCGACCGGTTCTTCCTCTGCTTGGGCATCGATCATGGTTCCTCGGGGCTGGTTACTGGCTCACCTCGCGGCGCGTCGCGATCTACTCTAAACCGAAAGCCGCCGACAACAGCTTCTCATCAAAAAAAGTTTCAAGGATCTTGGAAGTCAGGCTCAAGCGCCGCGCCGCCAATCTTCCGAACGGTTCCGGATCAGGATCATCGCGCCGGTCCGCCGGCTTCAGCTTGACCGCACTGATCACACCGCGAATTCGCCCACCAAAATAGAACGGCGCAGCGATCATCGAACAGGTCAGCATGCCCAGCTTCTGGTCGAGTTTTTTGCTCTGCTCTTCGTTTTGATAAATGCTCTCCTCGCAGAAAAATTCCTCGGTCGCATAAACCATGCTCACCAGCCCCGAGTTCAACGGCTGCAGGTGCTGGCCGACAAACTCTTCCGCGTGCGGGCCATTGTTAAAAACCGGGCAGAGCGATTCCTGATTGATATCCGCCAGCCAGAGCGTGCCCTCGTCGGCGCCGACTTCCTGAAACGTGCTTTCCAGAATCTCGCGCATGGTCTCGTCAAAAAATCCCAGCACTCCCCGTTCGTGCAAAACATCGGCAGTGATACGCAAGCGCTCCTCGACACGGCCCGCCATTTCGGCAAGCGCTTCGTCGGGCATAAGTTCAACGGGTTCCTGATTCATAGCAGCATCGAGACGGGTATTAGCAGCCGGTTGGGTTTGTTGGCAGAATGACGGAGTCGATATGATTCAAGCGCAAGCTGTGAGCAGCGCAAAATCGATCCATCTTGAGTTCAATAATCATTTTACCAGAGAGTCTAAGCGACGCCTATAAGGCATGACAGGTCTGCCACAGGACAGACGCACGGAGCCTAACAACTTTCTTATTGTTTGCAAAATAAACCCCTGTCGCCCAGCATCAGTTGCTAAGCTGCCGCCCGCTCAGCCAGCCGTTTATGGAACCGTCGTCGCCCCCCATTTCCGGAAAACCCAGGAAGGGTCAACCTGCCGGCGCGGTGCCGTCGATCGGCGCCCCCCCGTCCCTGGCAGTCCAGTTTTCGCGCATCTGGCGACAGGGCCGGCGCCTGCTGTTCCGGTCTCAGCCCCGACTCACCGCGCTCTACATCATTGTGACGGTGCTGTCCTCGCTGGCGATGATGATCGTGCCGCAATTGTTTGGCGAGATCACCAACGCTCTGCAGCGAGCCGCCAGCCTGCCGGCAGCCGAAACCGGAAGCTCTCCGCGCCAACACCTGCTCTGGCTTTTCTTGGCATGGGCAGTGGTGCTGCTCATCGCCCGACCGCTGCTCAATTTGACCGGCAAAATCATCACCACCAGACTCGACAACCGCGTAGGTCTCGACCTCGGCCAACAACTGTTTCGCAAGGTGCTCGGCAAACCTCTGCCATTTTTTCACGAACGCGATACCGGCAGCCTCACCTACCTGCTGCGCGACATGTGCATACAGGCGCAGATGGCCATCCGCCAACTGACCCTCGATCCCATTTTAATGACCGTGTCACTGCTGACCGGCCTCGCATTCGTTGTCTACAATTACTTTAAGATCAGCGACGGCGCGACCACACCCGGTTCCTGGCTGGTGGTCAGCGGCTTGATAGCGCTCGGTCTCGCCTCACCGTTTCTGGTCAGTCGACTCGCCCCGGGACTGCAGATGGCCTCGCGCGAGATGCGTGATCGGCAGGCGGCACTCGCCAGCTTACTGCAGGGTGCCTTGCAATCACCCGAAGAGGTTCAGTCGTTCAATGCCGTCACCTACATAGGCGATAAACATCGCCAGGCGCAGCGACTTTTGAATCAAACCCGTGAGGCGCAGACCGTCGCGGTCGAAAAGATTAATTTTTTCAACAGCGCTCCCTCCGATCTCACTCAAGTCCTGTTGGTCGGCGCGGCCATTCTCATTGTGTTTGCCTCCAGGGGCATTGAACACATCGGCTCGCTGGTCGCGATCCTGCTACTGGTGCCACAACTGATGCGCCCTATTCAGGGACTCAGTTCGGTCATCGTCAGCCTGAAAACATCGTGGCCGAGTATCGAGGCCGTCCTCGACATCGTCGAAAGCCCTGACTCAACCTCGCTGCATACAGGTTCCGAATCGGTGACCGGTCCTGACATTACCACAGAAGAAAACGCATTCGCCATTGTCGCCAGCGATCTCCGCTTTCGTTACCGCAGCGACCTGCCACCCGTTTTCGACGGCGCCTCGTTCACCATCCCGCGAGGCTGCACCGCGACCGTCGTCGCCCGCATGGGACAGGGCAAGACCACGCTGTTCCGGTTACTGCTGAAATTTTACCGCGCCGAAGCGGGCCAACTTTCGGTAAATGGACAGAACATCGACGGCATCGACACCGGTGACCTTCGCAGCCGCGTCGCCCTGCTTTCACAATTTCCGGCATTCACCCACGACAGCGTGCGCGACAATCTCCGCATCGCGGCCCCGGAAGCGGACGACCGGCAACTGCTCGACACCTGCCAGCGCACCGGCATGATCGACATCCTGCGAGCCAAACTCGACAGCAGCGAATCCTCTCCCACCGCCATTCTCGATACCCCGTTCGCTTCCGGCACCATCCTGTCAGGTGGTCAGCGGCGTCTGTTTGCGCTGACCCGATGCCTGCTGCGGGACCCCGAAATCCTGCTCCTCGACGAACCCACTACCGGCCTCGACAATGCCGAAAAGCGCTCCTTGATCCCTGTGCTGCAGAAGATTTTCGCCGACAAAACGGTGGTCATAGTCGATCACGATACCCGCTGGATCCACAGCGTTTGCGATCACTTCATTATTCTCGAAGCCGGCAAAACCAGGCAATTTTCCGACCGCGAAAAGGTCGCCGGCGGCAGCCGGCTTTTTGCCGAACTGCTGCAGGAACACTCCAAGCCGCCCCTGTGAACCCCGATCTCAGCCAATCCGCTGACACGATTTTTTACTGACGAATTTCGCAAGCGAGTCGACGCAGCCAGTCTGATAGGGTAGAACGACAAACCAGCAATCATCAATCTCAACGTCAACCAAGCACCACCATGGAAAAGAAAAGCATCGAAGTGATTGTCGGCCGCAAACCCGAGAGTGCGGTCGACCGGGACAAGCTGAAGACCACTGCCGCGCTGCCTGAACCGATCGGCATCGACGAAGAGGACGGTGAAGTCGAAGGCCGCTCCGAAGTGCGCACGCAAATGCAATGCTGGCGCTGCGGTGGCATCTCGTGGATCTGGTACGACACCGATCGCTACAACGATTTTACCTGCTGCTACTGCTACTCAGTGAACACCCTCTGAGCGACCGCACTCCGCCAGTCAACTCCCCTCTCGAAAAGACGGGCCGGCCACCACGCCGGTCCGTTTTCGCGTCTCACCGGACTACAGAAAAATCTGGAGCCGAAGGTCGGATTTGAACCGACGACCTATTCATTACGAATGAATTGCTCTACCCCTGAGCTACTCCGGCACACGGCAAAAATGGTAGTTCAGATTCCCCGCCTGTCAAACGCGCTGGCGTGATCTCTGCCACACCATCCAGCCGCCGCACAGAATCAGCGGAAAGCATAGACCACCGCCCACTCGACCTCTTCCCCGCCGGGGTTTTCCAACAGTTCAACGCGCACATAGTAGTTACCGCTGGAAGCCGGGGCGATGCGGGCACCTGCAGCGCTGCCTTTCTGCCAGTCTTCACCATCGGCCAGCTCACCGGCGCCATCGTAGACGTGAACGCTGACCTTGGCATCGGGCTCCGACAGACCGGCCCAGAACCAGTAGTCATTGCGCTTAAACAGCTGGTGCTTGATGATTTTGACATCGCCCTTTTTGCGGAACGTATCGTGCCACCACGATTCACGCAGCAGGTAGGGATTCTCAGGCAGATCAAGTTGCGGAATCGCCGCCTCGATCGCTGCAGATTTGGCATCGCTGACGAATGCCATTACCCAGCCCGCACTGAGCGTCACAGCACCGACCAGCAAACCACAGAGGATCATCCGACGCGCACACGCACCGCGGTTCACGGCGCGCGCTTCCGCCGCCACATCGTCGCCTTTGACAGCGGGGCGGGCGATTGCTATTGGCTCAGGATCCATAAATTTTCTGGGTCAAGTCAGCCGTTAATTTCAGAATAGTTTCCACCGATTCCTTACTTATCTCGCCGCCCGCTTCGATGCGCATCAGCGGAGATAGACTGCGCAGCGTATTCTTTACCCCGGAGTAAACCGCCCCCGGCTTGGTCGCCGTCGGCAAAGCCTCGTAGCGTTGAGCGATTTGATTGACCAGATCCGGCTGATGCAACAGCTCTGCGCCTTCCGCAGAATAATCTTCCGCCAGCAACGCCGACAAAGCGCGCGTGCCCCCCAACCACCCGCCGATGCTGACCAGATCAGCCAACTCGTCGTCGCGGAGTTTCTTCATGGTATCGATAACCGTCTGACGCGCCCGGTCCAACTCCCGTCTGACGGACTTCCAATCCGAGTCGCCGGCACCATCGATGATCGCCAGGGCATGACCGTCGACTTCATTGCGCACCCCGAGAGCCACTGCAAGCCGTTGCACATCGCGACCGATGTTAACCACCCCGTTACGGTTTTCCGCCTGCACGGCGATGAATCCATCGGCAATGACCAGTCCGAACAGCAGCGCCGTGCGCGAGCGATCAGAATCGAGTTCGATTTTGTGATCTTTGATTTGTCCGCGCCAATTGCGCGAGCCCAGTTTGTCCAACGACGCGAACACCTCCTGCGGAATCGGAATGATCACCTGACCGATCGTCTCGGCGGGCAGATTCGCGATGTCAATTTTCTGCGGCGTGCCGTCCTGTCCTCTGGCCACCGAATACGGAAGGCAAATCAGAACCGTGGCAGCGGTCGTCGCAAGAATCGTAGTGCGTAATTGATTCATACCGCGTAGCATCGGGCTAGCCGCGACAAATCTCAACTGCGATTCGCATCTTATCCATTGGCGTCGGATTTCGGTTCTGCCGCACCCTTGCCGTCCTTGTCGACAAAATCTCGCGGAATGCCATCGATCTCATCGATCACAAGGGACCGACCACGAATCACTTCGATAGCGTCCTCGTGCCCATAAACCGTCACCGCATTGCCAACTTCGATGCGGTCCTTCGGGCCCGGTGCGCCAATGAATTTACCCTCTGCTTTGGATATGCCGAGTATCACGATGCCGATGTCAGTCGGGTGTGATTCCGCGATCGTCCTCCCCGCCAGCGTGTTATCCGCGAGCACCTCAAATTCAGCAATGCAATAGCCTGACTCGACTTTCAGCAAGGGTTCGTAGTCCATCGATCGCACCGCCGATGACTTGTTCAGAGCAAAACGAATACTCCACTCCATCGCTGAATTGACGATCTTCGAGCGGGCAAACAGCCAGAAAATCAACGCCCCCACAACCAGCAAGCCCACCGTGCGCATCGTCGCAGAAGTGTCGCTGTCCTGAACGAAAGTCGCCACCAGCGTCGCCAAAGCCGAAGTCAGTCCGATATTTCCCGCGATGATCAGGTCACGGATGATTCGGCGTCGAACCCGATGCGACATCACCATCTCGGCTTCGCGCGTGGTGAAGCCAACCCCGAAAAACGCCGAATGCGCCTGAAAATTCGCCGCATCGGCGCTCATTCCGGTCATGGTTAACGCCGCCGCTCCGAGCCGAACCACGATCAGCGAAATCGCGGCGATGACAAACAAGGCAAGTAGGGCTCCCATGACCGCCATTCCAATCGACAAGCGCCAACCGAAGCAAGCCATTTCGGAACAACCGGAGCCGCAACGAACACGTCGACACGGGATTGCAATCGTCGCTCCTCCCGCCTAATCTTCAGTCTTTCCGAAAAAAATGAACCCTACCCCCGTGCGCTCCGCTGCTCCACTTCCGCCCCTTTTTCGCTGCTTTGCCCCGGCCGCAATGCTGGTCACTGCACTCACTTTCAGCGCCTGTGATAAATCCGTCGACCCGCCTGAACCACCCCGGGTGATCGACTCAACCGCCGCCGCCGCGCCAGCCAACCCTCAGCGGGATGCCATGGCCAGGGTTCTCGACAACGCCGCAAAGGCCCAGGCTGCGGGACTCGGCAAAGGTGAACTCACTGTCAACGGCGCCTGGGACTACACCGGCTACAGCACGCTCAGCCCCCTTCCCGACGCTCGACTGGTTGCCGTCGATGTCACCGTGACAGGCCACACTCCCAACTTCGATTTCGACGATATCGAGATCGTCGATGCACAACGCAAAGTCAGCTATGGCAGCGATCCTTTCCTCGCCCTGCTCACGCCGGAGGGTAAATTTCAAGCCGACATGAGTCAGATGCCGATCGCGCCGACTGCAACCCGGCTGCTGTTGGTCTACGGATTTCCAAAAGACCAGACCCGCTTTAACCTCGTCTATTGGCACAAAAAACTGAACCGCGAACCTGTCACCATCGCCGACCACGGCTGGGAAGTTCCGTTTCCCAAAACCGTCACACCGCCACCGGCCGAATAGCCGCTCCAGTCATCACTCGCACCGATCTCGAACATGAAATCACCTGCCAGTCATCGCCTCACCCACGCCCGGCATCGTCTCTCTGCATCGATCTCCATCGCCTTCGTTGTGACGGTCGGTGCGACAATCTCGTACGCCGACTGGCCCCAGTGGCGCGGCCCCGATCGCAATGGCATTTCAAATAGCGAAGCCGATCTGATCGACGCATTTGCGGCCGACAGCGACCTGGAGCGCATCTGGCAGAGTGAAGAAGTTCCGTCCGATCACTACGGTGGCCACGGCAGCATCTCAGTCGCCGAAGGACGCGTCTACCTCTCCGTCGTCTGGCATCGCGACGAACCCACCGACCAGCGAACCATCGATGGCAACGTTCTGTCCAACCTCGGCCATCGCTCGACCGGCTTCGCGGATGAATTAACCGCAAAATTCGAGGCGGCACGACTCGGAGTCAATCCCCGCCTGCGCGGCAAAGCCCTCGAAGAATGGGCTCAGAAATGGGTCGACGAAAATCTCGACGAAAAGGAAAACATTCGCGTCGGCAGCTGGGCCGTCGGCCGTCTCAAACAAGGCAAAAGCGCCATCGCCATGTCCGTCTTCGACACCCTGCGCGAGGTACTCAACAAGCCTTTCGCCGGACAGACTGAACTCGAAGCCTGGGTCGCCGAACAGAACTTCGAGCCGCTCGTTGCCAAACGCATCCTCGACGCCGTGCCCAACACCAAAAAAGTCGCCGATGACAGCGTCATCTGCCTCGACGCCAAAGACGGCAGCACCGTGTGGAAATTTTCCAAACCCGGTCACCCCAGCGGACGCTCGTCATCGAGCACTCCTGCAGTGGTTGATGGCAAAGTCTACGGCGCCCTCAGCACCCACCTCTACTGCCTCGACGCCGCCACCGGCGACCTTGTCTGGAAAAGCGAACTGACCAGCCGCAAAGGCCCTGCCTCGTCGCCGCTGGTCATCGGCGACCGCGTCTTTCTCCAGCAGAATGTGCTCACCGCATACAGCACTGTCGACGGCGAACAGCTATGGCAAAACAAAGAGGTTAGCGGCGCGAACCAGTCCGCGACATCGTGGAACACCGACGGCGAAGACGTCATCATTTGCAACGGCGCGCGCGACGTGTTCGGTATCAATGCCGCCACCGGCGAAACCTTGTGGAAACAACCCGGCGGTGGCGATTCCACGCCGGTCGTCTCCGGCGACTACCTCGTTGTCACCAGCCGCAACGCCCCGCAAAATCTCGCCGCCTATCGCCTCATCGCCGGCACCGCTCCCGAGCTGTTGTGGGAAAAAGAATTCCTCACCCAACGCTACGGCGCCAGCCCGATCATTGACAATGGCTACGTCTACCATCTCGGCAGCGCCCGGCACTGGTGTCTGAAACTCGACAGCGGCGAAGTTGCCTGGGAACGGCCGTCGTCGTCCGCCATTTCCTCACCCGCTCTCGCCGATGGCAAACTGTTCGTCTACGAAAACAACGGCGGCTACCTGGCCATGCTCAAAGCCACACCCGACGACTATCAAACCCTCGGTCGCGCCAAAGTCGGCGCCCTGCGCTGCGCCTCGCCCGCCATCGTCGACGACCGTCTCTACCTGCGCTCACCCGACAGCGTCTACTGCTTTAAGTTGAGCGAGACCAAGCAAGATAAGTAGCTCGGGCCTCCGCCCGGGTGCAGTCGACGAGAATGTGCTACCGGCCTCCCGCCGGCCCACAGTGCGTTGTTGCAGTCGCACTCAATCCTGTCCGGTCCCCGGCTGGCGAGCGGGCACCGTGCACCACCTCAATCAACTGCACCGCAATTCGGGCATACCGCTTCCTCAGCTGGAATCGTGAAACTGCAGTTTGGACAATCTCTGGATGCTTTCTCCGAGTGCGCCGAAATTTTCGCTCCGGCAAACCACTCCAGATGTCCACACTGATCACAGATAAAGACGTCAGCGGAGGGATTTAAGAAATCCAAATCGAAGAACGTCAGGCCTTTGGTATTCAGTTGAGCCTGCCGACGCGTGAAGCTACCGCCCCCGCAATGACCACACTTCAGCTCATGATTGTTGACTTTCATGGCTGATTCATTGCGCCGTCGTCGAATCGGGTGACCAAGATAAATGGCAGACGCTTCGGTTGCACCTACTCCACCTGTCCCTTCACCCACTCGGCAAAAATCTCCCCGGCGCCGCGGTCATCGCCGTCCTTCCGATCGATCAAGCTGACGTCGTGAGCCGCAGTCAGTTTACGTAGCAACTCATCATACTCGGCATCGTCGGCACGCATCGCAACCGGGTCGTCGAACACCGACGGATGCACTGCGACCAGATCCCACGTAGCGGCGCTGAAGCTGAGTGAATAGTTCACGATCCAATAACGGGTGTGAATCCACTCTTCGCGGGTCATCCCGTCCGGGCGAGTCGCACGCGGAATCGCCATGATCACCAGGTCGGGACTCGGCTTGGCCGGCCTGACCATCCTTTTCGAGTCGCTGTTGATATCCGCAAGCGTCTTACCGGCGGTCGGCCACGGCGTGACATGAATCGTCGCCGCAGGATTGACTGACTTCAAAGCATCGACCACCGCGCTGTCGAAAGGCGGCATGGCGATCACCTGAACCGGCTCGCCCTTCGCCAGTTTTTCCAAAGTAAACGCGAGCGCCGGCTGCGCAGGTCCAACCTTCTCGAGTGAAGTCCCGACACCACTGATGGTTTCCGCGATCTGTTCGGCGATGGCTTTGTGTCCCGCCATGTTGGGATGAATTTCATCGCTCAAGGTCAGCCGCCACGCGAGTGGGTCATCGGCACGCATTTTTTCAAAAGCGGCAAACGAATCGCACAGCGCCACCTTTTCCCGGGCCGCTACTTCACGCACCACGCGGCAGTACTCGACCAGTTTTTCAAACGGTCGCCGCTCGGTAGTTTTCACCGAATTCGGCGTGCACAATATCGGCTCACCACCCGCCGCCCGCGTGCGCTTGACAATCTTCACCAGATTAGACCGATACGCTTCGAGATCGCCATACTTCGCCAGATCATTGAGACCGAACATCACCGTGACCACGTCCGGTCGATGAAACAGCACATCCTTTTCCATTCGCGCCAACCCTTGCTCAGTGGTGTGGCCACTGATGCCGGCATTGATCATTTCGATCTTCGCCTTCGGATAAATCTGCTGCAGAGCGATGCCCACCATATCAGTGTAAGCCCGATGTCCACCGGTGTGATAATAGAGTCCGGTGACGCTGTCGCCGAAGCAGACGATCTTGACCGGCTCTCCCTGACCGCTCTCAAGTCTCGAGATCAGTGCTGCGGAAACGCCGGGCTTGCCACCGCCGGCATCGCTCGAGTCCACCTTTGCCTTCAGATGACGGTTAAAAAACGCCAGCGTTTCCTCAGCAAACCGCGCCCGATTGGCGGGCTTCTGAAAGCCGTGCCCATCGTCGTCAAACACCACCAGCTTTGACTCCACTCCGACGCCCTGTAATGCGGCATTTAATCGTTCCGAATGATCGAGTGGCACCAACGCATCCAGTTTCCCATGAAAGATTAAAAACGCGGCGTCACCTTTATCGACCTGAGCCAACGGTGACGCTCCCTTGACTACCGCCGGAATTTCCTTTGGATCCGCACCGAACAGCCCGCGCACCAGTTGATTAACCCGTTCCCCGGCCTCGACCTTGGTCGCAAAATCATCACCCATATCGGTGGGACCGAAAATATCGACCACACAGGAAACTCGACTCGAATATTCGGCCAGCGCCGGATCGGAATTATCTCGAGTGTCGACCGTGCCTAACAGAGACACCAAATGCCCGCCTGCAGAACCACCTGCAGCACCGATTCGCTGCGGATCCACACCGTACTCCGAAGCCTTTGATCGAATCCAGCGAACTGCCCGCTGCACATCGTCAATCTGTGCCGGCCAACGGTTATCGCCTTGCAGGTTAAACAGGCGATAGCCCACTGAAAAAGTCGCGAAGCCCTGCTCCGCCAGTTGACGGGCGTAAGGTCGAAAATCTTTCTTATTGCCCGCGCTCCAACCGCCTCCGTGGACAAACACCACTGCCGGACGCAATTCGCCATTCTCGTTGCCAACCGCACTCTCAGGAATAAACGCATCGAGCAACAGCTTCTGCCCATCAATCTCGCCGTATACCACATCCAGAGTCTCGACGAGATCCAGGCGCGCACCATCTCCCCCCTCCTTCGCATCAACGACCGGCAACAGCAGTAACGCCAGGCAGACCAAAACAGCGGCCCACGCGAAGTCAGAGAGCCCTCGAATCTGTGCAAAGGTTCGCGGCTCGGGGCAGATTGAGAACAATGACATGTCGCCAGACTAGCCGGATAGATTCCGGGCTCAAGTCTGTGCATGCGCCATAAATAGACTGGCAATAAGCCAACCAATTACCTCGCTACGTCACCGTCAGTCCTCCTCAAAGCCCTCTGGAGACTCATCCGGATGCTGCCCGAAGTAGGCGATCTCAACCACGTTGCGCACATAGCTGGCGAGCGATCCCAGGTGATTGTTCATGTCGACCGTCAGCATCTCCGCGCGAACATCGCCACCCTCAGCCTGGATACGCTTCATGGCTGCCTTATTGAGCTTTTTCTTCAGCACATGAGTCTTCTTCTCGATGGCCTTTACCGCACGGATGTCACTGTGGCTCAGCGGATCAAACAAACGCTGACTCAGCCAGCGAAACGCCTCTTTCAGTGCCACTACCATCTCGCGCACGCCGTCGGTCGCCTCATCGGTAAACGCACGGTTCTTGGAATATTTACGCTCGGTAAATTTCACCAGGCGATACAGGGCATCCGTGATCTCCTCCAACTCGGAAACGATACGGATGATGCTCGCGACCACATGGGCATTCTGCGCACTGATCTCCGCTGACGAACACAGCACCAGGTACTCCGTGATGTCATGAGTCAGCACATCGGCGTCGTCTTCCAGTTGCTTGAGGCGCACGATTTCCGACGACAGGTCCTTGTCCGGGTTATCGAACACGTTTGCGTATCCGTCGAGCATCTCACGGGTCAACGCAGCCAACTCACGCGTCGCCTCTTCCGCTTCCGGCATGTTCAGCTCACCGACATCGAGGCGGCTCTGCGAAATGAATTTCAGACGACGACGCCCATCTTCGCCACTGGAATCACCTTTCACCCACTTGGTCACTACTTTGGCGATGAGAGGCACAAAGCCGACCAGAAGCAGGATATTCAAAAAGTTAAACATCGAGTGGAAAATCGCCAGACTGAAACCGACATCCGAATCGTGCTTTGCCGTGCGCATCGATGCCGGCAATTGCTCCGCAACCCAGTCAACCGCCGGGACAAAGGCGTAGAAAACTGCCAGCATCCACAACACCCCGATCATATTGAACACGAGATGCGCGCGGGCGGCCCGCCGGGCATTTACATTTGCCCCCATCGACGCCAGCCAGGCAGTTACCGTGGTACCGATATTTTCACCGAGTACCACCGCCGCCGATTCCTCGAAGCCGATGTAGCCGTTGATCGCCATCGTCACCGTAATCGCCATGGCAGCCGACGACGACTGCACAATCAGTGTCAGCACGATGCCGATCAGCAAAAAGATCAGCAACGAGCCATAACCATGACCACTCAACCCACCGATAAACTCCTGCACACTCACCGCCGTCGCATGCGCCGCCGTGTCAGCCCCCGCATCAACCATCGATTTCAGATCCGGAACTGCATCCTTCAACAGTCCTAAACCATAAAACAACAGTCCAAATCCGATCAACGCTTCGCCGAAACTGCGCACCTTGTCCTTGCCCACGAAAAACACCGGTAAGCCGACGCCAATGATCGGCAGAGCGATTTTTGCGATACTGATTTTGCCGACCCAGGCAATAATCCACGCCGTCAGCGTCGTGCCCAGGTTGGCCCCCATGATAATACCGATCGACTCGACCAGCGTCAAAAGGCCCGCATTAACAAAACTTACCACCATCACCGTCGTCGCCGACGAAGACTGCAGAAGGCCCGTAGTCACCAAACCCGTGCAAACCCCGGCGAAGCGATTGTGCGTCATGGTTGCCATCACTTTACGCATCCGATCACCCGCCGTGCGCTGGATGCCTTCCGACATCACTTTCATGCCGTAGAGAAACACCCCCAGGCTGCCGAGAATTTTTAGTATGGCGACGATGACATCCATATTTTCGCGCAGTGTAGTCAAGCCTCCTGATGTGACAAGACCGGAACCGAATAAAATCGATGCCAGAATCTCCGGTCCGTTCTGAAATAAAGGATTGCCGCAGTATGCACAAACGCCGCTCGCAAAGAAAACGCCTGATCACCGGCCGGCTTCAGTAACGCATCACCCGGTCGAAAAAAGACGCCACCACGGTAGACTCCGGTTGTTCAAAAATGCGCCCCGCCGCCGCTTGCTCAACTACCTGACCATCAGCGAGAAAAACCACTTCGTCAGCGACGGCCCGCGCAAACCCCATCTCATGCGTCGACAGCACGATCTCCTGTCCGTCACGGCACAATTCCTCAATCACCTCCAGAACCTCTGCCGTCATCTCCGGGTCGAGCGCCGATGTCGGCTCATCGAGCAGCAACAGCCTCGGCCGGATCGCAATCGCCCGTGCCAGCGCCACCCGCTGCTGCTGCCCCCCCGACATTTCCGCAGGTTTTTTGTTCGCGTGATCGGCCAGCCCGAAGCGCTCCAACCCGGCCATTGCCACCTCACGGGCCTCGACCTTCGAGCGACCGTGCACTTCCGTCAGTGGCAGCATAACATTCTCCATTGCCGAAAAATGCGGGAACAGATTAAACGCCTGAAACAAATAGCCATTGCGCCGCCGATGAGCCAATAACCCGGCCTCATCGGTAGCCAATCGCTGACCACCAATCGACAGCGTCCCCTGTCCGGGAATTTCCAGACCACCGAGCAAACGCAGCAGCGTCGACTTACCGCCGCCCGAAGGACCGATCAGCACCAGCACCCGCACCGGATCCTCGACCGTGAGATCGATGCCGCGCAGCGCATCAGTCTGCCCGTAACGCTTGCCCAGATTCGCCAGCTCAATGTTCATAACGAAAGCGTTTTTCAAGCCGTCGCGACCACAGCGAAATCGGCAAAGTCAGCGCCAGGTAACCAACCGCCAAGGGCAGGTAAGCCGCAAAATCCGAATAAGTCTGCGCATTTGCCGAGCGTGCCTGCGCCGTAAACTCCGTTACTGAAATCGCATACAGCAGCGACGAATCCTTGATCAAATTGGCAAACTGCCCCGCCGTCGCCGGCAGCACCCGGCGAATTGCCTGCGGAATCACCACCCAGCGATACGTCTGCCGCTCCGTCAGCCCGATCGAACGCGCCGAATCCCACTGTGATTTAGCAATCGATTCGATCCCGCCACGAAAGATCTCCGCCAGATACGCCGCCGCAAATATCGACAGCATGATCACCCCGACCACCGCCCGGTTGGCGATGCCCAACTTCGGTGCCAGCATATAAGCCCCGATCAACAACTGCACCAACAGCGGCGTGCCGCGCACCAGCTCGATGTACAGATTCGCCAGCCAACTGGCCGGCTTTACCTGCGATAACTTCGCCACCGTCAACCCCGCCGCCAGCAAAGTGCTGCCGACCAGAGCCGCCAGCGAAATCCACACCGTCGTCCACCAGCCATCGAGCAGATTTCCCGCGTACGGAGCCATGCTGCTCCAATGGTAATGATGCGAAACGATCGCGTAGAAGAAAAAGCAGAATGAAGCGGCCAGAGCCACCGCCATCAGCCAGGCAATCGCATTTTTCAAAGCCGTGATCTCCGTTCCATTTCTGCTGCCATTGACGAGCGATCACTCACTCAATTAATGAAAAATGAACGGCACGCCACGCTTCTCGAACTCGGCGCGCTCTGCTTTCATATAGCGCTCCGCAAGCTCGTCGAACTTCCCGTCGGCACGAAATTTTTCAAGAAAAGCATTCACCTGATCGCGCAACTCATCGTCGCCTTTGCGGATGCCAATCGCCCACGTCTCCTCGCGAATCGGCTCGAGAATCGGCCGCGTCGTTTGCTCGTGCTGACGCCAATGACGATAGATCGAAATCTGATCATAAATAAACGCATCCGCCCGCCCCTGCACCACCTCCAGCACGCACGTCGCCGATTCGTCAAGCACCACCAGCTCGACGCCCTCCAGTTCCCGCTGGGCCCACAGATGCCCCGTCGTCGCCAACTTCACCGCCACCTTTCGATTGCTCTCCGGCAAATCATCAACCGAACGAATATCCGAATCCCTGCCTACCAACATGCATAACCCGTTGGTCACGTAACCGTCCGAAAAATCGATGTTTTCCGCCCGCTCAGGCGTATTCGTCATCGACGAAATGATCAAATCGATCTGCCCGCTTTTCAGCGACGGAATGATGCCGTCCCACGCCGTGTCCTGAATTTTCAGCGGCCTGCCCAGATGAGCCGCCAGGCTCTCAGCCATGCGCACGCTGATACCGTCCGGCTCATTGTTGGTGTCGCGCATTTCAAACGGCGGATAGGCCAACTCCATCCCGACCACCAGGACGTTGTTCGCCACAATGTCCGCAGAACCCGCAGTAACCTCTTCATCGGGACCGCAGCCAACCAGCGCTAAACCGATCAATGCACTGACCAGTCGCGGGCCATATAACCATCTGAGAAATCGAATCATCACTGCCACCCTTTCAGAAAGACAGCCATCGATCAAGAACCCGCCGCAGGTTCGACCGCCTTTGAATTTCACCGCTCACCGCCGAGCCGCTCCATCAACCAGACCATCAGAAAACCAAGCGCCATGAAACCGATCGCCAGCAGCGTCTCCCCCGATAACTGCGGCCACTGCCACTCGTAACCAATCACCTTCGTCTTCACCTCGTCGCCCACAGCCACGGCTGCAGTCAGTTCAATCTTCCAGGGCCAGATCAGCAACAGCGATCCCGCCACGAACCCCGTCAACAAACTCACCGCAATATCGTGATGGCGGCGAAAGACCCAGGCTAACAGATGGGACAAACCCAGCAATCCAATCACCGCCCCGATTGCCACCGGAATCAGCGTGCCGATGTCGCCCTGGTTGACCGCCTTCAGTACCAGAAAATAATTCCCCATCAACAAAAGCACAAACGAACCCGACAAGCCCGGAATGATCATGCTCGCCATCGCCGCCACTCCGCAAAGCCCTAGATACCAGACGCTGTCATTCTCCGACGCCGGCTTTAGCAGCGCGATCGCCACAGCGATCACCACACCTGTCACCAGAAAGACGACCCGACTGGCACTCCACTTTCGCACTTCACGACCTACATAAATGATCGACGCCAGAATCAGCCCGAAGAAAAACGACCAGACAAAAACTTTCTGATTTTCAAAGAGATACTCAAGGACTCGCGCCAGCACGATAAAACTCGTCACCACCCCGAGCCCGAGCATCACCAGAAACACCAGGTCGACACGCTTCGCAAAGTCCGCCAGTTTCCCCGAAAACAGCTCCTTCGACGCAGTGACGTCAAAGGACTTCAAAGCCGTGATCAGTCGCTCATAGATCCCCGTAATAAAAGCCACCGTCCCCCCCGACACACCGGGAATCACATTCGCCGCGCCCATCGCCGCGCCTTTGAGAAATACCATCAATTGCTGCCTCATCGGCGCTACCCATCCGACACACCCGCCACCGCCGCAAGCGTAATTCGCCCGCCCCCGATGGATTCGCCCCGCCCCGCCGCCCCATCAATGGTCAACGAGTCACCAACGCAAATCATATAAATAAGCTAAATAAGCAGCTTATATAAATCTTGACGGATCGTTGTCGAGGTTGGAGGATTTAGGGATGCACCGCCCTCGTTTGCTTGGTTGGCAAGACGCCAACTGTTATCATGTGATCAGTCGTACGGCGGGGCAGGAGTTCCTGTTCGATGCACAGGAGCGTGAGGTTTTCGGGCGCATGTTGCGCAAGACGGCTGCCTTCTGCGGAGTGGAGATATTGACTTGGTGCTGCCTTTCCAACCACTTCCATCTCCTGATTCGGGTTTCGACGCAACGCGCTGAACAACTACGTGAAACGCTGCGAACCGATCATACCGCTTTTATGGAGCACCTCGGCCTGCTCTACGAGCCGGCAGCACGGCGTGAACTCGCCGCCGAGTTGGAGCGATTGCGGACCGATGGTCACGAACGCGAAGCCTGCGAGATCGTCGAGCGGTTTCTGCTGCGCATCGGCGACCTGTCGATTTTTGTCAAAGAGCTCAAACAGCGCTACTCGATCTGGTACAATGCTCATCACGAGCGCGCCGGCACGCTGTGGGATGCTCGATTTCGCAGCGTGCTGGTGGAGAATTCCGTTCGAGCCCTGCGCACCGTAGCGTGTTATATCGATCTCAATCCCGTCAGAGCCGGGATCGTTGCCGATCCCAAAGACTACCGTTGGTGCGGCTACGGGCAGGCGATGGGCGGTGAACGCAGCGCAAAAGAAGGCTTACGAGCGGTGTTGCTGGCGAGTGACCGTCCAGCTCACCCTGCCCCCACATCGTGGTACCGGATGGCGGAGGACTACCGCGTGTTGCTGTTTGGCAGCGCAGTGCAACTCGACCGTGATGATGCAATCATCATCCGACGCGGAGCTTCTCCGGCGGCGGTGAAAAAGGTGCTCGAAGCGGGAGGCCAACTATCACCTGCGGCCCGATTTCAGCTTCGGCTGCGACACCTTACCGAGGGAAGCGCCCTCGGTTCCAAACGATTTCTTCAAGAGTTGCTTGAGCACCGCCCCCGGCAAGTCAGTTCAAAACGCAAGATCGGCGCCAACTCGATCAGCGGCCTGGATAGCGACGATTTCTACAGTTTGCGTGACCTCACATCCCGCACTGGCACTAGCACCGCTAGCAAAGCCTGAGGCAAGTTCCCGGCGTTTTCACTCGCCGGCATCTGCCGAGTCAGTCATCAGAAGGGCATCTCGAACCTTTTTAGTCAACGATGCGCAGACCAGCGCATACGAATGCTCGATCAACTCACGGATCAACTCGTCACTGAGGCTTTGATCAAGCATCAGGGTATTCCAATGTCGCTTGTTCATATGATATCCCGGCAGGATCGATTCGTGCTCGTCGCGCAACTCGACCGCCCGTTGCGGATCGCACTTTAGATTCATCCTGGCCGGCACGGCTTCGGGTGACAGGGTGGCGAACATCTTTCCGCCGACCTTATAAACCAGCACATCGGGGCCGAACGGAGTGCCTTCACCGGCCGCAGGTTGAGCTAATAACCAATCTCTGGCTTCATCGGCAAACATATCGCCTACCGTTCGCCGCCGCATCAGCGGGATCAAGATCGAAATCGTCGCCGATAGCGCAGTGGAGGCACGCCCATGTGTTTACGAAACTGCAACGAGAACGCGCTCTGATCATAAAAACCGAGATCGAGCGCGATCTCGCCGATCGGTCTGTCGGTAGAGCGAAGTTCCTCGCACGCTACCTGCACTCTGGTTTTGATGATAAATGCCTGAGGATTACTGTTCAGTGTTTCGCGAAACTTCCGGTTCAGTTGGCGAACCGAAAGGCTGACCATTTTTGCCAGCCCGGCGATTGAGATGTTCTCGCGAAAATGCTGCTTAATGTGCTGCACGGCACGATCGATCTGCAGATAGGGCTGCATACTTTCACGCCGACCTTCATAGCTCTGCACCGTACCCATCACACCGATCACCTCGCCGGCAGTGTCGAACACGGGAAGCTTATTGGTGATAAACCAATCGGGCACCCCCTGACTGTTGAGGAATAGCTCGACGAGGTTGAGGCGCGCCTGCCCGGACTGCAAGACTCCTGTATCGTCACTGCGAAACTTTTCCGCCAGCGTTCCGGGAAACAGGTCAAAGTCGGTTTTACCGATGATATCAGATTCAGCGCTGAAGCCGAAGCGCTCCAGAAAGGCGCGGTTGGCGCAGACCAGTTGAAAGTCTTTGTTCTTGGCAAAAAACGAGATCCCGGGCAGGTGGTCGAATAAGCTGTAGATCGGGCTCGATGGCCCTATCCGGTTGATGAAATCATTGCGCAGCCGACTCATTGAAAAATCACGCGGAAAAACACTGCGTCCGATTTCTCATAAAACCAGTCCGAGCGCAACAAGACATCTCTGGCGGATTCGGTTACAAAATGACAAGATCCCGGTCGCTTCGCCACTGCCATGCCCAAATTCCGTATTTCCCTCCGCACCAGTGCACTGATGCTACTGCTTGGCGTCACTCTGACTTTTAATCCGATGCCAGGCGCGGCATCGGACGAAGCTCAAGGGCCGATCCGGGTACTGTTTCTCGGCCACGAGGCGGATAACCATCGTTCCGATCTTTACTACCCGATGATCGCTCAGGCGCTCGGCCGTGACGGAATCTATTTCGACTACGTCACGTCCCCTGCGCAGGCCTTCGACGATGCCGAATACCTGAACCGCTTCGATGCCGTTCTGATCTACGCCAATCACAAGGAGATCACGCCAAGCCAATGGACTCACTTGCTGAACTTTGTCGAAAAGCAGGGCAAAGGCTTCGTGCCGGTACACTGCGCGAGCTGGTGTTTTCAGAACGAGCCCGGCTTTGACAAGTTGGTCGGCGGTCGTTTTGCCCATCACAAGACTGCGGTGTTCCCGCTGAAAACGGTGCAACCGGAACACGGCGCGGTGAAAGGTGTGCCCGGCTTCGAAGCCTGGGACGAGACCTACGTGCACAAAAATCACAATCCTGAAGGCCGCACCGTGCTGCAGGTTCGCGAAGCCGGCGCGGCCGGAGCCGAAGACAACATCACCGCACCGGAACCGTGGACCTGGGTGCGCGAGCAGGGCCAAGGCAGGGTATTTTACACCGCCTCAGGTCACGATGAACGCGTTTGGGGGCAGGAAGGATTTCAACAGTTGCTTAAGTCGGGCATCCTCTGGGCGGTGGGCGACAAGCGGCGCGCAAATTACCAGGTGTTTCTCAACGAGCGTGCTCCACTACGCTACGAAACGCGCGACAACATCCCCAACTACGAAAAACGCGCCGACGGTCCCCTCCCCTATCAGCTGCCCCTGTCGCCGGAGGACAGTCTGGCCTACACCCAGACGGCGATCGACTTCCGCCTCGAGCTTTTTGCCAGCGAACCGGATATTATCAATCCAATCTGTCTCGCCTGGGATGAGCGCGGCCGCCTCTGGGTGGCTGAAACCACCGACTACCCGAACACGATTCGCAGCGCGGGCGGCAACGATAAAATCAAGATCCTCGAGGACAGCAACGGCGACGGAAAATGCGATAAGGTCACGGTGTTCGCAGATGGCCTGAACATTCCCACCTCGCTGACCCATTGGAACGGTGGCGTCATTGTCGCGATGGCACCCGACTTCGTCTTTATGAAGGACACCGATGGCGATGACGTCGCCGACGTTCGCGAAGTGATGTTTTCCGGCTGGGGAAAACAGGACACTCATGCCGGTCCGTCCAATCTGCGCTACGGCTTCGACAACTGGATCTACGGCGCAGTCGGCTACTCGCGCTTCACCGGCGACCTCGGCGGTCAGGCGCACAATTTCGGCAGCGGCATCTATCGGTTTCACCCCGACTCGAGCGCGATCGAATTTCTCTATCAATTCAACAACAATACCTGGGGCCTTGGCTTCACCGGCAGCGGCGACGTGTTCGGTTCAACCGCGAACAACGCGCCGAGCTTTTTCGGTGGCATGCCGGCAACAGTCTATGCCAATCCGGGTGATGGCATGAGTGCTAAAATGATTGCTGACTCGCGCGCTTTTCACCCGATCACACCGAATATTCGTCAGGTGGATGCCTTTGGTGCCTACACCGCGGGCGCCGGTCATGCCTTTGCCACCTCAGAAAATTTTCCCGCGTCATGGCGCGACCGTTCAGCCTTCGTTGCCGGCCCGACCGGCAACCTGCTGGGGCGCTTTCAGATTGAAAAGGACGGCGCTGGATTCATCGCGAAAAACCGCTATTCGCTCGTCGCCAGCGCCGATGAATGGTTTTCCCCGGTCGCGGCGGAAGTCGGACCGGACGGAAACTTATGGATCGCCGATTGGTATAATTTCATTATTCAACACAACCCCACACCCACCGTCGAACGCGCCGGTTATGAAGGCGTCAAAGGCGATGGCAACGCTCACGAAAATCCTAACCGCGACAAGCAGCACGGCCGCATCTATCGCCTCATTTGGAACCAGGCGAAGCCGGCCGGCATTCAATCTCTGGCGACTGCGACCAACGGCCAATTGATCGCCTCGCTTGGCGACTCAAATCTTTTCTGGCGACTCACCGCGCAACGGCTTTTGGTGGAAAAACGTGACCGAATCGTTGCTGCAAAACTGCGCGAAACAATTGCCTCCGAGGAATCGGGGCGGGCGGCGATCCACGCGATGTGGGCACTCAGCGGGCTCGGCGAACTCGACCGCGACACGCATCAGTTGACATTGTTGAGCCGCAACCCCGAACTGAAAACCAACGCCATCCGCGCGCTCGGCAACGATGAGGCCGCGATCCAGCTGTTCTTCGATACTGCCGTCGTGCAGGCGAAAAGTCCTGCGGTTCGCCACGCAGCATTCATAAAGCTGGCGCACTTTCCCGAATCCGACCTGGTCAAGCGCGCCGCCGGCGAATTGATTCGCGCGTCCTCCAACCGTGAAGATGAGTGGTTGGCGCTGGCGCTGAAAACCGCCGCCGGCAGGCAGGGAATTTCGACCGCATTCAGTCTCGGTGAAAACCTTTTGCCGAACGCTTCGTTTGAAAAGTCGACCGGTCCCGGAAAGCCTGCAGGTTGGACCATTCGCACCTACCACGGTGAAGCCGAACACGGCATTCCGGACAAATTTCAACACAGTGGCAAACGCAGCCTGCGCATCTCATCAAAGGAGGGCGCTGACAGCAGCTGGCACACCGTCGTAGAGGTCAAGCCAAACACCGATTACCGCCTGTCCGGATGGATCAAAACTGTCAACGTACGCGGCGCTCAAGGCGCATTGCTGAACGTGCACGGGTTGCAGCACAAGGCCAAAACCACCGCCTTGCAGCGCCACAATGACTGGACCGAGGTCGAGGTGTTCTTCAACAGCGGCGTGAAAACCGAAGTCGATATCAACTGCCTCTACGGTGGCTGGGGAGCGTCCACCGGCACCGCCTACTACGACGATGTCGCATTGCAGGAACTGCTTCCGGCCGGAGACGCTGCAGACATTTCGTCCCGCGACGGCGACATCGAACGCGGCAGACAGATCTTCGACAGCCACCCTGTCGCCGCCTGTATTCGTTGCCACGTCGTCGACGGCAAAGGCGGCCCCGTAGGCCCCGCCCTCGACGGCATTGCCTCACGCAAACAGCGCGACTACCTCGAGCAGAGTCTCATCGATCCGCAGGCAGTCATCGCCGAAGGATTCCAGGCGGAAGTTTCACCGATGCCGCCGATGAAAGTTCTGCTTACCTCGCAGGAGTTCGCCGACGTCATGGCCTACCTGATGACGCTGAAATAATTGAGACCACGGCCTCCTAGTTCAACGAGACCTGACGTTGCAGCGATTGAAGCTTTTGTTCGGCAAGCCATTCGCAGATAAAACCGTTGATGCGGAACTTCTCCGTGGGCCCGCGAACCCCTACGTCGTTAAACGTGCCTTGCGGCCCCATTTCCATGTAATGCTCAAGGCCCATGAGATTAAAAGGCTGATTGCCGGCCCAACCATCGGACTCGACGGCGCTACCATCGATCCAGCGCCAATCTCCTTCGGAATGTTCATCGGTGGCACCCAGCCAAAGTCGCTGGCCACCTTTCAGCTGCTGAAGAAAATCGCGTGTTTCAGAATCCTTGACCACGGCGAGTCGCCCACCCATTGCTTCACATCTTTGCTTGGCTTCATGCCAAGGGATGTCTTCACGAAAAATCTTAAACGAGCGATCCCCCAACACAGCAGCATCTGCCGGCACTATTCCAACTGTAGAGACGGCTGCATCGTCAGGCTGGCTGCTTTCAAGGGGAAGTTGACGGTCAGTCGGTGCAGGCGCGTTGCCCGGCAGCGCGACATCCTCCGCTCCAAAATCGATAAGGGAGAAAGTGACACCCATCGCAACTGCAATCGAACTTGCGATCAATATCCTGCGACGCTTGCGGCTGCCTCTCTCGAACAGATCAGCAGTCTCCTGCCGAATCTTGCTCAGCCCCTCGGCGGCAGCTTCGTTTCCGGCATCAAGGTGAAGGGCTTTTTCAAAGCGGGCTACCGCAATATCGCGCGAAACTTCGTCACCATTGTCACTCCAGCACAAACGGTGCGCCTCTCCGCAATCGGCGAGGAGGTCCGCTCGATAGGGCGCAATCGTCACAGCCTCATCGAGCGCAACGACCGCGTCGCTCGCGTTGCCGAACTTAAGAAAATTGCGGCCTTTCGCAGCGCATTCGTCAAGACGGCAACAAAGGCTGTCCCAGTCCGATTCACTGAGACCGGCACGAAGAGCTATTTGCTTCAGGTCATCTTCGGTCAGCGTTTGTGATTGATCCAGCATCTCCGCCTCCAACGCTTTCGCAAGAAAGCGCTCAAGTTCCGACTGGAAGTATTCATCTTTCACTACTCTTTAGTCTGACAAAACAGCACCTCGCCTGGCAATACGAAAATCCCTTCGGGCAACGCTATGTCAA
>CBDULB010000057.1:0-37170 GCA_965367965.1 uncultured bacterium | reverse complement strand
CACCTTTTTCCCAGTCGGCGATACCGGCGATTGCCGAAGCGGGACGGACGCGCGGACCGGCCGGCATGGAGTTGGCTTGTTTTTCAACCACAGTCGTGGCTGGAGCAGGGGAGGGAATGGTGTCGATAAATTTAGCGTCGGTGCGCTTCAGTTCCGCCATCAGCAGGCTGCGATATTCTTTGACGGTGTCGAGATGTGCCGGCTCGACTGCGAGGTTGCGCAGTTCGCCGGGGTCGGCTTCGAGGTCGTAGAGTTCTTCGATTTCATCCGGCACCAGGGTGCGGATGTACTTGAGTGGCCCTTTGCGCAGCATCAGCCACCAGGGCACGCCCTGGGCGGTGCGTCCGCCGGTCACGGCAGGCGTCGTGCTGTCGCCGAAATTGGCGAGGAAATTTTCCATCATCACCGGCCGGTCGCGGCTGTGATCGGGATTGATCAAGTGGGGACGCAGGTCGTGACCGTGCATTTTCCACGGCAGTGGCAGGTCGGCGAAGCCGAGCACGGTGGGAATGACGTCGAGCAGAGAGGCGGGCTGATGACAGACTTTCCCCTCGGCGATGTTTCCCGGGTAGTGAAAAATCAGCGGCATGCGCAGGCAGGCGTCGTAGGGGCCGACTTTCCAGGCAAAGCCCTGCTCGCCCCAGGCGAAGCCCTGGTCGGAGGTGAAAACAATCACAGTGTTGTCGAGTTGGCCGCTGTCCTGCAGCGTTTTCACGAGGCGTCCGACGCCGTCGTCGACCGAGCTGACCAACTCGTTGTAGCCGCGCACCATCTCGGGCAGGGTGCGCTTGCCGTAAAGTGGCGAGCCGTCGGCGGCGCGCTTAAACATGGTCCGCTCATGCAGGTAGGTGGGTTTGTCAGGGCGGGGGCCGAAGATGTCTGCAGGGATCGGTACTTCGCCGTCCCGGTATTGATCGCGGTGGCGCGGATGAACGGTATTGGGCAGGTGCGGCGCGTTGTAGCACAGCCAGAGCAACCACGGTTTGTCGTGATCCTGATCGATGTAGTCGACTGCGAAATCGGTGTAAACATCGGTCGCATAGCCGGGTACGACGGCAGGCGCAGCGCCGTCGATGCTCAGCTTTTGATCGTTGTACCAATCGCCGGCGGGCAGATTTTGATCCCACACCACCGAGTGATCCCAGAGCCTGCCGTGGCCGGCGTTTTGTCCGAGGTGCCACTTGCCGATCATGGCGGTGTGGTAGCCGGACTCGCGCAAATTTTTCGGCCACATCGGCGTCACTTCAGGATCGTAGGCGTTGCCGAGTGTCGCCCACGAGCGCTTCGAAGGTTGCTCGGCGTCACCGGCGAGATCGACTCCGGGAATGCCGTGCGACAGCAACCCGGTGAGCACACTGGCCCGGCTCGGCACGCACCATGAAGCGCCGTAGGCAGCCGAAAAGCGCACCCCGCCGGCGGCGAGACGATCGATGTTCGGTGTGGTCGCCCAGGGCCGGGCACCCTCGTCGGCGTAGCAACTCAGGGTGCGATGACTTTGATCGTCGGTGTAGATGAACAGGATGTTGGGTCGCGGCTTACCTTTGTCCCCGGCAAGGGCGGAGGTCAGCAGGGGGCCGGTCGCCAGAGCGAACAGCAGCAGGCGGAGACAAAAACGCTGACTCATTGCGACAGTCGGTCGAGAAGGTTGCGGGTGATCTGCATGGTCGCGGCGTCGCCACCCTTGAGACCGTGCGCCCAGTCGGTGGTTGCAGCGGTAAACACGGTGCCGCCGTTTTCGTAGAGGCCGAGACAGGCGGCACCGATGCGTTCCGGATCCCAGCGGTCGTACCATTCGGCATCACTGGGATGCCATTTGGCCGGCGCAGTGGCGAGCACGGTGAAAGTTTCCGGGGTGCCGTCGCGGTGGGTTGGATACGGCAGGCCGTCGCGCCACTCGAGTTCGCAGCCGTCGCACTCGTAACCGACGATGCTGTCTTTACCGCCGAATTCGGCGTCGCGTTTCAGATCGGTGCCGGCAAAGATCCAATGCTCCGGCCGGTGCACTTTGAAGGCGCCTGAACCGTCCATGATCTGGTCGTGGCTGCGATGAAATCCGCCGTGCAAAAAGCCGACGCCGGTCATTTCATTTTCCGGTCGTTTGAGCAGGTGATGCCCCCACAAGGTCGACAACAACGAATGGTCATCGCCCGGGAAAAGCGGGTCCTTGGTGAGGTGCTCTTTCCAACAGGTCAGCGCCTGACCTTCATCCTCGCTGCGCACCTGCCAGCAGCAGACGTTGCCGCTGAAGAAAGCCACATTGCCGCCGTCGGCGACGTATTTTTCCAAATGGTCACGCATCGGCGTCGACCAGTATTCGTCGTGACCGACGCTGAGCACCAGCGGGTAGTGCTCGAGGATTTGCGGATGGAATTCGAGATCCGAATTAACCGCGTAATCGAGTTGATAGCCGTTCTGCTCGGCCCAGCGAATGAAGGGGTATTCCCATTTGAAAAACTGACTGGCCGGTGGGCGGTGGAACGACACCCGGTTGCCCTGCACACCGGCACGACCGTTATACGCATACAGGCTGAGGCCGCCCCAGTTGTTGTAGGCGTTGTAGGTATTGGTCGACAGCTGCAGCAGGATGCGCGCGTCTTTTCCCGGCTCGGCAGCGCGGACCACGAAGAAGCAACTCGCTTCGGCGCTGCGTTGATTGCGTTCGGAAAACTTGCCGCCACGATCGTTGACGCTGAGCAGCACGTGATAGTAGCCGCTGCGCCACTCTGCGGCGACGGGAATACGCATCGCCTCCGGCCAGGCGCAGCCGTGCGATGAGGCATTTTCCGGAACCGGGTGCTGTGCCGCGACCAGGCCGGATTTTTCAAAAACGATTTCCTGCTCGGCTCCCATGCGCGAGATTTGCAGGCTGTATTGTTTTGCTGAGGTGGAAATGTGCAGGCCGACTTCTTCGCCGGGCAGCACACTGGATCGGGAAGTGTAACCTTCGATAAAAAGCGAGGGCGTTTCAGCTGCGGTAGCAGGCGCGACTGCCAGAGCCGCCGGCCCGAGAGCAGCGCCTTCCATCCATCGACGACGGGTGATTTTCGTTTTCATGGCTGGGCACAGTTTGTGGTTAATCGCGCGATTTTCCTAGTGGCGTGAAGCGGTTCGGTCAGGGCTGGAACAAGGTGCGCAGCGGAGTCCCGGGGTCACTCCAGATCATAGCGATGCATCCAGTAGGCATACATGGATTCGCCGGTCACCTGTTCGATGCCGTACTGCCGTTGGATTTTCCCCAGATAGGTGTCCAGCCAACGGCTGTAGGCAGCGATCGACTCCGCCGTCTCGACGGCAACGCCACGATCGTTGGTCTCCTCCACCCAGCGATCCAAGTCCGACCGGTAGTCGGCGATCATTTCTGCATAGCCGGGGTCGGTGGCGAGATTGTTCATTTCGAAAGGGTCGGCACGAAGATCGTAGAACTCTTCCGCCGGTCGATGGCCCTGCGACAGGCTGCTGATAAAATCGCCGCCACCGTGGCGGTCGGGGTGCGTCAGAATCACCGATACCGTGGCTTCGGCCAGCAGGGTGTAGCGGTTGACGGGAAGGTAGGGGATATCGTGAACAAAATTTCGCACGTATTTGAAATCCCGACTGCGCACCGCGCGAATCCGATCAGGAATTTCCCCGGTGCGGTCTTTGGCTGCGTAGATGCGCGTGCGGCCCGGGGCGGTGTCACTCCAGAATGATTGCCCGTGCATATGATCAGGGATTTCGATGCCCGCCGATTCCATAACTGTCGGTCCCAGATCGATCATGCTGAGGAGACGTTCATCTACCGTGCCGGCATTTTTTCCGTCGGGCCGGCGCACGATCAGCGGCACCCGCAGGCCGCCGTCGTAAACGTAGCCTTTGTCGCGCGGAAACGACCGGCCGTTATCGCCAAATACCATCACCACCGTGTTATCGGCCAGACCTTCGCGATTCAGGCGGTCGAGGATCGCGCCGACTTTGCGGTCAAACACCTGCACCTCCTCGAGGTATCGTGACCAATCCACGCGCACCAATGGATGATCCGGATAATACGGCGGCAGTTCAACTTTCGAAGGATCGACCGGGCGCGTCATGTCGCGCGTCCACGGGCGATGAGCTTCGGTGATATTCACCTGTGCAAAAAACGGCTGGCCGGGCGCACGCTGTGTCCAATCGGTGCCGTCAAAAGGTTCGCCCTCGACGCTGAAGTTCCAGTCCAGTTTACCCGCGCGACGCATGGGTTCTTCCGGCTCATTTTCCGGCTGGCCATTGCTCACAAAGTAACCGGCGGCACGGAAATGAGCTGCAATCGTTTTGATATCCTCCGGCAGAGGGCGCTTGATCAAGGTGCGGTGTTGGTGCGCGCCAATACTGGTTTGATACATCCCGGTGTTGTAAGCCGACCGGTTGGGCGAGCACACACTCGAGGTGCCGAAAACGTGAGTGAAGCGAACCCCCGTTTTTGCCAAAGCATCGAGATGGGGGGTCGCCAGGGCCGCGGTTTGCTCGCCGAAACAAACCAGATCCGGCGACAAATCATCCGAAATAATCCACAGCACATTAGGACGGTCCACGGGGGCCGCCAGCCCGGGCGGCAATGCGCAGGTAAACCAGATTGCCGCGACAGCAAAATACAATGCGGGACGGAGAAAACGGTTGGAGCTCATTACACAGGGCGAACAAACTCAAGTTAGAAAATCCAATATTTTTTGTAAATAACTTAACGGCCGGTGACAGTTTCGCCTGACCAGTGTCCTCTTCAACTGTCTGTCGACCGTGGATGTTGCAGTTGCGGTGAGCGACGTTTCGCCGCCGTTCGTGCGATGGCTTAAGGGCCTGGGCGGGCGCAGACCTGAGGTGGTCGGCGGTCAGCTTGCGGTAGAGTCGAGGCGGACAGCAATGGCAAGGAATGTGCTACCTGATGGCTGAAAGGTCGACGGAAGGCCTGAAGAGCTGCAACAAAACCGTCACAGGCGTTTTACGAGTCAGCAAACGAGCGTAGGCTCAGAAGCCGTTGCCCGTGCAACCGCCCCCCCTGCGATGAAAGGTGATCCAAACAACCGCTTAAACGATTTGCCGACTCCGGCTCAAACGCACACCCGGCGTCTGGGCGAAGCGGTTCTGCCTTCGCCGCTGCAAAAGCAAAGCGGTCGAAGTTTCGTTCCCGCAGCCAGTCGGGTGCTCGCGCCGCACATGATCGAAGATCTCGACGGAATGCTTGGCCGTGGTGATGAAGTGCCGACGTTCGAGGCGTCGGGAGCGCGGGAAAAAATCTATTTTGATCCGCAAAGCTTGAAGTGCGGCATTGTCACCTGCGGTGGTTTGTGTCCGGGGCTCAACAACGTGGTGCGCGCCCTGGTGCGTACCCTGCGTCACTCGTACGGCGTGACCGATGTGACCGGCTTTCGTTACGGCTATCAGGGCCTGAGTAAATCGCCCTTCGCGGAGCCTATCAGTCTGGGGCTCGACGAAGTCGAGGATATCCATCGCTTCGGGGGAACTATGCTCGGCTCCTGTCGGGGAGGTCCGTCCGTCGCTGAGATTGTTGATACCTTGGTGCGGCGGAAGATAGGATTGCTGTTCACGATCGGCGGCGATGGCACTTTGCGCGGCGCTGATGCCATCGCGCGTGAAGTGCTCAATCGCGGGCTCGACATCGGCGTGGTCGGCATTCCGAAAACCATTGATAACGACTTGCAGTGGGTCGAACGCTCGTTTGGTTTTACCACGGCAGTAAACGAGGCGGCGACCGCCATTATTGGCGCTCACGAGGAGGCGCGCGGCGCGTGGAACGGTATCGGTCTGGTGAAGCTGATGGGCCGCGAGTCGGGATTTATCGCCAGCCATGCGACACTATCCAATCAGGAGGTGAATTTCTGCCTGATTCCGGAAGTGCCCTTTGATCTGGAAGGGCCCAACGGATTCTTCGCCGCGCTCGAGGCTCGGCTGGAGCGGAAACGTCACGCCGTAGTGGTCGTCGCGGAAGGCGCCGGCCAGCAATTTTTCACCGATACCCACCACGGAGTTGACGCAACCGATGCGTCCGGAAATCGGCGCCTTGATGAAATCGGTTTGTTGCTGAAACACCGCATCAGCGAGCATCTCACTCAGCGCGGCATGGCTCATACGCTCAAGTACATCGATCCGAGTTATATTCTGCGCAGTCGCCCTGCCGGCGCTCTCGATTCCGAACTGTGTTCCAGCTTTGCCCAATATGCAGTGCACGCCGGCATGGCCGGAAAAACGGCGGTGTATATCGGTTACCACAACTCGACGTTTATCGACGTTCCGATTGCCCTCGGTGTCGCCAGCCGTAAACAGGTCGATCCCAACTCCGATAAGTGGCGCAGAGTTCTCGAAGGCACGCGCCAGCCGGCGTCTATGAAAAATCTCTCCACAAGTTCTGCTTCCTCATGAATGACATCGAACGCCGCGATCAACTGGTCGCCGAAATCCAAGGGCTGTCCGGTGTCGCGGAAGCGCACGATCAGCGCATCCGGAGGATTCTCGACGAAAGCCGTGAACCTTTTGGTTACGATTCCAGAGGGCGACTCAAGCTGGCCTTTTTCGATGCTCACAGCTACGACCGCGAAGCCTTTCAGGCTGCTAACGCCGGGCACTTCGATATCACCTTTCTGGAAAGCTCGCTCAGCCTGGAGACTGTTGACTCGGCACGCGGCTTCCGCGCCGTCTGTCTGTTCGTCAACGACCGCTGCGACGAAGCCATCCTCGAACGCCTTGCGGCGCTCGGTGTTGAATTTGTCGCGCTGCGCTGCGCCGGATTTAATCACGTCGACCTCGCTGCCTGCGCGCGCTATAACATCGCCGTCGCCCGCGTGCCCGCCTATTCGCCGTACGCTGTTGCCGAGCACTGCGTCGGCCTCATGCTGACATTGAATCGTAAGTTTCATCAAGCATACCAGCGCAACCGGGCCGGTTACTTCGTGCTCGATGGCCTGACCGGATTTGACATGCACGGCAAGACGGTCGGCATCATCGGTACCGGCAAGATCGGTCGTTGCGCTGCAGCTATCCTGCGCGGATTCGGCTGCCGGATTCTCGCCTTCGATAAGTATCCCGATGACGACCTGGCTGCTACCGATGGCGTCAGCTATACCAGTCTCGAAGAGCTGTTTCAGCAGTCAGACATCATCACATTGCACACTCCGCTGACCGATGAAACGCATCACATGATCGATCGTGCGGCGATCGAAATAATGAAGACCGGCGTCATGATCATTAATACCAGTCGCGGCGGATTGATCGACAGCCTGGCGCTGGTCGATGGCCTCAAATCGACTCAGATCGGCTCGGCGGGACTCGATGTTTACGAAGAAGAATCCGGAATCTTTTTTCACGATTATTCCAATAATAATCGCATCATGACCGATGATGTGCTGGCTCGTCTGTTGACCTTTAACAATGTCATTGTGACGTCACATCAGGGCTTTCTCACCCGCGAAGCGCTGAGCGAAATTGCCGCGACCACGCTGGCGAACCTGACGGAGTTTGCCGGGGGAAAACGTGGTGATGAGTTGACTCATTCGATCGCGCCCGGATAGGTGATCGATGCGCGAATGACGGTCACAGTCGGCCTGCCCGGCTGGCAGCGATCTGTTGAGGGTGCCGCTCGATCGGAGGTTCGGTGAAGCACGAAAGCGAAAGCAACGAAGCTGGCTCGCCGGCGGCCAAGGGGTTGTGAGGGCGGAGCAACTGGCGAGCAGTGCCGTGCGTGGAATCGAGCGCCAGCCTGAATGTCAGGCCCGCTTCAGCTTAGTGAAAAGATCATTTTGCAGGCATTAGCGGCCGTCCGCCATCGCTTCGTGGCTCTCAAATACCACCCTCGAAAACGGGATCTGGACGGGCTTTACCAATTCGGCACCGTCCGTGTCATCACCTTCGAGGTCGATCTGAACGGCGGTAACTACTCCGTCGACGATCTCGGCTACAATAGAACCGGTGTCGATTTTCAGCTCCCGCTCATCCGTCAGAATCGAAAGCGGACCGAGGATATCTTTGGCGTCGATGGTTTTCTTTTTCGTCCATATCGCTGACCGAACTCTTTTGCCTTTGGAAATACTGACGTCGCTCCGGGTAGGAGCGCCCAGGGCCAACTTGAGTTCTTCAAACGTCATTCCGACAGCGGGTCGCTTAGCTTCGATCAACTGAAGGACTTTGAATTGGCGCTGGCGAAATTTTTCCACGGCAGCGTGTTTTTCGGGCGCATTTCCGAGCAGTGATTTCCAGCCCGTCCAGCCACTGGCATGGCCGTTCTTCGATTCGCCACGAACGTGAAATCCGAATCTGTCCATTTCCAGAATCGTCAGTTTTTGATTCGCTGACAGTGTCGCGATGACCTGCCTGGCTTCGCGGGTGCGGAAAATCGTGAGTGGCCGGGAGATGTCGGTCATCCATCGAACGTCGCCGTCCCGCTCTGACAGATGAACGATGGGATTGGTTGCTGCTTCGTCGTCGCCGTGTGCCGGCAAGAGGATCGCCATGAGAAACAGGACGGACGTCGCTGAGTAAGTAATGAGCAGCTTGCTTATTGGCATGTATTTACATTGAATGCTAAAGAATGCAATGTAAATACAATTCGTTAGGCGGGCCGGTACCAAAGTATGCGCTGCCCTTGAGCGGAATGTCTCGATGTCGCCCGACCTGCTTTATTAAATCAGAGCGGCGATCACGATTGCCGGATGGCGTTGCGCGTTTGGCTAATTGGCGTGATTAGTGGCTTGCCCGGGCAGCGGTCGATGATTTAGCGTCGCGCATGGCTAAAAATCCACGCGCACTTTCACGACGGAAATTTCTCTGGGGCACCACGGCAGGGGCGGCGTCGCTCAACATTCTGCCCGGACACGTATGGGCTGACTCGCCCAATGAAAAGCTGCAGGTCGCCTTCATTGGTGCCGGCGGCCGGGGGGCTGCCAACGTCGGCGGAACCGCGGACGCGGGCGAAGTGGTCTATGCGCTCGCCGATTGCGATCAGAAGCGTTGTCTGGGCACCGTGCAGAAATACGGCGGGGCCAAGTTTTACACCGACTGGCGGGAGATGTTGGAGAAGGAAGGCGACAAGATCGACGCGGTGGCGGTTTCGACGCCGGATCACAATCACGCGGTAACGACGATGGCGGCGATCAAAATGGGCAAGCATGTCTATGTCGAAAAACCGCTGACGCTGACCATTTCTGAAGCGCGGGCTCTGCACAAGGAAGCCAATGCCCGCGGATTGTGCACTCAGATGGGCAATACCGGTCACGCCCGCGACGGCGCCCGGTTGACCAACGAATGGGTGCGCGGCGGCATCGGCACGGTCAGCGAGATTCATTGCCGGACCAATCGCCCCAGCTGGCCGCAGGACTGCGTGCGTCCGCCGGCAGTTGAGGCGCCGCCAACCGTTGACTGGGATCTGTGGATCGGCCCGGCGGCGATGAAGCCGTTCAGTCCCGAGATCGTTCCGTTTAAATGGCGCGGGCTGCGCGACTACGGCACCGGCGCGCTCGGTGACATGGGCGCGCACATCATCGATCATCCGGTGTGGGCGCTCGATCTCGGGCTGCCGGAGCGCATCGAGGTGGAAAAAGCCGATCGCAAAAACACCTCAGCTCAAGCTGTCGCCGACAGTCATCCGGCTTCGTGCATCCTTCATTATCACTTTGCCGCTAAAGGCGAACGCGGGCCGGTCAAGCTGACCTGGTTCGACGGTCAGTACACCATTCCGCGTGTCGACGGCATGCCGGAGGACAAAAAAACTCCCGACAACGGTTGCGTATATTTCGGTAGCGAGCATGTGCTGATGCACGGCAGCCACGGGGGCAATCCGGAAATCATCGATGCCAATCGCGCGGCGTTCAAAGCGCCGGAGCAAACTGAAGAACGTTCGCCCGGTCACTACGTCGAGTGGTTCGACGCGATTCGCGCCGGCGATCCATCGAAGGCCAAATCCAACTTCGACGTCGCCGCGCCGTTGACCGAAGTCCTGCTGCTCGGCGTGATCGCCGGCCTGCAGGGCCCGGGTACCACTTTGACCTGGGATCCCGAAAAAATGACCACCGGAAACGCCGACGCCGACAAGCTGGTGCAGCATTCTTATCGCGAGGGGTGGTCGCTCTAATTCGATGCTACGTCGTCAGCTTCTTATTGGTTCTGCCGCAGTTGTGGCGAGTGCTTTTCCCACGACTGGCTTCACGGTGCAAGAGGGGAAGGCTAAACCCTTCGCCCTCAACTACGCGCCGCACTTCGGCATGTTCAAAAATTCGGCGCCGGGTGGTCTGCTCGACGAATTGCGTTTCGCTCACGACCAGGGATTCCGGGCGTGGGAGGATAACGGCATGATGGCGCGGCCGGTCGAGGAGCAGGAAGCGATCGGGAAATTGATGGCCGAACTCGGCATCAGCATGGGCGTGGTGTCGGCGAAGACGGGGATCAAGGAGCTGAATTTTGCCTCGAAGGATGACGATGCGCGTCAACTGGTGCTCGATCAGATCGCCGCGACAGTGGAAGTCGCGAAACGGGTCAACGCGGGCTTCATGACTTTGGTGTCGGGGCAGGTCGATCCGCGCTGGCCGCGAGAAATTCAATACGCGAACTGCATTGAGTTGTTGCGCCGCGCGGTGGAAATTGTCGAACCGCATAACATCACGATGGTCATGGAGCCGCTCAACCGGATCACCAATCATCCGGGTTCGTTTTTGCAGACGGTCACCGAGGGTTACCTGGTGTGTTCAGCTGTTGATCACCCGAACTGCAAGGTGCTTTACGATATGTATCATCAGCAGATCGCGGGCGGGAACTTGATTCCGCTGTTCGATCTGTGCCGCGACCAAATCGGCTACCTGCAGGTCGGCGACAATCCCGGCCGGAAAGAACCGGGCACCGGCGAGATCAATTACGCTAAGGTGTTTGCCCACGTCAAGGCAGCGGGCTTCGACGGCATCGTCGGCATGGAACACGGCAACGCGGAAAAGGGAATCGAGGGCGAGCAGAAATTGATCGCCGCCTATCGTGCGGTTGATCCGGTTGGTCAGTGAGTGGGTCGGGTAGCTGCGAGCGTCAGCGAGTGGTCCGTTGGCTTGGGCCCACTGCAGTGGTCGTTCACTCGCTCTCAAACAGATCTTCCGGTTTCAGCCCCTGTTTAAACGTATCGTCACCGAAGCCTGAGTTGTTCGGCTCATAGGGATGATCTGGATCGAGGTCGACGTTGACTCCCTCTGCCGGGATATCGGTTTCGCGATCGAGCGCCCACAGAATTCCCTGTACGGCGATCCGGCGCATCGGTTCGAGTCGGAAATCGTAGGGGTGGCCGAGGGTGGTAGTGAATACTTTGCCCTGTTCGCCGCCTTCGACCTGGTATTTCTTGGTCCACGCAACCGGGTTCTCGAGCGGGTAGCGATCGGTCTGGTCCTTTTGTGCTTTCGCCGATTTCAGCGAGCGACCGGTCAGCAGAAAAATCGGCTCGCCAGCTACGCTGTCGCCGCCGCCTTCGACGTGGTAAAGCCACGAGTAGGCATCGAAGGCGCCAACGCCGCGCAGGATCGGGTGGCTGGTCTGGTCGGCGTTGATGGTCACTGCGGTCAGCGGATTTTGACCATCATCGAAGTGACCGTGGTGAGTGATCCAGGTCTGGCCGAGCAGCTCGCGAACTTTTTCGCCACCGGCGAGACTGTGGATCGCCTTGGGGTCATTTTGAAATCCCCACTCGTCCATTCCGGCGCCTTCGGCAAAGCGGAAGGCGTGAGTCGAGGTGCGGAACGCGACGATTGGTTTGCCGGCTTTCAGATAGTCGAGGAAATGCTGAAACTGTTCGGGTGAAGGACGGCGATAGCGATAGAACAGCACCAGCAAATCGGCGTCATCGAGTTTTTCGATACCGGTCACGGAGTCGTCCTGCATGGGATTGACGAAGCCGTTTTTGTCGACGGAAAACCCGATCTCGACGTCGCAGTCGATGGTCTTTTCGAGCAGCCGGGCGATCATCGGCATCGACTCTTCCGAGCGATATTCATGATCGCCGGTGAGGAATAGAACCTTGGGTCTGTCGGCGGCCGCTGCGAGTCCAGTGGCGAGGAAAAGCAATGCGAATACGAGCAGATTCTTCATATTGAACAGGTTGATGCCTTACGGTTTGAGTTGCGAGCGAAAACCTTCGAGCCGTTCAGTGTGCTCCGGGGCGTTGGCGAGATTGGTGAACTGTTCGGGGTCGGCTTCCATATCGTACAACTCTTCGCTGCCGTCCTGGTAACGCATGTAAGCCCAGTCGTCGCTGCGCAGGGATTCACCGCCCTTGGCAAAAGAGCGGGCGACTTCGCGAACGCTTGCCCGGGGATCGGCGAGAATGGGCACGATACTTTTTCCTTCGACGCTGTCGGGAACCGGTAGGCCGCTCAATGCACACAGGGTGGGGAACAGGTCGACGAGTTCGACGAGCGACCGGCTGCGCCCGGGCGCATGGTTCTCAGAGGGCGAGTCGATAATCAGCGGCACGCGGATGACCTCTTCGTGGAGGTTGTTCTTCTGCCAGAAGCTGTGCTCGCCGAGGTGATAACCGTGGTCGCTGGTGAACACTACGGTGGTGGTATCGCGCAGGCCGAGTCGATCGAGTTCATCGACCATGCGGCCGACCTGCTCATCCATGAAGGTGACCGTGGCGTAGTAGGCGGACCACATGCGCCGCTGGTTGTCGGGATATTGATCGATGCCGGTTGAGGCCGAAGTGCTGACCTTTTTGCCCCAGGCGGGAATGTCTTTCAGATCGTCGGGCACGCTCGCGGGCAGCGGCATTTTTTGATGAGGGTAGGGTTCGAAATACTGCTGAGGCGCGACGCTCGGGTAGTGTGGTCGCACCAGTCCGGCAGCGATGAAAAACGGCTGGCCGTTGGCATTTTCCTTACGCTCCTGCAGAAGCTTGACGGTCTGGCTGGCGGTTTTGTAGTCCGGTTGATCCGAGCCGTCACCCTCATAGTCAACCGCGACAAACATGCGGTTCTGCATGCGTGTCGATTCGCGATTTTCGAGATCGGTCGTGAAAATATTGAGATTGAGGCAGGAATAATTGCCGGGTGTGTGCGCCTCGCGTCCGCGGCTGTTGAAGCGCTCGATCCAGCAGGCCTCGATATCGTCGCCATTGGTGCCGGCGATGATGTCTCCGGGCACGCGCATGTGAAAAATCTTGCCGACGCGGGCGGTGTAAAAATCATTGGAGATGAGGTGTTCACCGAGCGTTGTCCCGTCCTTATCGGTATAGCGACTGCGCATGAACGAGCGACGCGAAGGCCCGCACACGGTGCCCTGGCAGTAGGCGCGGTCGAAGACCATGCCGCGCTCAGCGAGCGCATCGATGTTAGGCGTGTCGCAGAATTTGTCCCCATAGCAGCTGAGGACGGAGGCCTTCAAGTCATCGGAGACGATCAGCAGAACGTTGCGCTGCGGCTCGTCGCCGCGAGCAGTGGCGGTGATCAGGATTAGTTGGACGAAAAGGGCGGACAGGAGGTGCTTCATGCGCTTGGAAAGTCGAATGTGGGACCAATTTTTTAACTGCCTGCCGTGGATGCGCCGAGAGAAAAAGAGTCAATGCACCGGGCCGGATTGCAAATTCGGCCGACAATGTTCCGCAAAAAGCGGATGCCTTTTCCGCCTGATGGTGTAAGGACAATGCCTTGAGCGCGCCCGCAAAAACCGTTGATTCTGCCTCCGCCCGCGAGATCGCGCGCCGGCGCACCTTCGCGATCATTTCGCATCCCGATGCCGGCAAGACGACCTTGACCGAAAAGCTGTTGCTCTACGGCGGTGCCATCCATCTGGCCGGTAGTGTCACAGCGAAGCGAAGCCAGCAGTCGACCTCATCTGACTGGATGCAGATGGAAAAGGAGCGCGGCATCTCGGTGTCTTCGACCGTCCTGCAGTTCGAATACGACGGGCGCATGATCAACTTGCTTGATACGCCCGGTCACCACGACTTTTCCGAGGATACCTACCGCGTGCTGTCGGCGGTCGATGCGGCGGTGATGGTCATTGATGCCGGTAAGGGCATCGAAGCGCAGACACTGAAGCTTTTCGAAGTGTGTCGGCGGCGCGGCGTGCCGATTTTTGTTTTTATCAACAAGATGGACCGTCCGGCGCGTCCACCACTCGAGCTGCTCGATGAGCTCGAGCGGGTGCTGAAGCTGCCCCCGGTGCCGATCACCTGGCCGATTGGTGACGGTCCCCGGTTTCGCGGGGTTTATGACCGGGAAAAAACCGAAGTGCATCTGTTTGAGCGTGCGCCCGGCGGAGGTTTTTGCGAACCGTTCGAGGTCGGCGGTTTTGAAGATGACGCGGTCAAGGCAGCGCTCGATGAAGAACTGTTTGAGGTGACCACTCAAGAGATCGAACTGCTCGACGGCGTCACCGAGGAACTCGATGAGGCACGGGTCATGGGTGGCGAGCAGATGCCCGTGTTCTTCGGCAGTGCGATGAACAATTTCGGCGTGCAGCGCATGCTCGAACGCTTTCTGCAACTGGCCCCGCCGCCGGCTCCGCGAATGTCCGGCGAGGAGATCGTCGAACCGATGTCGGAGAAATTTTCCGGCTTCGTGTTTAAGATTCAGGCCAATATGAATCCACGCCATCGCGACCGCGCGGTGTTTGTGCGCATCGTTTCCGGTGTGTTCGAGCGGGACATGCAGGTGGTCAATCAACGCTCCGGCAAGAAGGTCCGGCTGGCCAATGCGCAAAAGCTGTTTGGTCAGGATCGCGAGACGCTCGACACCGCCTACGCCGGCGACGTTCTGGCCTTGGTCGGTAACTTCGATCTGTTGATCGGCGATACATTGACGCTCGACAATTCGATCTCGTTCGACGAGATGCCGCGGTTTACGCCGGAATGTTTCAGCTACCTGCTCAATAACGACACGGCCAACACCAAGCGTTATCGCGCCGGCATCGATCAGTTGCTCAAAGAGGGGGTCGCTCAGGCTTACGAGATTCCGTCGAGCGCCCAGCGTGTGCCCTTGCTCGGCGCTGTCGGACCGCTGCAGTTTGAGGTGCTGGTGGCGCGCATGCTTTCCGAATACAATGTCGAGTGTCGTCTGGAATCGTCGCCGTGGAACGTCGTGCAGTGGGTCCGTGAGAAAAATCCCGATCCGAAAGCGCGCGGCGACAGCGCGCCCGATATTCAATTGCCGTCCGGAGCCGCGCTGGCCAGGGATCTCGAAGGCCAGTGGGTGGTCCTGTTGCCGGCGGCGTATCTGCTGGGCCTGCTCAGCGAGCGCAATGAAGGCTTCGATTTTCGGTCGAACCCTTACGATTGATCCCGCAGACACTGACACTGAAACGCGCACGAGGGGGCGTTCAACCCGGTTGCTGCCAATCGCGCAACCGGCAAAGGCCGGTCTTTGCCGCTGCCGGAAAGACCGACCGGCGAGGTCGTGTTGCCTGGCTGATTTTTCGAGTTTGACCGTGTGCGCTTGATCGGGAAATTTGCGTCATGAAGAACCGATACGTCGCTCCCATTCTGCTCGCCTTGAGCTTGATCGCCGCTGCTCCCTCTCTGCACGCGGAAGTCGACAAAAAGCCCGTCAGCTATCAGCAGGGAGACACTGAGCTTCAGGGGCTGCTCGTTCAGACGCCGCCCAGCGAACCCGGAAAACGTCCGGGAGTTTTGATTTGCCACCAGTGGATGGGGCTGACCGACTACGAGGAGAAGCGCGCTGAAATGCTCGCCGAGCTGGGCTACGTCGTGTTCGCGCTCGATATCTATGGCAAAGGCGTTCGTCCGGCTGATCGCGGTGAAGCGGCACAAACCGCGGGCATGTACAAAGGTGATCGTGAACTGCTGCGCGCTCGTGCCAACGCCGGTCTGAAGGTGTTGCAGGAGCAGCCTAATGTCGATGCCTCCAGGATCGCCGTCATCGGATATTGTTTCGGCGGCACCACCGCGCTTGAACTGGCGCGCAGTGGAGCCGACGTCGCCGGTGTGGTCAGCTTTCACGGCGGTCTCTCCACTCCCGATCCGAAACTGGCCGAACAAATCCAGGCGAAGATTCTCGCCCTGCACGGCGCGGTTGATCCCCATGTGCCGGTTGAAGAGGTGCTCGCCTTTGGAAAAGAAATGGTCGATGCCGATGTCGACTGGCAGTTCAATTCCTACGGCGGCGCGGTGCATGGCTTCACCCAGTGGCATGCCGGCGATGACCCGTCGACGGGAGTTGCTTACAACGAGAGTGCCGACAAGCGCTCGTGGCAGGCGATGAAAAGCTTTTTTACCGAACTGTTTGAGTGATCGATGTGTGTGGCTCTGATCGTCGCCGGTGTGATCGATCTGAACATGCCATCGCAAAGTTCGGCGTAGGCCGGTCGATCGCGTCACCGACCGCAGATGTCCGGTCGGCAGCTGATTGGCGCGGTCGGCGGATTACTTATCGGGTGTCGGGTGTCCGGCGATTGGCTACCGCTTGCCGCGTACTGCGGGCACTTTAAGGGGCAAGTCCGGGCAGGGGACCGTCTAGACTTTTCGCACCACCGGGATCGGATTGAGGGCGATGACTTCGACTTCGGTGCCTTTTTCGATGGCGCCGGATTCGGCCATGACGTCGTGGCGGACGCCATCGATGCGGGCCCGGCCGGACGGCATCAAGTCGGTCTCCGCGGTGCCGTGTTTACCGATCATGGATTGGTCGGTGAGTACCGATTTTTCACCGCTGCCATCCGCGCCGCCGACGGCGTCGTTGAGGATCAGGTTTTTGGCAAAGGGCAGTTTGTGAAAGTACTTCATCCACAGGGCGAAGGCGACGAAAGTCACGATCAGCAGAACGATGCTGAAGATCATGCCCGCGGTGGCACCGTACAGGGTAAACGTTTTCAGACAGGCGATCAGCAGCGCAATGCCACCGAGCACGCCGAGCACGCCACCGGGAACGACCAGTTCCAGAAGAATGGCGATGATACCGATGATGGTCAGGATGGCGATGAGTGTCATGGTGATTTAGTAGAACGATGACTGCTTTTAGCGACGGAACAAAGAGCAAAAGGCGGGAAATATCAGCGGCTGCGCCACCTCAGTCGGGAACGACCATGCGCAGTTTGCCGGTTGAGCCATCGAAGGAGAGTTTGCCATCGATCTCCCCGTCTTCGGCGTCGACGGCCTCGATGAATTCGCCGAGCTCCGTTTCGTCGATGATCCCTTTGCTGACCAGGAAACGGGTCAGCGCTTCGATCGCCAGTTTCTGCCGTCCAAGCTCGGAGCGCAGCGACGCGATTTGGATATGCTTGGCCGCCAGTTGAGCGCGCGCTTTGGTGGTCGCCGATTTGACCGATCGGATTTCCCGTTCCGTGTCGGCGATGTCGAGGCGGTTGCCGAGATCGCCAAGTAAAAGTGTGCGCATCCATCCCATGCAGATAATTTGCCCTCGTTCGGGGGCGGTGGCGACTACAATAGACGGAGGAGTTTGTAGCGGTGGCTTTGCCGTGGACGAAAGTGTGATACCGCCGTCTCGGCGGTCCGAGCTGGACGGTGGGCGATGAGTATCTCGTCCACTGGGACTGGCGAGACGCCAGTATCACATTCTCGTCCAGCGCTCATCGGCTGGGCGCCGGTGCCACACCGATTTAACGGGGTCGCTTACGCGGCATCGCTGCCGACTTTACCGTGGCAGGACTTGAATTTTTTACCGGAACCGCATGGGCAGGGCTCGTTGCGGCCGACCTTGGGAACTTCGCGGCGCTGGGGAATATTGATCTTCGGCTGAGATTCGGCGCTGCCGGGGCCGGAAGTGCTCAGGCCATCGTCGGCGGGGCCGCCGAAATCGGACAGCACGTCGGTGTCATGGCTGAGCTTGGCGGGCAGGTTACGCAGGAAGTTGGCGTATTCGTCAGGATTGCTGGTGGTGCGGAACAGTCCGGACAGCACTTCGCCTTTGATGTTGTCCATCAGTTCGAGGAACACCTGATAGGCTTCGGTCTTGTACTCGACCAAGGGATCCTTCTGGGCGTGCGAGCGCAGGCCGATGGCCTCGCGGATGCCGTCCATGTTGTAAAGGTGCTCCTGCCAGAGGTTGTCGATGGCGCGCAGAATGACGTAACGCTCCAGGCCTTCGAGTTCGTCGGGGCTTTCGTGGGCGACTTTCAGCTCGTAGGCCTGCCTGACTTTTTCGATCAGGTAATCGATGTTTTCGTCTTCGCTGCGGGTTTCGAGCTTGGCCTCTTCGGGGCGCAGTCCGAGCGGGAAGGTGGTGTTGATCCAGTTGAGCTGTTCGCCGTGATCGGGATCGCCGGTTTCGGGATCGGTGAACACGGACAGTTTCGCCGGCAGGCCGTCTTCGATGACTTCCATGACCAGCGCATGCGGGTCTTCGGTCTTAAGCACTTCGTTGCGGTAGCCGTAGACGACGCCGCGCTGCTGATTCATGACGTCGTCGTAGTCGAGAATGCGTTTGCGCGAGGTGTAGTTGCGCTGCTCGACTTTCTTCTGGGCGTTCTCGACCGACTTGTTAAGCCACGGATGCTCGAGCTCCTGACCTTCCTCAAGACCGAAACGCTCCATCATCTTGGTCATGCGCTCGGCGGCACCGAACTTACGCATCAATTCATCTTCGAAGCTGACGAAGAATACCGACTCACCCGGGTCGCCCTGGCGGGCACAACGGCCGCGCAACTGGCGATCGATGCGCCGCGATTGGTGACGTTCGGTGCCGAGTACCAGCAGGCCGCCGAGTTCGCGCACGCCGTCGCCGAGTTTGATGTCGGTGCCGCGGCCGGCCATGTTGGTGGCCACCGTGACCGCCCCCTTGAGGCCGGCTCGTTGAACGATCTCGGCTTCCTGGGCGTGGTATTTCGCACTGAGGACGTTGTGGGTGATCTTGGCGCGCTTGAGCATGCGCGACAGCACTTCTGACGATTCGACACTGGCGGTGCCGAGCAGGATCGGTTGGCCCTTGGCGTGGCGGTCGCCGATCAACGAAATTACGGCGTTGATTTTCTCGCGCTGGGTTTTGTAGATCTTGTCGTTGAAGTCTTCGCGCGCGATCGGTCGATTGGTCGGGATGACGCGTACGTCGAGTTTGTAAATGTCGTGAAACTCGGCGGCTTCGGTCTCGGCAGTGCCGGTCATGCCGGAGAGTTTTTCGTAGAGACGAAAGTAGTTCTGAATGGTGATCGTCGCGTAGGTCTGGGTCTCGGCTTCGATGTTGACGCCTTCCTTGGCTTCGACGGCCTGGTGCAAGCCATCGGACCAGCGGCGACCCGCCATGGCGCGACCGGTGTTTTCATCGAGGATGACAACTTTGTTGTCGGCCACCATATAGTGAACGTCGCGCTCGTAGTTGCAGTAGGCACGCAGTAATTGCGAGATGTTGTGCATGCGCGCTGCCTGAGCGGCCATGTTGTCCTGCAACTTCTGCTTGGCGTCGGTGCGCTGCTTGTCGGTGAGTGATTCGTCGCCGTCGATGGCTGAGAATGCGGTGGCGAGGTCGGGAAGGATGAACGACTCGGGATCGTCGGGACTGAGGAAATTGCGGCCTTTGTCAGTCAGGTCGGCGTCGCTGGCTTTCTCGTCGAGGTTGAAATAGAGCTCCTCCTTGAGCTCGAACAGCGCGGTCTTCTGCTGGTCTTTGTAAAAGTCGAGTTCGCTCTTCTCGATCAGACGGCGCAGATCGGGATTCTCCATCGCTCGGATCAAGCCGCGGTTGAGCGGCTGGCCGAGTTTGACTTTAAAAAGGGCGATGCCGGCTTCGTATTCGTTGCCCTCTTCGAGCAGCTTTTTGCTGTCGGCAACCAACTGGTTACATAGCTGAGTCTGCTTGCGCACCAGCTTCTCGATGAGTGGCTTGAAGGTATCGTATTGCTGGTTGTCCTGATGGGCGACCGGGCCGGAAATGATCAGCGGCGTGCGCGCTTCATCGATGAGCACAGAGTCAACTTCATCGATCAGAGCGTAGTAATGGGAGCGCTGAACCTGAGCGGCGCGCGATGTGGCCATGCCGTTGTCGCGCAGGTAGTCGAAGCCAAATTCGCTGGCCGTGCCGTAAGTGATGTCGCAATCGTACTGGGCGCGTCGGTTGTCGCCGTGCTGACCGTTCTGGATGGTTCCGGTGGTCAGGCCGAGGTAGGCAAAAAGGTGGCCCATCCACTCGGAATCGCGTCGAGCGAGGTAGTCGTTGACGGTGATCACGTGCACGCCGAGACCGGTCAATGCGTTGAGGTACGTCGGCAGGGTGGCTACCAGGGTTTTACCCTCACCCGTGGCCATCTCGGCGATATTGCCGTTGTGCAGGCATATGCCACCGATCAACTGGACGTCGAAGTGGACCATTTGCCATTCGATCGGGTGATCGCAGACATTCCATGAGGTGCCGCACAGGCGACGGGCGGCATTTTTGACAACGGCGAAGGCCTCGGGAAGAATTTCGTCGAGGTAGGCGGCGCGTGATTTTTTGAAGTCGTCGCGAATCTCTCCGAACGCTTCCTGACTGGCGAGGATGGCGTCGATCCGGGCGTCCTTTTCGGAACTTGATGTATTGGCGAGGTCGCGGACTTTTGGAAATTCATCAGCGAGGCGGTCGAAGCGCGCCGCCCAGTTGTCGAGGATCTCGCTCAGTTGACTGTCGTCGAGGCTTTCCAGCTTGCGGCGGGCGAAAAGTTCGACGTCTTCGCTGTAGCGGGCGAGATGGTCCTGCCACGCGACGGTCTTGTCGCGAAGCACCGACTCGTCCTGCTTCTGCAGGGCCTCTTCCAAGGCATTGATCTGTTCGACGACGGGACCGATTTTCTTCAGCTCACGCTGATTTTTCGAGCCGATGATTTTTTTGAGAACCCACTGAAACATTGCGGGTGGAAGTTACGTTGCTATCGGCGAAGCGCAAGGCTGGCCGTGGGCCGATAGAAGGCCGTTGATCAACTAGCTGTGATCGCCGGTTTCGAAGCGATGACCGGGCTCTTCGCTGGCGGGATAGCCTTGCGGAAGCTCGCTGGCGGGGGCCTCGGGGGAAGCGGCTGCATTTTCCCCGGCGACGACTGCCGGTTGTCTGCGGCGCAGGAATTCTTCGGCGAGGGCCGAGTAGGCTTTGGCGCCTGAACTTTGTGGAGCGTATTCGAGAATCGCCTGACCGAAGCTCGGTGCTTCGCCGAGGCGGATACTGCGCGGAATGACGGTTTCGTAGACGCCTTCCTGAAAATGTTGACGCACGTCGGTGATGACCATTTGCGACAGATTGGTGCGCGTGTCGGCCATGGTCATGACGATGCCTTCGATCCTGAGATCGGGGTTGGCACCGGAGTAAACCACCTGATCGGTGACCTGGACGATTTTTGACAAACCTTCGAGGCCGAAATACTCGCACTGCAGGGGCACTACCAGTTCATCGGCAGCGGCGAGCGCGGAAGTCATCAATACGCCGAGCGACGGCGGGCAGTCGATCAGCATGAAGTCGAAACGGTCCGGCGCCGTGTGCTCGCGAAAATGATGCAGAACGCGGCGCAGGCGCACCATGTGGTCGTCGCCGCGCGCCAGCTCTATTTCGCACCCGGCCAGGTCCATATCTGAGGGAATGATCGACAATCCCTCGTAGCGGGTCGGTTCGATCAAGTGATCGATGGTGGTCGCGCTGACCAGGCTCTGGTAAAGGCTCTCGTGTTCGTCCGGTGACAGGCCGAGTGCACTGGTGGCGTTGGCCTGCGGGTCGAGGTCGAGGATCAGCACTTTTTTTCCGAGGGCTGCCAGACAGGCGCCGAGGTTGATCGTGCTGGTGGTCTTGCCCACTCCGCCTTTCTGGTTGGCGATGGCGACGATTCTCATGGGTGGGAGGCCGGTGGCCCGGAAGAAGGTGTTAGCTGGGGCGGAGCCTGATTTCCGCTGTGCTCAAGATAACTTTGGAAAAGTAGCAGGCTTCTCAACGAACTGCTGAATCCCGTTGCGTAAATGAAGCCGACCAGTGCCATTGCACCGAACGGTGGCAGGACAGATCGGAAGAAAATGCCACTGTAAAAAATCAAGTCGTCCATGTCCTCGGGCGTCGCGGTATCGGAAACTTCAACCGCTTCGCCTGGCGTTGTCATCGCCTTGAGGATCGGGTTCATTTTGAAAAACAAGAAGATGCACCCGGCGGTGATCACCGCCATGGCGATAGCGAATATCCAGCGGAACATGCCTCGCTTTTTGCGGACGCGCGCGATGAGTTTTTGCAGATCGTCGGTATTTTTACCGGCAGCGACAAAATCTCCATCGCGAACGTAGTCGATCAGCTTCATTGCGTCACATTTCAGCCGTAGACCTTATCCGGGTCGAACTCTTTGTCGGTGTAAACCTGGTCGAGCGGGGTGGGGTGACCTTCGCCGGCAACTTTCCTGAAGAAGCAGCTTTTGTAACCGGTGTGGCAGGCGCCACCACCGTGCTGAATGACTTTCAGCACCAACGCGTCTTGATCGCAGTCGACGAGGACTTCCTTGACGGTCTGCACGTGTCCCGACGTTTTGCCTTTGTGCCAGAGTTCCTGGCGGCTGCGGCTGTAGTAGACGCCCTCGCCGCACTCCAGGGTCATGCGCAGCGATTCCTCATTCATGTACGCGACCATAAGGATCTCGCCGGTTTCGGCATCCTGCGCGATGGCGGGAATCAAGCCGTCGGCATCGAACTTGGGGGCGAAGTCAGGTCCGCTCTCGACGGCCTTACGGTCGTCGCGCGGGGCGAAGGAAAATCGGGAATCAGAACTCATTCCGGGTTGCGTTTAAATCAGGTGTGTCAATGGTAGTGCCGACCGGTGGCTTTGCAACCGTGGCCACCGCAGAGTGCCGCCATGGGGCAAAATGATCAATACGGTATCTTTATGCAACGCGGCGTTTTTATCAGTTTCGAAAGTTCCGAGGGTTGCGGCAAATCGACGCAGATCGCCCGTCTGCGTGAACGGCTCGACGCAATCGGTATAAAATACCTGGTCACCCGTGAGCCCGGCGGCACTCCGATTGGTGAGAAAATTCGCGACCTTCTGCAGTACGATGCCGTCAGTGAAGCGATGACAGCCGAATCGGAACTGTTACTGTTCGCCGCCAGTCGCGCGCAGCTCGTCCGGCAGGAAATTGAGCCTGCGCTCGCTGCCGGACGTTGGGTGATCGCCGATCGCTTCCTCGATTCAACCACGGTTTACCAGGGGGCGGGGCGGGCGCTTGACAGCGATGCGGTCGAGGCCATCAACGGCTTTGCGGTTGGCAAATGTCTGCCCGACCTGACGCTTGTGCTCGACATGGATGTGACGGTTGCCAGGGCGAGGGCAAAAGCGGCCAGCGAAGCCGAAGGCATTCACGACCGCATGGAGAATCTCGACGAAGATTTTTACCAAAGAGTCAGGCAGGGGTATCAAAAGCTCGCCGAGCGCGATCCGGGTCGATTAACCTTGATCGATGCCGATGCGACGCCCGAGGTCGTCGGCGCTGCGATCTGGTCGCTGATTCAAAAACGTTTTCAACTGCCCGCAGATACCGCATGAGTTTCACTGTCGAAAGAGCTTTTGATCTGCTGACCTCGGCGCACGCCAACGAACGGCTCGCGCACGCCTACCTGATCACCGGCGAAGAGGGCAGTGGTAAACGCGAACTCGCGGTGCGTCTGATTCAACTGGTTAACGCGGCAGGTGTCGCCGGCTCGGGTGATGATGGCGGCACCATGGGCTTCGATCTCGACATTGAACCCAGTGCCGTGGCGCCGGTCAGCGCCGAAGAACTACCGGCGCTCGATTCGTTGCGCGGACCTAATATTTCTGTCATTGAGCCCGAGTCGAAGTCGCGCCGCATCACCGTCGACGCCATGCGCGTCGCCGAGCGTGCCCTGCACCTCGCTGCGCCGTCCGGTGTCACTAAGTTCGCTGTGGTCATCGATGCCGATCGCATGGGAGTCGCTGCCGAAAACGCTTTTTTAAAGACGCTCGAGGAACCGCCCCGCGCTTCCAAGTTGCTGCTGCTGACGGCCCGTCCGGAGCAGTTGCTGGATACCATCTTGTCGCGTTGCATTCGCATTCAACTGCACGCCAATCCCGAGCGCGCCAAAGCGAGGGACGCCACGCCGGCTCCGGAAACGCCGGAACGCCTGCTGCTCGACGCGCTCGCTGCGCACACCACCGGAGGCAAGCGGGGAGTGTCCGCCGCGCTCGGATTGATGGCCGTTTTTTCCGCCGCATTGAAAGCCGAAAAGGAAACGATCGCCAAGCTTAATGACGCCGCGCTCAAGGAGGAAAATCAACACTACAAAAATGCCACTGAGGGTGACTGGTTGAAGCGCCGCGACGATCACTACAAGGCGCTCACTGAAGCTGAGTATCAGCGCGTGCGCAGTCGTTACGTCGAACATCTGGTGGCCTGGTTCGGTGACGCGCTGCGCCAGCAGAATGGCGGCAAACATCTCGACTTACCGGCTTACGCAGCAGCCACGGCTGCACTCGCCGCTAACCTCGACAGCAACGCGCTCATGAAGAAGGCAAGCGCCGTTGATGCGCTGCGCGGCAATCTCAACACCAATGTTCACGAGGCGCTCGCACTCGAGAACGGCTTTATTCACGCTTTCGCGTAGCCGCTGATACATTCAGCCGAAAACGTTGTCGCGCAGATCCCTGAGGCTGCTCAGGCCGTTCCAGTTTGCGCCGCGCATGCGTCGAGCGCCTGACTTTCGCCTGGTGCCAAATCGATCGCGATGCGCGTCGAACACCCGGTCGACAAAGTCGACGCTGCCGATTACCGCTCCGTCGGTGAAGTAGCGAACCCGCCCCAGCAGCCGTTGATGCAGCGGTAGCTTGCCCTGCTCGCGATCGGCCACGCGGCTGACATCGAGCGGATCGATTCCCGGTTTTCCGCCCCGCCCGGTCCGGCCATCCCCGAGTCGGCGCTCGCCCTGGCCGAATAAGTGCACCCGATAGGTCGCAGCGATGGTGCGCCAGTCGATGGGGCTGCGACCATCGCCTTGCCAGGAGCGGACTCGTCCGTGCAGTTGCGCTAAATTCCTGCGGGCAAGTTGCTTGCCTGCAACGGCTTCTCCGTATCCGCACCAGCGGTAATCCTTCGGGTCGGTCACCATGCCGGCGCGGACGGCATTCAGCTCGATATAGGCGGCAACAGTCATCAGAGCGCGTTCGTCACCCTCCACGAGTACACTTTTAAAGCGATCCTCCCACAGTGCGCCGACCCGGTTGTCGCGAGCGTTGAACCACATCGAGAAACGCCACTTCAGTTCCCTGAAGAACGCTGACAAATTGCCCATGCGTGCCTGATAGCGGGTAAGAACCTGAGCGACCCACGGGCCCCCACCGGGCGAATGGGGGCGGTGGTCCGCGGTCGCTCGTGCGGCATCGCCCGCCTCGGCCCGATCCAGCTCAGCGCGTGCTTCGGCCAACGCCGGGCCATGATACAGCAATGGTAATCGTCGGCGTAGTGAATCAAGCGTGAGTGGCGCCAACTCTTCCGGTGAAGGCACTTCCACCAGAAGGTGAAAGTGGTTCGACATGACGCAGTAAGTCAGCACCCTGACATCGAGAAACGCTTCCAGTTTGCGCATCGAGGAGACGAAAAACTCTTTTTCAGCAGCATTAAAAATGAACCGCCGGTCCACGATGCGTGAGACACAGTGATAGCATCCGCCATTTTCGAGGACTAATCGTGGATGAGGCATGGGGTCGAGTGGAACAAGCTATCAACTGCCGGCACCGTGTCAACGATAATGTAACCGGCATATAATCGGCAAATAGTCATTGTTGATTGTGATGTTCAGTCCAATTGCTCCGGCTTGGTTTAACGAACACCTTCAGAGTGGGAGGGGCTTGAGATGTCCAGGGTGCCGCGTGCCGGGTGCCGATTCTGGCTTGATGCGGGGTATCGCCATTTCTTGACAGGCAATTCCCGGCGCGGCAAGTTCGCAGCATGTTGTTCCGGAAACCTATCGCTTTAGTCGTTATTGTTACATGCCTGCTGGGAACCGTTTCGCGGGTCGGTGCGGAGAACTGGCCGAATTGGAGGGGGCCAAATTTTGATGGTTCGAGCGATGAATCCGGTTTGCCGACGAAATTTTCGGCGACGGAAAATATCGCCTGGGTCGCTGACCTTCCGGGGATCGGCGCTTCGTCACCGATTGTCTGGGAGGATGCGGTCTTTGTGACTGCGGTAAATGAAGACGAGGACGCGGTGGTTGCGCTGAAGATCGATCGCACCAGCGGGCAAATCGCCTGGACCCGCAAGCTCGGTGAAGGGGTGCGCAAAGATGATCGCAGTACCTTTGCGGGGCCGTCGGCGGTGACTGATGGCGAGCGGGTCATTTTTTTCACCGGTAACGGTCACCTGGTGGTGTTCGATTTTGAGGGCGAAGAGTTGTGGCGTCGCGACATTCAGAAGGACTACGGGGTGTTCGCCTTCGGTTGGACTTTTTCGACCAGTCCGGTGTTGTTTGACGGCAAGGTCTACCTGCAGGTGTTGCAGCGCGACACGGCGGTCGACGGTCGCGGCTTTACCGATAAGATGAACGAGTCGTACCTGTTGGCGCTCGATGTGGTGAATGGCAAGGAGTTGTGGAAAGTCGGCCGGCAGACGGCGGCGCAGATGGAGTCGCGTGAGGCGTTCAGTTCGCCGGTGGTGGCAACTTACGACGACGGGCGCACTGAGTTGCTGGTGGTTGGCGGCGATTTTCTGACCGGACACGATCCGGCGACCGGCAAAGAGTTGTGGCGCTGGGGGACCTGGAATCCCGATCACGGTGAAAAATTCTGGAGGCTGGTGCCGAGTCCGGTCTATGGCGATGGGGTGATTCTCGCCTGTGCGCCGAAGAAGCAGCCGGTCTACGCGGTGGCGGCCGGAGCGAGCGGCACGCTGGATTTTGACGACATGCTCTGGCAGAGCGATGACAAGGAGGTCAGTGCGGATGTGCCGACGCCGTTGTTTTATCGAGGTCGTTTTTACATTCTCAATGAGGGGCGCAAATCGCTCAGTTGTGTTGAGCCGAAAACGGGTAGGGTGATCTGGACGGAGCGTCTCGATGCCAAGGTGAAGCTGGAGTCATCGCCGACCGGGGCGGACGGAAAAATCTACTTGATGAGCCACCTCGGTGAAATCTTCGTGGTCAAGGCGGGGGACGAGTTCGAATTGTTACACAGCACGCAGTTGGGGGAGTCACAGAGCACGAATATTCGCGCTTCAATTGCCGCCGCTCAGGGGCAGTTGTTCATTCGCACGGATCGTAAGTTGTTTTGCGTTGGAAAGTGACTTGGTGCGGGTTTGATGTTGCGATTGGTGCGATCGGCGGGGGCTTGCGGTGACGGTTTCACTTAAGCAAGTTTCTGGTTGCGTGCGGGGCTGGCAACCACCAGTCTGCAAGCGATTCGCCCGATATTATGTCTTCCTCTGACTCTTTGTCATCTGCCCGCAAGCCAGTTTCACTCGTCACCGGGGGCGCAGGATTTCTCGGCTCGCATCTCACTGACCGGCTCCTGGCGGAAGGCCACAAGGTAATCGCTATCGACAATTTGATCACGGGATCGACGGCGAATATTGATCACTTGGCGGGTAACACGGATTACGACTTCATTAAGCACGATGTCACTAAGTACCTGTTCGTGCCGGGGCAGGTGGATTTTATCTTTCACTTTGCGTCGCCGGCCAGTCCAATGGATTATCTGGAGTTGCCGATTCAGACGCTGAAGGTCGGCGCTCTGGGCACCCACAATGCACTCGGTCTGGCGAAGGATAAGGGGGCGACAATGCTGATCGCCTCGACGTCGGAGGTTTACGGTGACCCGCTGATCCATCCGCAGAAAGAGAGCTACTGGGGTAACGTCAATCCGATCGGGCCGCGCGGCGTTTACGATGAAGCTAAGCGCTTCGCCGAAGCGATCACCATGGCCTACCAGCGCTACCACGGCGTCGATACGCGGATCGTGCGCATCTTTAATACCTATGGCCCTCGCATGAGGCTGCACGACGGGCGTGTCGTGCCGGCGTTCATCGGCCAGGCATTGGCGGGCGAGCCGCTAACGGTGTTTGGTGATGGATCGCAGACGCGCAGTTTTTGTTTCGTGTCGGATCTGGTGGAGGGCATTTTCCGACTTTCGCAGCACGATACCCACGATCCGGTCAATATTGGCAACCCGGGCGAGATGACGATCCGTCAGTTTGCAGAAAAAATTATCGAAAAGATCGGTGGAGATTCGACGATCGAATTTAAGCCTCTGCCTGAAGATGATCCCAAAGTTCGTCAGCCGGATATTTCGCGAGCGAGGGAAGTGCTTGGCTGGGAACCAGTCGTGGCCTTCGACGAAGGCATCGAGACGACCATCGATTACTTCCGTGGCACCGTTGCGGGGCAGTGAAGCTCCCCTGAGAAAGTGCGCAGGGGATTTTTTCCTGCGCTTAGGGATAGAATTGAGTTGCCAAAAGTCACCGATTCGATTTAAAACCTCAATTCTCCGCGCTGCGTCGCGAAATTAAAACTTTGAGCACATTTACTAATATGAAGTCCGTATATCATGCATTTGTTTTATTTCTCGCTGTGTTTGCCATGTCATCGTTCGCAGGTGCTCAGCAGAACGTTAGGATTGGCGACGTCGATATCAAAAAATTGACGGTCGAAATTCAGCAGACGCCCGAGTTTCAGGCAGGCAATGTGAAAGGAAAGAACGTTCCCCGCCCGCGAGACTGGCTGGAAGTCGAGGTCGAGTTCGATGTCGAGACCGCGCCCAGGGACAGCGCCGCTCCGGCGATTATGTTTCGCTACTACGTGGCGATTCAGGATGCCGAGGGTAAGGCCCGGACCTTGCGCGGCGACGTGACTCACGTCAATGTTCCCGGCGGTGAGAAAATGTATTCGGCGGTCTACGTCTCCCCGGCAACGCTGGCAACCGTGACCGGCAAAATTTCGGGATTTTCCGAAAGTGATATTCTGGGGATCGGCGTTGCCATCTACGTCGACGGCATCGCTAAAACCGGCGACGCGCTCAAGCTTAAAAACGGGTGGTGGACTGCTGACAATGTGCAAACTGAGCCCGGTGTGCTGTCACGAAAAGACACTCCGTTCGCGCTGCTTTGGATCGACCGCTACGCGGACGAGAAAGAGGGAGGAAACTAATTGTTGTCTTAAGGCTGCGTTTCCTGTTACCCCATGCCGCGATGAGCCGGCTGGCGGTGGAAGCAGATTGTCTGTAGCCGCGTGAGGCGATCCTTTGCCGTTTTTACGATCAAAATCATTTACTAATCCATGGCTGATAAAAAGTCGCACATAGGTCTGAGCCTCGGAGCTCAAAGTGTCTCGGGGGCGGAGTTTAGCGCTTCGGCTGACGGCGGGTTGACGCTGCAGCGTTACCACTCTTCGCAAATGATCGCGGATCCCGCGGTCGACGATCAGCATCTGACTTACCTCGATGGTGCAGTCAAGGAGGTTGCCGGGGCATTGAACCTCAAGGGGCAGACCTTGCGTTATTCTATTTCCAGCCAGCCGGTATTCGTTCGATTTGTGACGCTGCCGCCACTGGATATTGATCAGGTCGATCAGATCGTCGAATTTGAGGCGCAACAGAATGTGCCGTTTCCGATCAATGAGGTGGTGTGGAACTACCAATTGATGGGGGTTCCGGACGATCCTGAGGTTGAGGTGATGCTGGCTGCCATCAAGGCGGACGAGCTCGCGGAAATCGACAATGTGGTCGCGTCGAACCATGTTAAGACCAAGGCGGTTGAGGTTGCCCCGATGGCGCTGTTTAATGCGTTTCGCTACAATTACAGCGACCTCACGGATACGACTTTGTTGATCGATATCGGCGCGCGCACGACCAATTTGATTTACGTCGAAGACGGCAAGGCGTTTATCCGGACGATTAAGATCGGTGGCGCAGACATCACCAAAGCGATTGCCAAGGAATTTGGGGTTTCGTTTGAAGAAGCTGAGCAGCGCAAGATCGCGGATGGCTTTGTGGCGCTCGGTGGTCCGTATGCGGATCATGAAGATCCAGTGGTTGCCGGGATTTCCAAGGTGATTCGCAACACGCTGACGCGCCTCCATTCGGAGATCATGCGCACGACGAACTTCTACCGCAGTCAGCAGGGGGGCAGTGCTCCGCAGCTGGGCCTGCTGTGTGGGGGGACCGCGGGTTTGCCTTACATTCGTGATTTCTTCGCCGAGAAGCTCAATATCACCATCGATTATTTTAACGCGCTGCGCAACGTGTCGGTTGCGCCTGGAGCCCAGGCAGAGGCGGCTGCGTCGAATGCGCATTGTCTCGGTGAGCTGGTAGGGGGTGCCCTGCGTGATGTCACTGCCTGTCCGATCGAGCTCGATCTGATTCCCGAGGCGGTCAAAGAGGCTTCGGCGGTAGCGGCTAAAAAGCCGTTCCTCTGGGTGGCGACGTTTGTGCTCGCGCTGTCACTGGCTGCAGTCGGTCTGTATTTCAAAAAGGCGACGGATCTGACGTCCAGCAAAGCTGAAGAGCGGTCGAAGATCGAAGCCGATCTCAAGCGTCATGACAAAAGCATTGAGGACTTGAAGGCGAGTCTTGCCGAGTTGGAGCAGCGCAAAGATCCCTACGTCAGGGCCGCATTCGATCGCGCCTACTGGCTGGAAATTTTCCGTGACCTCAATGAGCGCATGGGCAGTGACAAAATGTGGATCACGGTGCTGGAACCGTTGTCCGAGGGCGAATCGGTTACCGATGCCCCTTCGAGCGCTCAGGGAACCGGCGCCATCGCTCCCACTGCCGCGGTTGCTGACGGCGCAGCGAAGACCATTGATACGATTCGGATCAAGGGGCTATATCGGGCCGATCAACAGGATTCGGCAAACAGCTCCAAAGTGGTGCACGCCTACTACGATAAATTGGCCGAATCGCCTTACTTTGCCTTCGAGGGCAGGGATAAGCAGGAAATTTTGAAGGAGTTGGAGCTTCCGGATTCAGCAGACGTCGCGTGGTCCTGGGTGATGGAGTTGCCCTTGCCGGACAACGAGCTCTCGCGGATCGCGTTCCAGAAGTAGCTGACGACACGACCATTTTTTCGGGAATGAAATCTAATCCATTTTACATCACTTGGGGAATCATCTCACTGCTGCTGGTCGGCGGTGCCGGGTTCTTCCTTTTCAGCAGCAAATCGGCCTACGATTCGACCAAGGGCAGTTTTGATAACAACGAAGTCACCATCGAGCGTCTGCAGAAGAAGGCGCCGGTTCCGAATGCCAAAAGTGTCAAGGAGATGGAGAAGTTGGTCGCTGACTATGAGGCGGACGTAAACGAACTCTATTCCAGTCTTGCTACCTTTCAGCGTCCGCTGCGCACTGATCTGACCGATGCTCAGTTTCAGGAAGATGTATTTAAAAAGCGGGAGGCGTTTTTCGCAGCTGCGAAAACCGCTAACTTGAAGATCAAGAGCAAGGATGAGTTTTACTTCGGCATGGAGCGCTACCGCGAGACCTTGCCGTCGCCTGCAAATGTGCCACTGCTGTCCTACCAATTGGAAGCGATCAATCGGATGCTCGCCATCCTCGTTGAAAATGGTGCGGAAGAATTGCTCGACCTGAAACGGGAGCTTTTACCGACTGAAGTCGCTCCCACCGGGGAGGATCCGACTCTGGGCCAATCGGTGGTGCGTTACGAACTGCGCGTTGAGTTTCTGGCTCCCTTCGATGCCTACCAGAAATTCGTCAATGAGTTGGCCAACGATAAAGAGTTCTTTTATCTGCTCCGGGTGATTCGGGTCGACAATACCAGTCCCGATGGACCTGCCGGCAGCGATGGACCTGTCGCTATCGGTGGCAGCATGGAATTTGTCAACGCCACCGGCGAGTCGCCGTCACCGCCGTTGCAGGCAGAGGCCGACCTGATCGATGATATCGGCGAACGGGTGGCCTTTTATCAAGAGCGTGGCTATACGCCGGTTGGCGAAGATGCCCGGGTGCTTTTCGGAGATGAGCGGGTGCGGGTGTTCGCGGTGGTCGATGTGGCCCGTTTTCCTACGCCCAGTGAGCAGGGAGCCGACAACGGTGACGACGCAAATTCCAAAAAGTCGAGATAGTGGTGCGGACCGTGCTTCTGACTGACGTTGAACCGTGTGTTCTTTTATTAACTTTTTCTTACCCTGACCTGAATAGATTATTATGAATTGGATCTCCACCAATTGGGAAAAAGCTGTGCTGCTTCTCGTTTCGCTGATCGTGATCCTGCTCGGTGCGATGTTCGTAAAGCGCGCGCTTTCGTTCAATGAAAGTTTTGTTTTCCCTGATGTTAAGCCTGATCCGACTTTGCCGGACACTGAGAGTAGCCGCGTCAATCAGGCCAAAGCTGTCGTTGATCAGGTTGCACCCTGGAAGACGCCGATTCGCGGCGGTGCCGCAGCCAAAGAGGTTCCGCTGTTTGTATCGGTTCCGATTGTTGAAGTTGAAGGTAAAGTGATCGACATCCTCGATCCGACCGCGCCCAAGATTCGGCCGCCGGTTTCCAACCAGTGGCTGCGTGACAATGGACTGGATTTCAAACGTTCATCGATTCTCGATGAAGACCAGGACCGGGATTCATTCACCAACCTCGAGGAGTGGGAAGCGAAAACCTCGCCGGTCGATGCGGCGGCACATCCGCCTTACGGAATGAAATTGACGATGGTCGCCCGTCGGCAACAGAGCTACGTCGTTGAGTTTGTCGGCGCCCCTGATGGCAACAGCTTTCAGATCAATCGCCAGCCATCGAGTAGCTACAAGCGCGATGTATTTATCAATGGTCTTGGTGAAACGACGGATGACGGCAAATTGAAGCTGGAAAGTTACGAGCCATTGGAAGCGATGAGTTCGGCCGGAATTCGCGTCGACGCCTCCAAACTGACGGTTACTTATTTGGAGACCGGTGAAAAGTTTGAGCTTGTTAAGGGAGTTAAGCTGACTATCCCGACTTATTTTTTGGAATTAGCTTACGAGTTAGAGCCATTGGATAAGAAATTTTATAAAATTGGTGAGGAAATTATCTTGCCAAACGATCCTGATACTCAATACAAAGTCGTTGACATTCAGGAGAATTCCGCAACCATCAGCTACCCTGATTCGAGTGGAAGTGAGAAAAAGATCGAAATCTCGAGTCAGAACTGATAGAAAGCGTATGTGGCGGTTTACACCGAGTGAAGGTGTCGCCCGTTAGGCAGTTGTCGAAAGCCCTGCCACCACCACCAACAACGAATACTTTCCCTCCAATTTTAGATAGTAGAACCTATGAGACCCAAACTTAACTCAAGCCGCTCGATCGGAGCAAGCGCGTCAGCGCTTGCGTGCGTGACGGGCATCGCATTGTCGTTCTCACCAATGATGGCGTCCCCGGTAAGGGCCGAAGCTTCCGGCGGTGGTGCTGCCGGTGGCATCGCTGAAGCGGCAAGTCGCTATGTCATCCGTCTTCAGGAGCGAGTCAAACAGGCGGACGCGGCAGCACTGCGCGGCAATGCTCTGATGTCGGACGGTGACTACGAGCAGGCGATGGCGAGTTTCCGGGATGCTCTGGCCCTGTTGCCCGATGCGGCAATGACTCAGGATCGTCGTCAAGCTTACATCAAGCAGTATTCGGCCGCCGCGATTGCTCTTGCCCGCCAGCGCGCTGAAGACGGTCGCTACGACGATGCGATTGCGCTGTTGGATTCGGTTCTCGCTGAAGATGTTGATCCCGACAACGGACCTGCCAAGACTCTGCGTGCGCAGATCATGGACCCGGAATTCTATCCGGTCGCGATGACACCTGAGCTTCGCAACAAGATCCGCAGGGTTGACACTGCGCTGAAGTCGGGCCAGTCGGCCATCGATCTCGGCGACTACGATGCCGCGGACCGGTTTTACCACCAGGCACTCAACGACGACAAATACAACGAGGCAGCTCGTCGTGGTCTCGAAAAGGTAGAGCGACTTCGCTACGAATACTTTGAAGCTGCTCACGATCAGACCCGGGCGCGTTTCATTCGCGAGATCGAAGCGGGTTGGGAAATGCCGGTGCCGTTGAGCATCAGCAACGACATCATCGTGACGACCATCGCGACCGATGGCTCGGCTGGAGTTGCTGCTATCGAGGAAAAGCTGAAGAACATCGTCATTCCCAGCATCGAATTCAGCGACACGCCGCTGACGGTTGCTTTGGAGTTCCTCACTCAGAAGAGTGCTGAGCTCGACCGCGATGAGCCCGATCCGACCAAAAAGGGCATTAACTTCATCCTTCAGGCCGGTTCCGGCACGGGTGGTGGTGGTGGTGCGATTGCGGCACCTGCTGCTGATGGTGGACCGGTTTTCGATGACCCTGCCGGCGGCGGTGGTGGTGGCGGCGGCAGTACTGTCGGTGGCACTTTGATTACCTTGAAGCTGGCCAACGTGCCCCTCGTCGAAGCGGTTCGTTACACAACTTCGCTGGCGCAGTTGAAATATAAAGTTGAGCCGCACGCCGTGGTGGTGGTGCCGCTTTCGACTCCGGACGCGGATCTTTACACCAATGTCTACCAGGTTCCTCCTACCTTCCTCAACCAGGGTGGTGGTGACGGCGGCGGTGCAGCAGCACCGGTTGATCCGTTCGCTCCTGATGCAGGTGGTGGCGGCGGCACTGCCTTGTCGGCACGCCCTGATGCCCGTCAGATCCTCGAACGTGCCGGTGTGACGTTTGGCGAAGGTGCTTCGGCGATTTATCAGCCCGGCACATCACAGCTTATTGTGCGCAACACCCAGGACCAGATGGAACTGGTCGAGGCGTACATCGAGTCGATCAAAGATTCTGCTGAGAAACAGATCTATATCACCACGAAGTTCATCGAAATCGGCCAGGAAGTGAACGAAGAGCTCGGTTTCGACTGGTTGCTCGGTCCGTTCAACATCGACAGCTCAGCGACTACCTTCGGTAGCGGTGGCACCTCCGGTAACCAGTTGCTGCCGATTGCTTCGGACTTCCCGCTTTCGCAGGGCGGAACGCCGATCGGTTCCAATCCTGTCACCAGTGGTCTTCGCTCGGGTGGCTTTGCGGTCACCGACGACAGCATCGATGGTTTGATTGCCGCCGCTGCGGGAACGGGAGCCGGTGCTCCGGTCAAGGCGCCGGGTATCTTCGGTATCGCCGGCATCTTCACCGATGTTCAATATCAGATGGTTATTCGCGCTTTGAATCAGCAGAAAGGTGTCGACCTTCTTTCCGCCCCGAGCGTCATGGCCCGCAGTGGCCAGCGCGCCAAGGTTGAAGTGATTCGCGAGTTCATCTACCCGACCGAGTATGATCCGCCGGAAATTCCCAATCAGGTGGGTGGTGGTATCACCACTGGTCTCGGCGGTGGCGGTAGCAGCAGTGCTTTCCCGGTCACTCCGGCCAACCCGACCGCATTCGAGACCCGCAACACGGGGGTTACCCTTGAAGTGGATCCGGTGATTGGTGCTGATGAATTCACCATCGACTTGAACCTGGCTCCTGAAGTGGTCGAGTTCGAAGGCTTCATCAACTACGGCAGCCCGATTCAGTCGAGTGCCACCAATGCCCTGACCGGCGTTACCAGTCCGGTGGTGCTTACCGAGAACCGCATTCTTCAGCCGATCTTCAACACTCGTCGTGTTTCCACACAGATCACGATCTGGGATGGACAGACGGTTGCTATCGGTGGTCTGATTCGCGAAGACATTCAGGACGTTGAGGACAAAGTGCCTCTGCTCGGTGACATCCCGGTGCTTGGTCGCCTGTTCCGCTCGAGTGTTGAACGTCACCTGAAGCGCAACCTGACGGTGTTCGTCACCGCCCGGATCAAGGATCCTTCAGGTCAGGACTACCACCATCGCGATGCACTGGAAGGTGCACCACCTCTGGTCGTGCCTCCGGTTCCCGGCGCCCGTCCGTTCTCCGGACCGACCGTGTTCGCTCCGATGCCTGGACCGGCCAAGTAACGGGCTTGATTTGATCTTCCTGCCTGACGGCTCAAACTTTGGCTGACAGGCATAGAAAATAAGCTTATAAAAAGGCGGGAGTGCTCAATGCGCTCCCGCTTTTTTGTTGGTAGCCGCAACGGATCGCCGATATTCCCCGAATTTTGCAGGGTGATCGCTGCCTGCAGCAGCTTACAAACTTTCTGTTAGGGGAGGGAGAATAACTTTCGGATACGAGTATCGTGGCACTGGAGATATTTGACCCAACCGGGCTTGTGCTCCCGGTCGAGCCCCTGTTCACCCGCTGGTATCGTTCGAGCGCTTTACGGTGAAGCCCATATACCTGTCCTGCCAAATCGCTGGAACCCGTTTGAACCTGTCCATTTAATCCCATGTATACCCTTGCGATCACGGGCGGCTTCGCCACTGGCAAATCGACGGCTGCGCGCCTGTTACTCGAGTATCACGGACCCGCGGCGACTTTATTCGACTGCGACCAGTCCGTGCATCGCTGGTTGACAAAGGCCGAGATTGTTGAAACACTTGCCGACAGGTTTGGGCCGACGATTCTTGATGCGCAAGCGGCAATAGATCGTAGTGCTCTCGGTAAGCGGATTTTTGCCAATACGGCAGATCGCGATTTTCTTGAAGCCTTGTTGCACCCTCTGGTTCTGGAGGAAGCAACAAAAGCCTGGCGAGAAGCCAAGCAGGCCGACGAACCCGTTGAATTGTATATTTTTGAAGTTCCATTGCTCTATGAAGTCAACTTTGGCGTTCCGCACGATCTCGACGTGCTGATCGCGGCGAGTCCGTCGACGCAACGTGATCGCTTATGTGAAGTGCGCGGCATCCCTGAAAACCGGGTCGACGCGCTGCTGAATTCCCAAATGTCCATGTCTGAAAAAGTAGAGCGCGCGTCGTGCGTTATTTGGAATGACGGCAACGAAAAGGAACTCGCTGCGCAACTGACACTGCTCAATCAATTAACCGAAGCCAGAATCAAGGCCTGATGACCACCGATACCGAAGCCGAAACTCCCGAAACCGCCGGCGATGCCGCCAGCGTTTCCACTGAGGCCACTGAGCCAGCCGTGACGACCGCCAGCAAAGCTGACGGTAAGTCGTCAGGTGCCGATGGATCTGAGGCGAAATCCAAGGCGAAGGCGAAAACGCCGAAAGCGCCGAAAGCGGGTGCCAAGCCGAAAGCGAAGACCGCTGCGAAATCGAAGACGGAGCAAAAAACCAAGGCGAAACCGAAACCGAAATCAAAGGCGAAAGCCGGGGATGAAGTGCCCGCAGACGATCCTGATCCCCGGGCGAGCGGTGCCGAAGCAGGCGATGGCGCGCCGCAAGCGGATGACGCCAAGGCGGGGC
>CBDULB010000056.1:0-37328 GCA_965367965.1 uncultured bacterium | reverse complement strand
TCCTTAGCGACCTTCCTTAGCGATCAGGGCCAAGGCTAGGGCGCTGCCTCTGGATCCGGTTCGGCAAGGAGGGACGTTTGGCAGAGCAGGGCGTAGTGGCCATTTTGCGCGACCAATTCAGTGTGACTTCCCTGTTCGATGATTTTGCCTCGCTCAAGCACATAAATGCGATCGGCATTGCGGACCGTGGACAGACGGTGGGCAATGACGAAACTGGTGCGTCCGGTCATCAGTCGATCCAACGCTCCCTGAATGAGTTTCTCGGTTTTGGTATCGACGGAGGCAGTGGCCTCGTCGAGCAGCAGGATCGGTGGATTCTTGAGTATGACGCGCGCGATGGCGATGCGTTGCTTTTCGCCAACGGACAGCTTTACCCCTCGTTCGCCCACGTTTGTCTCAAGTTTCGCGGGAAGCCGCTCAACAAAATCTTTGGCATTGGCCGCTTCGAGAACTCTCCAGAGTTCGGCCTCGTCGGCGTCACTGTCCGCCAATCGCAAGTTCTCACGGACGGTTCCGTTGAACAGAAACGATTCCTGCGTCACGTAGCCTATGGCGCGGCGCAGTGAACGTTTTGCCAGGGTGTGCAACGCCAGCCCGTCGAGCGTGATTTCACCCCCATCGTATTCGTAAAACCGCGTCAGCAGATTGATGATGGTCGATTTTCCGGCACCGGTATGACCGACAAATGCCACGGTTTCACCCGGTTCAACCGTCAGAGAAATACCTGCAATGGTTTGCGGTCGCGGACGGCGGGGAGCGGTCTCGCGGTCGTCGTCTTCATCATCGTCGTCTAAGTTTCCATCGAAGACCTCCTTTTCGTCGCCCTGTTCGCCACTCTCTCCATCAGCACGGTTGGCGAGCGGCGCCACGTCGGGATAAGTGAACGAGACTTTGTCAAAAACGACATGCCCGCGGACCGGCGACTTCAATTCTACGCCGTCGTCAGCATTTCGCTCCTCCACGGCGTCAACGATCTCAAATACCCGCTCGGCCGCTGCGCGCCCCTGTTGGACGATCTGATTGAGCTGATGCAATCGGGTCACCGGCTCGTAGAAGAGCGCCAGCGCGACCAGAAATGTAGCGATATCGGCCAGTCCTGCATCGTCAGCCGACAGCCCGTGCTGGCCAGTCATCGCCCAATAGCCTGCAACTCCAATGACGAGCACGTAACCGAAATTTCGGAAAAACTCCATCGAGGGACTGTAGGTCGCCCAGACGCGCATGATGTGCAGTGTTGCCAGGCGCAAGCGGTCGCTGGCTCGATTGAAGCGAGCGTGTTGCTCCGGCTCACGAGCGAACGATTTGATTTGCTGGATGCCGTCAATGTTATCGTGAAGCAGTGAATTCATCTCACTGGTAGCGACACGCGTCGCGCGATACCGTCCGGGCGCGGTGTAGGTGTAAGCGATGGCACCCAGGATCAGAAATGGCAGCGGAACCATCGCCACCGCACCCACCGCCGGGTTGGTCAGGCAGAGGAATATCCCGAAGCCTAGGATTTGCAGAACTGCCACTACGCCCTGCTCGATGCCGTCGATGAGCACACGCTCCATGGCGGTGACATCCTCGGTGACGCGGGTCATGATGTCGCCGGTCCGTTTGTTGTCGAACCAGGTCATCGGCAGACGCTGAATCTTCCGGTAGAGATCCGAGCGAATATCGAAAATTACTTTCTGCTCAAAGGTATTATTGAGGACGATGCGCAGCGCATTGAACAAATTGGTGCCGATAAAAGCCGCCAGCGCAATGCTGACCACCGACCACAGCCGATCCGTATCTCCCTCCGGAATTACCTCACCGAGCACCACTTTGGTCACCTGCGGAAATACCAGCATCAGTCCAGTCATGATGATGGCGCACGACAGTTGAGCCGTGGCGAGGCCGGGATATCGTTTCAGGTAGGCAAAGACTCGGAGGATAGTTTTCATTGAGGCGACCGGGGAATCCCGGTGAAATTATGTCGATTTCGTGTATTTTTCCGCCGCGCAACGCTCTGCCGCGGTGGTACATCGATCGATAGTGGGTTTTGGCAGACGGAACACTGGATTCCCCGCTGGCATTTATCAACGTCTGAGGAGACATTGCCCCGGACAGAGCTACCAGCAACAGCTGTAACTCAGGGAACAAACGATCGAAGACGGCAACATGGCTCGGAAAAAGAAACGCTCCATCTTTTTCTATCTGTTTTGGGGACCACTGGCGCTGCTCACGGTCACAGTACTTGGCTGTAACCTCTGGGTCATCATGTCGACCAGCGACCAGATTTTTTCCTCGGTCGATGAGATCGATTCAAACACCGTCGGCATGGTACTCGGCACCTCGAAGAAAGTCGCGCCTGACCAGCCGAATCTACATTTTGAGCACCGTCTCGAGGCGGCTGCCAAGCTCTTTCATGCCGGCAAAGTCCAGCACCTGTTGGCCAGCGGTGACCGCGATTCGAAATACTACAACGAGCCGCGCGACATGACGCGCAAACTCATGGAACTCGGCGTGCCCGCCAATGCAATCACCGCTGACAACGCCGGTTACCGCACGTTCGACTCGGTGGTCCGCGCCCGTCGTGTGTTCGGTTTGCGGCGCATGACCATCATCACTGACGATTTCCATGTCGCACGGGCGTTGTTTATAGCCAAAAAAGAAGGCATCGACGCGGTCGCCCTGCGCAGCGAACCGGTCGACTACAAGCTGTCGTTCAAAGCCCGGGCTCGCGAGTATCTGGCCCGCGTCAAGGCGGTGCTCGACCTTTACATTCTCGACACCGAGCCGAGCCTGCTCGGCGAGCCCGTGGAAATCCTTGTCGACCACGGACGCCAACATGAGCCGGTCGCGATTGAGCGCTGACATCTTAACCTGCCTGCCCACATGTCAGCGACAGCAAACGACTCGACGACGATCCCCGCCTTCAAAGAATGGCAAATCGTATGCTCAGCTCTGGCCAGCGACGAACAGATGCTTATTCTGCGCAAAGGAGGAATCGCTGAAGGCCGCGAGGGATTTCGCTGGCAACACCGCCGGTTCTTTTTATTTCCAACCCAGTTTCACCAGCAGACAGAAGGCGTTCACGGCAATCGAAGCGTCACCCCGATGAGCGATGGTCACTCGATCGCGCTCGACCTCTGGGCCGAAACGGTCGCCACGACTCGCATCAGCGACTGGTCCCGGGTCGAAAGTCTCGCGCCCTTTCACATCTGGACTCCCGAGGTGGTCCGCGAACGCTTCGCGTGGGGCGATGAACCCGGCCTGAGTGTCGCGCTGGTTCGAATCCGCCGACTGGCGAGCCCGTGGCAGCTCGCCGACGCCGGCCGCAAAGCTTTTGGAGGTTGTCGATCGTGGTTAAAACTCCCGCTCAACGAATGGAGTGCTGATCACGCACAGCAGATCGAGAGTGCGGAACCGGTCATTAGCGACGATGAATTCGAGCAACGCAGCGCCGCGATTCGCCGCGCCATCGGCCTGACCGACACTAATCAGAGCTGACACTGAGCGCTTCCGAGCGGTCATCCGCCATCGAATCAAGCCGGAACGCACGGATATCTTGCGCGTAGCCTCTCGGCTTAAAGCTGAGACGCTCATCACCTTCCGCCCGGCCTGCGATTTCCGCCCAGGTCTGTTCATCGACGATCACTTCACCGCCTCCCGCGCAAGCGCACAAACGCGCCGCCCGATTGACCCGCTCACCGATCACCGTGTAGTTCAAGCGGTCGCTGGAGCCCATGCAGCCGACCACGACATCACCGGTAGCGACACCGATGCCGACGTGAATTTCACGGCCAGTCTCGGCACTCAGTTCAGCCCTTCGCTCGACCATTTTCAGCGCGCACCGGGCGGCGTTGCCGGCATCGTCGGGGTAACTTTTCGGCGCGCCGAAGATCACCATGATCTCGTCGCCAACGAACTTGTCGATAACGCCATTGTGCTGATAAACGACCTCAGTCATCGCCGTCATGTGCTCGTTCAGCAAGGCGATGACATCACCCGGATTCATGCTTTCCGTCATCGCCGTAAAACCGCGAATATCACAGAACAAAACCGACGCCGTCCGCGTCTCGCCACCAAGCTCCAACTGGCCCTCGATCAATGCCTGAGCGACCGCCTCATCCGAGACTTTGCCGAGCAGGTCGCGAATCTGCTCCTTGGTCTCCAGGTGCCCTGCCATCTCATTGAACGATTCCGCCAACTGCCCGAATTCATCATTCGATCGCACCGGCACCCGAACGTGGAAATTTCCACCCCGCAGTTGCTCCGTTGCTTGCGCCAGGTCCCGAATAGGTCGCGAAAGTCGCCGTGAAAATATCCACGACAACAACAGTCCTAACAACGCTGCCGCCAGGCCGATGCCCGTCCCCTGCAAACGTAACGAAAGCAGATCGGCATGCAATTGACTCATCGGAATCAAGACCACCTGATAGGTCGGCGGCAGCGCCCCGCCGGAACTGAGCAGATCGCAAAAGACCCGGTAATGGGAATGCCCATCGTCGCCATTCGCGCGCGTCGCGGTCGCCGCACGAGCCTCGGAATCGACGCTCAACTCATCGTCAAAATCTGCGCCGTCCGCCCCCTTGACCACCGTTCGACGCAAGCGCTCAGCCAGCAGTTGCTCAACCTCAGCCTTCACGCCGGCGGGAAGCGTACCGGCAAACAGCACTTCATCCGCCAGAATACCGGCATACAAACGCCTCCTCGTGCCGCCGAGAATGCCACCCGCCGGGGCATTTCTCTCCACCCCTCCGGCGGACGGTCGATCATGTACAGGCATGCTGCGCCGCTCGATACCCGAGGGGTCAACAATCTGCCCCATAACCACCGCACCCAGAGGTGGCGAGGCACCTTCTGCGGCATCGGCATCGGCATCGGCATCGGCAAACACAGGCGCGACCACGACTTCGACCAGTTGCGCGGGCACCGCAGGCGTCGCGTCGCTGGCCGCCACTGCCGGAATGACAAGGTAACCAACCTGCCGGGACCTCAACCCCTGCGGATTGCCCAGTTTTCGAAGCGGCGCGCGCGCCGCCTCGGGAATGGTAAACGGTCGCTCGCCAATGGGATGAACCTTACCGTTCGCATCGACCAGGAGCAGTAATCTGGAGGGCGGAGCGCCCCCCTCCTCTTGAGAATTTCTGCCGTCGTCGGGCTCGCTACTCCGCTCCTGCGAACGACGCCGGCGCTCCGTCAACGGTTCGATATTTTCAAGCGCCTCGTCACCAAAGTCATTTTCGACGAAAAGGCGCCGCACCTCAGGCAGGTGAGCCAGGCGCTCCACCGAACTGGCGATCGCCTCCAGGCGCGAGCGACGCATTTCCAGAAAGCGATCCGCCTGCTCGTCAAACTCCTCCTCAGCCAGGCGCGAATAGGTCTCGCGAACCTTCTGCTCAGTCTGAGAAATCACCATCGCCGTGACCAGAACAACCGCCAGCAGCACGGCCAGCATCAGCTTGGTTTGAAATCTCATACCTGATTCATCGTGAGCCAGTGGCCCGGTTTCTGTCGACGGCAAACGTAGCCTCTCAACAATAAAACTCCGCCCGGGCCCTATTAGTCGCGGAACCACCTCGATAACACGAACCCGACCGAAACCGATCGAAGTCACACGGTCGGCCACCGCCATCCCTAAAGGATCTCTATTCAATCAAGGCAAAGGCACGATCACAACTAAGGGACAGTCCCTATTTACATGACAAAAGACACTTTGAGGACATTTTGCCTGTTTCGGCGCGCCGGAGAATCCGGTCGTCAGCGTCAGGGACTGACTCGCACCCGCATCTACAGCCCCCGCAGGACTTGATCTGCCGAGCGACCACCGAAATCGAGCCAACTTTCTCCGTGAAGCAGCTCCGCCAGCACCGGCACCTGCGGCAGCATTTCCTCCAGGACCACTCGATTCGAGATCGAAGCGCTGTCCCTCTCGTCGCGGCAGTGATTGAGAAAGATACCCGCACAACGCAGCCCGCGCCGCTCGATGGCCGCCACCGTCAACAGCGTGTGATTGAGCGCCCCCAACTTGTTGTCGATCACCAGCAGCACCGGCGCCGCGAAATCCACGGCCAGATCAGCCATGGTCACGCCTCCCGGCGCAAGCGGCACCTCCCATCCCCCGGCACCTTCGATCAGCAACCATTGATAACCAAAATCAACCGCCAGCTTTTCCGCCACAGCCACCAGCTCGCCGCGGTCCACCTGCCGATTTTCGATCCTCGCGGCCACCAGCGGCGCTGCAGGAGTCTTGAGCCAACACGGATTGATGGTATCGATGGACAGCTCTCCGCACCCAGGTTCGCCACTGGCCTCAAACAGAGCCAGAGCATCGTCGCGATCACCGCAACACAGCGGTTTATAGCCGACCGCCGGGCCCGCCGCGGCGTTCAATGCACGCAACAGGGCCGCAGTAACGAAGGTTTTGCCGACCCCGGTGTCGGTTCCGGCGATAAAAAACCGCTTCGCTCCCCTGCCCGTTTCATTCATACCGCAGCCTCGATCTCCTGCTGCAACGACTCCGCGATGGCGTCGGCTCGCTGTTCAATGTAATCCGCATCGCGTCCCTCAATCAGCAGGCGCACCAGATTTTCGGTCCCCGAATAGCGCAGCAGCACACGCCCGGCGCCGCCCAGTTCGGCTTCGGTTTCCGCAACCAGTTTCATCGATCCGGTTAAGGTATCGAGCGGAGGCTTAGCGGCGATTTTCAGATTGCGCTGAGCCTGAGGAAATTTCGTCAGCACCTTACGCAATTCGCTGAGCGGCAATTCACGACGCCGCGCGATCTGCAAAATCTGCAGCGCCGCGATCAACCCGTCACCGGTGGTATTGTGATCGCGAAAAATCAGATGCCCGCTCTGCTCGCCACCGAGATTGAAATCGCCTTCACGCATCGCTTCGATCACGTAGCGGTCGCCGACGCCGGTGCGCAACACCTTGCCGCCACGCTCGCGCAGCACATCGTCGAGACCGAAATTGCTCATCACCGTGGCCACCAGCGTGTCATTTTTCAGTTCCCCCCGCTCGATCATATCCGCCGCAGCGATCGCCAGCAGTTCATCGCCATCGAGTGCCGATCCGGTTTCGTCACACAGCAAAACGCGATCCGCATCGCCGTCGTGAGCAAGACCGGCATCGGCGCCATTTTCTTTTACCAGCGCCTCGATCACCGAAGGATGGGTACAACCACAGTCGCGATTGATGTTCTGTCCGTTCGGTTCGTCGAAAAAATTCAGCACTTTCGCACCGAGCAGCTTCAGTACACTGCCGCTGGTTTGATAGGCCGCACCCTGGGCCGCATCGAGCACCAGCGTCATACCGTCAAGCAAACCACGATTATCGTGCACCGACGCCAATGCGAGATGCTCGTAACGATGCACCGCGTCATCGATCGAAGAAATGCGCCCCAGTTTGGCCGGCCCATCATGACCGGGCAGTTCGCCAGCTTCGCTCAGCGCGATTAATCGCCGCTCGATCTGCAACTCCACCGCGTCGTCGAGTTTGTAGCCGTCACCCCCGAAAAACTTCACTCCGTTGTCTTCCGCCGGATTGTGCGACGCCGATATGACGATACCGAACGCGGCATCGAGCTCGCCGCACAACACCGCCACCGCCGGCGTCGGCACCACCCCGGCCAGTCGCACGTCGACCCCGGCCGCACTCAAACCCGCCGCGATCGAATGCTCCAACAGATCCCCCGACAACCGCGTGTCTTTGCCGATCACACACAGCGGCCAGCGACCATCCTTCGCATAACGAGGCACCAACACCTCCGCCGCTGCCGCGCCGAGAGCTAACATCGTCGTCGCCGTGAGCGGTTCGACGCCCGCCCGCCCGCGAATTCCATCCGTGCCGAACCATCGGCGTTGCTGCGATTCACTCATAACCAGAAATAAAAATACCGGGACTGAACCGCCGCACGACTTAACACCGCTCTGGAGACCGCCCCAAAAATTACGCGCACGGATAACTCGGAAACTCCGCCACACCAGCAGAAAACTCACCCAACTCGACCCAATGCAGACGCGTCAACGAGACCTGTGGACGCTCCGCCGCGACCAGAGCCGACAAATTCAACTCGACCCGTCCCACGCCGCATGCGCCGTCGCCCGGCAGACCCGGGCCAACTGCCGACGCGATCGTCGTTCCCGGGTCGGACACGATGCGCTGATCCTGCTGATTGCCAACGTGACCTTTGAGCAGATACCAAACCGCAACCGCGACCAGCAGCGATGCGATCTTTGCCTTCCAATGATTTAAAAGTCGTTCCTTCATTGTTGCACTGTCACCCCGTCACCTCTGACTCTCCATCCTCGGCCTCTTCATCATCGTCATCGGAATCGCCCGAAAACAACAATTCGTTCAGCCGTTCGCGCAAAGCTTCCGCCTTCAGGTTGCGCTCCAGATTACCGTTAAACGCCAGCGAAATGGTACCGGTTTCCTCCGAGACAACAATCGCGATAGCATCCGACTCTTCGGTCACCCCCATCGCCGCGCGGTGACGCAGACCGATGCTTCGATCCGAGAACTCCCGCTGATTGAGCGGAAAAACGCAGCCCGCCGCGAGGATCCTTTCATCGCGCAGACGCAGCACCATGCCTCCATCATGCAGCGCCGTACTCGGATAAAAAATCGTGTGAATAATCGCCTCCGACATCCGGCAATCGAGCTCGACACCCGTCTCGTTGAGCGGCTTCAAGTCCATGCCGCGCTGAATCGCGATCAAGGCCCCGATGCGCTTATTGGACAGCAACTGCACAATTTCGGACAACTTTTCGGTCGCCTCCTTGGCGCCCTCGTTGAACGACGAAAATAGACGGTAAGAGCCCAACTCGGTCACCGCACGACGCAGTTCCGGCTGAAAAATCACCACCATGGCCACCGCCAGGAACACCGACACACTTTTCAAAACCCAGCTGACCAGCGTCAATTCGAGAATCTCCGACAACAAGGTCAACACGATCCACGCCGCGATCAGCCCGGTCAGAATGCGCGCGCCAGGCGTCGCGTGAAAGAAACGGTAGCCCTGATAAACCGCTACCCAGAGAATCAAAATCGTCAGCCCGTCACGCCAATTCGTGTAGACGAAATCAACACCATTCCCCAGAGCCTGTGTGATAGTTTCCAACATGAAGCGCGCTAGGGGAAACGGAAACGATCGATGAAAAACAGGCAATGACACTTTCCCACCTAACAATAGCACCATGCAGCACCCGGCGGGATCGCTAACGATACCACAGCCTTGCGCTCCGGTCTATGCGCCGCCTGCACGGAGCAGCGATTCTGCCATGCGCAGCGCATCCGCATTTTCGCGAACATCGTGAACGCGATGCAGCAGCACGCCGCGAGATCGCAACAGCGCGGTCAACGCCGCCGTCGCAACCGCGCGCTCAGTCGCCTGCGGGCGATCCAGAACCCCGCCGATGAAGCCTTTGCGCGAAATCCCCAGCAGCAGTGGACGCTGCAACGGCTCAAATTCGCCGATACGATTCAGCAACTGCCAGTTGTGCTGCGCCGTTTTGCCAAAACCAATGCCCGGATCAAAAACGATCGCCTCGTCGGCGACCCCTTCCGCCAGAGCCAGTTCGCGCTGACCATCGAGAAATTCCGCCACCTCAGCGACCACATCGCCGTAGGCCGGATCATTCTGCATCGTCCGGGGCGTGCCGCGCATGTGCATCAGCACCAAACCCGCTCCGCTATCCGCCACCACCGCCGCCATTTCTGCATCGCCGCACAGTGCTGTGACGTCGTTAATGATCGCTGCGCCGGCCTGACACGCCTCGAACGCCACCGCCGCTTTCGACGTGTCGATCGAGATCACGCACTCCGGACAATGTTCACGCAGAGCTTCGATCACCGGCCGCACCCGGCGCACTTCCTCCTCTGCGGATACCTCAGCCGCCCCCGGTCGCGTCGACTCACCGCCGACATCGATGATTTTTGCCCCCGCAGCGATCATCTGGCGCGCGTGTTCGACCGCAGCCTCCTCGTCCACAAACGCCCCGCCATCGGAAAACGAATCCGGGGTGACATTGAGAATACCCATCAAAACGCCAGCGTCGCCCGCGCCGAGTTCGAACCTGTGCTGTCGACATTGCCAAATCACTAGAACCCACGATGCCGACGAACCCGCCCCGGCGCAAGCACCGGCAGCGGAAAAAGCATCCTTGTCCGGCGCACCGCAATCGGTTATCCTTCCGGCCCGACTTTCCCCCGGGCGGGCATCGTCCGTTTCGCCGCCGCTCAACCCCATCGCTCGACGATCGACATGAAAATCGCTTCCCTCATCCCCAAATCCGCGCTGACGACCGCTGCGACGATCGCTTTGCTGTGCGTGATAGCGGCGCCGACCGCTTCCGCTCAGTTTCACAAAAACGAGGACGGTAAGGTCGTTCGACAGGAAATCACCCCCCTCGCCACCGGCCAGCCTTCGCCACAGGGCGGTTCGGCAGGTGCACGCCAGTCGGATGAGACCATCGCTCAGCACAAATTCCGCACCCGGACCGGCGGAATCACTGATGTAAGCTGGAACTACAACAAGATGATCGAGAAAAACGACGTTGTCTGGGGGCAGGCGAAGAATCATCCGAACGGCAACTACACGATCTGCAAAGTCGAAGATTCGACATTGATCCAGAAAACGTTCACCCAGCCGCGCACCGCTGAAGAGCACCAGAAAACCGATGATGAACGCCAGCCGATCGAGCGTCGGGTGGTGCAGCTCGACGCCAACGGCAAGCCACTCGAAGTGCTGATCTACGACATCCGTAACCAGCTGAAATTCCGTGGCGTCCTGGTCTACGACCGCAATGGATTTTTCCGCGAGGAACGGCTTTTCGATCCGGCCGGAAAACTGGTGCGCACCCGCATACAGGAGTATGACAGTCGCGGTAAAGCCAAGCCGGTGAAAACCGTCATCGACGAAACTGCGGTCGGCTCCGACATCTCACTGGTTCTGACCGGCAACGAATCACCCGGCTCGAGCAGCGTCAACGGTTCAGCGACCACGCAAAGTGCCTCAAGTCCGGAGGAACCCCCGAAGCGAAGCCTGCTGCGTCGACTGCTGCCATTCGGCAACAAATGATCAGCCGATCGATGGATCTCCAGCGGAGCAAATGCAAAGCGGCAGCGAATCACCGATGACGCCGCGCTCTCCCGCTCCCACCGCGCCGGCCCGGTCGTCTGCGCATTGGCTTGCCCTGTTATTGGTCGGAGCCATTGCGGCTGCCGGTTGGATGCAGTCGTGGCGATGGCAAAAACTGGCCCATGCGTCGGCGGAGCGCGCAACGGCTGAATTGGGGAAACGCGCGATGGCCGAGAACCCGACCCTGTCACTGATGCAGGACGTCGACCTGATCCGTCAGAACGAGTTGCTCAGCGAAGAAAATCAACGGCTCAGCAGCGAACTGAAAAAATTGCAGGAACAGGCGGACAAAACTCGCGAGCGTGCCGCACTCGATGGTAGTGGAGGTATTTTACGATGATCGTGCGACGATATTTTTTTGAGGGTCGCGTTCAGGGCGTCGGCTTCCGCTACAGCGTCAAGCAATTGGCCATGGGCTTCGACGTCACCGGCTGGGTGCGCAATCTTCCCGACGGCAGAGTGGAAATGTTGATTGCCGGCGAGCCTGAAGAAATTGAGGAATTTTTCGAAGATCTGCACGACAGCCCGCTCGATCATCACATTCGCGAACAGGAAGAACAGGAAGCAGAACTGCCGGAGGAAGGCTTGAGCGGTTTCACCATTCGCTAGCGGTTCACTGACCACTCGACAGAGGCATTTCAAGCCTTGAGAACGAAGTCGAGTGGCGGTTAGTTGGCATGCAACCAGACCATGAGTGATCCCATCCCCGCCGTCGAAGTACGCAATCTTACGAAGGTATTTCAGCCCTCGTTCAAACGCGAGTATGTCATCGCCGTCGAGGACCTCTCGCTTACCGTCGGAGCGGGAGAAGTCTACGGACTGATCGGTCCCAACGGGTCCGGAAAGTCGACGACCATGAAAGTCGTGCTCGGACTGATGCAGGCCTCGAAGGGCACCACCAAGGTATTCGGCAGCGAGAGCGGCAGTGTCGCCAGCCGACAGGATGTGGGCTTTCTGCCGGAGAACCCGTATTTTTACAAACACCTTTCCGGCGAAGAGACGCTGAAGTTCTATGGCAAACTGTGTGGTCTGCGCGGCCGCCTGCTCAAGGAGCGAGTCGATGAAATGCTCGAAATGGTCGATCTAAAAAATGCCCGGACTCGACGCCTCGGCGGCTACTCAAAAGGCATGCTGCAGCGTATCGGCCTTGCCCAGGCGATGATTCAGCGACCGCGCCTGGTGATCCTCGATGAACCGACTGCCGGGGTCGACCCAGTCGGCTCACGACAGATTCGCGATCTCATTTTTAAACTGAAGGACGACGGCATTTCGGTGTTTTTGTGTTCGCATTTGCTCGAACAGGTCCAGGAAGTCTGTGACCGGGTCGGCATCATCTTCAACGGCCGGATGCGCCGTGAAGGTCAGCTCGAAGACCTGATCGCGATCGAAGACCAAACCGAAATCGTCGTCAAAGGCGCCTCACCGGATTTGATCAAAAAGATGACCGATCTCGCCGGGACGGACGCCACGCTGATCCGCACCGGCCGCCCGCGCACCACCCTGGAACGACTGTTCCTCGACGAGGTGGGGCGCCCCGATCCACCGCAGAAGACGACGAAGACGAAATGAAAAAGGCTGACCAGGAGGACACGGCATCATGAGCGAATCCCTCGCCCCGATCAAAACCATGAGCCCCGCACTGATCGTCGGTCGGGTGTGGACGCTCGCCGCCAGCACGTTCACGCAGCTGGTGCGCATGCGCAGTTTTTACTTCATCCTGCTGTTCGCGCTGCTGATCGCGGCGGCCAGCAACCTCAACCTGTTGTTTTCGCCGGAACAGAAGTTGCGGGTCATCAAAAATACCTCGCTCGGTGCGATGTCGATGTTCGCCTGGCTGTTCGCCATCGTCGCCACCGCGATGCTGATCCCGCGCGATCTCGAGGACCGCACGCTGTACACGATTCTCGCCAAACCGGTTTCGCGCTTCGAATACCTGCTCGGCAAACTGTGCGGCGTATTGTTGACCATCGCCTTGGCACTGGGCGCGATGCTGATTCTGTTCTCGATCGTCCTGTGGTTTCGCGAAACCAGCATCATCGCTGAACAACGCAGCGTGCTCGAGAGCTCGAACCGCTACTCCGCCGAGGAAATCGCGTCCGAACTGGCGATCATTGCCCGACAGGGTGTTGGCTGGAACCTGCTGCTGGCGACGTGGGCGATTTTCCTCAAGTCGGCAGTCCTGGTGGCGATGACGATTTTGATCTCCACATTCGCGTCGAGTTCATTGTTCACCATCATCGTCGGCGCGACGTTTTTTCTGATCGGTCACTTTCACAAGCTCGCCTTTCAATCGCTCAGCGCTGACATGGACGAGAGCACCATGATCGCCGTACTCGGAAAAATCATCGGCCTGGTGATTCCGGATTTTCGCACTTTCAACGTCGTCGACATGGTCGCAGTCGGTACCCCGATTGCTTCCGGAGTGATGGCTTCCATGAGCGTGCTCGCGCTGTTCTACCTCGTCATCTACTCACTGATCTCGCTGTTTATATTCTTCGACAAGGAATTCTGAGATGCGTTTCAAGGTATGGCGAAAAACCGTTCTGGCGCTTCTGCTGGTAGCGCTGTTCGGACTGGTGCGCGTCCCCTTTGAGGACCGGCTGCAGTCCCGCATGGAGAGCGATGGACTCCTGCCGACCCCACTCGGCGTCGGCATGATCGACCAGATGGGCCAATCGGCGTTTCTGGCAACGCTCGGCGGCACCCGGGCGCTGGTGGCGATCTACATGAGCCTGCTGGCTTACGATCATTGGGAACAACAGGACTGGGCCGAAGTCGAGAATGCCTTCGACGTGATATTCAAACTTCAGCCACAGGATATTCAGGCGTGGATCCTCGGTGCCTGGCATCAGCACACCAATGCCAGCATCAACATGATGGATCGCGAAGACTGGAAAGAGTGGAAACTTCCTGTTGAAACCACCCGCGAGGAAGTTCGCGACCGATACATCGCGAAAGGCATCGATATCCTGCGCAATGCAGTGCGCAACAATCCGGATTCGGGCAAGCTCTATCAGGAATTGGGTTGGACGCTTTGGAAAAAGGGCATGGACCCGTGTGGCGCTGCCGAAGCCTACAAAAAAGCGATCGAGAACCCCGGCTCGCTGGGCCTGGTAGTGCGCTTTTACGGCTACACGCTGGCGGAGTGTCCGGGCCGCGAACGCGAAGCCTACGACTATCTGCACGACATCTATCTCGACGAAAAGACACGCGGCAAACGCACCGTTCCGAGCGTCATCATTGCTCTCAAGGACCTTGAGAAAAAACTCGATACCCCTTTCCTGCTGCGCATCCCCGATCTGGAACCGGACGAGGCCCTGAAGCGCTCGCTCGAGCAGAATTCGATCGACTCCGGCCTGCCCTGGCTGCCGTGAGTCAGAGGGCAGTGTGACCCATGGCCCACCCCAGTGGACGAACTCCTAACTCCTGCGACCGCAGGCCGCCTACAATCCCAGCCACTTCATCCCCCAGCCAATTACCGCCGGGGCGGTGCCGATGCACAGCAGCATGGTGGCTAGAACGACCTGAATCGCGGTCTGCGGGTGGCCTCCGTAAAGCCGGGCAATAACGATCGGCATCAGCGCAGCGGGCATGCCGGCCTGCACGACCAGAACTTTTTTCAGGTCCAGCGGCAGTGGCAACAGGGCCGTGATCGACAGCATGATCGCCGGCATGATCGCCAGCCGGGCGACCGAACCGGCGACCGCGGTGCGTACGATGTGCCGGCCGACGCGCCGCTCAAACAGCGTGGCAATGGTTGCGCCGATCATGAACAGAGACATCGGAATCGCGCAACGCCCCAGCATCGCCACGGCATTTTCGAATACTTTCGGCACAAACTGAGCGCCGCCGCTGTAATGAACCACCAGACTGACCACGACGGCGATTAAGGGGCCATTGATGAGTAATTTCCACGGCGGCCCACTGTCGCGGCTGAGGATCATCACACCGATGGTCCATACCGCCAACTCCACGCCCAGGCCGTGAATGAACACCAGGGCCAACGGCCCCTCCTGGGCGATTCCCGCAGCGTCGACGAACAGCATCGCGATCACCGGCAGGGCCACGAAGCCGTAATTCTGCACACCGGCAGCGATGGTAAACGTCCGCCGGCCAAAGCCGCGGCGCAGTCCAAACAGCATGCCGACCAACCACGAAACGGCAAAACCGATGATGATGAACCCGAATCCACAGCCAATCGCCATGCCCACCACCTTCGGATCATCGAGCGACGGGTTGCCCACCACCAGATCAAAAATCAGGCAGGGCAGCAACAGATTCAGCGCCAACTTCATCACCCCCCTTTCCAGATCTTCCTGCATCCAGCCACGCCACTGCGCGACGCTGCCTGCCAGAATGACAAGGAACACCGGGATCATGGCCGAAAGAATGACGTAATAGAGATCCATTGCGAGGGTCGGCGCACCTTCGCCCGCCTTGGCGAAAGCAGAAGCAAAAAAACCCTTGGCAGACACGTAAAAAGGTTTATATCAACCCATCTAAATACGTTGATATATATAAATGAAGCCAAACTTCTCAGCATCCTCCCGCCTTCGTCGACCGCTCGTGCTCGCCGCAACAGCACTTGCCTTGCCTCTCGGAGCGTGGGCGCAGGAACCCGTCCCGACGGTAACTGACGACGCCATCGTCACTTCCGAAGATCTCACCGAAACCGTCGTGGTCGCCACCAAAACGCCGATCGCCCTCGACCAACTGTCTCCGTCGGTCAGCTACCTTTCCGGTGGTGAATTGCGCAGCCGTCAATTTTACTCGGTCGGCGACGCCCTCAGTCACCTGCCCGGCACCAGTGTCGTGACCACGGGCCAGAACGGCGGACAGACGTCGCTGTTCATCCGCGGCATGGAAAGTAATCACACCCTGGTCCTGCTCAACGGCCGTCGCCTGGCGCCGAATCTGGCCGGCACCTACAATCTCGAACTGCTCGACACCACCTTCCTTGACAGCGTGCAGCTGGCCCGCGGGCCGGTCTCATCGCTCTACGGTTCCGACGCTGTCGCCGGCGCGCTCGACCTGCGCATGGTCGACGCCCGCCGCCTGACCAACACTGACGCCGGAGTGCACGGTGAACTTTTCGGCGAAGCCGGATCGTTCAACAGCTACCGCGGCGGTGGCCAGTTGACCCTCGCCGAGGGTCCACTCGGAGGCGTCGTTGACGTCAGCTACTTCGACACCGAGAACGATCGCCCGAACAGCGATTTTCAGAATCTCAACATCCGCAGCAACATCGCCCTCGAACTCGCGGAAGGCGTCTACATCGATCTGCTCGGCTACTACCAGGATTCGCAACTCGGCGCGGCCGGCTCCAGTCTCAGCCCGGGCTTTCCCGACCGTCAGCGCAACGACAATCAGGCATGGATGCTGTCGCCGCGCCTGACCATCGAACGCGACGCCTGGGACTTTTCGCTTTTCTACTCGCACAACGACAGCGAGCTGACGGCGACACAGGCTCCCTTCTTCAGCGACAGCCTGCTTGAGCAGAACTCAGATGAGATCGAAGCGCAGTTCAACCTGCGCCCCGTCGACGGCGCTGAGTTCACCCTCGGGGCCGGCTACTACGAGTATGAGTTCAACCGCACACCGCTGGTTTCATCACCGTTCAACTCCCCCGCCGACAAGAGCTACAGCTACGGTAGCGTATTCGGCCAGGCCAACGTCGACCTGCCCGCCAACTTTAACCTGCTGGTCAGTGGCCGCTGGGACGAGCACCAGGATTTTGACAGCAAAGGCACCTACTCCGTCCAACTCAGCCACGATCTCGAAGCGACCGGCACCCGGCTGTTCGGAAAATACGCCACCGGCTACAAAGCTCCCAGCGGTCAGGACTACGTGTTCCTCGATCCCTCGGTCGATCCCGACAGCCTGACGCCGGAAGAAAGCAAATCCTGGGAACTCGGCGTGCGCCAGAAGCTGCCTGCCGAAATCGGCTCCCTGAGTGTCGTCTACTTTCACAACGACATCGAAAACCTCAACGACTCGATCGGTTTTCCCGCCTTCCCCACCGACGTCGACACCGAAACTGAAGGTTTCGAGTTCGGTCTCGATCTGACGCCGATCGAAGGTTTCACCATTTACGCCAACTACACGCTGCTCGACGCCACCATCACCCGCGGCCAGTACCTCGACGGATTCGGCGGTGGCCCCGGCGATCGTCTGATTCGTCGCCCCGAGCAAAGTCTCGCCGTCGGCGCACGCTACGACTATGGCGAACTGTGGAGCCTCGGCGCAGAAGTTCGCGGCTACTACGATCGCCTCGATGCTCCCGGCGTAGTGCTCGGTGACGCCACCGTCGCGCGGATTTACGGCAACGTGAACGTCATTCCCGGCGTCGAAGTTTTCGGGCGGGTTGAAAATGTCTTCGACGAAGAGTATGAATCCACCGCCGGCTACGAAGGACTCGGCGTAGGCGCCTACGCCGGCCTGCGCATTCGCTTCTGATCGACCGTGACCGGATGGCAACTTTCCGTATCACTTTATAAAGCAGACGGTCGGCAGGGTTTCCCTTCCGGCCGTCTACGTTTACAGAAAAAGCGCATTCTCCGATTTCCCTATGATTCACGAACTCCCTCTCAGCGAACGAGGCCAGATCCTCGAGTCCATGTTCCGCGAGCGTATTCTCGTGTTTGACGGCGCCATGGGCACCATGATCCAGCGGCACAAGTTGGAGGAGGAGGACTTTCGCGGCGATCGTTTCGGCGATCACAATATTCTGCTCAAGGGCAACAACGACCTGCTGACCCTGACACGGCCAAAAATCATCAGTGACATTCACCGCGCCTACTACGACGCCGGTTCCGATATCGTTGAGACCAATACCTTCTCGGGCACCACCATCGCTCAGGCCGACTACGAGCTGCAGGACCTCACCAACGAAATCAACATCGAGTCCGCCCGTCTCGCCCGCTCGGTCGCCGATCAGGTGGAAAAAGAAAACCCCGGTCGTCACTGCTTCGTCGCCGGCGCGCTCGGACCAACCAACCGCACCGCGTCGCTGTCGCCCGACGTCAACCGCCCCGAATATCGCGCTACCAGTTTTGACGAACTGCGCAACGCCTACCGCCAGCAGCTCGAAGGCCTGGTCGAAGGCGGTGCCGACATCGTCCTGTTCGAAACCATCTTTGACACTCTCAACGTCAAAGCCGGCCTCTATGCCGCACAGGAGTTTTTCGCCGAGCGCGGCGAGCGCCTGCCGCTTTTTATCTCGGTGACCATCACCGATCAGTCCGGCCGCACCCTGTCCGGTCAGACCACCGAAGCCTTCTGGTCGAGCGTGCAGCAGTCCGCGCCGATGTGTGTCGGCATCAACTGTGCGCTCGGCGCCGACCAGATGCGCCCCTTCCTCGGCGCGATGAGCCGCGTCGCCGAAGACACCTTCGTGCACGTTTACCCCAATGCCGGGCTACCCAACCCACTCAGCGAAACCGGTTACGACGAAACCCCAGACGACACCGGCGAAGCGGTCGCCGAATTCGCCCGCGCCGGCTTCGTCAACGCCGTCGGCGGCTGCTGCGGCACTACGCCGGATCACATCGCACGCATCCGCGAGCTGTCGCTTGAACACAAACCGCGCGAACTGCCAAAAGGCGACCTGACCCTGACCGTCTCCGGACTGGAACCGTTTTCACTGCCCGAAAAAGGCGCACCCTTCGTCATGGTCGGCGAACGCTGTAACGTCACCGGTTCGCCGCGTTTTAAAAAACTGGTCGTCGCCGGCGACTTCGATGCCGCACTCGCCGTCGCCCGCCAACAGGTCGAAAACGGCGCCAACGTCATCGACATCAACTTCGATGAAGGCATGCTCGACGGCGCCGAGTGCATGACGCACTTTCTCAACCTGATCGCCTCCGAGCCCGACATTTCCAAGGTCCCGATCATGATCGACTCCTCCAAGTGGGAAGTCATCGAAGCCGGCCTGAAGTGCGCTCAGGGCAAGTGCATCGTCAACTCGATCTCGCTCAAGGAAGGCGAAGAAAAATTCAGAGAGCAGGCCCGCGCCGTGCTCCGCTACGGCGCCAGTGCCATCGTCATGGCCTTCGACGAAAAGGGCCAGGCCGCCGAACTCGACGAAAAAGTCGCCATCGCCGAACGCGCCTTCCGCATTCTCACCGAAGAAGTCGGCATGGCGCCGCAGGACATCATTTTTGACCTCAACATTCTCACCGTCGCCACCGGCATGGAGGAGCACAACGCCTACGCGGTGAACTTCATCGAAGCCGTGCGTCAGGTGAAAAAGTCCTGCCCCGGCTGCCGCACCTCGGGTGGCGTTTCCAACGTCAGCTTTTCGTTCCGCGGCAACAACACCGTGCGCGAGGCGATGCACGCGGCTTTCCTCTATCATGCCATTCAGGCCGGGCTCGACATGGGAATCGTCAATGCCGGCATGCTCGAAGTTTACGAAGAGGTCGAGCCGAAGTTGCTGAAAATGGTCGAGGATGTACTGCTCAACCGCAGCCCCGAAGCCACCGAAACCCTGATTGATTTCGCCGAAGAACTCAAAGCCGCCGGCGAATCCGGCGGTCGCGCCAAAGGTGCCACCGGCCCCGACCTGAGCTGGCGCGAAGGCAGCGTCGAGGAACGCCTTTCGCACTCGCTGGTCAAAGGCATCACCGATTTCATCGACGATGATACCGAGGAAGCCCGCCTCAAACTCGACAAACCGCTCGACGTCATCGAAGGCCCGCTCATGGATGGCATGAAGGTCGTCGGCGAACTCTTCGGAGCCGGCAAAATGTTCCTTCCGCAGGTGGTCAAGAGCGCCCGCGTGATGAAACGTGCCGTCGCCCACCTGACACCGTTCATGGAGGCCGAGAAGGCTAAGAACTCCGAGAAAGCCGGCGCCGGCACCATGGTTATCGCCACCGTGAAAGGTGACGTTCACGACATCGGCAAAAACATCGTCGGCGTAGTGCTCAGCTGCAACGGCTTCGAAGTCATCGACCTCGGCGTCATGGTCGAAAACGAAACCATTCTCGCCGCCGCCAAGGAACACGACGCCGATCTCATCGGCCTGAGCGGGCTGATCACCCCGTCACTCGACGAGATGATCTCCAACGCCGGCGAAATGGAACGCCAGGGCTGGAAAGTGCCGCTGCTGATCGGCGGCGCGACCACCAGCAAAGCCCACACCGCGATCAAAATCGCGCCGCACTACTCGCAGCCGGTGGTCCGCGTCGGCGATGCCTCACTGGCCGTCGGCGTGTGCTCCAAACTGCTGTCGAAAACCCATCGCGAAGCTTTTGTCGCCGAGCTCAATGCCGACTACGAAAAAGAACGCGAACGCCACGCCAACAAAGGCAGCAGCGCCACCTACCTGTCGCTCGCTGACGCCCGCGAACAGAAATTTCAAACCGACTGGGACACGGTCGAAATCGCCACCCCGGCCGATCCCGATATCAGTCCGCGCATCTGGGATCCGGTGCCGCTGCAGGACATCGTCGAAGTTTTCGACTGGAGCCCGTTTTTCCACTCCTGGGAACTGCGTGGCGTCTACCCTAAGATCCTCGCCCACAAAGACCACGGCCCCCAGGCGACCGAACTTTTCAACGATGCGCAACGCATCCTCGAAGACATCGTTGAAAACGACCGGTTGCATGCCCGCGCCCTGTGGAACGTCTATCCGGCGCACAGTGTCGGCGATGACGTGAAGGTGTTTTCCGATCCTGACAAGACCACCGAAGCCGCCACCTTCCGCTTCCTTCGCCAGCAAAAGGAAAAGGTCCGCAAAGGCACTCCTTACCAATGCCTCGCCGACTTTATCGCTCCCGCCGACAGCGGTCGCAATGACTTCCTCGGCACCTTCGCGGTCACCGCCGGCCAGGAAATCGAAGACTACGCGCTGAGTTTTAAGAAAGCCGGTGACGACTACACCGCCATCATCATCCAGGCCCTCGCCGACCGCTTCGCCGAAGGCCTCGCCGAGTTGCTGCACCGCAAAGTGCGTGAGTTCATGGGCTTCGGTAAAGATGAAAACCTGAGCGTCGAGGATCTGATCAAGGAGCGCTACCGCGGCATCCGTCCCGCTGCCGGCTACCCCGCCTGCCCCGAGCACACCGAAAAGCAGACCCTCTGGGACCTGCTCGGCGTAAAAGAAAAGGTCGGCATCGAACTGACCACCAGCTACGCCATGTTCCCCGGCAGCAGCGTCAGTGGCCTGTTCTTCTTCCACCCCGAAGCGCGCTACTTCAACGTCGGTAACATCACCGAAGAACAGCTCGCTGACTACGCCAGCCGCAAAGGCGTCGACCTCGACTACGCCCGCAAGTGGCTGCAGCCGAATCTCGATTCGTAGCAGGTCCGACGCAGCGAAGGGCTTCCAGCCTCGTCCTCAAACTTCGCAGCATACTGCTCAAGTGCTGAAAGCCCGTAGGCATCAGGACAAAGTGTGCGCGACGATCAGTGGGCCTTCAGCCCGTTCATCAATTCCCAAGCCTGGCGCCTCAGGACGTCACGTCCTCGCTCCGACTTCACGTTTGTTTACCAAACCCCGTCAAGATGACCACAGCCAAACCTGAATTCGCAGCCGCGATCTCGCCCTTTCCAGAGGGGCTGATATCCGAGATCGTGTAGGCATGATCCGTTGCCTTTGTATCCTGATAGCTGCGTTTGCGTTTACCCTCGGGGCGCGCGCTCAGAATTCCGACGCCCCCCAACTCCGAGCCGGTGCCGCAGCAGTCGACATCACGCCCGAAAAGCTACCGGTATCGATGACCGGCGCGTTTCAGGACCGGATGGCGACCGGCGCTCAGGATCGCCTGCACGCACGCGCCCTCGTCCTTGATGACGGCACCACCGAAGTCGCCATCGTGGTGTGCGACATTTGCTTAATCAGTCGCGAAATTTTCGATGCCGCCAAAAAGGATGTCTCCCGGCGAACCGGCATTCCCGAAAACTGCATGCTGATGTCAGCGACCCACACGCACACCGCGGCGACCGCGGTTCCCCTGGCGCAGTGCAATCCCGATCCGGTTTTTGTTGCGCAGTTGACCAGGCAGATTGCCGAGGCCCTCGTTCGCGCTCATGAAAACCTGCAGCCCGCCGCCATCGGCTGGGCGAGCCGCGACGAAGCCAGCGAGGTCGGCAACCGACGCTGGCACGTTAAACCTGAAGCGATCACCGCCAACCCCTTCGGCCGCAGCAATGACCAGGTGCGCACCAACGCGCCGCGCGGCAGCGACCTGCTGATCAAACCCGCCGGCCCGGTCGATCCGGAAGTCAGCATCGTCTCCGTGGTCGACGCCAAAGGCAAACCGCTCTCCCTGTTGGCCAACTACGGCCTGCACTACGTCGGCGGCGTGCCTGCGTTTCAACTTTCTGCCGATTACTTCGGCGAGTTCGCGCGGCGCGTCGCCGCCAAGCTCGATGCCGGCGAAAATTTTGTCGGCCTGCTCAGCAACGGCGCCAGCGGTGACGTCAACAATTACAACTTCACCAATCCCCGCCCCGCTGCCGAACCGATGCAACGGATTGCCGCCGTCGCCGATAAGATCGCCAACGTCGCCATCGATGCCCACCAGTCGATCGAGCACAGCAACACTGCACAGCTGAAAATGCTCGAGCGCACCCTCGATCTCGGCGTGCGTAAACCCGACACCGCCGACCTGACTTTCGCCCGGGACATGCTCGCCAATGCCGAAAACCCGCAGAAACTCACCATGCACGAAGTTTACGCTCAGGAAACGGTACGCATCCACGAGACCTATCCCGACACCGTAAACATCAAAATTCAAACTCTGCGTATCGGCGACGACCTCGGCATTGTCGCCATCCCCTGTGAAGTCTTTGCCGAGATTGGTCTGGAGATCAAACAGCGCAGCCCTTTCAAAAACACGTTCGTAATCACTCTCGCCAATGGCTACAACGGTTATCTCCCCAGCCCCGAACAGCACGCCCTCGGCGGCTACGAAACCTGGCGCTCCGGCTGGAGCTACCTCGAAGTCGACGCATCGACGAAGATCACCGAGACTGCGTTGTCGATGCTCGAGTCGCTTAAATAGCGTGACCAAGGCAATGAGAGAAGTCTCTCGCCCGCTTTGCTCAAGGCGCCGAGAATCAACAGCAGGATAACTAACGGAAAAAACTCTGCGCCTCCGCGTCTCTGCGCGTGGCATCTCACCCCACATACGCCATTGCCGTTGGCCCCGCAGATAGACAGCCTTCTCGCATGAATGCTCATCTGCTTCGTATCGCCGTCGCGCTCATCGTCGTCAATTGCGCAACTGCCAACGCCAACGAACGCACGCTTCTGTTCGTCGACGATCACGAAATCCTCTACCGCTCCGGCACCGAGCGATTTCAGAACCCCGCCACGCTGAACCCGACCAACCCGGTGGTGCGCGAGGACCAAGCCTGGGAAATGGCCATTGGCTGGACCAGCATTTACCGCAACCCAAAAACCGGGAAGTATCAACTGTGGTATCAAGCCTATGGTGGTGGCCGCGACGAGCGCAAAACTCACAAGTGCGTGGTCGCTTACGCCGAGTCGACCGACGGCGTCAAGTTCACCAAGCCGACGCTCGGCCTGCACGAATTTCACACCACGCGTGAGCCGTGGAACGCGAAGATTAAAGACACTAACATTGTGCTACTCGGCGGCGGTGGCTACGGCGACCGCTACTGCAACTCGGTGCTGGTCGAGCCCGGTGAAAAGGATCCGGCAAAGCGCTACAAGATGTTGTTCTACGATTTTGCTCCGTCGAAATTCGAAGCCGACAAAGGCCGCGAAATTCCGGGCTGGCACGCGGCATTTTCTCCCGATGGCATTCACTGGACCAAGTCCGATGCCAACCCACTCAATCACACCTCCTATGGCGGACGCGCCCTGCAGCCGCCGTTCGCTGACGAAGATCCCTACACGGAGAAATGGGACCAACGGAAAAATTTCCTGCGCAAAAACTGGCCTTACCCGCTGACCATGTCCGACGCCGTCGATGTATTCCGCGATCCGGTGCGCGAGGTTTACGCCGTCTACGGCAAACTGTGGATCCACGGCCCCGACGGCGGTATGGGCTGGAAACACGCCATGGCCCGCTGCGAGAGCACCGACTTCATCCACTGGAGCAAACCTCAGATCGTCTGCTCCCCCGACGATCACGATGCGCCCCTGACCGAGTTCCACACCTCACCGGTGTTCTTTCACAAAGGCGTCTATTTCTCACTCAACCAAATCCTCAGCGCCCGCGCCGAAGCGGTCGCTGCCAAAGCCGACGCCATGCACATCGAACTGATGACCAGCCGCGATGGCATTCGCTGGGATCGCCCGTTTCGCGAGGTACCGTTCATCGATGGCGCGAAGCAGGACTTTTCCAACGGCGGCATCTTCACCAACACCACGCCGGTCGTGCTCGACGACCAGATCCGCTTCTACTACGGCGGCTACAACAGCGGCGCCATCGGCGGCGGCGCCAAACTGACTTCGGATACTCAACAGAGCGGCGTTGGCTTCGCCAGCATCCCAAGCGACCGCTTCGCCGGCATTCGCCCGGTTGCCTTGAGCGCCCAATCGACGTTGAAAAAGCCGCTCGAACACACCGGCCAAATCACCCTCAAGCCACGTTCACTGGAAGGCATCAGCGAGATTCTCCTCAACGCCGACGCCAGCAGCGATGGTGCTAATGTCAGGGTCGAAATCCTCAACGAAGACGGCTACCGCATGCGCGGTTTTTCCAAAGACGACGCCGTGGCACTGACGGGCGAAGATGCGCTCTCCCACAAGGTCACTTGGAAAGAAGCCAAACTCGAAGACCTTCCGGCAGGCAAGTATCACCTGCGCATTCACCTCGAGAAAGCTTCGGTGTTTGCGGTGACCTTACGCTGAATCCACCCGCTCCTTCTTCAACTGTGCCCTTTGGCAGACGATACAATTTTCGCCTTCACATCAGTCCAGGAAATCTCCTTAAGCAATACGGGAGCCGGTTCAGTATCGGCACCGTCAAAGTAAACGACACTTCGCAAAACCGAAAAAGTCGCGAAATCTAAGACACTGGACTCGTAGAACATCGGAAGTCCGTTTTCGCAATATCAAAAATAGCCGAGCAAAAGGCCAGCGTGCGCGGATCGAGATCGCGAATTTCCACGACGGTGCTTTTTATCACCTCCCGGCATAGGTCCGCTTCAACTCGTTCCAGTCATCCCACTTTCCCCGCATCAGCACACGTCCGACAATAAATCGCCGATGCTTAGCCGCATCCAACGACGCAGGATCGCAGTCCCGAAAAAGGGCAACCGTCAAGGTTTCAACAGCCCCGCCAACTCCGCATCCGCTTTCTTCAACTCACCGGCAATCATCCCCGCGATCACCTTCGCGCCCTTTTCGTTGAAGTGGGTAAAGTCACCCTCCTTCGGCTCAAAAGTCGCACTCTCCTCAGCGCCGACCTTTTGGTGATAGGCAAAACTCAGTGAGTGCAGATCGATGAATGCCGTGCCGGTTTCCGCCGCGACCGCCTTCGCCGCATCGGCCCACGGCTTCAGGGTTGTGGTAAGTTTGCCATTTTCATCGAAACGCCGACGCGTGACCGAGCTGACCAGAATCGGTGTCGCGCCGATCTCGCGGGCCTTGTCGATGTAGATCTTCAGGTAGTCGCGATAGCTGGTCGCCGGATCGGTCTCGCGCGCCGGACCTTTGCCCGGCTGACCGTTGTGGCCGAACTGGATGAACATGTAGTCCGGCCCGGCATTGAGCACCGCAGGCAAACGGCCTTCGTCGAGCCAGCTTTTTGAGCTCCGGCCGCCGGCCGAATAATTGATCACCTCGACGCGATCACTAAAACGTTCGGCAAAAGCCTTGCCCCATCCCGCTGCGTCGGTCACCGTCGAATCGCCGATCAGGGCGACAACGGTTTTATCCCCGGCAGTTTTCGATTCGGCGCCCGCGTCGCCATCCAAACCGTCGCGTTTGAGATAACCCAGGATGCGCTCGACCACCTGTGGATACTTCGAAGCGAGGTCATTTTCTTCGCCGATATCCTGCGTCAGATCATAGAGCCGCCAGCCAGCTTCGGCGGTATCAGCTGAACCTTTTTTTGCCTTCTTCGGTTTGCGATACTTGACCAGTTTCCACTTGCCGTGCCTTACGCCCACCGAGGTCTCCCCCTCCGAACTCGCCCAGTAGAGATACTCGTGCTTCGGCTGCAGATCCGACTTTCCTAATAAGGTCGGCAGATACGAAATGCCATCGAGTTGGCCGGTCACGTCGACGCCGGCAATCTCGCAGGCGGTCGGTAGAAAGTCCCAGAACGCAGACGGATGATCGCTCACCGAACCCGCCGCCACTTGCCCCGGCCAGCGGGCGATCAGCGGCACGCGAATGCCACCGTCATGCATCGATCGCTTATAACCTTTGAGGGCGCCGTTCGAGTCGAAATACTCGTGCAGATGCCCGCCTTCCTGATGCGGCCCGTTGTCCGAAGTGAACAGCACCAGCGTGTCGTCATCAATCTTGAGCTCCTCCAACAACGCAAACAACTCGCCGACGTCGCCGTCCATGCGCGAGATCATCGCCGCAAAACCTTTTTCCGGATTCGGCCAGTCCATGTCGGCGTAAATGCCGTAATCGGGCACCTCCATACCATCGCCGAGCACTCGACCGCCTTCGTTGTTGGCGTGTGGAATCGTCCAGTGAATGTGCAGCAGGAACGGATCGTCCTTGTGCTGCCGGACAAACTTGAACGCCGCGTCGGTCATCTCATCGTGCGAGTAAGTGACCTTCTTCGACGACACCCGGCCGCGCGCTTGCGGGTCATCCATCAGCGTATTGCCCGACTGCACGACCTGCTTCTTGTTCTCCCACAGAAACGGCGGATAAAAATTGTGCGCGTTGCCCTGATTCAGATAACCGAACCAGTAGTCGAAACCGTTGTTGTTGGGGTGACCCGGGTTATCGACCTCGCCTGGGTCGTCGACATTGCCGAGCGCCCACTTGCCGACACCGCCGGTAGCGTAGCCGGCATCCTTCAGCCGCTGCGCAACCGTCGATTCCATACCGGTCAGACTGCGGTCACGATTTCCGATCAGGCCCGTGTGCCCGACATGCTGCCCCGTCCACAGCACCAAGCGCGAGGGCCGACAGACGGTGTGCCCGGAGTAGTGATCGGTGAAGCGCATGCCCTCCGCGGCCATGCGATCGATGTTCGGCGTTTGAATCGTTTTCTGCCCGTAACAACCGAGGTCACCATACCCGAGATCATCGGTCATGATGTAAATGATGTTCGGTGGCCGCTCCGCCGAAACCGCCACGGACGCGATTCCCATAACGAGTGCCAACGCAAAAGCGCCGATCTCAACCAATCCTTTTTTCCTGATCATTTCTTTGGCAGTTTCTTTAGCGCCCCAAGCGTAACTTCAGGCAGGTTTCCTTCCAGAAAATTTCGCTCAAACAAATGCAACACGCCACCGTGCGGCGAGTCGGATGGTGCTTCGGTTCCATGGATCAAGTCCAGCCGCCCGTCGCCCGTCCAATCGGCAGCGTCAAACGAGCAGGCGTGATCGTAAACATGCAACTCGTTATCCCCCTGCTTGAACTTGCCGTGGGCTTTAAACTTCGCGACCTCGGGCGTGCCGGTATTCTCGTAGTAATAGACCGCCCACACCGAACCATTGATGAGATCGAGGTCACCGTCGCTGTCCCAGTCGACCAGCAGTGTGTGGTTGTCGCTGTTGTTGTTTTGTCCGCCGAACCAACCGGTAACCGGCTCACCACTCTCGAGCTTCAAGGCCGGTCCGCTGGCAAAATCCATGCGCGTCGGATCAGGCTGCGCCGCTTTGCGCACACAAACGTGAAAGGCATTGTCGCGATCGGAGTGAATGATCAAATCCATCGTGCCGTCAGCGTCGATGTCACCGATGGAAATTTTTGACCGCCAGGCAAGTTCGTCGGTCGCCCCGTTCACCGTAACCGTTTTCCCCTTGGCGAACACCGGCGCTTCACGGGTCCCGGTATTTTCAAAATACCGGGTCTCCCAACGTTGACCGGTGGCAAACAGATCGAGATCGCCATCACCATCCCAGTCACCCATGGTCGGCAGCAACCAGCCGTAGGTCGGTTCGGTCGGTCCCTGTGGACCGTACGTCGACGGCTCGTCCGCCTGCGGATCGAGAAAATTGGGCATGTAAATTTCTTTGCCGTCAGCGCTGAGCATCACCGGCTTTTCAAACACCGGTTCCAAAGTGGTGCCGCGATTGATAAACAGGCGCAGCCCGGTCTGATACCCCCCGACCAGATCGAGGTCGCCGTCGTTTTCCCAATCGATCGACAGCGTGAAGTAGGTGATGATCTCCGGCTCGACCTGCTGAACGAGGCCTCGCGAGACAAACTTCGGGTAGTAGCGAATCTTCGGAATGCGCGTTCCCGGCCCGGTCTGCCCGGGAATCGCCTCAACCTTTTCCGAGCCGGGAAGCGACAGGCTGATCTTCGAATCCGGATTCACATTTTCAAAAAGCTCACCGCAGGAAATAATGTCCAGCAAGCCGTCGTCATTCCAGTCGACGAGGAAGGGTGAGTCGACCAGCGGCACGCCGATCTGAACCGGCGCCTCGAACATCGGCTCGGCCCGCGTGCCGCGATTCTCGGCAAACATTAAGCGACCACCTTCGAGCGGCCGATCGGTTTCGCTGTGAAACAGGAGGTCAAAATCACCATCGCGATCCCAGTCGGCGTATTCGACCGCCCCGTTGGCGTGGCCGCGCCCGTGAATAACGATGCCGGTCTGATCCTTCAACGTCACCGGTGCGGCATACTCGGGCGAGCCGTCTTCGGTCGTCTTGCCGGTATTCTCCAGCAAATCGTAAACCATCACCGCCGTGCCATAAGGCGCGACGCCTTTGCTGGTATCGACCACCCGCAAACGACTGACTTTTCGATAACCAACGATCAAATCGATTTCGCCGTCACCCTCCCAGTCGACACGGCGAACGCCACGCGGAAACCACGCATTGGTCTTGCGCAAAATTCCGGGACTGGCGGCACGAAACTCCGATTCGGCGCGCAGCTGAACGATGGGCTTGCCCGGTTTGATGATCGCCACCCCCGCGGCATCGCGCTCGCCGGTATTCTCCCACATCGTCAACCAGAACGATGGACCGAACCCGTAGAAATCGACGTCACCGTCTCCGTCCATGTCATCGGCGAACCAGTTTTGCGGCAGCAGGTCGGAGCGGAAAAAATTGCCTTCGCTGTCCTTCAGTCGTCGACGCGGCGCAAACTTGGGAGACCCCTTGGTGCCGACATTTTTCAAATAATAGACCGCATTGCCGAGGCGCTTTTCGAGTTCCACTTCGTATTCCCAAAAACGAAACGCCCAACCGACCAGATCGCGCAGGCCATCGCCGTCCATGTCGACATGCAGATACTGAGAGTGCAGTGGATAGACGTTAGCGGGACCGGTTTCACCACTGTTGTAGTGAAACGTGTCGCCGATCCCGATCGGCCCGAGGCGGCGTTCACTGGCATCACCTTCACCATCGCCAAAGCTGAGAAGATAACGGGTCCGTTTAGCATCAACACTGCGCCAGGCGATGGTCGCCGTGCCGGTTGATTCCATATCGGCCGAAATCGAACACGGCAGCTCGTCGCCGTCGGCCAGCAGACGGATCGAACGACGCACGATCTTCGATGCGTCTCCGCCGAGCAGTTTTGTGAAATCGACTTTCGCCGCGACCGGCTGGTTGGCCGGCACCGCTTCATCGAGCGTGAGTTCGACGTGGTAACTCTCGCCGAACGCAGTCGCGGAAAGTGCCAGTAGACAAAAAAATGCGGTGGTGCTTTTCAGTTTCATACCTAAGCCGGTGGAGGTGCGCCTTCTTCATTGGCGTTTTCCGAGCCGGGATTCTTGATCTCCTCCACCAGGCGCGCAAAGGCGTTGGTCAAGGTCATGCTGGTCGTCCCGATCCACAAAAAGGTGTAGCCCTTTTTGCGCAATGCCGGCCCGTCACACCCGGCCCACACTTTCTTGCCTTCAGCGTCTGCCGCCGCTTTAACCGCCGCCATCGCGGTCTGGAAATCGCCATTGTCAGGATCCCAACAACAGCCGAGATCCGCCGACAAATCATACGGTCCCAGACCGAGCGCCGTCACCAACGGGTGCGCCGCAAGATCCGGCGACGCATCAACGCCCGCCTGCGATTCGATCTGAGCGATGACGATGAAATGATCTTCGAACTCAGACTTCCAGGTCTCATAGTTGAAGTTGCGCATCCAGTAGTTGCCCTTGCCTCCGGGGCGACGCCGACCGCGCGGCGGCATCCACACCGCCGATTGAACCTCGTTGAGTTGCTCGAGCGTTTCGACATTCGGCAGCAGAATACCGCACGGTCCCAGATCGAGCGTGCGCCTGACCACAGTCGCTTCACAGGAAATCGTCCGCACCAGCACCGGAAAATCCGCCAGGCGCCCCACCTGACAGATCGCCGATACCTGTTCGTCGGAAAAATCGCCGTGCTCGCAATCGATGACCAGATAATCCAGACCACCCGCCCTGCACGTTTCGACCAGCAACGGCCAGGCATGATCGGTCGCCATCAACCCGACCACGGGTTCATCGCTGGCGAGTTTTTCTTTAAGTAGTTTTCCTGTAGTCAGCATGATCAATGGCTATGGCTCGTTTTATCCTGCAGATTTCGCTGATGAACTCCGATTCTGATAGTTCAATCGAAGCTGGAAATGTCCGTGAAGATCCGGAAAATCCGTGGTTCCACGGTTCATTGGACGAGACTTCTGGACGTTCAAAATCTGCGAAAATATGAGTAATCTGCGGTGAAAAATCGAATCACCCCGCCATCGAATCGAACCATTCGCGTTCATTGGCGTTGATCCACGGTCTCCTCCTGCAACACCTCCAGCACCGCATTGGCCACTCGCCGGCCAAGCAAAGCCGACCCCGACGAATTAAAATGAATGTTGTTCGGCGCCGTCCAGTAGAGAGAGTGATTTGGCAAAATGGCGTTGTATAAATCGTTCACCGGAATGTTTTCCTCAGCCATCAACGTTGCCGCTTCCGCGTTGTATGCCTGACAGCGCAGATCACTCGACGCGATCGCTTTTTCGGGCACCGGGGTAGTATTTCCCCAAACCAGCTTCGCTCCTGTGTTGCGCAATTTAGCGATGATCGTCTCAAGGTTTTTGCGATACAGCGCGAGATCTTCCGGAGTGCCCCCGGTGCGCGCAAAGTCGTGCAGACCGGAGTTAAAATGGATCACGTCCCAGCTTCCACCCGCAAGAAAATCATCGAGGCTCTCAAACAAGGTCTCCGCCTTGCCCGGCCCCATCGGCGTGCGATAGACATCCGCATGTCCAGCCAGCAGGCGACGGACGGTATCGGTGTAGTAAATTGAAATCGAGTCACCGATCAGCAGAACATTGGGTAAATCGGGATCGTCTTTCACGAAAGCGTAGGCCTCGCCGACGCGCTTCATCAGTCGCCAGTGCCGGTCGCTGAGCGCCTCCCATTCACGCCGCGCTTCAGTCATTGCCTCAAACTCTCCGGCGATGTTCCAATCGTAGATCCGGATCTCCGCCTCCGTGTCATCGACGCTGGTCTCGACCCGCAGCAGACTTTTTCGCTCGATGCACAAGGCCACATCGCCGCCCACCGGTTCCGTCGGAAAAGTCTGCATCAACTTGCCGTCGAGGTCGATACGCAGCATTCCATCCACGCGAGCGAACTTCAACGTGAACGGCTCACCATCAAGGCTCGCGCCGAGCTTGTGATCGATCTCGAAGGGCTCGCGGCGGACGGTATCGTAAAGCACTCCGGTCATCGTCACTCGCTCTTCATCGAAGGCAAACTCGTACCAGTGACTGCCAATCTTGATGTTTAACATCACCGGTTCGGGCCCCTCACTGAGTTTCAGCAGCCCCATCTTCAAGGTCATTTCAAAATCGCCCGGGGCAAGAATCGCATCGCCCATCAAGCCAACACTGATGTAGTGACTGCCAAATTCATCCGCCGTTCCCGGCTTCGCCGAGCGCACAGTGAAGCTGCCGTCGACGCCCTTCTGCTCGTCACCGAGCCTTTCGTGCGCATTCAGTTTCAGCGCCTCACCGGCTTCGATAAACTTTACCACCACCGGCTCGGCAGCCCCCACCCCTGACGCCAACACCGAAAGAAAAGTAAGGAGCGAGACAAAAAAACGGACGCTTCGAAAGTGCGGGAAAGGTCGATGCATGAGAACGCGGGACATCCTACAGAACCCCGTTGCTAAAGGAATAACGGATTCGCGGATTCGCAGAGCAAACGACTTCGAGGCCCTTCTTGACGAAGTTCCCGGCACCCGCGATGCGTATCAGTATGGAGAATTCCAAAAGTTCACCCGCCGCCAACGGCCCGCTGATCAGCGTCGATGCCCGACTGCACATCCGGCTGCGCGGCGAAACTCATGAGGTCGCAGTCGCCGCCAACCAAACCCTGCTCGCCGCGGCCCGTGATGCCGGCATCGAACCGCCATTCACCTGCCAGAAAGGCGCTTGCGGAGCCTGCATGGCCAAACTCGTCGTCGGCACCGTCCACCAACTCGGCGGCAGCGCCCTCGAACCGGAACAAAAAGCCAACGACCTCATCCTCACCTGCCAGTCGATTGCCACCAGCGACCTGATCGCCGTGGACTACGGCTGACGCCACCGGTCGCCCCAAGCCGCCCTCCTGACGCAAATCAGCCGCAACTTATTATTTTCCCGGAAACAGATTTAGATAAATCGGCTTACACGCCCTCCAAGCACCGTATCTACTGAGATCCAGCCTCCCTGTCCGCTACTAACGCCGATCGATCGCAGCCGCGATCGATTCCCCGGCAATGCGGCTCGTTGTCCAGGCGGATTGAAAATTGAACCCCCCGGTGATGCCGTCGATGTCCAGGATTTCACCGGCAAAATACACGCCTTCCATGACGCGGCTCTGCATCGTCTTAAACTGAACATCGCGTAAGCCGACACCGCCACAGGTGACGAACTCGTCCTTGTTCATGCTTTTACCCTCGACGCGAAATCGACACGCCCCGACCTGCTCCGCCAAGCGCCTCGCACCGTCACGCGACAAGTGCGGCCAGCGCATTTCGGACGCCTCTGATTTCAACGCCGCCTCCACCAGCCGCTTCCACAGCCGCGTCGGAATGCCGAACTGCGCATCGTTGACGATACTCTTGCGCGGCGACTCCGTTCTCAGCGTGACAAAACGCGCGAGAATTTCCTCATGGCTGGTCGTTCCGCTCCAGTTGACGACTATTTCAAAGCGATACTCCAGCCGTTGCAGGTCGCGCGCTCCCCAGGCCGACACCCGTAGAATGCCCGGCCCGCTCAATCCCCAGTGGGTCACCAGCACCGGTCCGACTGCGCCAAGGCCGATGCCGGTGTGGTCAACCTCGACCCGGGCCTCCGCCACCGACAGTCCCTGCAAGCCGTCGATGCGTGGATCGTCGATCTTAAACGTAAACAGTGACGGCGCCGCTGCCTCAATCCGATGCCCCAGATAACTGGCGATATCGGCGCCGATGCGATTGCGGGTCCCACCGAGCGTCAACAGGACATAATCCGTGCGCATTCGCTCGCCGCCGATCAGATCCAGTTCAAAGCCTCCTCCCGCTTGCGGCTCAACCCGCTCCAGAGCAGTGCCCGTGCGCACCTCGATGCCGGCGTCCTGCGCGGCATCAACCAGACAATTGACGATGCTCGCCGATGAATCCGACTGCGGAAATACACGCCCGTCGTCTTCAATTTTCAGCGCCACGCCCCGCGCCTCAAACCACGCCATCGTGTCCGCCGGCCCCCAGCGATTGAAAGGTCCGATCATTTGCCGCGAGCCGCGCGGATACGATTCGGTCAATTCGCGTGGATCAAAGCAGCCGTGCGTGACATTGCATCGACCTCCGCCCGAAATGCGCACCTTTCCCAGAACTTCCCGACTTTTCTCCAAAATGACGATGCGCGCTCCGGGATGGTTTTCCGCACAGGTGATCGCCCCGAAGAATCCAGCCGCACCACCTCCGGCAACGACCATATCGTAAGGATTCGAGCTGACGCTGACGCTATTCATAAGACAATTTTCCTCCTGACCCGGTATGTTCGTGTCGACAACGCTGCTTGCTATTCAAGGAATCAGGTGGACGGTGGCGGTTCGAGCTTAGCAACCCTGTCGCATTCGATGTATGGCAGGTCATCAGATGGGTATTTGTATTCGGTGGTGATTTTAGTCCCGACTCGCGGGAACAGCGTTAGATAGCAGTGGGCCCGAGCCTCCGAATCAGATTATGAATACCAAAATGTATGTAGGGAACCTTCCCTACGATGTCACCGAAGTCGAACTTCGCGAAGCATTTGCCGCACACGGCGAAGTCAGTGAAGTCGCCGTGGTCATGGACCGCGACAGCGGCCGTCCGCGTGGCTTTGCTTTCGTTACCATGGCCGATAAAGCCGGAATGGACGCAGCCATCGAAGGCCTCGACGGCAAAGACTTCGGCGGTCGTTCGCTGACTGTCAACGAAGCACGTCCTCGCGAAAACCGCAGCGGCGGCGGCGGCGGTGGCGGATATGGCGGCGGCGGCGGTGGCGGCGGCTACAAAGGCGGCGGCGGTGGTGGACACCGTGGCGGTGGCGGCGGTGGTCGCGACAACGATCGCTGGTAAGCCTTGCCCCCAAGCTAGCTTTCGGCAAAAGCCGATGGCAAAATTCCCGAAAGCGGGGTCGGTTACCCGGCCCCGCTTTTTTTTGAACCTACTTCAGCACCAGCAATCAAAATGTCCGACAAACCTAAACCCGCTTTTGAAGAACTCGACTTTCGCGAAACCGATCTCGGCGAACTGATCCTGCGCCGCCGCACCGTGCTGGCACTCGACAACCTCGACGTCTACGAAATCATCCTCGGCGATGCCTTTCTCATGTCGAGCATGTTCACCGCCGTCGAAATCGCGCTCGCCGATCTCGGCCTGGCGGCACTGGCAGAATCTGAAACTGAACTGGATGTCGTTGTCGGCGGCCTCGGTCTCGGCTACACCGCGGTTGCGGCACTGAAAAATCCCGCGCTGAAATCACTCGCCGTGGTCGACTATCTCAAGCCGGTGATCGAATGGCACGAGCAGGGACTGGTACCGCTCGGACCCGAACTCAACGAAGACCCCCGCTGCCGCTTCGTGCACGGCGATTTCTTCAAACTCGCACTGAGCACCGGTCCCGACGCCAGCTTCGATCCCGATCAGCCCGCCCAGAAATACCACGCTGTGCTGCTCGACATCGATCACTCACCGAAAAACCTGCTGCATCAACGTCACGGTAATTTTTACCAGGCCGAGGGCCTGCGCATCCTGAAAGACAAGATCCATCCGGGCGGCATTTTTGCCCTCTGGTCCGACGACGCTCCCGACGCCGATTTCATGACCGCCCTCGAAGAGGTTTTCGTAAGCTGCGAATCGCACATCGTCACTTTCGACAATCCGTTGCAGGACAAAACCTCCGAAAGCACCGTCTACGTCGCCCACCGCGACTAGGCAAATCAGCCAGCGTTCGACCTCGCTGCAAGAATGTAGAATGGGATTGCATCCCGTTCCCGTTGCGTTGGCGGGAGATCACCTCGAGCGAACTGACCTCGTTTTGTTCGGTGTGGGGTGATCGCCATCTCGCGCGATTTTCGGGACGGCTTGAAAAGCCATCCTACGATCTCGCTGATGACGCTGACTTTGATTCGCCAGTTTACCTCTGGCTGAAAACTAACGCCGCCTGCCGCGTTTCGACTTTACCTTCGCGTCCCGCCGCTCGCCCGTGTAGATGCGATGCTGCGCCCGCTTGGCGCGCGGATGCGCCCGGGCTTCGAGCTCTTCGACCTCTGCAAATCCCGCGCGCCGCAGCTGACGCGGAAAAGCCACCTCAAGGTCCGCCGCCCAGTACGAAACCCGCCCCCCCGGTCGCAGCGATGAGTAGATCGTCGCCAATCCTTTCGGGTCGTAGAGCCGGCCATTGCCGGGCTGCACCAATGACGTCGGCCCGTTATCGACATCGAGCATCATCGCATTGAAGTGCTGCGGCCCTCCCTTGAGAATGCAGTCAAAAACATCGCCGGTGAAAACCTTCACGCGCCGGTCATCGAGCAGTTTCCCGTTGAGATCACCGAGTAGCTCGCGGTTCCATGTCACCACCTCCGGCAACAACTCAGCGACCACCACCTCGGCATCAGCACCGACCAACTCAAGCACTCGCTTGAGGGTATAGCCCAGCCCAAGCCCGCCGATCAATAGACGCGGCGATTTTGGTTTTTCACGAAAACGACACGCCTCATCGGCCAGCAACAGCTCCGATTCGGTCCAGCCGGAACTCATCAACTGCGTGCCGTCGAGCTTCAGCGAATATTCGCCATTCTGCTCGTGCAGCGAAAAGCGGGCCCCGTCAGGAGCGAGGGTTTCGGCGAGATTTTTGACCGGTTTCATAGAGCTGCCCGCACACTGGTGGCGGATACCCGGCAAATCAATCGCCACGAACAAATTGCTTCGCCGCAACGCAACAGAACCAAAAGACACGGCGTCATCCCGTTCGGTTTTAAAATTTCGATCTCTGCAATTTTTTCCTACGATTGCTCCATGACGATTCGCCAACTCCGGATCCCCGTGCTCGCCTGGTTGCTGAGCACGACTGCCCTTTCCGCCGCCGACTGGCCAATGTGGCGGCATGACGCGGGACGCACAGCAACTTCCACCGAGAAGATCCCGGAACTGCAACAACTCACCCCGCTGTGGTCGCGGCAACTTCCCGCGCCGGCTCCCGCCTACCGCGATGCCCGCCTGCAATTCGACGCCGGCTACGAACCGATCGTCGTCGGCAAGCGACTGTTCGTCGCATCCAATCGCGAAGACAGCGTCACGGCCTTCGATACCGACACCGGCATCGAGCAGTGGAAATTTTTCACTGACGGTCCCGTCCGGTTCGCCCCCGTCGCCGATGGTGATCGCGTCATTTTCGGCTCCGACGACGGCTGCGTCTACTGCGTGAAAGCCGATGACGGATCGCTGATCTGGAAACATCGCGCCGTGCCGTCTCGTCGTCTCGTGCTCGGTAACGACCGCCTGATCTCCGTCTGGCCGGTGCGCGGCGGCCCCGTCCTGGATGAAGGTCGCGTCTACTTCGCTGCCGGCGTCTGGCCACTCGAAGGCACCTTCGTATTTTGCCTCGACGCCAGCAGCGGCAAGGTCATCTGGCGCAACGACAAAGGCTCGTATCGCTACGACATCC
>CBDULB010000055.1:0-37639 GCA_965367965.1 uncultured bacterium | reverse complement strand
TGCCGACAGCATCTTCGGCGGCACCGGCATCGACACCATCGAGGGCAATGAAGGAGACGACACGATTTCCGGCGGTGCCGGCAACGACATCATCGACGGCAACGAGGACAACGACACCATCGAAGGTGACGGAGGCAGCGATTTGATCCACGGCAATGACGGCCGGGACACTGTGTTCGGTCACAGTCTGGCGGCTACCGGCGACGATGCGGCACAGGACGATCTGTTCGGCGACGCCGGCGACGATTTGATCTTCGGCAATGCCGGTCCCGACCTGATCGACGGTGGAATCGGCGAAGATACACTTTACGGTAACGATGGTGAGGACGACATCACCGGTCGCGAGGGCAACGACACGATCTTCGGTGGGCAGGGACGCGACCGGATCTGGGGCGACCTTGGCGACGACATCATCGACGGTGGCACGGAGAACGATTTCATTCTGGGCGGCGATGGCGCGGATACTGTCGAAGGTGGGTCCGGCGATGACTCGGTCGATGGAGAGGGCGGCAATGATATCATTACGGGCGGCGACGGGAACGATGTGCTGCGCGGCGGCGACGGTGACGATTCCATCACCGGCAACGATGGCGATGACCAGATCTTCGGCGATGCCGGCCGCGATTCACTATCCGGTTCGGCAGGTGACGATGTCATCGATGGCGGAGCCGATGCCGACGTGATCTCCGGCGACTCGGGCAATGACACCCTGATTGCCGGCAGCGGAGTCGGCGATCACCTGATGGGTGGCGGCGGCGATGACCTGCTCATCGGCTCCGACTTCGGAGCAGCGTTTGATCCGGATTTCTTCGATGCGGTGCGCTTTGGTGACATTCTCGATGGCGGTGCCGGCAACGACCGCATTTATGGACTCGGCGGCGCAGACTTAATCTATGGTGGAACCGGTCGTGACTTCATCGATTCCGGTGCAGGCGCAGACTATGTTGATGCCGGAGCGGATGACGATTACGTCTTCGCCGGTTACGGTGGTGGTGACTTTATCCTTGGCGGAGACGGCGACGACGAAATATGGGCTTCGCCGGATGCGGCCACAACCATCGACGGCCAGGCGGGCAACGACATCATCCGCGGCGGTGCCGGTGACGATCTGCTTATCGGCGGTGACGGCCACGATGATATCGACGGTCTCGGCGGTGCGGATACGATTTCCGGCAACGCCGGTGACGATACTTTGCGGGCAGGCACGGGAAGCGGAGACTCGATCGATGGGGGTGTCGGCAATGATATTCTGATCGGGTCGTTTGATGGTAATTCCATTCTGATCGGCCATGCCGGTGATGACATTTTCTTCACGACGGCCACAGACACCGTTACGCTGGACAGCGTTGACCTCGAGGATGATCTCGCGAATGCCCCGTCGGCGTTGACGACCACCTCCGATCCCGCCGGTTTGGCGGCTGAGAATTTGCCGTCGAACAACGGCGCCGCACTGCATCCCTTCGCGGGGGTTACTCAGGGAACAGGCTATGGCGAGGGGGCGAGCCGCTCGGAATCGATCGCCCGTGATCCGGCGTTGCATTTGTCGCCGTCCGGTATGCTGTTCTTCTCCTGGTCGGATGCCCGCGTTGGAAATTTCGAAATCTTTGTTTCCGTCTACACCGCTGCAGGCGGTTGGATGGCGCTTGGCGGATCCGCAGCGGGTGGCGGCATTTCCAATTCGAGTAATTCTTCACGTAAGTCATCGCTGGCGACTCTGCCGGATGGCAGCCTGATCGTCACCTGGACGGAGTTCAACGAGGACGGCAGCGCTGCAGACGTGTTGTATTCGGTCTGGGACGGAGTGGATTGGAGCCCGCCAACCGCCGTTCCGACCACTGCCGATGCCGAGGACGCGCAAGTGATTGCGATCACAGGGGGTATCGCACTGGTGGGGTCGGAGGCGGATGGCGATGTTGTCTACAGCGAGTTTGACGGCGGCTCGTGGTCAGCGACGACGACTTTCGCCAATGCCGGTCGCGACTATGATCTTGCCGCGGAAGGTGCCAACCGAGCACTCGCCACCAGTGACGGGGTGATGACGACGCTGCGGACTTTTGACGGTGCAGTCTGGTCGGTGTTCGGCACGACGGAGGGTAGTTTGCCGGCAGTTGAATATCTCGGTTCGGACCCCTACCTGGCGGTCGCCGACGACTCCAGCCAACGTCCGGCCGGTCGTCAGTTGGAACTGTTCCGCGCTGCAGGCACGCTGATGCCGGTGGCAATCCCCGCTGCCAGCGGCCAGGTCTACGATATCGAACTGGCCGCTGGAAATGGCGATCTGCAGATCGCCTGGATCGAGGACGGTGTTGCGACGCGACAGGGGGACGCGCCGGTGGTGTATGCACTGGATTTTGACGGCGGTAACGCCAGCCAGGCCCTGCCCGGTCTCGCCGAAGATGGTCGTGGGGTGGCGTTTGCGACCACCTTGCCGCGCTCACTGGCGCTGGCGAGTGCTGCGGATGGCAGTGTGGTTTTTGCGACCGATGACGCGACCGACATCCATGCCCGCAGTCAGTTGCCGGGATCGATCGCCAACACGACGGTGGTGACATCCGGCGCCCCGTTGGTGATCACTGCGGCGGATGACGGACGGGTGTTCTACTTTGAACCGGGAACGTCGGTGCCCAGTGTTTCGATCAACGCAGCGACCGACGTGACTTTGGTTCATGCGCAGGACGCCGGTAGTATTTCGGTGGTGGATTCGAGCGTCTCACTGGAGGGTGTAACAGCGGAGAGCGTAAGTCTGAGCAACAGTCAGGCGACGATACTCGACTCGGCAATCGGCACTTTGAGCATTGCCACCGCAAGCAGCGGCCTGATCGCCGACAACACCATCATCGGCCTCGAAATTGACGGGGCGTTCACCGGGGCGATCACCAACAACACCATCGGAGGTGGCGACGTGGGCGTTACTTACCGCGCACCGGCGGCGCTGTTCGGAAATGTCATCACCGGCAGTGCCAAGGGAGTAGTTCACAATGTCGCCGACAACGCGTCGGGCCTCGGCTACGCGCCCGGTTCGGGACGCAATACCATCCGCGGCAACGTTGTCGGCGTGCAGTTGATCATCGGCCAGCTGGTCAATCAAGTGATCGAGGAGAACACCACCGGGGTGTCGGGTGAGAACGGCGTGGCGACGGCCATACTCGGTCCGGTGTTCGACGACTGGGGTAATCGCAACCTGCTGCGCTGGAACGGTACTGCGGTTTCGAATTTCACGGGTACCATTCAGTTTAACGAGTTGAGCGAGAACAGCAGCGGCATCGAGTCGCACGCGGATCGTCAACTGATTACCCACAACCTCTTTGATCGTAATGATTTCGCCTTCGCGGTCACGGGAGGCAGCGGGCATCGTTTTGTGCACAACACGATTTACGCTGAAGGTGGCGACGGGGTGCGGATCGAAGCGGGCTCTGAAACCCTGCTGACCGGCAATGCTCTTTTTGTGCGCGATGGAGGCACTGCGGTGCACGTCGAGAGCTACACGGGATTTTTCTCGGACTACAATCTGTTGCACAACGAAAACGGTGCCTCCCAATATTTCTGGACCAGGCTGTTTGATGATCTGCTCGACATTCAAGCGGACATCGGTCGCTTCGAGTTAAACTCGATCGGTTCGACGGTAGTCAACCCTCTGTGGGCGGCGCCACATTTCGCCTCAATCGCCGGGCGTGATCTGCGTCCGATTGATCTCATCGACGGTTTGCGCTTCACTTCGCCGGCGATCGACAACGCCAGCGCGCTCACTGATCTGGGACTTGCTCCGACAGCGGTTAATTTGCTCACCAATGGTTCCTTCGAGACAGGTGCGGTTGGCTGGAGCTATAATACCAGCGGTTCGGTGCAGACTGTCGCGAATGCCTGGCTCGATGATCAGGTTTTCAACACGGGCGTTGATAAGTTGTCATTCGCTTCACAGACGGTGGATTTACTGGCCGCAGGATTCACCCCGACCGAACTCGACAGTGGATCGCTGTCGGCTATTTTCGGGGGGCGTTTCCGCGTCGACGGCGATCCGGATCAAGTCAACGGCTTCGATATCACGCTGACTTTCCTCGACGGCGCGGGCAGTCCGATTTCATCAGTGTTCAGCACTGCCCTCGCTTCAGACGGTCGATGGGTAATCGCCGGAGACCGTCTCGATCTGCCGAACGGCACGCGGGAAATCCTGTTCAGCTACAATGCCGATATCGAAGTCGGACAGGCCACTTTCGGCCAGTTCGACGGTGCGTTCCTGCGGGTGGAAAGCAACACGCTGGCGCCTGATCTAGGTGCCTATGGTCAGACCTCGCATGACGTGGCGAATGATACTACGGCCCCGCGGATCGCACTGCGTTCGCCGGATCTTTACACCGACGTTGAACGCAGCGAACCGGTGTTGATCCGCTTCGAAACTTTCGGAAATACCGCTGGCGCAGCAGTACAGATCGATCTGCTGCAAAACGGGGTGTTGCTTGCCAATATTGCCCCGGCCGCTCCCGACATCGGCGAATACACCTGGATACCGTTCGACGACAACGGCATCAGTTTTGGAACGCACGGACTGAGTATAGCCGTCAGTTTGGTCGGCGAACCGGGTGCCATGGATGTCGCGGCCGAGCCGTTCTCGGTGGTTGAAGCCGGCATCGATTATTTCGTCAACGACAACGAACTGACCGGCGACACCCTGACCACTGCCGTTGGCAGCAATCGCAACACCGGTAAACTCGCCAGTGCGCCCAAGCCGAATCCGGTCAATGCGCTGCGCGCCTACGAACTGGGCGGTGGCAGCACCCTGAGCATCGATGCCGGCAGCTACGCGATTCTGGAAAGCATTGCGCTGTCCGGGTCAACATTGACGCCGCTCGGTCTCGACAGTGGTATGACCATTCTCGGTGCCGGTGTCGGCCTGACTGACATCGTCGGAACAATCACCTTCGGTGCCGATGTGGTGTTCGATCTGGCGGATGCCGATCAGACGACCATTCGTGATCTTGCGACAACCGGGGGCACGACCGGGGTGCGCATCGTCGACGATTCGGATAATTTTACATTGCAGGACGTATCGATCGTCGATCCGGCGGGCACCGGAGTATTCGTCGAGGATTCGTTCGGCGTGGCGTTGACTGATGTCGCAGCGTCCGGCGCTGGTGTTTACGGCTTTCATTTCCAGGCGCCTTTCACGGTGCCCTTCCAGATTATCGCCACCGACATCAGTGCCACCGCAAGTGGCTCGCACGGACTGCGGTCTGACACTTCGAGCCTGGTGATCAACAACGGCATTTTCTCGGGCAACGGTGGCAGCGGTATCGCACTCAATGGAACCGGTTTCGGGCCGGCGGTCACCTGGACCGGACTGGTGGTCGAGGGCAACGACAGCCACGGTATCGAGTTCGCGGATGGCCTGACCATCGAAGACTCGCTGATCGCCAACAACCGCTTGAACGGTCTCGACAAGTTGATCGCCGACATCACGGTGCGCAACAGCACCATCGAAGGAAACACTGTTGGCGTGAACAACGCACTCGGCACGGCGGTGCTCGAAAATGTACGTCTGCTGAACAATGGCACCGGAGTCAGCGTGCAGCATCTCCAGATGAGCGGCAGCTATCTGCGCGGTCATACCAAGGCTGTGGGCGTGGGCAAGACGGCCACGATCAGCAATACGGTCATCGCGGACAGCACCACCGGCGTTGCCGGCAACATGGGTGGCCTGCCGACCATTTCGATTGACTTAAATCACGTGACCTTTTCACGGGCGGGAGTTGCGCTTCTGCACCCGGTGGGAACGGCAACGCTGAGGAATTCGATCATTGCCGGAGCTACCGGGCTTGGGGTTAACGTGACCGGATCGGCTACCATTACCAGCGACTACAATTTGTTCGGCGCGACCATCGCAGAGTTCAATGCCTGGCGCGCGCTGACCGGCGGCGATTCGCATTCGCTGATTGGTGATCCGCTGTTCGCGGATGCTGCCAATGGCGACTACCATCTGCAATCGACGGTTGGTAGCTACGATCCGGTCAGTCAGACTTTCACGGCGCGGGCAAACCAGAGTCCGGCGATCGACCGCGGCGATCCGGCCGATCCGGTCGGCGCTGAACCGGTGACCAACGGTAACCTGGTCAATCTCGGTGCCTATGGTACCACAACAGAGGCTTCGCTGAGCCCGGCTCAGTTTATTATCGTTCTCGCACCGTTGGAGAATCAGCGGCTTTTTCAGGGCCAGACCTTTACGATTCAGTGGCTGTCGTTCGGGTTCACTGGCGATGTCGCTATCGAATATTCGCAGGGTGGGGGAGCTTACCAAACGATCAGTGCGGCCACTGCAGACGACGGTTCGTTCGACTGGATGATTCCCGGAGCCCTGACTCCTGCCGGCGACTACAGCATCCGAATTTCTTCGGTTGATGTGCCGGTTGTTGAGTCGGTGCTCGCGCCGTTCCGGATTTCCGAGCCGGTTGCCGACTTCTTTGTCAACGACGGCGAGCTCGACGGTGACACTTACACCACCGCGATTGGTGACGACGCCAACGATGGACTTTCCGCCGCCACTCCGAAGTTGACGCTGGCATCGCTGTTGGCGGCTTACGATTTTGAGCCGGGGGACCGCATTTTCATTGACACGGGCAGCTACACCACCCTTGCCACTATCGTCATCGGCGCGCAGGACTCGGGCGTGGAAATCATCGGCTCCGACATCGGTCTGACCGAATTGACTTACACCGCTACCGGCACCGCCCTCGATCTGAGCGGCTCGACCGATGTGCGCCTCGCCAACCTGACGATCTCGGCGGGCAATGCAGCGGTGGCAATCCGGTCGCCGGGAACCGGCTCAGTGTTGGATAATGTCAGCATCGATGCTCCCAATACCGGCGTTCTGGTCGATCAGGTGGGCGTGATCATCGCAAATTCGACCATTGTGCACGCGCGCACCGGTATCGATTCCACTACGGCTCAAATCACGATAAGCGGCAATACGATTGACAATATGGGTACAGGCAACCGGTTTGCCGGTATTCACATCGACGACCCGTCCGGCAGTGGAGCCGTGATCAGCGGCAACACGGTTCAGAACTACGATCCGCTTGCCGGAATTTTCGAGTTCGAGTCGATCGGCTATTTCATCAAGGCGACCGGTTTCAGTCTCGATGGCAACCTGTCCTCCAACAACGCCGTGGGCTACTGGCTCGAGGGGGCGGGAACGTCTACCGGAAATACCGCCAGCAGCAACAGCGTATTCGGCTTTCATCTGGAGGGTGCCGGCATCCACACCGGCAACATCGCCAACAGCAATGCGATCGGGGTGCGCACCGGCGAGACTTTCACCGGCACTTTCAGCGACGGATCACTCGACGGCAACTCCACCGGTATCCTGGTCGCCGGCGGAACCGTTGCCGGCAATACCGTCACTGGTTCAGCGATCCCTGCGTCGGGCAGCATCGGTATTGCCATCGATGCCGAACGCGACAAGCCTAACTTTAATACCGCTGCCAGTGCATCGGTGGTCAGTGACAATACCGTAAGTCTGGTCGAGACGGGTATCGCCGTGCTGCACGGGCGCACCTTGCGCGATTTCAATTTCATCGGTCTCGACGACTTTCTTGATGACGACGGCAGCGCGGTAGTCACCGGTAACCTGGTGTTTGGAGTGAGCCGCAGTGCCCTGTTAGTCGACGCCCTGTATTTTCCGATCGAGTTCCGCAACAATACCTTCGTAGCACCCGCCGTTGTCGATGGCCCGGGAGGTGCCGCCGCAGCGCGCATCATCGGAGACAGCGAGAACATCTCTCTGATTGGCAATATCTTTGCGACCTTCGACAACGAGGCACCGGCCCTTCTGGTCGAAAATACTGCGCAGCGGGGCTTCGCCGCCGATTACAATCTCTACTACGCGCCGAACAATGCTGATGTCATCGATTGGCAGATTGGATTCTCCGACATCACCCGCTGGTGGCAGGAAAGTGGCTTCGACGCCCACAGCCTGATTGCCGATCCGCTGTTTGCCGACGCAGGCAACCATGACTACACCCTGGCCGCCGGATCGCCGGCCAGAGATGCGAGTGAGCCTTCGGGCATCCGGCGCAACATCGGTGCTCTCGACGATGCTCTTGCAGGCGCGGACTTCCGGATCCTTGCCGTCCACAACGGTGACAAGCTGATCGGTGGTCAGACACTCAATCTCACATGGCAATCACTCATCGCCACTTCCGGTACCGTATCCATTGAGTATTCCGACAATGGTGGTTCGACCTGGACGACCCTGGCCGGCAACACGGTCGATGACGGTTCCGAATCAATCCTGATACCGGTGCCAGTGGGGCCGGTGTTCGACGGGCTGCTGCGCATTTCGGACGGGCTGCTGGAGACAACCGTAAGCGTCACGGTCGGCGTGCCGACAACGACGTTCTACGCTGCCACCGCCGGTTCCACCGGAAATACCGGCACCACCGCTGCCGATCCACTGCCGTCTCTGGCGGCGCTGCTTCACGCCTACGATCTCACCGCTGCCGATGTCTCCATCGATTCCGGCAGCTACGAAATCATCGTCACGCTGCCGCTTCCGGAGGGTATCAGCATTTCCGGGCCGGCGACCCTGGATCGAAATAACACCTCGGTGGGTAGCGGGGTATTCACGGTGGCGACAAGCGCCACGCTTAGCGATCTTGAGTTGGCCAACGCCGAGCTCGCGGTCGATATCAGCGGCAATGCGACGTTCAGCGATGTCAGTATTCGCGACGGCGTCACCGGTTTGAACATCAGCGGCAGCTTGATCGCCACGGGCGGCACGATCTCCGGAAATACCATCGGCGCAGTGCTGACGGCCGGTGCCTCATTCTCCGGCACGACTTTCAGCGGTAACGGCACTGGACTGTCGCTGACCACAACGCTCGCCCTGCTGACAGGTTCGACCATTATCGGAAACGACATCGGCGCGACACTCGCGGACGGTTCGGACATCGTCGGCGGCAGTTTCACGGCCAACACCACCGCCGCTGTCGTGCTCAGCGGACTGGAGAGTAATTCGGTGCGCGGTGCGACTTTCCGCAACAATCCGATCGCCATCGATGTCACCGCCGATTTCGGCACGCAGCGCATCGTCAACAATGTGTTTGACGGCAATGCGCTCGGAATCCGCGCCATCAATGCCAACGGTAACGGCAGCGGCAGCAGTCTGAGTATTCGCAATAACACATTTTACTCGATGCTCGATGCCACGGCGGTGTCGCTGACCAACACGCCACGAACACTGTTGCTGAACAATATTTTTGCCGGCAGCGGTCTGACTGCACTGTTCGCTGACACTGCTTCGGCCAATGAATTCGTTTCCGACTACAACATCTTCGATCCCGGCCTCGACGCTGTCGCCGACTGGCAGGGTGCGACCTATCTAACGCTGCCAACCTGGATGGGCGCTGCGGGATTCGACCCGCACAGCATCAGTGGTGACCCGCTGTTTATCGATGCTGCAGGTGGAGACTTTCATCTGCAATCCGGTTCGATCGCCATCGATGCGGGTGATCCTCAGGTGCCGGTCGGTCAAGAGCCTTCACCGAATGCCAACATCATCAATCTTGGCGCCTACGGCACGACCAGTGAGGCTGCGTTGTCTGTTGCGCCGTTGATCACCATCACTTCCCCCCTGGGCGGCGAAAAGATCGAGCAGGGTAGCCATTTTGAAATCACCTGGCAAACCAACGGTCTCGGAGCGATCTCGCCGGAACAAAGCTATCGCGATGCTATTCTGGCACTCGATCCGGCGGCCTACTTCTCGTTCGATAATACGCCGGGCGGCCTCGTCCTTGACCGGTCGGGCACAGAGACGGAATCGAACCTTTCCAGTTTTAATGGCGTAGGACGCGGACTTCTTGATCCGTTTGGAGGTTACAGTGCATTCCGTTTCGACGGTCAGGACGATTCGCTGACCGGGCCGAATGTGCCGGAATTGATCGGTAATCGTTTCACGATCTCAATCTGGGCTTATGCCAATGCAACTATCGAGGACGGTGCGTGGCTGGCCGGTCACGGCAATGGCGGATTCTACGGTGGCTCGGAGATCCGTTATAAGGCCTCGACCAACTCGTTAATCTTTACGGCGCCCGATGACTTGTTCGGCAGCAATCCCGTGGCCGAGGCGGTGCTGCCACTCGACGAGTGGGTGCATGTAACGGCCAGCTTCGATGGCACCGCTTACCGACTTTACTACAATGGCGTCGAGGCGGATGCGGCGAATTCATATTCCAGTGAGCTGGACAATTTTGCGGCCTCGCTGCGTATCGGTCGCAAGTATGACGACTCGGGTGTTGCCTGGGACGGCTACATCGACCAGGCCGCGTATTTCGGACGGGCTCTGAGTGCCACGGAAATCGCCGGCCTCTACGCTGCACGGGAGGGAACAGAAGGTGGCACTGACATCACCATCACCCGCGATGGCGGTGCATTGGTCGCCGCATCGGTGAGTGACGATGGCAACTACACCTGGACCGTTCCGACAAACCTCGCGGCAGGCCATCATACCATAAGCGTGGAACTGGAAGGTACCGGTGTCAGCGATACGTCCGCCGCCTTCCTGATTGTCAATGCCGGCAACGAATTTTACATCAACGATGGGTTGATCGACGTTGGCGGTGTGACCAGCGCCGTGGGCGACGACGCCAACTCCGGCAAATCGCCCGACAGTCCGATGGCTTCGGTCGCGGCCCTGCTCGCTGCCTACGATCTCGATCCCGGCGATGTGGTTTACGTCGATGCCGGCATTTACAATCTGACCGACGACCTGCGGGTTCTGTTCGACGACGCCGGTTTCACCTTGCGTGGCCCGGATGCTTCGGTCGGAACCGCGCTGTTCGATCGCGGCAATCGCGATTCGGGAACAGCGGCCTTCCGGATCACCGGTGCCGATGGGATTACGCTCGATCGCATCGCCGTTACCGGGGCGGACACCGGTATTGCAGTGGAGGGCAGCGACAACTTTACGCTGTCGAACAGCAACGTTTTTGAAAACGTCAGCCATGGTCTCGATATCGACGGCAATTCCGGTTCCAGTATACTGACCGGCAACACGTTCCGCGGTGTCAGTGGTGATGAACTTCTCGATCAGGACACTCAGATCGAGGTGCGTGGCGAAACCACGGTGATTCGTGGCAATACCGTTTCGCTGGACGGTGCGTCTAACTTCGGCGTTTTCTCAAATGATCGTGGCATCATCGTCAGCGTCAGCGGCGCGCAGACCACGGAGAACAACACGGTATTCAATATCGATCAAGGCTTCGGCCTGACCAGTAATGGTGGCACGGTGAGCGGCAACCTTGCCCGCGACAATAACACCGGCTTCAGCATCAGCCATAATACGTTCTTCTTCCAGGGAGGGATCTGGACCCAGGTGTTCGGCAACATCGCGCAGGACAATCAAGGCGAGGGTTTCCGCGTTACGGGAGCTCTGGAGATCTATGGCAATGAGGCACTCGAGAACGATGTTGGCTTCCGCATCGTCGGCGGCGTTTACCACAGCACCGTTCGTGTCGGTGTCGATGATGCACGCGGAGGCAATATCGCGGCATTCAATCGTATCGGCATCGCGGCCAGCGACGCTTACGTACATCGCAACGTGGTCTACGGAAATACTGAAAGCGGCATCTATCTCACCGGACTGACCGACGCCGTGGTCACCGGCAACCGCTCCTACTCAAACGGAGACTATGGCATCGGCTCGGGAACCGGCGTCAACTCAACGGTTTCCGCTCTGGTTGAGAACAACCTGGTTTACGACAATGGCAACGGTGGCATCAGCTACACGGCGGGCGGCGGCAGCAAGACCATCCGCAACAACACGGTCTATCAGGACAGCGGCATCGGTATCCGTATTTACAACAGCGGCAACGGTCTACTGCTCGGCAATAATATCGTGGTCATCAATGCCGGCACCGCAATTTTTGTGGAGGATCCGTTAAACGCCACGTTTGAGTCTGACTACAATCTCGTGCATCTCGCTACCGGAGCTGCGGTCTTCGGTGAAGTCGGCGGAGTTGCTCACGCCGATCTCGCTGCCTGGCAGGGCGCTCAGTTGCGCGACCTGAACTCGGTGAGTGGTGATCCGCTGTTCGTCGATCCCGACGGGGCTGACAATATTCTCGGTTATGACGCTGCCGGTGGAAACTATGGCGGCAGCGATGACAACTTCACACTCAGTGGTGGATCGATCGCCATCGATGCCGGAGAATCTGTCGAGGCTCCGGCGACTGACATCGATGGACTTTCGCGACGCGACGACCCCGGCACGACCAATACCGGAACGTTTAACTATGCGATTTCTCAAGTGAGCGGTGGTTCAGTATTTGATTTACCGCTCTCCGGCACCGATCTCAATGTCAACGGCAACAACGCGATCACTCAAGTCATCCTGCCGTTTGCGTTTGAATTTTATGGCGTGAGTTACACCTCCCTGTGGATCTCGTCGAACGGACTGCTGCAGTTCACCGCAACGGATAACGGCGCAAATGCCAATTCCAACTCGACGGATGCGCTGAACAACTATCCGCGCATCGCTCCGCTGTGGGACAGTCTGCGCACCGACCGCGCAGGTGACGATGTATTCATGGAAACGTTCGCTGACCGCGTCGTGTTCCGATGGAATGCGTCAAACGGCAGCAATGGCGATTCAGATGTGCAATTCGCAGCCACCCTGTTTGCGGATAATTCCTTCCGCTTTGACTACGGTCCCGGCAATGAAGCTCTGTCTCCGACGGTCGGCATCTCCGACGGCACCTCCGGCGTCGGACATACCTTGCTCACCAATGCCGATGGTGTGGCTAACCTTGCCTATTTCGGCTCGAGCAGCTTTGTTTGGGGGGCAGGGGTCACTGACATCGGCGCGCACGAGTTTGGCGGCTCGAGTGATGATGTCACCGCACCGACGATTACTGCAGTGACGCCCGGGCAGATTTCTGCGGGCAGCGTGATCTACAGCGAAGATCTGGCTCAGATCGTCGTGAGTTTCAGCGAAGCACTGAATCCCGTGGATGCCAATGCGACGGCCAACTATCAGCTGGTCGAAGCCGGGACCAATCAGATCTTTGGTGATCTCGACGACGTCACTATCGAACTCACACCATCTTACATTCCCGGTTCGAATCAGGTGATAGTAACGCTCGTTAATCCGCTGACGATTGGAAGCTACCAATTCATCATCTCCGGCTCAACCAGCATTCATGACCTTTCCGGGCTGCGTCTCGACGGTAATGCTGATGGCACGGGCGGAGATGACTACGTGACCATTTTTGAAATCGCCGCCGCAGCGCCGCCTGCCGTCACCGGCGACACTTCCGGCAGCGGAGTGGAAGATGGAGCCCCGGTCACGGGAACGTTGTCCTCGACTGATGTTTACGGTGCGACGGTTGATGGCTTCACTATTGCGACGGCAGCCGACAGTGGTGTTGCCACGATCAACCTCTCGACGGGCGATTGGGAATATACCCCGGCTTCGGGATTTTCCGGTAATGACAGCTTTGTCGTTAGGGTCACCGATAGTTACGGCAATGAAGCACTGCAGGTGATCGCGATCACGATCGCTTCAGTCGATAATTCCACCACCTTCGGTGGCGATATCAGCGGAACCGGGATTGAGGACGGCGGGGCGATCTCAGGCATCCTGACCGCCAGTGATCCGCTCGACGGGCTCAACACTCCCCATTTCGTGGTGACGGTTGCACCCGGCAACGGCGTGGCTGCGGCGGACCCCGACACCGGACAGTGGGGCTATCAAGCGAACCAAAACTTTAACGGAGTCGATACGTTTATCATCACGGTCACTGACGACGAGGGCAATCTTGCGACGCAGGAGATCACCATCACGGTCAACCAGGTCGACGATCCTGTGACGGTTGCCGGCGACCTGTCCGGTGCCGGTGACGAAGACGGTGGTGCCATCGTGGGAACCTTGACCGCGAGTGACCCGGCGGACGGTGTGACCGACGGCACCGTTTTCTCTATCACCAGTGCTGCAGGTAACGGCACCGCGAGCATCGATGCTGCGACCGGCGAGTGGACGTATACCCCTTTTGCCAATTTCAATGGCGGCGACAGTTTCACCGTGACCATCACTGATGATGATGACAACGCCGTAACGCAAGTCATCACCCTGTCCGTGAATCAGGTGAACGATCTCGTAACCATCGGCGGCGACACCTCGGGAAGCGGAGTGGAGAACGGCCCGCCGGTCACCGGCACACTGACTGCCAGCGATCCAGTCGACGGGCTGACCAACGGCGCTGTTTTCGCCATCACCGCCGATCCGGCGAACGGCAATGCCAGCATTGATGCTACTACCGGCGAGTGGAGCTATGCCACGGTTGCCGACTTCGATGGCACCGACGCCTTTACCGTCACGATTACCGACGACGACGGCAACACTGAGTTACAGGTCATCAGCCTGACTATCGTCGGCAACGCCAATCACCCAGCCTCCTTTGCAGGTGATACCAGCGGCAGCGGCGATGAGGACGACGGTGCGATCACAGGTGTCCTCACGGTGAGTGATTCGGTCGACGGCATCACCAACCCGAATTACGCGGTATCGGCCGTTCCTTCCAGTGGCAGCGCAACGATCGATGCTCTGACCGGCGCCTGGAGCTACACGCCTGACGCCAATTTTAACGGCAGCGACACGTTCACCGTCACCGCTACCGATGACGACGGCAACGCCGAGATGCAAACGATCACACTGACCGTCAACCAGGTTGATGATCCCGCTGAGTTTTCAGGAAATCTGTCCGGCACCGGCTTTGAAGACGCCGGCCCGGTAACCGGAACCTTGATGGTCGAAGACCTGCCCGACGGCATCGCGACGCCAAACTTCACGCTCACTGTCGACGGTACCAATGGTGTCGCCACAATCGATCCGACCACCGGTGCCTGGGCCTACGATCCGTCCACCAACTTTTTCGGCAGCGATAGCTTCACGGTGATGGTCACCGACGACGAAGGCAATACTGCCACCCGGGAAATTACGGTGGACATCACGCCGGTTAACGATGCCCCGATGTTCAGTATTTCTCCCACACATGTGGCAACGGCTGGAAGCGGTGAACAGATAGTTCCTGATTTTGCCACTGACATAACAGCCGGCGGCAGCGGAGAAGGCTCCCAGGTGCTCAGCTTTACCATCGTCGGAAATGACAACCCGGCTCTGTTCACTGCGGCACCTGTTATCAGCGCCAACGGCACCCTGCGCTACATCCCGTTGGCGGGTGCCTCAGGTGTGGCAAATCTACAGATTGTGCTCAACGACGATGGCGGTATTGCAGACGGCGGAGTCGACAGTTCAAGCATCCTGTCATTCTCGATTACCATCGATGCCACCACGTTCGACACGGACGTCGGGGCCATCGTCAGCAGTGCCGGAGATCTCGTCATTCAAGCATCCGGTGGTAATGGTGCGAACGATGATGTGACCATCAAACGAATCACGGCTGGCGATGTCGATTACTTCTCGATATCGGTTCGACGGGGCACCGTCAGCAGCAATGTAGCCGATGCCATTCAGGTAAGATCCAGCGAAGTTCGTATTGAGACCTCTGCGGTAAGCGGTGGAATTGCGTTTAATTTGCTGGATGGCGACGACCGCCTCACCATCTCCGGGGACCTCGGCCTGCTGAATGGTAGCCTGCAAGTGGTCGATGGCGCCGGTTTTGATCGGGTCGACCTAAAGGGCGGGGCCACTCTGGCGGCAAACTTCCACGCCACGATCACCGCCGAACAAATTATCGGCGGTCGCAATGGCGAGATCTACGTCAGTGGCACCGGTTCGATCACGCTCGATGCCGGTTCCAATGCCACCGGTCGCCACTATGATGCGGTATCGCTCAATCAGAATGTGTTCAGTGCGTCCGGCAGTGGTGACATTGTGATCCTGGGTACCAGTGGTGACTTAAGTGCCGGCAACGATGGCATTCGTCTGGCTCGGACGACGCTGCAGGTCGACAGCGGCGACATCCAGTTAATCGGCAGATCTGAACTTGGCTCCACCTCGAGCGGAATCGGTATCTTCATCAACAGCAGCAGCCAATTGATTCAAGTTGGTTCCGGTGGCGGACAGATCACGATCGACGGTCAGGCTCTGGGAAGCCGCAGTTCCACCAAAGGGACCCGCATCGACGGTGGTTCAACGGTCTCCGGACTCGCCGGCGCGACGATTACAATCACCGGCGAAGCTGCAGCCGGAACTTCGTCGAATTCCGGTGTCACGATTGGTCGCAACACCACGATCAACACAGAGCAGGGTGATATTGTAATCACCGGCACAGGTGGGGAAAATGGTAGCAATAACTACGGCCTGTCGATCGCGTCCAGGGCACAGATCAACTCAGGCTCAGGCGATATTACGATCACCGGCACGTCGGGTGCCGGAACCAGTGGTAACCGGGGCGTATACATCAACTCATCCGTAACGATCACCACGGCGGGTGCCGGGGTGATTTCGATCACCGGTAGTGGCAACGGCATCAGCTCGTCGAATGGCGTCGTCATTCGCGGCAATTCCACGGTCACTACCGAAAATGGGGCGATTCAGATTACAGGGGCATCAACGACGCCAATGGCTGGTAAAGGCAGCGCAAACCTCGGGATCGAACTGAATCGCGCGAGTGTGGAAATCACCGGGTCCGGCGCATCGGCCGATCTCATAATCACCGGCACGACCAACAGTGAGCTCGACCGCAACGGTGGCGTCAGTCTCGTCAGGTCTGCGCTTCGCGTTGAAGGAACCGGCGATCTATTGATCGATGGTCGTGAACTTGCTGCCGGCCGCAATTCCAATTTTGGAGTGAAATTTGCCAGCTCCAGCACCCTGACGGTCAGGGGTGGAAATATTGATATAGATGGCACTTCCCTGAGCGTCGGCAGCAGCAACCGGGGCGTGTCCATCTCAGCCTTGGTTGCAATCGCACGTGCCGATATTACCATCGAAGGTTCGGCGTCGGATCAGGCGCTCGGCAGGAATAATTCGGGAGTCGCGGCTTCGCGCATCGAAGTCATTGCCGGTGGTGGATTCAGCGTGATCGGGGTAAGCGGCGGTGGAACTCACAACAACGATGGAGTCCAGATTACGCGCGGAACCCTGAGCGCGGTCGCCGGAAATCTAATCATCGATGGAACCTCGAGGGGAACCGGCAACTACAACCGGGGGGTCAACGTCAGCCGGCTGTCGGTCACGGCGAGCGGAGAGGTGAGTGTTACCGGGACGTCCCCGGCGGCGGCGTTGGGCAAGGGGAATGCGGGTATTTACGCCGCGATGTTTGACATCGATACAGCAGGGAACATCGGACTCAATGGTACGGGGGGCGGTGGCACCCATGACAACACCGGCGTTCAGGTCAATCGCAGCACGCTGAATTCCACGAGCGGCAGTTTGACGGTGGCAGGCACGTCGAACGGCACCGGCAACAACAACCGCGGTGTGTGGATCAACCGGGTTGATGCTACGCTTGCTGCCGATGTCAACATTACCGGACAATCGAGTGCCGCGGCGACCGGCAAAGACAATGATGGTGTCAGCATTCAATCCAGTGACCTGGACGCGCTGCTCGATTTGAGCGTCACTGGCATGAGTGGTGCCGGCACCATAAACAACGACGGTGTGCAATTGAAGCGTTCGAGCCTCAGTTCGGCAGGCGTTCTCGAAATTCAAGGCACATCGCACACGGATCTCGTTAACGGGCTCCGCAACAATCATGGCACCTTCCTGAGCGGCTCCAACACCCTGACGGGCGAATCCGGCAGCACCGTCCAGGGAACCGGGGGCAACGGCACCTCCAGAAATCACGGCATTTTTGCGGATCGTCGTACCGATATCGGCGGCGCGCTGGTGATCGCGGATTTCACAGGCATCGCGGGCACCGGTGACGGTAGTCAGGATCTGGCGGGAACATTGTTTCCGTGACGATAAGCGCATCCACCGTTTGAGTTGCCCGCAGTGATTGATGTCGCTACGGTCGGACGTGTTTCAGCAAATCGTGCAATCTAAGCGAACGGCCTTCATCGCCCCCCTGGCGGTGTTTATGTTGCTGACGGAACTGGCGCGCTGGCTGAAGGTCGACAATGCGGAATTGCCCTGGCATGTGCGTGCGCCGGAATTGTGGGTGTACCCGCTGCAAAGTCTTATCTGTCTTGCATTGCTGATCATCTGGCGGAAGCACTACTACTTCCCGCCGTGGAGCGCTCGGGTGATCGCTTTGGCGTTCGCGCTCGCGATCGTCGGTATTGGCGTGTGGCTGTTACCTTCGGCATTGTATCATTGGGCCGTTATCGATACTGACGGTTGGCGCTGGTTGGGGGTATTTGATCGCGTCGAAGGATTTGATCCCAATGCTGGTGGCGAAAGATTCTTCTGGCTGGTAGTCGGCTTACGGTTTTTGCGGCTGGTGGTGGTGGTGCCTTTGGTCGAGGAAATTTTCTGGCGAGGTTTCCTGATGCGTGCGCTGATTGATCGGCCGGTGCGAAGTTTTGATAAAGTGCCTTTCGGAACCTTTGGTTGGCGCTCGGTGATCGTGACGACGGTGTTGTTCGCGGCGGTTCATCAACCAGTGGACTGGCTGCCGGCGCTGGTGTTTGGTTCACTCATGGCATGGTTGACCGTGCAGGCTAAAAGTCTTGGTGCTTGTGTGGTGATGCACGCACTGGCGAATTTGATTTTGGGAATTTATGTGATGCAATCAGAGCTGTGGGGGCTTTGGTAAATTGTTCTGTGTGTTGGATTTTTTAGCATATGAAAATTGGGATCGTTCAGGTTAATACGGTGATAGGTGACTTTGTCGGGAATTCCCGGCGGGTGGCTGAGGCCTACGCGCAATGTGTCGAAGATGGTGCGGAATTGGTGCTGGCCCCGGAATTGGTGATCTGTGGCTATCCGCCCAGAGACCTTGTGTTTCGCTCGGGATTCGTGCCCGGAAACTTGAAAGCGCTGGAGGAGCTGGCAAAATTGATCGGCGAAGTGCCGTTGCTGGTTGGTTACGTAGATTTTAATAAGACGGGGTCAGGGGCACCATTTCTCAATGCAGCGGCTTTGTTGCAGGAGGGGAAGATTGGTCAGGGGTTTGTGAAATGCCTGCTGCCAACCTACGATGTGTTTGACGAGGCGCGTTACTTTCAGCCAGCGACAGAGGTGGGTTGGTTCGATTACGGGGGCAGGAAGATTGGTGTGACGATCTGTGAAGACATTTGGACTGAGGATTATCTGCCGTCGCGTCTCTATGTGAAAGACCCTCCGCAGGCGCTGGTCGATGAAGGCGTTGATCTCATCGTTAACTTGAGTGCGTCGCCCTATCATTCAGGCAAGCCGGCCCAGCGTCAGGTGATGCTGTCGGCAGTCGCGAAAAATGCGGGCTGCCCGGTGGTCTACGCCAATGCTGTCGGCGGGCACGATCAGCTGGTGTTCGACGGGCATTCGGTGGTAGTTTCGGCGGTTGGTGAAGTGACCGCCCGCTTGTCGGGGTTTTGCGAAGATGTCCGCGTGGTCGACGTAGCCGATAAAGCAGCTCCGGCGATGCACGGTGATGACCTGTTGCCGGTCGAGGCGGAGATCTTCTCGGCGTTGACGCTGGGAGTGCGCGATTACCTCGGTAAGTGCGGCTTTAAAAGTGCGGTCATCGGCTTGAGTGGCGGTATCGATTCGGCACTGACAGCGGCGGTGGCGGTGGAAGCGCTGGGGCCGGAAAATGTGATGGGTATCACCATGCCTACGGAGTTTTCTTCACAGGGCAGCGTCGGTGATTCGGTGGCCTTGGCAAAGCACCTTGGAATCGCCTGTCACGAGGTGCCCATTCAGGATATTTTTGAAACCGTCAAGCAGACGACCAAGCCTTTGTTCGGCGATCGTCCGGAGGATGTGACCGAAGAAAACATGCAGGCTCGAATTCGCGGCCTGCTGCTGATGTCGGCAGCCAACAAGCTTGGACATTTACTGCTGACCACAGGTAACAAAAGCGAACTCGCGGTCGGTTACTGCACCATTTACGGTGACATGTGTGGTGGGCTGGCAGTGATATCCGATTTGCCGAAAATGATGGTCTACTCGGTGTCGCGCTGGCTCAACGAGGACCGCGGTCGCGAAGTGATTCCGTGGGCAACCATCGAAAAAGCGCCGAGCGCAGAGTTGCGGCCGGACCAGAAAGATCAGGATTCACTGCCGCCGTATGACGTTCTCGATGCGATTCTCGAGCGCTATGTAGAACGTTTTGAAGCGGTCGCTGACATCATCGCTGCCGGTTTCGATGAGGAAACGGTTCGTTGGGTGACGCGGCGGGTCGATCTGAATGAATGGAAGCGCCAGCAGGCGGCTCCGGGGATCCGGGTGACGACGAAGGCCTTCGGACTGGGCCGGCGCTTTCCGATCGTACAAGCTTACCGCTCATGACCGACAAGGTAAAAAATCAAGCGGTGGGTCATGACGAACGACGCCGCTCGGCGACAATGCTGCTATGGGTAGTGGCGACGCTGTTGTCAGTCGGCTCAGCGTATTATCTCTGGAAGGTTTACGGCCGGCAGTTGGTCGCGGCGCCGGGAGAAATTTTGCTGACGCTGACGCGGCCGGCGGCGGTCGAACTGCCTTATCCAGTCGATGATCTCGGTCCGCAATGGGGACTGCTGATGTTAGGTGAACTGGCGGAGAAATACGGCCGAATGATCGCACTGTTGCTCGGGTGGTGGTGCGGTTCGGCACTGCTGCTTGGCATGGCCTCAACACGGCTTCTTGGGGCGGGATTGAGATTGTCCGGCCGCCTGGTGTTTTCAGTGGCGGGACTGGCAGTTTACGGGGCGGGGGTGTTTCTGCTGCAGGCGTCGTTGCGCTCAACGGTCATTTATGAGCGCTTAGCAGGGGTCGATTCTCTCGATCCATTCGTCGCCGCCCGGGAGTTGCCGCTGCATCTCGCCACCCGGGCCGGCTTTTTATTTTTGGCGGCATCGCTGGCGCTGGCCGCCGTGGTCGGCGTCGGCTTTGGAAAAAGAAGCGGCAAGCGGTCGGCAGCCTATCTGCCGTCACGGGCCAGGCTGCTCGGCTTTCGATGGGTTTCGGTGCTTTCGATGTGTGCCCTGTCATTTCTGGTGCTTTACGCGTATCGAATATGGCAGGGGCCCATCCCGGAATTGCTGGCGCATCGCGTCGGAGAACTCAAGGAAGCAGCGATGGTGGATGGGCTGAATGGCATATTTAACGGCCTGCGCACGGCGGGAATCGCGGTGCAATTGGGTGGTTTGTTGTGGATTGTCGGTGCCTGGCTGGCGCCTGGAACTCCGAAAAAATAGCCGACTGTGGTCGCCGCAGGCAGCAGAAGTTCTTGCGACCCTGACGGGTTGCCATCATGGTGCTGATAATGTCTCGAGTTTCTATTTTCAGCAGCACTTTGCTTGTATGTTTCTGTCTTATTTCGGCTTTGCCCGCCTGTCGTGAGAACACCGCTAAAGTTGAAGGCAACGATCGTCCTGACGGTTTTACGACGCCGCAGGAGATTATCGTAAAAGACGACAATCTGGCCTACCGGGAGGGCGACGATGTGCCGTTTACCGGTGCCGTGGTGACCCGCGACAAGGATTGGGAACCGCGATATTTTGGCTACTATTTTGAGGGCAAATTGCACGGTCCGGAGACCCGTTGGTATCCGGATGGCAAGTTGAAACGCATTTTTGACTACAACCACGGCGAGAAGACCCGGCATCGGGAGTGGTTTGAAAACGGCCTGCCGAAGCTCGATGCGATGACCAAGGACGGCATCGCTTTCGGCCGGCACATCAAATACGACGAAACGGGACGCGAACGTTTCGTTGGTAATTTTGGCGAGAACCTGCAGTGGCATGGTCATATCCGCGACGTCGGCGAGGATGGCACCGTCCTCTGGGATGCCGATTTCGAAAACGGTCGCTACCTGCGTGGCATTTACCCGGAGAGTGAGAAACAGAACCTCATCGATAATGGCATGCTCAATGAAGATGGCACGCCGACCGCGGAATAGGTTTTTTCAGGAGCAAGGAGCAAGGAGCAAGGAGCAAGGAGCACTATGGAGCGGACACTGAAGCTGGGAGTCAACATTGATCACGTTGCGACGCTGCGTCAGGCGCGTTATGCGACGATGCTCGATTCGGTTAACGCCGAACCCTCGCTGCTGGCAGCGGCGCACGAGAGTGAAGCTGCGGGAGCTGACTCGATCACACTGCATCTGCGTGCCGACCGACGCCACATTCAGGATCGCGACGTCTTCGAACTTCGTGAAAAAATTCACACCAGGTTGAATCTTGAGATGGGTAATACGCGCGAGATCCTCAGCATCGCGATGAAAGTAAAACCGGCCTTTGCCTGCCTGGTTCCGGAGAGTCGTGAGGAAATTACCACCGAGGGCGGCCTGGATGTTGCGGGAGCGGATCCTTCCCTGAAAGAAACGATTTTAACACTGCAGAATCACGGCACCCGGGTCAGTCTGTTCATTGATCCTGAACCTCGTCAGATCGAAGCGGCAGCAGCCAGTGGCGCCGAGATGATCGAACTGCACACGGGCGCGTTTGCCAACGCGGCACGCCAGGGAGGCGAGGCTGAGTTGCAGGCGCTTATCGCTGCGGCGAAGCAGGCTCACCAGCTCGGCCTGCAAGTCAACGCCGGTCACGGCATTCATCTGTCGAATCTGGCGACATTGCTGCGGGTGCCCCACCTGAGTGAATTAAACGTCGGACATCATCTGGTATCGCGCGGCGTGTTTGTCGGTCTGCGAAATGCCGTCACCGAAATGCTCGGTGTGATGGCCGGTTACGGCAGGGAAGAGAGCAGCGTTGAAATGACATGAGCGACCGCTTTGCGGGTTACGAGTGCCTTATCAAAGGCGGCTTCGGGTGTTCGAGTCTCTGGCTCGGGGACGATCACCTGCTTTATGTGGAAGGCTACGGTTTGCTGTTGCCGGTAGCCGAGCGGTATCGGCGCTACGCCTACACCGATATTGACTCTGTGGTGATCGCGCCGACTTCGGTCAAGTCGCTGGCCACGCTCTGGTACGGGGTAACGGCGGCGCTGGCAGGCGTGAGCATTGCGGCAATCATCGCTGACACGGGATTGCCGGGCTATCGCTGGATATTTACCGCGCTTGCCGCCGGGGCTTTGGTGGCGTCGTTACTTTTATGGGTTCGTCATTTGCGTCGCGGCGCGTCATGCATTTGTGAGTTGAGCACCCCGGTCAGTCGTGTCCGGCCGTGGCCCCTGCGGCGGCTGAAAACGACGAGGGTGGCGGTTGAAAAGTTGAAGGAGCGAATCATTTCTGCCCGGGAAAATTCTGATAATGGAGGGTCGACAGCGCCTATGCTGCCGACGCTCGAAGCGCCGCGGCCGGTGCGGCCAAAGTGTTCGGTCTGGGTAGTGCCGTCTTTTCTGCTGCATCTGACGTGGGCCGTGTGGATGATCTTCGTCATCGCACTCGGTTGGAATGGAACGGGCACGGCGGTGCTGACTTCCTTGTTGGCCTATTGTGCGCTGATCACACTTTCTCTGTCGTTAGCGGCAGCCACCCGCACACCGATACCGATTGAGTCAGGCATGCAACTCTGGGCGATCACGGTCCCGGTAACTTTGTTGGGGATCGTTGCATTGTCGTGTTATTCGTTGTTCTCGTTTCGAAGCCCTGAACTGATCTCAGGCTCCTTCGGTTTTGCACAAATGTTCGGCTCAGTTTCCACGGAATTACCGAACAGTGTCACCGTGTTTCTGCTGACCTTGTGCCTGGCGTTGGCAGCATTTTCGATCGCCGGATGGCGCTTTTCCAGTGTGCCTCTGCCAACAGGCTCCGACACTGAATGATGTCGACCCTCGCTTCCACGACCTGCGATCTGCATCGCCAACGACCGGCGGCGGCCAGATGCCCCGGATGTCAGCTTTATTTTTGTGATGAGTGCATCACCGAACACGATGGCCAATTGAGCTGTGCGCAGTGTCTGGACAGAGCCCGCTCCGCCGGCGAGCCTGAGCGGACTGACAGCGCCACCGGTCGCGCATCGGGACGGCAGTGGCTGTTGATCGCTGTGCAGGCGCTGATGGGGCTGGTTTTGTGTTGGGCGCTTTACTACTCTCTGGGGCGATTGCTGATGGCGATTCCGGCAAATTTTCACGATGGAACTCTGTGGCAGGAATAGCGCAGGCAAGTCGCAACGTTTGTCGAACACCACTCTCTCGACTGCTTCTCAATGTCGCATTCTGAATCACCTTCAAAATCGAGACGTCCGGTCGCACACCGACGGAATGCCGATCGTGGCCTGGGAATGGTCGAGGAGGCTTATTGTCTACTGCGTGGTGCACCGCTGTCGACCCTGATGGTGTTTTATCTGGGAGCGGTGCCTTTCGTCGCGGCGCTGTTTTATTTCTGGGCGGATATGAGCCGCAGTAGTTTTGCGGTTCGCGATGCGGCGTGGTCGGCCATGGGCGTTGCGCTCGCTTATATCTGGATGAAATCGGCTCAGGCGTGGTTCTGTCGATCACTCTGGGCGCAGGTAAATTCAGAAGCTGATTTACCTGAATTGCACGGCCGCCACCTGATCGCCAACCTGACGGCACACGCCTTGATACAATCGCTTGCTGTGCCGCTGCTGTTGTTGTCTGCGCTGTTCATGATTCCGCTCGCATGGGCCTATGCATTTTTTCATAATGCCACGGTGTTGGCCTTAACCCGTGATCCGGAATCAGAACCGCTGCGTCATCTGGTTGCGCGCTCGGCGGCGTTATCGCATTGGCGGTGGGGAGCGAATCACGTCACCATGGCTATCACCTCCCTGGCGGCGATACTGGTGTGGGCGAACCTGATCATGTTCGCCGTGCTTGCGCCACAATTGCTCAAATGGCTGTTCGGCGTGGAGAGCGTGTTCACACTTTTCCCGCTGGCCAGCCTTACCAACACGACTTTTCTGTTTGCCACATTGCTGACCACATTCCTTATCATGGGACCGCTGACTCAAGCGATCTACGTGCTGCGCTGCTTCTACGGTGACTCGCGACGCAGTGGTGTGGACCTGCTCAGTCGCCTGGCAGCCATCCGGTCGCGAGGCAAGTTGGCGGCGGTCGGAATTGTAGTGATCCTGAGCGGCGTGATCGATGTTCACGGTCAGGAACCCCTTGCTGATAACGTTGCCGCCTTCGACGAAGCGCTACATCAAACCCTGGAAAACAAGCCTTACCAATGGCGCTTATCCCGCAACTACGACGCGGCGGGGCCCGGAGATCAGGCTGACGAGGAACAAGGTTTGACGGCGATGATCCGGCGTTCGTTTGAGCGTTTTGCCGAAAGTCTGAAGCGCTTGTTTGCAACGTTGTTCGAGCCCGGACAAGGCCAGAATGGCAGTGGAGGGCAAATCATCGGAGGTGATCGGGGTGGCATACTTGCGGCGGCGCTGTCGATTTTGTCACTGCTGCTGATCGTGTCATTGGTGGTGTGGGCGGTGGTTCAGGTCCGGCGTCGTTCCCGCAATGCGAAGCTGGGTACCGGCTCAGGTGAACAGGCGTCGTTGGATGCATCACCGGTGGATCTGGAAAATGATGACCTGGTCGCTTCGCAGTTGCCCGAGGTCGAATGGCTGCGCCTGGCACGCGAGCAGATCAGCGCTGGCAAGTTCCGGCTGGCGGTCCGGGCTCTGTTTCTCGGGTCTCTGGCGCATCTCGGTGAGCGGCGGTTGATCGCCATCGCGCGATACAAGTCCAATCGGGATTACCAGGACGAACTCGATCTAAAGGCGCGGTCGTTGCCGGGCTTGCGTGATGTGTTTGCAGAAAATGTCAGGAAGTTTGAGTGGGCATGGTACGGTGATCACCGCATCGATGAAGCGACGGCGCTTCACTTTGCGGAAAATTGCCAACGCATCGCTGACGGGCAGGAATTGCGATCAGCGGACGCCAGGGCAGCGACATCGCCAAACGGGGAGGTGGCGCATGGTTGATTCACACCTGTTGCACAAACGCTGGATATCGCTCGCTGTGATTGGGGCTCTCACTGTCCTCATCGTGCTGGTGTTCGGTCGGGTTCTGGAGTTGCGTTTCAGCAGTGGGGAAGTCTATCCGCATTACTCGTCTCTACGCAGTGATCCGCTGGGCACAAGAGCGTTTTACGAGTCGTTGCAGCGGATGGAAGGCTTTAGCGTGAGTAGAAATCTTCGACCTTTGGATCGCATCGAAAACATCCCTTCCGGGACCACCTTGTTCATGCTGGGAGTTCCACGCGCCTCGTTGGCATGGTTATTTGTCGACGAGAAAGATCCGGTGATCGAGGCCGTGCGCGAAGGAGCCAGATTGGTGATCGCGGTGAATCCGGGTCTGGTGCCGCGCACAGAAAAACAGTCGGAGATTGAGTGGTGGCAGCGCCATCAGCGAATCCGTCGGGCACGCCGGGGTGACTCCGGTTCGAGTGAAGAGGTGCCCGGTGACAGCTCCCTGCTGGCTTATTTCGACGCAGGAATCGAAGTGCCGCCAAGCTTTGATCGTCCGGATGGTGGTTGGGAATTGATCAACGCAAGTGACCAGTTGTCGATGGCGCTGCCGGATTGGTACAGTCATTGCCGGCTGACTGACTTGGGTAAAGAATGGCAGGTGATAGGATTGCTGGCTGACAGCCAATTGCCGGTGGTGGCCGAACGAAATTATGGAAAGGGCAGCGTTGTGGTGACCAGCGATGCGTATTTTGCCAGCAACGAAGCCCTCTGGCAGGGCGCTGACAGTGAGTTTCTACTGTGGCTGATCGGTGACCATCGACGGGTCATTTTTGATGAATCGATTCACGGTGCTCAACAGACAACCGGCGTCATGCAATGGATTCGCCGCTATCGCCTGCACGGTTTTTTTGCGGGTTTGTCGGTGTTCGTCGTATTGCTGGCCTGGCGAAGCGGATCGTCATTGATACCGAAGCGTCAGGCAGCCGAGGCGGGTAGTGCCGTCATGATCGGCGAAGCGGCTGAGGAAGGCTTGGTGCGCCTGCTTAAGCGAGGTGTGAAACCCGGTTCGATGCTGAGACGTTGTGTCGAGTTGTGGATGGGGGCGCAAACTGCAACTGGCGGGAGTGATCCACGTCAGCAGGAGATTGAAGTAATGGCCGACCAGGCGGCGAATCCTGTCGAAGGCTACCGGGAAATCGTGGCCATGTTGCGTCGTCGCCGCAGCTAGGCGAATAGAAATTTAACCAACTAATAAAGATATGAGCGAAGCCAACGTGGCAACGGTAAAAGACATTCTCGCCAAGGCGCGCGCTGAGGTAGAAAAGGTGATCATCGGTCAACAGAAGGTGATTGATCAGTGCCTGATCGCCATTTTCACCGGCCAGCATATCCTTATAGAAGGGGTGCCGGGTGTCGCTAAAACGTTACTGGTCCGCACGCTGGCTAAAGTGCTGGGCACCGATTTCGGACGTATCCAGTTTACCCCGGACCTGATGCCGTCCGACATCACCGGAACCAATGTATTCAATCTCAAGGAAGGCGATTTTCATTTGGTGGAGGGGCCCCTGTTCACCTCGTTTCTGCTCGCCGATGAAATCAATCGTGCCCCCGCCAAAACCCAATCGGCGTTGCTGCAGGCGATGCAGGAACGACAGGTGACGATCGATGGAAAGAATCACGAATTGCCGGCCAGCTTCACGGTGTTTGCCACGCAGAATCCGGTCGAATACGAAGGCACTTATCCTCTGCCCGAGGCTCAGAAGGACCGCTTCCTTCTTAAAGTGGAAATGCACTACCCGGAGCGTGACGAGGAACTCGCTCTGGCATCTCAATCGCTTGGCAGCGAGCCACCCGAGCGACGTCTGGAAAACGGTGAAGTTCATGCCGTGCTCGACGAAGCCACGCTCGGGCAGATGCGTGACGCCTTGCGGGGCATCACGGTGCGTGACGAACTGGCCGCCTATGCCGTTGATCTGGTGCGGCGGTCACGCAATAGCGAGAGTATTCAAGTCGGCGCCGGCCCCCGCGCAACGCAGGCTTTGCTGCTGTCGAGTAGAGCGCTTGCGGCGATCGAAGGCCGTGACTTTGTAACACCCGATGACATTCGAACCATGGCTGAGCCGGTGCTCGCGCATCGCATCGTGCTGCGCCCTGAGTATGAGATCGAGGGAGTCACGATCCGCGAGGCTCTGGGTAAGCTGCTTGAAGCAGTCGAAGTGCCGCGTTAATTGCGATTTTCGAAATGCGCTTTGCCCCCAACAGAGCTCTATTGGCATTAGTTGCCGTAGTGCTGATTCCATCGCTGACGCTCAGTGTGCGCCAGGGTGATGGATTGTTGAGCCTGTTGACAGTGCTTCTGTCAGGCCTGCTGGTGGGCTTTGACCTTTGGCAGTCCAGACATCAGCTTGATGGTTTACGGGTGTCTACAGATCCCCTGGTGCGGGGCAGTGTCGGACGGGACATGGAGCTGGTGCTGCGTTTCGAAAATCAAGGCCGCGAAATTCCCCGGTTCCTGGCAGGCCTGGAATTGGACGCTGAACTGCATCCTTGCCAAGGACCGCTGCTGGAATCGAATGCAGCGCTCGCTCAAGGTAAGCGCCAGCGGTTGGTTTTGACGGTAATCCCACTGCGTCGGGGACGTTACCAAATCGAAGCCTGCCACGTTGAAACAGCTTCTAAATGGCGGCTCTGGGTCGTACGCCGGCACTTGTCGAGCCCAATCGAGGTAAGGATTTATCCGGACCTGAGAACGGAGCGGCGCAAACTGTCGGCGCTGTTTTTGCATCGTGGCAATGATGGCGTTCACGCGATGCGACAAGTGGGCAAGGGGCGGGAATTCGAGCAGTTGCGCGACTATTTGCCGGGTGACGATTACGGAGACATTGACTGGAAAGCCACCTCACGACGGGGCCTGCCGGTGACGCGAACCTTTCAGATCGAGCGAACCCAGGAAGTCTATGTTGTGGTCGATCACTCCCGGCTCAGCGCCCGGGAGATCAGGGTTCCGATGGAGGAAGCCTCCGATACCAGCGCTGAGTTCTGGAATTCGAACCCTGGAGAACACGGCAACGGCGGAGGTGGCAACGTGATCACGACGCAGTTGGAGGCTTTTCTCAAATGCTCATTGGTGCTGGCCAGCGTCGCGCAACAGCAAAGCGACCTGTTCGGCTTCGTCGGTTTCGCGGATCGCGTCGACCACTTTGTGCGCAGCGGGGGCGGCAGCTCGCACTACAACATCATTCGCGACTCACTTTACACGATGGAGTCGACCCCGGTGGCACCGGATTTTGAAGAGTTGATGGTGACCCTGCGCCAACGCCTGACGCGACGGGCATTATTGATCATGTTGGTGGATCTGAGTGATCCGCTGACTGCCGAAAGCTTTTACCAAACCGTGCCGATGATCGCCCGTCAGCATCTGGTTCTGGTCAACATGGTGCGACCGCCGAATGCTCACCCGGTGTTCAGTAAGCATGACCAGCCGAATCATGCCGATGATATTTACCGCAGCCTCGCGGGGCATCTGCAGTGGCGTGAGTTGCGTGAAATCGGTCGCAAACTCGGTCATTTAGGCGTCGAACTGGCTTTACCAAATCACGCCGAACTGAGCGTCGAAGCCGTCACTCAGTATCTCAACGTCAAGCGCCGACAGGTGCTTTAAACCGATGATCCTCGACCTCGACGAATTTATCACCCGTGAACGGCCCGCGTGGACCGAGTTGGAGCAGGTGTTGGCTGATCACGATACTCATCCCGATAGCGAAATGTCTTTCGACGAGGTGCAGCGCTTTCATTACCTTTATCAGCGTGCGTCCTCTGATCTGGTAAAAATGAATACCTTCGCGGCCCACGCCGAGATGCAGGCATGGCTGGAAAACCTTGTCGCCCGGGCCTACGCAAAAATGCACGAGGAGCGGGGCAGCGGGGCGCGATTCTCGGTCTGGCGTTGGCTTAAATCCGGATTTCCCGGCACCGTTCGGCGGCGCTGGCGAGCCTGTGCGCTGGCAGTGTCGATCTGTCTTGTCGGCGCCCTCCTCGGGGCTTCGATTTCGGTAGTGAATCCCGAAGCCAAGACGGATTTGCTGGGCGGTTTTGCGGCGCTCGCCGGCGATCCTTCGGAACGCGTTGCCATGGAGGAACGCGAGGATTTTGATTTGTTCAGCGGTCGCCAGTCGTTTGCCAGCCAACTGATGGTGAACAACATTCGGGTCACCTTTCTGGCAATGGCAATGGGCATCTCATGGGGTGTGGTGACGGCGATCATCATGTTTCAGAACGGAGTGATTCTCGGCATCGTGTGTTGCGACTACGTGCGTGCCGGGGAAGGCGAGTTTCTGCTCGCCTGGTTGTTACCGCACGGCAGTTTTGAATTGCCGGCCGTGTTCCTCGGTGGCGCTGCCGGCCTGGTGCTGGCCAGGGCGATGTTCGGCTGGGGCACCGATCTGGTGTTACGTGACCGCTTGCGCCGGGTCATGCCTGACATGTTGACTCTGGCCGTAGGAGCGGCGCTGCTGCTGGTGTGGGCAGGTTTAGTCGAGTCGTTTCTATCGCAGTATCATCGGCCGGATTTGTATCCCTGGAAAATTGCTCTCGGCTCGGTGCAACTGGGTGGCCTGATGCTTTATCTGGCATTCAGTGGTCGTGAAAAAGTGTCGGACCTGTCTGGAGGAGCGCTGCGATGAATCCGGGGCAGACGATGAAACTCGACATCCGCACGCCGGAGGGCGTGGCGTTTTCGCTGCCGCTGGCCAGTCCGATCACGAGAGCAATTGCCTTGATCATCGACCTGTTCCTGATCGGTGCGATCAGCAAGTTGCTGCAGACCTTCCTGCGTTCGCTGGCATTGGTGTCCGTCGATCTGGCCGAGTCGCTGATGTTGATCAGCCAGGTGGCGCTGACTGTGTTTCTGTTGATGTTTCTCGAGTGGGTGTGGCGTGGTCAGACATTGGGCAAACGCATCATGGGCTTGCGAGTGGTCGACGAAAAGGGGCTGAATCTGCGTCCGTCTCAGGTCGTGATGCGCAATATCTTCCGTCTCGTCGATATGTTGCCGGCGCTGTTTCTGGTGGGAGGAACCGCCGCTGTGTTGAGTCGCCGCTGTCAGCGTCTCGGTGATCTTGCAGCAGGCACTCTGGTCGTGCGCGAGTCGAAAATAGCCGAACCGGACCTGAGTGCTTTGGCGATGGAATCGATGAATTCCTTTCGCTCCCATCCGCAACTTGAGACGCGCCTGCGTCAGCGCGTCTCGCCGGCGGAGGCGCGCCTGGCGCTCGATGCACTGCTGCGCCGCAACCAACTCGATTCCGACCAGCGACTCAAGGTCTTTCACCGGCTCGCGGAGCACTTCCGTGAGGTCGTCGAATTTCCCGCCGAGATTACGCTTGGGCTGTCGGACGAGCAGTACGTCCGCGACGTCGTCGAAAGCGTGTTTCGCAAACGTATTGCCGTGTGAGCAGATGCTGTCCGCGGGTCATCAGGGCTTCGCTGCGGCGGGGGCGGATTCCGTCTTTTCAGATGCAGGCTTTCGCGGCTGAGCTTTTCGTTGGGTTCCGGCTTCGGCAGCCTTTGCCGGGGATTTGGGGGCGAGATGCCTTTTCGCCGTTTCGTTGGCCTGGCGGATGGCATTGCGGACGGCTTCCACTTCGCGCACATTTGCTTCAGCGATTTCCAGACGGGCAACGGCATCGGCTTCAGCTTTTTCAGCGGATGCCAAAACCTTGCGCGCTTCGGCGAGAACCTTGCGCGACGATGCCAGTTCAGAGACGCTCATCTGGCGGGCTTTATCAGCCTGTTCGGCCACTGATTCCGCGTTCTGATTCAGCTCGGCGAGTGCCTTACCAAGCGCGAGCGCCGCTTTTCCTTCGCGGTGCTGATCGGCACGTAAGCTGAGTGTCGGGGCGAGCAGGCAGATCGCGATTGCGACCGCAGGATGGGGCAGGATAGACAGTTTCATGACGGCAGATGTGAGGCGGTTTGTTTGTGTTGAGGGTCGACCGCAGGACGGGTCGATCTCTATCCATAATATCGAAGCTGACCATTGAGGTCAACGCTGCGCCTGACGGGACGCCGGGTAGAGCAGAAACGCCTGCCTGCGCTTGATAAATTTCGCCTGCTCATCGTGCCAGAGCTGCTCGATCGCCTCGAATGAATCACCTTTCTCAACCGCCTTCAGGCTGGCCGGATGTTGCAGCAACACGTTGAACTTCTCAGCGAGATTGTAGTGCTCCGGATACAAGCGGTGCAGCGTCGCTGCGATGGCGAAGCCGACGTCGACAGGGCGGCAACGCTCGCGGTCGGTGATGGTGAAGCGTACGCCTCCGCATTCCTGATCCGCGTGGACGGAAGCGCCGGGCGTGTATCGGATCGGCGTAAAACGAATGCCGGGCAAATTCAGTGCGCTCAGTTCACCGGCCAGCTCGGCGTCGTCGATCCAGGGAGCTCCGATCACTTCAAACGGCGTGTCGGTACCGCGACCGACGGAGATATTGGTGAACTCGAGCAGCCCGATGCCGGGATAGAGCAGCGCTTCGGTCAGGCTGCGCATGTTGGGCGAAGGGTTGACCCACGGCAGCCCGGTAGAATCAAAATAGCGGTCGCGATGCCACCCCTTAACCGGCACGACGGTGAGGTCGACGTCGATCGAGTTTTCGGCGACAAACATCTTGGCGAGTTCACCAACGGTCATGCCATGACGCACCGGGATGTTGTGCCAGGCAGTGAACTTGCGCTCGCCATCGCGAACCGGACCTTCGACACGATGTCCGCCGATGGGATTGACCCGGTCGAGGACCACAAAGGCGACGTCGTGCTCAGCAGCCGCTTCGAGTGCGTTGCCCATGGTAGCGATGTAGGTGTAGAAGCGGCAGCCGATGTCCTGAATATCAAACACCAGAGCATCGAGACCGCTGAGCTGCGCGGCGCTTGGCTTTTTGTTGTCGGATTTATACAGGCTGTGAATCGGCAGCCCGGTGCGCTGATCGACTTCGTCGTCGATGTTGGCCGTATCGAAAGTGCCGCGAATACCGTGCTCGGGACTGAACAGGGCGACCAGTTCGACATTCTCAGCCCCGGCGAGCAGATCGATTGTGGTTTGCCGGTGACGGTCGATGCCGGTGTGATTGGTGATCAGCCCGATACGCTTTCCCGCAAGCGGAGCAAAATCGGCAGCGACGAGAACATCGATCCCGTTCAGGGCAGGGGACGTCTCAGTCGCGGCTTCTCCGGCCGAAGGCGACGCCAATTTTTCGATACCAACCGCCTCGGCGACAAGACTGCCAACGGTGTAACGGAGCTGCTTGATTTTCCCCGATTCGCTCGGGTGATTGCGATTCGTTAACAGGATGTAAAACGTTTCTGAACCGGGGTCGACCCACAGGCAGGTGCCGGTCCAACCGGTGTGGCCGTAACCGCCGAGCGGTGGAAAGCGATCGCCGCGCTGACCGCTGTACGGCGAGCCAATGTCCCAGCCGAGTCCGCGTTTGGCGGAGATGTCTGGCGGCGTCTGCACACTGGTCATGAGAGCGATGGTGTCGGCTTTTAAAAATCCCGCGTCGATGGGTTTAAGTTGAGCGCGCAACAGTTGGGCAATGTCGCTGCTGGTAGAAAACAAACCGGCGTGACCGGCGACGCCTTCCATGCGCCGTGCGACAGGATCGTGAACGACACCGCGAATCAATCCATAGCCACCGCGATCTTCCGTCGGCGCGACGCGTGCCGGTGGATCCACGTGTGGCAGAAATCCGGTGTCACTCATCTGCAGCGGCTGATAAATCTCTTCGCGGACGAATTGATCGAGTGACCGGCCGGAGACGCGACGGACGATTTCCCCCAGCAGAATGAAATTCACATCGCTGTAGCGCCACTCCTCACCAGGCCGGGACCACATCTCGCTTTGGCACGCCCTGCGGATAGCTTCGTCGTAACCCCACCACGCTTCGCGTCGACGAACCACCGGCAGTAGACCCGAGGTATGGGTGAGCATCTGTCGAACCGTGATTTTTTCGCGATCCGGATCGCCTGCCATTTCCGGAAGCACGGTGATTGCTGTTGCGTCGAGATCGAGTTGACCACGCTCGACCAGCTTCATGATCGCCGGCGTTGTGGCCAGCACTTTGGTCAGCGATGCGACATCGAAAACCGTATCCTCGGTCATCGGCTCGCGCGAAGGTATCAGCGCGCGATCACCGTAGACACGCCGGTGGGTTTTGCCATGCGACTCGATCCACAGCACCGCACCCGGAATCTCGTGACGGGCGATCGCCGCTGCGACCGCTTCATCGATGGCGGTAAGCGGCGCTTTCTTAAAGTCGAAATCCGGTGCAGAACCGGCCGCGCCAGCTAAATGCACAACCAGCCATAGCAGCAGCACGACGATGACCAGAATGACCGAGATGCGCAAGGCTGGATTGCTTTTTAGTATCATAGCTTCCCGGTGGTGGAGGTCGAAGGCAGATGGTCTACACAATACTCTTCGCCGTCAGCCGCTACTCTGAACTCCTTTTCGGGGTCGCTGGCATCAGTGGCATCACAAACGGCACAGCGATGGAAAGCTTCGTCTGCACCGGGTTTGCCGGCATTGAATTTCTGTCGTCGACCGGCGTTGGCAGCCTGTAGCTTTTGATCGCGGATAAAACTGCTGCCGAAGGCGAGTAGAAATGGTGTCGTGCCGGCAATGATGACCAGCGCATTGGTCCAGGCGTGGGGTGCCTGGCTGACAAACAGGGCACGGGAGATGCCGAGCACCAGCATGGCCGCGGCGAAAAACCCGAGCCATTTGATTTTAATCGGGATAATGAACATCAGCAGGATCTGCACGTTCGGATAGAAAACGGCGAAGGCCATGATCAGGCACTCGAAGACGATAAAGCTCGGCTGCGTGGCCAGGCTGGCATTGATCGGCGGATCAAACAGCAGGATGACGACGGTCATCAGAAACAGCGATCCGAAGACGTAGGCATTGACGCGGAACGCGCCCCAGGCGGACTCGAGCCCGTCACCGATCATGAAAAAGAACAGGACGATGATGATGGCAAACAGGATGCTTGAAGTCGATGGCACGACCAGGCAGGTCAAAATCCGCCAGACTTCGCCATTGAGAATCGCATCGCGATCGAACAGCAGCTTGTCGATGTAGTCAGGGACGCCCATCGCAAGGAAGAAGGTCAATGCCTGAAGAATTGCCAGGTAGCGAACCAGATGAGGGATCGCAAAGCGGCCGAATTTTCGTTCGGCGTGATTCATCAAGCGCGGCCCGAGCGGCCCCTTGGGCTTAGGCGCTGGAGACGGCAGGAACTCATCGTCCTGGTCGACGTTATCGCTATCGTTATTCGGTTCTGGATCGGAGTCTGACATCACTTCTCTGGGACTGCGCAAGAAACGGCCTGACATGCCACGAGTCAATCGCTGAGGCGGTTTTGCTGACGGGTCGGGGCGGTGTCGACTGCTGGCCGAAAGTTCGGCGACCAGGCCATTTCACCGAACCCCGATGGCTCTCCGTTGGCCTCAGCAAAACGGCAACCCGGCGCCGCACAAGCTTGATCACCACTTCCCGGAGATATCATGCAGACAATGCCGTGCAGGGACGCGGGATGCCGTGAGATAATAAAGTTAATCGTTGGAAAGTCTGCGTGGCAGGCTATTCATTGTTCGATGGAACTCAATCAGTTCACGGACTACTCACTGCGTGCGCTCATTTTTGTAGCGCTGCGTGAGGGTGAAATGAGTTCAATCAAACAGATCGCGAGCGCGTTTGCGATCTCTGAGAACCATCTGGTCAAGGTGGTGCACAAGCTCGGTAAACTTGGCTACCTTCAAACCGTTCGTGGCCGCAACGGGGGAGTTAAACTGGCCCGGCAACCGGAAGATATCGGTGTCGGTGAAGTGGTGCGCGCAGTCGAATCGTTCGGCGTGGCCGAGTGCATGCCGCCCCGCGATGGGGTGTGTTGTCTGGCTGGCGTCTGCGCCCTGCAAAGGGGATTGCAACAGGCCACGCAGGCATTCATGGCGGAACTCGATAAGCTGACGGTGGCTGATCTGATCGTCAACCGCGACCAGTTGACAGGTCGCCTCGAGCCCTAGCGGTTTCGGCGGTATCGCCTTGCGCAAAAGCGTGAATTTCAGGGCTTGATAAAATGCATTTAGAATACAGCTTTTACGCCTATGAAAAAATTGCATGCTCTCCTCACGCTTTCGGTCCTGTTTTTTGCCGGAGTGATGCTGTCACCGGCTGGTCTCGCTGAAGACGACAAAACGCTCGATTCGAACAGTATCTATGCGCGCCTGGGTGGGCAGGCTTCTATCGATGCCGCCGTGGATCTGTTCTACGTAAAAGTGCTGGCGGATGATCGGGTAAATTTCCTTTTCGACGACGTCAACATGAAGCGGCAGATTCGTCGCCAGAAGGAATTTCTCTCGGCCGCTTTCGGAGGACCGGTTGCATATACGGGCAAAAATTTGCGCGAGGCGCACAAAAATCTCGATTTGCGGGAGGTGGACTTTGCCGCCATTGCCGAAAATCTTCAGGCCACACTCGACGAACTCAAGGTCGACAAGGCACTCACCGGCGAGATCATGACTCTGGTCGCTTCGACCAAAGACGCAGTGTTAAATCGCCCGGAAGGTGCGACCACGACCGCGGAATCAGATGCTGGCGAGTGAGCGCAGTTTGAGGTTCATGTCCAGAGAATCTGACGTAGCCGCGGTCCGGTCAGGCCGTGGACCGGCTGCCGGTTGGTGATGTGAACCTCACTGTGCCAACGCAAGGTCCACCTTCCAGGGAAGGTGGCTACGGTTCGTCCGCTGGCTACGGAACGGTTCTTTGCGTTAACCGATCGGTGCCGCCAGTTGCGCCTCGATCCACTGCTCATCGCGGCCCAGTTCTGCGGCCATGATTTTGGCGACTTCAGGCGCGATCTCGGCGGTCGCTTTTTCATCGAGGAAACTGCACCGCGTGCGCCGCGACAAGACGTCGTCGAGTGTTTGTGCCATCTCGTGACGAACGGCGACCAGCACATTGGCTTGCGTGTAGGGAAGGCGCTCGTGCAAATTCTGCCTGGAGTCCTGCGGCATGGCGTCGGTCTCGGGACTTTCGTTGAGCCGCAGTTCATGAGTCACGCACTCCTGTTTTTCGAGCCCGCCGATCGAATAGGCCTGATCGATGGTGTCTTCGGCCATCTTGCGGCAGGTCGTCCACTTGCCACCGGCGATCGTGACCAGGCCGCTGTCCGAGATGAACAGGCTGTGGTCACGGGAAATCTCTGAGGTCGCACCGCTCTGCTTCGGCGGTCGCACCAGGGGGCGCAGTCCGGCAAAGATGGCGCGGATGTCGTTATGGCTTGGCGCTTTCACCAGGTAGCGGCCCGCGTGTTCGATCAAATAATCGATTTCGTCCTGTTGCGGACGGGGGTTGAGTTCGACCGGGACTCCGGGGGTATCCGTGGTGCCGAGCAGCACGCGATTTAACCAGGGAATGGCAAACAACACGCGGCCGTCGTCGGTTTTGGGAATCATGATGGCGCTGTCACCGGGTAGAAACTCGCGGTCGAGCACCAGATGAATGCCCTGGGATGGCTCGATGACGTCGAGAACTTTCGCGTCGTCCATGCGCCGTACGCCGTCGGTGAAGACGCCGGTAGCATTGATGACAACCTTGGCCTTTAGCGCGTAATCTTTGCCGCTCAAGGTATCGACCGCGTGCACACCGCAGATTTTTCCGGAATCGGTTTTC
>CBDULB010000054.1:0-38050 GCA_965367965.1 uncultured bacterium | reverse complement strand
TCACGGTGACGTTGCCGCCGGTATCAATGGTGATCACCCCGTCGACCGTGTGCCCCGCATCGGTATCTCCCGGTCCGTCGCCGTGGCCGATGAGGGCATACTGGCTGCTCACATTCTGCCCGGCAAGGATGAGGTCTCCGCGATGGGTGACATCGATCAACCCGCTGTGACTGCCACTAACCCCGCCCTGGCCGAGCTGAGCATGAGAAGAATTGCCGCCACCTCCGGAAAATCTGATGTCACTGGCGGTGGTGATCGTCGTCGTCCCGTCGTGATTGCCGATGGCACCGCGCCCACCCTGGCCGAGCTGCGCGTAAGCTTGCTCACCGTCACCGCCGGAGAAGCTGATGTGGTTGGCGCTGGTGATCGTCGTCGTGCCACTGTGATTGCCATAGGCAAACATTCCACCCTGGCCGAGCTGCGCGTAGGCATACCTGCCGACCTGGAAGGGATGGTATCCCCCGCCGCCAGTAAAGGTCACGTCGTTGGCGGTGATGATCGTCGTCGTTCCATCGTGATTGCCAAGGGCAAAATACCCTCCTTGACCAAGCTGGGCATAGGCCAGGTCGCCCCCGCCGGAGAAGATGATGTTGTTGGCAGTGGTGATCGTTGTCGCGCCGCTGAAACTGCCAGCGGCACTGGCCCCCCCCTGGCCCAGCTGTGCGTACTGCCCGTAGCTATCAAGACCTCCGCCCAGGAAAATGATGTCGTTGCCGGTAGCGACTTCAATCACCGAAGTCGCGGTTGCTTCGATGGTAGCGTCGTTCGAATAATCAGCCCCCACATGGCCCACCTGGGCATAGGTCTGCAGTTTCCCGCCCCCCGATGCTCGCAAATCGTGCTTGGCATGTATCGTGATCGCACCATCCACCACCGGGGCGATTCCCAAATTCGTGCCGTCCTGCGCGATGCCGTTGGAAACCTGAAATCCCAAGTGCGAAAAGGCGTAGTTCGTCGTATCCGAGCCCTGCAGCGTCACGTCATGGCCGAAGGCACGCGTCGTCCCCGAGCGACTGCCGACCGCCACGCCGCCGATCTGGGTGCCGTCGCCGATCAGGATCGAGCCCGCGCCGTTGCCGAACACGGTGGTCACGCCGACATCCTCTCCTGCAAAAGCCGCCGCATTGAAGGCGGTAGTGCCGTCCCAGCCGGCAACGATGTTGATGTCGCCTCCGCTGGCGTTGCGATTCTGCACGCTGGCGTTGAACTTCACATCGCCCTGTGCCAGCAAGGTCAAGTCGAAGGTCGAGTCATAGAACACATTGGCGTTCACGGTGATGTCGCCGTCTTCACCCGGATCGGCCGGACCGGCACCGGAACCGAATGTCGGCGACGCCATCGTGGTGTTGATGGTGATATGGTTGAGCCCAAGCAGGAACGTCAGGTTGGCCGCTTCGGTCGCGCCGATGACATAGTTGAACGGATCGAGCAGGAGATCGCCGCCGCCGGTATCGACCGTGCCGTTGAACCCGAGCTGCTGCAGACCGGAGACCTCGGTGAATCCGCCGAGGCCGTCACCTGCGCCGCGGTTCTCCACCGCACCGCGGAAGTCCTGGGCCTCGTCCGCCCACAGGATGACCGTGCCGCCATCGCCCGAGCCGGTGGCATTGGCGACGATGCGCGCGCCGTTGGCGACCGTGGTGTTGTTCGCGTTGCGCAGGCTGGCGTCGCCGCCCTCGCGCCCGCCACCGACGAACACCGCGCCGCCACCACTGGCGCCACTGGCATCGATCAGGGCCGTCGCACCCAGACTGACGGTTTCGCCGAGCACCTCGACGCGGCCGCCGCTGCCGTTGCCGCCGACCGCGCGGACGCTGCCTTCGACCACCGTGCTGCCGGCACTTTCGATCTGAATGTAACCGCCGTCGGCACCGCCCGAGGCGTCGAGTCCGCCACTCGCCGCCAGGGCGACATCGCCACCGCTGAGCAGGATCGAACCGCCGTCGCCGCTGCCACCGCTGGCGTTCAGCTGGCCGTCGACGCGGACCGTACCCTCGTCGCCGCCGATCACCTGGATCGAGCCGCCATTGACCGCGCCCGAGGCATCGATGCGACTGGTCGCGTTCAGCGTCAGCGTCGGGGCATCGAAGATGATCACGCCGCCGTCGGCGCTGCCTTTCGCCTCGACCGTGCCGCCGACCGTCACCGAACCGGCGTCGCCGCCGAGCACCTGGATAACGCCGCCGTTGCCGGCCTCGCCATTGGCCGCCAGGCTGCCGTCGATGGTCACCGCGTCTTCGCCGGTGATCAAAATCGTTCCCGCCTCGCTGCCCGAGGCATCGAGCACACCGCCCGTGCCGATGTTAACCTGCGGTCCGCTGACCACGATCGCGCCGCCGTTGCCGGTGGTCTCGTCGCGCGCCACCACCGTCCCGCCGATCTCGACGCCGCCGTCGCTGCCGGCTTCGCCACCATGGGTCACGGTCACCGAGTTCGAGGCGCGCACTTCGCCATCGTTGACCAGCCGCCCGCCGCCACCGCCGACCGACAGGATCACCCGGCCACCGCGGTTTTCGATGCTGCGCGCGCGCACCATGCCGGTGTTGTTGAGGGCCAGCGCATATTCATTGCCACCGGCGGCACGCAGCTCCGCGGTCGCCGCGGCGATCGCCCCGCTGTTGGTGACGCTGCCGCTCAAGCCGTCGGGCTCGATCATGATCCGTTCCTCGCCCGAAGCCAGGATGGTCACTTCGCTGGCGCCGGCCAGGCCGACACTGCCTTCGCTGGCGGTCAGGCTGCCGTGATTTTCCACCTGCTTGCCGATCAGGAAGATGTCGCCGCCGTCGATCGACGTGATGGTGCCGAAGTTGACCACCGAGGCGATCGAATCGCCGGCGAAATGCAGGTCGCCACCGGCGAGAAAGTCGGCGTCGGACAGGTCGAGCGTCGATGCCAGGAAGCCGGCAGTATCGATGCGTCCACCGGGACCGATGAGGATACCGTTGGGATTGATCAGCAGCACCCGACCGTTGGCCGACAGCGCGCCGTGCAGTTCGCTGGGCGCGCCCGAGGTGACCCGGTTGAGCGCGGCACTGCCGCTGCCCGGCTGCACGAAGCGGGTGCTCTCGCCGGTGGCGATCGAGAAACTTTCCCAATCGATGATGACCCGATCAGAGGTCTGGTGAATGACAAAATCCGCCAGCCCCGGCTCCGGAAACTCGGCAAGACCGTGCTTCAGCGTCGGCACATCGGGATTGGCAAAGCCAAGCAGCGGCTGAAAAGTCAACGCCACGCAGCAAGCCGCAGCGACGACCGAATGAAACCCTGAACCGCTCAGAGGCGGTAGACTTCGAGACGTGAAGTACCCGAAAGAAGCATAGTCATGACAGTAGATCTATACACAAGCACGGAAAATGCGACTTATTAATGACGGTTTTTTCTAAAATGACAGTTTCTTCAGACGGGCTCCGGGAAGCCGTAAACAAAGGACTGCAGGCAACCCCGTAGGGTTGCCCCGGACCGGCGGCAGGGCCGCTTCAAACTTCCGACGACAGCCGCCGCGCTCATGTTTTGCCAACTTGTCCCGGCCGCCCGCCATCGCTTCGGGATGCGTCGCCCCCAAAAAACGCCCCAACGCACCGATGCCGCTTGCCCCTTTGCGCGCTTTCATGTTCAATCCCAGCCAATGAAGGGGTTTCTGGTTCACGCTGACAGCGGTGAGCGCTACGATCTGGATTCGGTATCGATTCTGGGCCGCAGTCCGGAAAGCCATGTCCTGATCGCTGACCCGCGGGTCTCCCGACGGCACGCGATGATCCGAAAACAGGATGACGGTTTCTGGTTTTATGACCTCGGCAGCTTCAACGGCAGCTACCTGAACGGCGCCCGCGTTACGGCAACACGCAAGCTGACTACCGGTGATCTTCTCGATTTTGCCGACAATCACTTCCGCTTCGAGCAGGACGGCGGTGCCTTCGACGGCGATATTGAAGATCTCGGCGGCTCGACCGTAGCCCTGATCCGCTCGACGCCTGTGATTATTCTGGTCAGCGATATCGAGGGTTTCACCACCCTTTCCGAGAAAATGGAGGCCGACGACCTCGCCCAGGTCATCGGCGGCTGGTACGGCAGTTGCGAAACCATCATGGCCAATCACGACGCCACCCTCGACAAGTTTATCGGTGACTGCGTGCTCGCCTACTGGACAGACGTTTCCCCCGCCAGCCGACTCAAGGCTCTCTCGGCAGCGCGCGATCTGCTGACCATGTGTCAGGAGACTTACGAGTCGCGCAAGGAACTGTTCGACAGTCTCGGCCTTACCTTTGCCGCCGGTGCCGCGCTGCATATCGGCAAAGTGGCCTATGGCGGCATGAGCCAGGGCGAATTCACTCTGGTCGGCGATCCAGTCAACCTGACCTTCCGCATGGAAACGCTGACCCGCACCATCGGCCATCGCGTGCTCGCCTCATCCGACATGCTGCACGGCTGGGCCGACGGCACACAGTTTTTCGAGAATCTCGGCACCCACCAGGTCAAAGGTCGCGCGCAACCCGTCGAAGTCTACGGTGCGACGCATTTCCCTGCCTGACGCCAGGGGCAGTCCCGGGCCATCGCACAAAACTCCGCGCATGACGACCGGTTAAATGGTGCGATATTTCAGGCTTTGTAAAAGTCCTGCCCGCCCGCATGTCCGCACGTGAGTGATTCTGAATCCAGCCCCGATCCCGGTCCAGCCGGCTTCACCGCTCCCGGCGTTGAAGAACTGAATGCGCGCCTGCCCCAGTTTGAGTTCATCGAGCAGATCGGCCTCGGCGGCATGGGCGCTGTCTATAAGGCCCGCCAGCCGAAACTGAATCGTTTTGTCGCGATCAAGATTCTGCCTCGTGTCGAGAACGACGACTTCGGATTCGCCGAACGTTTCGAGCGCGAAGCCCAGTCGATGGCAAGGCTCAGCCACCCGCACATTGTGCCGGTCTACGATTTTGGAGAGACCGACGACGGCCAGCTCTATATCGTCATGGAGTATGTCGAAGGCGCGGACCTGCACCAGCTCATCCACGGCGGCCAGCTGACGCCCGCGCACTTTTTCAGTTGGATTCCGCAAGTCTGTTCGGCGCTGGAATACGCCCACGATCACGGCATCGTGCATCGCGACATCAAGCCCGCCAATATTTTAATCAACCTCGAAGGCCAGGTGCGCGTCGCCGACTTCGGCCTCGCCAAGCTGACCTCCTCCGATCGCAAGAACAGCTCCCTGACCCACAAGAGCCTGTCGATGGGCACCCCGGACTACGCAGCACCGGAGCAGATCGATGCCGAACGCGAAGTCGACGGACGCGCCGATATTTACGCCCTCGGAGTGGTCATTTTTCAAATGATCACCGGCAAGGTGCCGCGCGGAGCGTTTCGCAATCCGTCGGAGGAAAATCCCGCCTACGACGCAAAAATCGACGCCGTCGTGCTAAAAGCGATGCAGAGCGATCCCGCCGACCGCTACCAGCACGCCACTGAGATTTCGACCGCACTGGAAAAAATTCATCACCGGCCCGCGAACGATACCGCCGCCATCCCCGTCGCCGCCCTGGCACCGGAAAAGAATCCCTATCGGCTGATCGGTCTTGCCGCCATCATCACCGTTTCTCTGGTCGCCATCATCGCCATCATCATGGCCATGAATCCCTCCACCCCGTCACCACCGGCCGACAAGCCGGTCAGCGGCACTGAACCGTCCGCCCCCAAAAAAGTCGAACCTCCCACCAGGCCCGAAACCGAACCGGAGCGGCGCCCGGCCAAGGCATCGTCCAAACCCGAATCTGAATCCAGGCCGGCGCCGGAGCAGCACGTCGCCCGCACATCGTCGGCAAAGCCGACGCCGACGCCGCCCCCGTCACCGGCCGCGACTAAGCCAAGCCCCAAACCCGATAAAAAACCGACGCCACCGGCTGCCAACAGCACCCCGGCGGGTGCCCCCAAACCGCCTCTGGCCGGTGATCGAATCCCGAACAAGCCCATGCGTCGCATGTTCGCCAAACGCCTTGCGGAGCCTCGCGATCCGAACCAACCATCACCTGACAAACCCGCCCTCGCCGAAACGCCTGAAGAGGAAATCCCCGCCGAGGTGGCCGAAGTCCAGGCACGCTTCGAAGAACTTTTCGCCGCCACCGTCGAAGCCCCCTACGCGGAATCGGTCGCCAACCTCGATCAATTTTATCTGAACTACCTCGATAGCGCCGAAGCCGCTGCGCAAGCCTCCGCCGCGCTCGACGACCTGGTTGCATTGCGCGCTGAACGTCAACGGATCGAAGCCCACCAGCCGATGCCCGAGGTCGACGCCGACGATACGCCCGCCGAACTTGCGGCGCGGCGCGCCGTCTATCGCGAACAGGTGGCCGGCTTCGAAGCCGCCCGCTCTGCCGAGGAACACCAACTCGGCCAGGCCTACCTCGACAAGCTCGACAGTATTCGCGACGACCTCACCCGGGAAGGTAAAACCGACGAGGCTCTCGCCGTGCGCGCCTTTCGCGATCGCTTTGCCGCAAACCACAGCAGCGCCGAAACCCTCACCGCTGAAAGTCCGGATACGACTACCGAACCCGCTGCTGCCAGCGAAGCCCGCGCCGCCGGTCGCCGCGTGGTCACCGTCCCCGCCGGAGACAGCACTGCCCTCAGTGCCGCTTTCGCCGATCAGCAAGCGGGAGATTTTATCCTTCTGGAACCCGGCACTTTCCCCAGGATATCTGCGACCACTCGCGCCTATGCCCTGCGCGAAGCCGAAGTCACTCTTTACGGGCAGCGCTCGGATATCGAAAACGACCTCATCGCCGTGGGCAGCGACATTACCGTGATTGGAGTGCGCACCCCGAATCTGGACATCGGTACGCTCGACACCAATAACGTGCGCGTCGACGTCGTCGTTGAAGCTTGTCGCGTCGAACAAATCACCTGCCACAACGGCAGCCGCAGTCAGATTCGCAACTCGATCGCTTTGATCACTCTCGAACAACGGGCGCGCACCGAAATCATCAACTGCACCATCGTCCCGACCGACGTTCGCGTCGTCGACCAACCGGCCCTCATCGTCGGTGCCGATACCCACGTCGACATCGAAGCCAGTATCATCACTTCGCCCGGCGACACCATCCACATCGCCGCCGACGGACCAACTCCCTGCACGATCAGCGACTCGGTCGTTACCGGAATTCGTCCAATCAGTATCGAACTTGAAGACGGCAGCTACGAAGTCACTTCCAACCAACGCCGATTTGCCGAACTGAATATCGAGCTGGAAAATATCGACCGTACCAGCCCACGCTTCGTCGCCCCCGAGAGCGGCGACTTCCGGACCACCGCCGCTATAGCGGATTCCACCAACCAGCCGCCCACGCACGGCGCCTTCATCGGCAGCGACGGCTGGCCAATCATCGCCACGCCTTCAGGCACCGCCGACGTCAGCGTAGAGCCCACTACCGCCCCGTGAAACCAATTATTTTTTTCCTCACTGCGCTGTCCGCACTACTCGGCAGCTTCGCCGACGCCGCAGCCAGACAGCCTGACATTGTGCTCATCATGGCCGACGACATCGGCATCGATGGCTTTGGCTGCTACGGCGGGACCAGCTACCAGACGCCACGCATTGATCAACTTGCCGCCACCGGCCTGCGATTTACACACGCCTACTCGCAACCGCTGTGCACACCGACCCGCGTGCAATTGATGACCGGTAAATACAACCATCGCAACTGGACCTATTTCGGCATCCTCGATCCTCAGGAAACTACCTTCGGCCACCGTCTTCAAGCCGCCGGTTACCACACCATGATCGCCGGCAAGTGGCAGTTGCAAAGCTACGACCCGCCCGATTTTCCGAATGCCGAACGGCGGCGCGGCACCGGCATGAAAATCGCCGATGCCGGTTTCCACGAGTGGTCCCAGTTCCACGCCTGGCACACCGAGGACAAGGGCTCGCGCTACCCCGATCCGAAAATGGACAACAATGGCACCATCGAGTCATTCCCCGACCAATACGGCCCCGACATCTGGGTCGACAAAATCACCGACTTCCTGAAACGCCATCGTGCTGACAACAGCGACCGCCCCGCCTTTGTCTACTATGCCATGGCACTGCCGCATTGGCCGTTTAATCCGACCCCCGAATCCGAAGCGTGGCAAGATCCCGGGCGCCGTTACGAAGAGAGCACCGAATTTTTTCCCGACATGGTCGCGCACATGGATCAATGCGTCGGCAAGCTGGTCGACTCACTCGACCAGCTTGGGATGCGCGACAATACGCTGATTATTTTTTACAGCGACAACGGCACCGATCGACGCATCACCTCGAAGATGGGCGACGTCGACATCCCCGGCGGCAAAGCCCTCCCCGTTCAGGCCGGCATCCGCGTTCCACTGATTGCCAACTGGCCCGGCAAAGTGCCTTCGGGAGCGATCTGCGACGACCTCGTCGACGCCTCCGATTTTGTGCCAACCCTGATGGAACTCGCCGAAGCACCTATCACCGATTCCGATTCCGCCCAACTTGACGGGCAAAGCTTCGCCCCGCAGCTGTTCGGCCGACAACACCCCCATCCGCGCCAACATTCTTTTTTCTGGTACGATCCCCGCCCCGGTTGGGACAAGGAGGCCTACGGGCGCAGCGTGTTCGCTCTCGATAAAAATTACAAACTGTTGCGCGGCGGAAAGCTTTTTAAAATCGATCCCCTGCTGCCCGTCGAAACACTGATCCAAGGAGAGCTCGACCCGGAAGCCGGTGCCGCGAAAGCGAAACTGCAGGCCGTCATCGATGCGCAACTGGCCGACGGTGAACCGCCTCTGGTCGATGCCTTCGGCGATCCCGTCAAGGCAGCTCAGTAGCCGGCGAAGCCGTACTGCTGACAGAAGTCGACAGCCGGGTCGTCACCTGCAACTCGACTTGCTCCCGGCCGCCGAGTCGCTCGCGGGCTGCGTCGGCAAGCTTGACGATGGTCGCCTGATCGGGGTGCTGCGGAGCGATCAGTTCGCAGCGCACTGACAGATGATCCTTCTCGCGACGCAGCGGCAGGAGATTAACCTGCTGCACAGCGATTCCGTCCGCCTCAAGTTTTTTCGAAAAGCTCGTCTCGAGGTCACCCAGCACCGGGCGCGAACTGAGCATTCGCTCTGACAACTTCGACACCACCACCGAAGTCATCGGCACCAACAGGATCGCCGCACACACGATCAGCGTCACCAGAGTCCGGCGCACCCAGACAGTCGCCCCTTTCCCCACCCTGGCACGAATACCGGCCAGGTAGAAATTGATCGCCGCACCGAGCACGATGGCGACCACATTAGCGGTGAACAACTGGGCCGCACCCCGGGCATTGCCGAACTCACCCAGCGCCAGAGAAATGCCCACGGTCGCAATAGGCGGCACCAGGGCGGCGGCGATTGCCACCCCTGCCAACGCCGACGACAGCCCCGGTCGGGCCACACAGTAGGCCGCCGCCACACCCGACAAAAATGCCACGCCCATGTCTTCTATGCGTACACTGCCACGCGCGCCAAGTTCGTGAGTCAACCGCGTCAGCGGAGCCACGGCACCGACCAGCACCCCGACCAGCAATGCCGCCAGGAATCCGAAGGCGATGGCTTTTCCGCAGGTTCGTATCAGTGGCAGGTTGCCTTGCACCAGCGCCAGGCCCGCGCCGAGCAGAGGCGTCATCAGCGGCGCCACCAACATCGCCCCGATCACGACCGCCGTGCTGTCGACCACCAGACCGAGCGCGGCGATCGCCGTCGACAAGGTGATCAACGTCATGAAGTCAAAATTCCAACGCGAATTGGTCTGCAGCTTTTCAAACAAAGCGATGCGTTCGCCGCGCTCCAGTTGCGGCACGCGCAAGCGCAGAAATCGCTCAAAGCGTTCGCGCATCCGATGCGTCGCCGGCCGGCGGGCGCGAATTGCAGCCACCGCCATCGCCTCGTCGCCACCGAGCAATCGGTCGGGAACCGTGCCGAAAAGTTTGCGCTTCAGCCCCAGCGAGGTCGGTGAACCGAGGATCAACAAATCGTAGTTACCCCGCTCTGCCTCCTCGCGAATGCCGTCGTCGGCGACATCGTTGGTCGATACCTGACAGCGGACCCGATCCCGTTCAGCGGCCGGAATCCCCGCCTCGACCAGAGTCCGCTCGAGGACGATCTCTCCGACCGCTTCGCCATCGTCATCGTGAATGCCCCGTTCGACATAAAGCGCGGTCATCAAACCGCCCCACTGACCGGTCAAACTATGCGCCAGTCGCAGCGCGGCCAGCGAATGGGGGCCGCCCGCCGACGGCACCAACACCGAATCGCATTCATTCACCGGACCGCTGCCAAGTCTCAGCAAAAGTGTATCGCAGGGGGCCAGATCGAACAGCCGCCGACCGATCTCCACGGAACGCTCGCTGGCGGCATCGGCGTAGCGGTTTTTGCCGACCACCAACAGACTGGCGCCAATTTTATCGACCTGCGCTACGACTGCGTCGATGAAGCCATCCGCCTCCAGTTCGACGATCTCGACTTCGGGCACCGAACCGGCGTCGCCGTCGAGCGCATCGCGAACCGCGCCTGACGACACATTTTCCCCGAGGATCAGCGTCAACTCACCCACTTCGTCACCACCGAGCGCACCGGCAAACAGCGCGGCCCAGCGGGTCATGCCGACCGCCTCTTCCGGATGAGTGACGACAGCCGCTACTTTCATTTCCCAGATCGAACAGCTCAGTCGTTATACCCCGATTCACCATGCGCCGCCTGATCGAGCCCGATCTGCTCGGACGAATCCTGCACCCGCAGCCCGACCAACATCCGCACGACGTAGAGAATCACGATGGTAACGACCGCCGTATATACCGCTGTGTAAAGCGACGCCAGCGCCTGCGTTCCGAACTGCGCACCGATGCTTTTTTCAAGACCTTTACCGCCCATCGAAGTGGCTCCGAAAACGGAAACCAGCAATGTGCCTACCAGGCCGCCGATACCGTGAACGCCGAACACATCGAGGCTGTCATCGTATTTAAAACGCTGCTTGATCGCCGTCGAAAAATACCAACACAGGATTCCCGACGTCAGGCCGATGGCAATCGCACCGATCGGGCCGACGTGGCCGGAGGCGGGGGTGATCGCAGCTAACCCGGCGATTGAGCCTGTGGCCGCGCCGAGCACACTCGGACGCTTGAACAAGATCCACTCGATCGTCGCCCAGGTCAGCGCACCCACCGCTGCCGAAGTGTGGGTAACGATCAGCGTCATCGCTGCGTCGCCATTTGCCGCCAGCCCGGAACCGGCATTAAAACCAAACCACCCTACCCACAGCATCGCCGTGCCGGTCACCGTCATCGGCAGATTGTGCGGCATCATTTGCACCTGAGGAAAGCCTTTGCGCTTACCCACCACGATACAGGCGATCAGCGCGCCAACCCCCGCCGTGATGTGCACCACAATTCCGCCGGCGTGATCGATGACTCCGGACAGACCAAACAAACTGCCACCGCCCCAGACCATGTGACAGACCGGCAGATAAACGAGAATCGCCCACAATGCGGTAAACAGCAGCATCGACGAAAACTTCATTCGTTCGACAAAGGCACCGACCATCAGGCCGGGAGTGATGATGAAAAAGGTCATCTGAAAAGCGTAGAACAGCAGCGTCGGCAAACCGGTGTCCGGCCAGACGGAATTAATCTCCACCCCGCTCAAAAAGGCCCATTTACCGGGACTGCCGACGAATGAATTGCCTTCCGCGAACGCAGCCGAAAATCCGAACGCCAGCCATAACACCGTCATGACACCGGTGATCGCAAAACAATGCATCAACACCGACAGCACATTTTTTGCACGCACCAGACCGGCGTAGAACAGTGCCAGCCCGGGAATCATCATGAACAACACCAGCGCCGTCGCCGTCAGAATCCATGCGGTGTCACCGCTGTCGATGCTGGCAGCCGGTTCGAGCGCCGCGTCTTGCGCCAGCGCCGCAGACCCGCTCAGCATCAAAAACACCGACGCCAGGGCGCAGGCCGGGAGAGCTCGGCGCGTAAGCCGTGATGTCAGCGGGAAGTAGAGCAAATAATTCATAGATTTTTCAACGGGGAACTGATCGTAAACAGCCGAACTGCTTTCTGGCGAGGCAGTTTCGAAAAAACTGCCCGGCGATGATAAATCAATTCCCGGCCGCGCTGGCGGTGCCGACGTAGCCGGCCAAAGTTTCCATGTTGCGGCTGAAAACTTCGCTGGAAAGATAGGCCGTGCCATTGGGAAATTTTGTCTGACCAACCAACTTCTCACCTTCGTAGACAGTGATCCATCGCCCCTGATCATCCAGATCGTCGATGATTTTTCGCACCGCCGCCTCCTGTTTACGCGCCTCCCCGGCAGCACTGACCTGAGCCGCCCCGGTGCTGATACGACGAAATTCCGCCTTTAGTTCTTCGAGTCGGGATTCAGATTTCCATCCGTAGTGGTCGGGCAGATTGTCGTCGCCATAGGTTAACTCATAGCCTTTGCCGGAACGCTCCATGTACAGCGGCCGGTTGGTTTTCAGTTCATAATAACGAGCTAAGCGTCCATCGGGCAGCAACGAGTTTTCGAGATAGCGCAGAGCTGCCGGGATCGGCTGAAGATACTTTTTGTCACCGCTGATGGTGGAAATTTGCATCAACGTTTCAATCACTTCCTGCGACTCGTCACCGGACATCGCCGCCGGTTCAAACTTGCGCGCCCAGATCGGCTGCATCTGGTAATTGTACTGCTGCGCCCAGCCCGGCTGCGGGTCGGGCATTTGCGCCAGCAGAAGAAAATCGCCAAGCTTTTTAAGAGCATCGAGGTATTTGTCATCACGGTAAGCCCGATAGGCATCGTGCAAGGCCGCCGTGACGTAGCCGCAGACATCGTCATTGAGCGTGTAGTGATCCCAATACTCTTTGATCCGCCCTTCGCTGCGCCAGTCGTATTCCGGATAGCTCGCCTCGACGATCGCTTGCGGCTGCACCGGGCCGGTCCAGACCTGAGGGAAGCCTCCATTCGGAAACTGTGCCGCCAACAACGCATCGAGCGAACTGATCGCAGCGTCGTGAATGGTCGGGTTGGCATAACCGAGAGCCGCGTCGGCGCGAATCATCAGCCGAATCGCCGACTGAGTCTGACCGTCGTCGAGCGACGAATTGTTTTTACCGCGGCCCTTGCCGTTGCGATACAGAGCCACGCTGCCCTGCGGGTCGAAGTCGACCGAATTGGTCCAACCGCCCGATTCCAGCTGACCGTAGGCCAGGGCTTCCGCCGCGCTGGCAGCGGCATCCAGAAATGCCTGATCTTTTGTCGCCCGCCATGCCGCGATAAACGCCATACCCACCGTCGGCGTCGCCGGTGGTTGCACCCAGATCTGTGTCGCCGTCGCCGGCCCCTCGCCGTAGCGTTTGCTCAGGTCGAGACTGTAGAAATAGACGTAGCCACCCCGCACCGCGACTTCGTCTTGAAAATATGCGCCCGCCTTACGCATCGTTTCCAGCGCCTGCTGTTGCAGAACCTGATCGGCCGCAGCAACTTTGGAACTGAGCGAAAAGCACACAACAAGCAGCGCAGAAACGAGATAGGCTGTTTTCACGGCGCCACGATCTGAAAAATGCTGCCACCCGTCGAGCCAGAAGCGTATGCCCAAAACGCCTAGCTCTCCTCCCCGTCCTCATCCTGCCCCGGCATCACGATCGCCCTGGCCGCAACCTCCGCTTTTTGAACATCTGCATAGTGCATAGTCACCTGAGTGAACGGAATGATCCAACCGTGCTCGTTCGAGGCCTCGACGCATAGTTTGGCAAGCAGCCGTTGCAGCTTGTTGTAGTTCTGTGCGGCGGTGCCCTGGCAATCGAGAAGGATGCGGTAGTCGAGTGACGAAGCGCCGGCATTGCAAAACTCCACCGCCAGATGAATCATCTGATCCTCCTTGAGCAGGGTTGACTCCTTAATCGCCGTCAGGATATGCATTCGCAGCAACTCAGGTATCTCGGTAGTGGAAATCGCCTGATGGCTGTAGTCGACCCCGAACATGATGTGAATGCGGAAATTGCGCGACAGGTTCTCGGGGTTGAGCGCCACAAAATCCGACGCCGTGTAGGTCTTTCGACTGCCTCCCAACAATACCAGTTCGACCCAGTCAGGTGTCTGCGTGATGACCCGGCCAAAAGTGGCATCGGACAGCACCACCCAATTTCCCTGCTCGCAGGGGAACCAGGTTTCTTTATGGCCGAAGGGGCGCGAATGTAGCGATGCCAGCGTGCGAATCGGTAAGCGGATACAACCGCCCTCAAGACTGGGGTTCACCAGGTCCGTGTAGAGACCGATGCGCTCCACCTTCCACGGAACTCCTTCATAAACCAGACGCTCCCCCTCGCGTACCGGTCCGAGATTGAGCATCAGCTTCACCTGCTCATAAGTCTGCGGCAGCGCGTGCTTACCGGTCCACGCTAAGCCGGCCAGAAAGATAAGCACCAAGCCGAGCAGCACCCAATCGCCGGCGGTATAAAACACCACCATTGCCGCCAGCACCGCCACCGTTATCGCGACGGCAAAATAGGTGATGTCGAGCACCCTGACATAAAAGGAGCGCCGCTCCATCCGGCGCAGCGGGCTCCACCTCTCCAGTGCTGCATAACCTAACCGGGCCAGAAGCAACACCGTAGCCACCGCCAGCAGCGCGAACATCAAATTGCGACCTCGACTTCGAAAGAACGAGGCCATGATGCCGCGCACCGTTCCCCACACTGACTTGCTGGCGTCCAGGCGCTCATTGAGCTGAAGCTCGGCAACGTCGATGTCACTGCTGATCTGGTTCAAGCGCTGCTGCCAGGTCTGTTCAAAGATCCGCAAATCCTCAGCCACCTTTTCGACCCCGGGCTTGTCTTGTAGCTGTTGCAGCAAACGCCGCACGTTGGCCAGCGCTTTCTCAGCGTTGTCGCGATTCTTCTGCTCCTGCGAAATCGTCCGGCGCAAGTCTTCGATCTCGCGCGGCCGCGACGTCAGATCTTTTAACTCGGTGACAATCGGAGACAAAAACTCACGCAGATCTGCACCGAGATCGACCTCACTGTCACCGGAGTGACGCAGATTACTGAGATCAATGCCGGAGGCAAACTCCTCGTAATTGTGACGCAAATCTTCCAGCTGCTTATTGATGTCCGAAATCTCGCTGATCCGCTGCTCCTTTTCATCGGGTGCCAGCGCCAGGGTTTCGTCCGCCAGTTCATCACGCTTTTTTTGAGCCTGAGCCTCGAATAAAGCAATCGAGGTCTGCAACGCCTTCAGGGTCGTGATCAGTTTGGCATCTTCCTCGGTAAGCGCAGGCACCAGCAGGGGAGCCGGCCCGACCTGAGCACCGGTATCCGTCGGTTGTTGGCCCAATGCTCCCATCCGTACACAGGCGAACAATATAGCCACGGTCAAAACCCACCGGCTCACAGCCCGGCTTTGCCTGCATCGCCCGGTCGAATGCCGGCTCCGCCCCGGCCCTTTCCCTTTTTTGCAAATCACAGCCATCGTTTTTTCCGAAACAACCAAAACATACCCAGCGCCGTCAAAGCGAACACAATCCACAACACGCCATACGACCCCTGCCATTTCAGCTCCGGCATGTGCTCGAAATTCATCCCGTAGATTCCCGCCAGGAACGTTAGCGGCAGAAAGATCGTCGAAAAGCAGGTCAGCACTTTCATCACCTCGTTCATGCGATTGCTCATCGCCGTATGATAAAAATCACGCAACGACGCCGCCGTTTCACGCAAATCTTCCGCCTCCTCGACCACCTGAATCGCATGATCGTTCAGGTCACGCAGATAGGGTTCCGTGCCTGCCTGGATCAGCGGCGAGTCAGCCCGGTTGAGAATGCTGGCAATCTCTCGACACGGCCGGATGTGCCTATACAGCGCCGTCACCTCACTCTTCAGACGACTGATGTCCGCCGCCGAAACCAACTCAGGGCGATCCTGCAACTGGTCGTCGATATCGGACAGCGCCTCATCCATGGCGTCAGTGACTCGCAGGTAATGATCTACCACGACATCGAACAACGCCCACAACAGATAATCACCGCCCGCCTTGCGAATACGCCCGCCACCACCGGTGCGCACCCGCTGGCGGACCGGATCAAACGCTGCCGCAGGCACCTCCGAAAAACTCAACAACACGTTGTTGTCCAGCAACACAAACGCTACCTGCTGCAAATCGACCTGCTGGTTCGCCGAATCGTCGGTCAATGACCGCAACAGGACAAATATGCCGCCAGCGAACTCCTCAATTTTTGGACGGCAGGACGTGTTGAGAATATCTTCCAGCACCAGCGACGGGATGCCAAAACGCTCCCCCACCTCCGCAATCTTCACGACATCGTGCAAGCCTGAGATATGCACCCAACGAACCGCGGTATCCGCACTCCGTTGCATCGGAATATCTGATACCGTCGCGGGTTCCGCCTCGCTCACGGTTTCAGCTCCGTAGTCGATGACAGCGACGTGAACCTCGTCAGCCATCTGCTCGCCCAGATGAACCAACGTGCCCGCCGGCAATCCCGGTGCCCGCTCAACCTGCGGAGCCGATCGGCGCCCTACTTTAAAAAACGCCAACGGAGATCTCAATTTCTTCACAGACTGACACTCTACACGAAAAGCCTGCCGCCGACAATAAGCGCAGAGTTACCGCAGGTTACGGCGTACGGCGAGGTTCGCTGAGTCGCGCTCGGCAGTGGCCGCCTGCAGGAAAAAGCGCACGATTTCCTCGTATAGATCGTCGCCACCAGTCATCAATACGTTGCCGTGCTGACCACCGGCGACACAGCGCCAGATTTTCCGCTCATCACCGATCGCCGCGAATACCCGCCGCCCATGTGCCATCGGGATAACCCCGTCGCAGTCGCCGTGCACCACCATGGTCGGCACCGAGATCGATGCGGCCACGCGCTCGGGAGAAATAGCATCGACGAGCAATCCCGAACGCAGCCGCGCATAGTTCGCCACCGCCAGCCGCACGATTCCTTCTCCCCCCGGCAGTCGACGCTTCAACATTTCGCCGGTCAGATCGGACAGGCTTGCGAACGGCGATACCACAACTGCCGCGCGCAAGCGCGCTTCTACAGGCAGAGCCTGCAAGGTGACCGCTGCACCCATCGAGTTGCCGAAAACCATCAACGGTACCGCCCCGGCATTTCCAGCGCCACCGTATCGAGCCTGAACCGCATCGATCAAAAGGCTGAGGTCCGGGACCTCGCGAACGCCGTAACTCATTGTCCGGGCCGGGCTCTCACCGTGAGCCCGACTGTCGAACAGAACGGTGGCCAGACCGGCGGCAGCGAAGCGCTCAGCGATGGTCACGCCGTCCTCTTTGATCCCGGAACGGCCATGCAGGAGAAACACCGTTGCGCCCACCGGTGCGTAACTTTTCACATCACCTGCCACCTCCGAAACTGGAAATTCCCGCCCCAGACGGCGGCGCATTTCAGCATAACGCACGCTCGTGCCCGGCAGCCCGGAAGGTCGAACCAATAGCGCATGAATCGAGGTGCCATCCTCACCAAAGGTCGAAAAGGGTTCGATAACCACGCCGTGACGGGCCGGCTCATCGAGCACCGCATTTTGCCAATCACCGGGGACACGTCGCTTCGGAACCAGCAAAGTTTCGCCCAGTTTATAGACGCCGAAAGCTCCGACCGACATTGCCAGAAATAATCCGAGTAACCCCGGAACAAGAACTCGGCGGCGCACAAGCGTGGACAGACGAGGTATCGATATTTTCATAACTCCAAACATCAGCGCGTCATGTGAAGAAACATTGAAACGCAGATGAAAATATCGTGAAATGCCGCCATGAAAATTTCACTGCGCTCACTCTGCCTCACCTCCTTTCTCGCGCTCGTCCTCGGCGGCAGTGCCCACGCCTTTGAGGAAAATTTTGACGCGGTCACTGAACTCCCCGCCGGATTCAAGGTTGCCAAAGGTGAATGGAAAGTCGTCGATGGCGCACTGGTCGGCGCCGAACTTGGAGCCGATCACCATGCCGCCGCACTCGGCTTTGGTCCGAAAAATACCGACTCGGAAATTCGCTTCAGATTCCGCTTCGATGGTGCCGACTTTTTACACGTCAGCCTTAACCACGCCAAAGGTCACCTGTTCCGCGTCATCTTTGCCCCCGACACCGGCGTGTCCATCACCAAGGACAAAGACAAAAAGGACCCCGCATCAAAGGCCATCAAACTGGGGGCCCGCAAAGGCCCGATCAGCAAAGGTGAGTGGCACGACGTGGTGATTAAAATATCCGGCAAAAACGTCAGCGCCACCATCGACGACGGCCAGGCCGTCGACGTCTCTCATCCCGGTCTGGCAACCGAAAAGACCGGCTACCGCCTGATCGTCAAAGGCAGTTCGGTTGCCATCGACGACATCAAGATTACCGCCGCGCAGAGCGACCGGTAAGCAATAATTAAGACGCCACCGGATTGGCGGCACTCCATTCACAGATCGCCTGCACCAGGCCGGGGATGGTGTGCTCGCTTGCCTCGATGTCGACGTAGAGGCCGTTGTCGGTCAGCGCCTTCGAAGTGACCGGACCAATGCTGGCAATCTTCAGTTGCTCGGGTAGCGGCAACTGCAGGGCGACGAAATTTTCCACCGCCGATGAGCTGACAAAGGTGATGATGTCCGCGCCGTTTTCGGTAAAGTCAGCGATCTCTTCACTGCGATCCCGCGACTCGGGAAGCGTCCGGTAGGCAATGCCCTCGTCGAGAATGACACCGGCATTGACAAGGCGTTCGGAAAGCTCCGCGCGCGCCTGCTCCGGACGCACCCACAGCATAGTCAGGTTCTCAATACTGCCGACTTCGTCTTCAAACGCATCGGCGAGATTTTCCGCGACCGCGACCGTCGGCATCAAATCGACCGCCATGTGATATTCCTTCAGTTTCGCCGCCGTACCCGGCCCGACCGCAGCGATCTTTGCGCCACCGATCGAACGGGCATCCTTGTAGATCCGATAAAAGATATCAAAGAAGCGCTCGACGCCGTTCGGGCTGGTAAAAATAATCCAGTCGTAGGTGTGGCAGTCCTGCACCATTTCACCGAACTCCAGCAGGTTCTCCGGCTCCTCGATACGTATCGTCGGCAGTTCCAGAACATCCGCGCCGAGATCCAGCAACTCCCGGCTCAGCTTACCGGCCTGCTTACGGGCACGGGTGACCACCACTCGACGACCGAACAGCCGGCGCGTCTCGAACCAGTTGAGCTGCTCGCGCATCGATACCACCTCGCCGAAAATGGCAACGGCCGGCGCTTCAAATTTTTCCGCCACCACCAGATCGGCGATGGTCGACAACGTGCCGATCAGCGTGCGCTGCTGGCCGGTAGTTGCCCAACGCACCAGCGCAACCGGCTTGTCGGCATCCGCCCCGTGCTTGAGCAATTGATCGCAGATCGCCGCGAGCCGCTCGACGCCCATCAACATGACCAGAGTACCTTGCGTTTTCGCCAACAACTGGTAATCGACTGCCGACTCCGTCTTGGCTGGATCCTCGTGACCGGTGAAAATCGTCAGTTGCGAACTGAACTCCCGATGGGTCAACGGAATGCCCGCATACACCGGCCCTGCCGTGGCCGAGGAAATGCCCGGCACCAATTCAAAGCGCACACCGGCCGCATGCAACTGCCGCGCCTCCTCGCCACCGCGACCAAAAATCACCGGGTCGCCCCCCTTGAGGCGGGTGACAGTTTTTCCCGCTTTGGCATGCTCGACCAGCAAGTCGTTGATCGAGTCCTGCTCGAGCGTGTGCTCGGTCGATTTCTTGCCGACGTAAATCAGCTCGGCGTCCTCTCTTGCCCAACGCAACAGCTCACTGTTGGCAAGATAGTCGTAAACGATGACATCCGACTTCTCGATGCACTCGCGACCGCGCACGGTGATCAAGCCCGGATCGCCAGGTCCCGCGCCAACTAAGTAGCAAATGCCCGCTGCATTCTCAGCGCTGGGTTTTTCTTTTTTCTCTGCCATATCCGAATCGGCTGAATCACAAATTTTTAATCACCCCATCAACCAGCCGTTCGGGCTGGTCGGCGGCATCACTCGCGCTACCTTCCGCAGGCTCCGCTGCCTCGTTTTCTTCATCGAAAACTCTCACCTGCAGGGTCAACTGACCATCATCCTCAAACCATGTATGCGCTCCGACAGGCGTCTGACAACCTGCCTGCAGTCGAGCGAGAAATGCCCGCTCAGCGGAAACCCGTTGAAATGTCGGCGCATCATTGATCGCCCCGACGACGGCGCGGGCCTCATCATGCTCGACCAGGGTTTCAATACCTACCGCACCCTGACCCGCTGCCGGAAGAAACTGCGTCGCCGGCAACACCGCCGCGTAAACCTTGCGCCCCTCAAAGTCGAACTCGCTCGCTCCCGGCTCGAGCATGCCGAGTCGCTCAAGACCGGCGCGTGCCAACATCGTCGCCGACCACTCATTGGAGTCGAGCAACTTGCGCACCCGGGTCGGAACATTGCCGCGGATATCTTCAACCTGCAGATCAGGGCGCAGCCAACGCAACTGACGCGCACGGCGCACGCTGCTGGTTGCGACCACCCCCCCGACAGCGACTGTGGCGATAGCTTGTGCCGGATCGTCACCGAGCGGCTCACGCGTCAGGATCACGTCTTCGATCGGTGCCCGCGGCAGTGTCGCTGCGATGAGAAATTCATCCGCCAATTCGGTTGGCACATCCTTGAGACTGTGCACCGCGATATCGATCTCGCGACGGTTCAGCGCTTCCTCGAGCTCACGGGTAAAAATGCCTTTGTCGACAACCGCCGGTCGTCCGTCGGCGCCGACCTGAGCAAACTCCGACAGTTTCAGATCAGGCCGTTTGTCACCAATGGTTTTGATAACACGAATCTCGATCGCTTCGGCGGACAGCACTCCGCTGCCGAGCAACGCGGCCTGCGTCATCCGCGCCTGTGTCAGCGCGAGATCACTGCCACGGGTACCGATAACAAACGGACGATCTACGGAAAATGGGCTCATCAAACGAAATAAATAACGATCTCAGGACTGGGTCACCGCCTCAGAGCCCGGATTCGCACCATCGTCAGAGACGTTTTTTTGTACGCGTTTGGCAGGTGGAGCCTCGAGCGCGGGAATGCCTTTGTCGTCGATGTACTCGTCGATGAGTTTTTCGCAAGCAGCGATCTGCCGCTTGCGCTCTTTACGCGCGTCGTCAGCGATCGCCTCCAGGTGGTCGATGTCGTAAAGGTAGACATTGTCGATGTCATTGATCTCCGGCGCAATATCCCGTGGCACGGCGATATCGATCAAAAACAACGACCTGCGACGACGCCTGCCCATTGCCTTTTGGATCATGTCCGCGTCGATGATGACATGCGGGGCCGAAGTCGAACTGATAATGATGTCCACCTCGTGGATCACCGTCTCCCACTCATCGAACCGCACGGCCTCACCTTCCATTTCGGCGGCGAGGGCTTCGGCTTTATCATACGAGCGATTGGAAACGATGACACTCTTTGCACCTCGTGATTTCAAACTCTTGCCCACCCGTCGACTCATTTCCCCGGCGCCGACGACCATCACCCGACAACCTGACAGATCACCGAAAATCTTTTCCGCCAGATCGACGGCCACCGAACCCACCGAAGTCGACCCACGGGTAATGTGCGTGCTTGAGCGCACCATCTTGCCGACCGTGAACGCCTGCTGAAACAACTTATTGAGCACCCGCCGGGTGGCGCCTGCCGACTGAGCGTCCGAGTACGCTTTTTTGACCTGCCCGAAAATTTCGGTCTCGCCGAGAACCATCGAATCCAATCCGCTGGAGACATTGAAAAGATGTCGCGCCGCACCTTCGTCGGCAAGTTGGTAAAACTCCTTCTCATGCTCCGGTTCGAGCTCAAAATGGCGAATGAAATAATCGAGCAGCTCGCGCAATTCATTTTCAGCCTGGCTCTGGCCGTCATCCAGCGGGCTGGCAGCGTAAACCTCAACGCGGTTGCAGGTCGACAAGATCACCGTCTCCTGAATCAGTCCCGATGCACAGATCTCCGCCATCGCCTCAGCCAGATAGGCAGGCGCAAACGCCACCCGCTCACGCACTTCGACGGGAGCAGTTTTATGATTCAGACCAAGGCAGACGAGACTCATCGGATAGGAAAACAGAATGGCCTAGGCACGGATCGCCAACAACGTGATCAATGGCAGGACAAAAATTACGGCGGCCCCCACAGCGAGTTGTTTTGGCCCCAGCCGCCGCCCCAGATACGACCCGAGCAGCACCGCGTAACCGATCCACACCGAGAACGAAAGGCCGAGATGCCACGCCGACGGAGTATTGGCCATCAGAAAGGCGCTGACGATGCCTACCGTCAACAGCAGCAGACCGATGCCGAGCACTCGACCAATGGCTTTCACCAGGTAACGGATCGGAGGCAGATTGTAGAATAACGCATTGAGATCGTGTGTTTTTAAAAGCCGATCCTGAACCAGATACATAACGCCCGCTACACAGGCCAACGCAAAGGCCCCGTAAGCAAGCAGCGAGATCGATGCATGCACTTCCAGCCAGACATCGAGCGTCTCCACCGGCTTCGGCAGATCTGGCTGAGTCAGTAGCGAAATCAGCGCGCCGGCCTGCATCAGCACCACCACCGGCGAAGTGAACAGACCCAGCAACGACAGTCGAAACGTCCGGCCAAGCAGAAAATACAACATCACCATGCTCCAGCTGACGAATATCAAGACCTCGGCAAAACTGGTGATCGGACAGCGCCCATGCATCTGACCGCGCAGCTCCAGCACGCCACACTGCAGCGCAAAACCGATGCCCATCAGAATCAGGTTCGCCACCGGCGTGCGCTCATAGCTGTGACGCAGAGCCATCAGCACGTACACGAACGCACCGAAAAAGAACAGGATCGAAGCTGCGAGAAGAATTTTATCCATGGCCAAAGCCCGGATAATACCGGGAGAAGCGGGGCGGGAAAACTAGCGGAGCCACCCCCGCTTTGCAAACACGCTCTCCCGCCCCGGCAGTTCGCATCCCCAACCAACATATAAGCAGCTTATTTAAAATTGACGGGAGATAATCCGTCAGGCATGGTTGGGCATGTATCGTCCTCGACTGCTTGGCTGGCAGGATGCCAACGCCTACCATGTGATCAGCCGCACAACCGGGCGGGAGTTTTTATTCGGGCCTGCTGAACGGCAGACGTTCGGGCGAATGCTCGATAAGGCGGCGCAGTTCTGCGGCGTTGAGGTGCTGACCTGGTGCTGCCTTTCCAACCACTTTCATCTTTTGATCCGGGTTTCCGATTCAAGAACTGAGGCACTGCGCTCGCGCTTGCGGCAGGATACAGCGGCCTTCACCAGGTATCTCGGCATCCTCTACACCAACACTGAATCGGGCGAGATCGCCTCAGAAATCTCCCGCCTGCGCGAGTCCGGGCATGCCCCGGCCGCAGATCAGATTATCGACGGCTACCTGGCACGCATCGGAGATCTGTCGGTTTTCGTAAAGGAGCTGAAACAACGCTTCTCGATATGGTACAATGCCAGGCATGATCGCCAGGGCACGCTGTGGAGCACCCGCTTCCGAAGTGTACTCGTTGAAAATTCCCCACAGGTACTGCGCACGGTGGCGAGTTACATCGATCTGAATCCGGTTCGCGCCGGCCTCGTAAATGACCCGAAGGACTATCGCTGGTGCGGTTACGGTCAGGCGATCGGCGGCGACCGCCGGGCGCAACAGGGCCTGATGAGCCTGATGACGGAGTGCGGGCGGGGCGGCGATTCCAGTGCGCCGACGCTAGACTGGCGGAAGATTGCCGAGGACTACCGGGTGCTGCTGTTTGGCAGGAGCGTCGCTCTCGAGGATGGCGCCGGCACCATTGTTAGAAAGGGCGCGGACCCGGCGGATGTTGCCAAAGTAATCGCTGCCGGCGGCAAGTTGTCGAGCTTCGAATTGTTTCAACTGCGAGTGCGCCATCTGACGGCGGGAACGGCACTCGGCTCATCGGCGTTTCTACAAAGACTGGTAAAAAAACGCCCCGCTCAAGTCAGCAGCAAGCGCACCACTGCCGCTCGACCGATCCGTCCATTGGGGGGCGATGGTTTCTGCAGTCTGCGCGATTTGAAATGACGCCCCGAGCTACCATGCGCTGACACCAGCCGGAGAGATTCGTTGATAAAATGGCTGAACCGATTTTCGTCCACTGCCAGGCGCAACGAAGGCGTTGATCAACTGCAATGATAGATGGCCGGCACCGGACACAGGAGTAGCCCTGAAGCGGCCCGTTGCCCCCCTCCACCACGCGCAGCCACTCCCCTATCCCGCCTCCATCATTTTACCGGACAATCTCGCGGGTTGAGACCGGGCGTCGGCAACCGTCGCCCATCTTCTCCGTCAATGTCGCGTTGACCTGACCGCGTCGGCGCGCCTAAAGTCGCCTCCGTGAAAGACGATCAACTCCAGAAACTGCGCGATGCGATTCGCGATATCGCCGATTTTCCTCAGCCGGGGATTATTTTTAAGGATATCACACCGGTGCTCGCCAGCCATGAGCTGCTGACTCTGGTCATCGACGGTCTTGCTGCCTATGGAGCGGACAAAGGAGTGACCAAGGTCGCCGGTATTGACGCCCGCGGATTTATCTTCGGTTCCGCGGTCGCTCAACGACTCGGTGCGGGCTTCGTGCCGGTTCGCAAGAAAGGCAAACTTCCCTGGAAATGCGAAGGCGTCAGCTACGATCTTGAATACGGCTCGAACGAGATCGAACTGCATCAGGATGCCATCGAACCCGGTGAAAGGGTGCTGCTGGTCGACGATTTGCTTGCCACCGGAGGAACGGCGGCAGCGGCGATCGAGTTGATACAACGACTCAGGGGCGACCTGGTGGCCGCCGCGTTCTTCATCGAACTCGACTTTCTCAAAGGCCGCGATGTGATCGCCGCCAGTCGTGCAAACGGCGGCACAAAACCGGTGCCGATCGAGGCGCTGCTCAACTATTGAGCGAGCGCCTCTGAAATACCCCGCTCAGCTGTCCTGCGAGCGGATGATCTGCGCGAGCACATACGGCAGGATCCCGCCGGCGCGGTAGTAGTCGATCTCCACCGGCGTATCGAGTCGCACGACCACGGCGACGTCTTCACTGCTGCCGTCGGCGCGGTGAACGGTCATGGTCGCCTCGCTCTGTGGCTTGAGATCATTGCTGATGCCGGTGATGTCGAAAGTCTCCGAACCGTCGAGGCCGAGGCGCTCGTAATCGGCGCTGTTTTTGAAATTCAGCGGCAGCACGCCCATTCCGATCAGGTTGGAGCGGTGAATGCGCTCGAAGCTTTTGGTCACCACGGCCTGCACACCGAGAAGGCGCGTGCCCTTGGCGGCCCAGTCGCGCGAACTGCCCATGCCGTAGTCATCGCCACCGACGACCACCAGCGACTGCCCCTCTTCGCGATATTTCGCGGCGGCATCGAAGATATCCATCACCGTGCCTTCACCGCTGCTGTCGTAGTGCTTGGTGACGCCGCCTTCAGTGCCGGGCACCATCAGGTTTTTAATACGCACGTTGGCGAACGTTCCGCGGGTCATGATGCGGTCGTTACCGCGACGACTGCCGTAGCTGTTGAAGAGCGCTTTTTCGACGCCGTTTTCCTGGAGGAAACGTCCGGCCGGCGAATCGGCTTTGATCGCGCCTGCCGGCGAAATGTGATCGGTCGTGACCGAATCTCCAAACACGCCGAGCGGACGCGCCCCGCGAATTTCGACGATGTCTTTGGGATCCATCGAAAAATCTTCGAAGAACGGCGGATCCTGAATGTAGGTCGAGTCGGCGTTCCAGTCGTAGACTTCGCCGGTGGCACTGGCGATTTCGTTCCACTTCGGATTCTGATCGGCAAAATCGCCGTAGAGAGCCTGGAAGACCTCGGGCTTGAGCGCGCTGAGCATCGCTTCGCGGATTTCTTCCGGCGTCGGCCAGACATCGGCGAGGAACACAGGCTGTCCGTCGGCATCGTTACCGATCGGTTCGGTGGTCAGGTCCAGATCGACGCGACCGGCGATGGCGTAGGCAACCACGAGCGGCGGGCTCATCAGGAAATTCGAACGAATGTTCTGATGCACGCGCGCTTCGAAGTTGCGGTTACCGGAGAGCACTGAAGCACAAACCAGATCGCCTTCTGCGATGGCGTCCTCGATCGCCGGGTGGAGCGGTCCGGAGTTACCGATGCAGGTCGTGCAGCCGTAGCCGACCGTTTGAAAGCCGAGTTGATCGAGTTCCTTCTGCAGGTCGGTCTTGCCGAGATAGTCGGTGACCACACGCGACCCGGGTGCCAGCGAAGTTTTCACATACGGCGGCACCGTCAGCCCTTTGGCGTTGGCCTTTTTAGCCAGCAGACCGGCCGCGAGCATGACGCTCGGATTCGACGTGTTGGTGCAGCTGGTGATTGCGGCGATCAACACCGATCCGTGACCGATGGTCGTGTTGATCGGATCAAACGCATCTTCGAGGGCGACCTCGTCCGGAGTCGGGCGATTGGCGATCATTTCCACCTTGTCGCGCTCAGCTCCACCGTTGGGGTCGTCAGGCATCTCCGTGGAACTGACCCCGGCCGGAGTATTCATGTGCACTGCGACCTTGCGGTCACGCGAACCGGCGTCACGGGCAAAGCCACCGTCCGCGACGGACGCTTCGAACAACTTGTTAAAGGAGTCGCGCAGCGCCGGCACATCGATGCGGTCCTGCGGGCGCTTCGGTCCGGCCACGGCGGGAACGATGGTGCTCAGATCGACTTCGATCACGTCGGTGTAGTCGCAGTCTCCAGCCGCGGGAATGCCATACATGCCCTGGGCAGTGAAGTAGTTTTTCACCGTCTCGCAAAGCTCTTCGCTGCGACCGGTTCCGCGCAGGTATTCGATGGTTTCGTCGTCGATCGGGAAAAAGCCCATGGTCGCACCGTATTCGGGCGCCATGTTGGCGATGGTGGCACGATCGGGGAGGGTCAGTGCACGGGCACCTTCGCCGAAGAATTCGACAAACTTGCCAACCACACCGTGCGCGCGCAAAATCTCGGTGATGCGCAGCGTCAGGTCGGTCGCGGTCACGCCTTCATTGAGCGAACCGGTCAGATTGACACCGACCACCTCGGGAACCAGGAAGGTCACCGGCTGACCGAGCATGCCGGCTTCGGCTTCGATGCCGCCAACGCCCCAGCCGACGACGCCGAGACCGTTGATCATGGTCGTGTGCGAGTCCGTGCCGACCAGCGTGTCCGGATAAAACACGCCGTCGCGTTCCAACACCCCCTGAGCGAGATACTCGAGGTTCACCTGATGAACAATACCGATGCCGGGAGGCACCACGTTAAAAGTATCGAAGGCCTGCTGACCCCATTTGAGAAACTCGTAACGCTCCCGGTTACGCGTGAACTCCATGTCGAGGTTGCGGTTCAATGCGAACTGCGAACCCGCAAAGTCGACCTGCACCGAGTGATCGACCACAAGATCGACCGGCACCAGCGGCTCAATCATGCTCGCATCCTTGTCCATGCGCGCCACCTGCGAACGCATCGCCGCCAGATCGACCAGCAGGGGAACGCCGGTGAAGTCCTGCAGAACGATTCGCGCCACGGTGAACGGGATCTCGAAATCACCAGGGGCCTTGGCATTGTAATTCGCCAGATTGCGGATGTCGTCGTCGCCGACCTTCTTGCCGTCGCAGTTGCGCAACAGTGACTCAAGCACGATGCGAATACTGACCGGCAGGCGGGACAGATTCTCGAACCCCTGTTCGGCAAGTGCCGGCAAGGAGTGATATTTGCCTTCGGATCCGGATCCGGTGGTGAAAGTGCGCACGACGTCGATGCTGCTCATCTTCGAATGATAGATTGGTGTTGTTGGAAAAATTGGCACCGCCCGTCACGGGGCGGTCACCTGATAAATGGGAGGGCAGTCGCGCCGCCTGTCGTTGTTAAAAAGAAAGCTCGAGACCCGCACGAGACGGCCGCCGACCTGAAATTAACCGAGTTCGCTGAGCTTGGCTTTGATCGCTGCGAAGTCGGGAAGATCGCCCGGACTGTCGTGGCTTTCGGCGTATTGAATGACACCGTCTTTGTCGACGATGAAAGCCGAACGCTTGGCGACGCCGCCCATGGTCAGGTTTTTCTCAGGCAGAAAGCTTTCGTAAGCGATGTCGTAGGCCTTGGCGACTTCGTGCTCGTAGTCACTGAGCAAGGTCAGTTTGATGCCTTCCTTTTCTGCCCAGTTGGCCTGCGCAAAAGGATTGTCACCACTGATGCCGAGCACCGTTGCGTTGAGGCCGTCGTATTCCGAAAGTTCGCTGGTTACCGAGCAGAACTCAGTAGTGCAGACGCCGGTGAAGGCCATCGGCACGAACAACAGCACGACGTTGCCGCCAGCCGTTTTGTCGCTGAGTTTGATCAACTCAGGGCCATTGGCGCCGAGCGTGGTGAGATTGAAATCCGGAGCTTTATCGCCAACTGAGAGTGCCATGGTATTTTAAGAATGAAGTTTCAATGAAATCGTTTCGGGGCGCACTATAGAGCGGCCCCTTGAGTGGTCAAGGGGGGCTCTTGCGGCAAAATACTACGCTGAAGCAGCCAACACCGGCTACCGGCTCACATATCGCCGGGCAGGCGGATGCGCTCGACCAGTTCGCCGATCTCCTTCGGTGGCGGCGGCGTCACTGTTGACACGATGGCCGCCAGCACAAAGTTGATGATCATACCCAGCGTGCCGATGCCTTCCGGTGAAATGCCGAACCACCAGTTCTCGCTGGTGTTGGCAGCCGGATTGATGAACTTGAAGTAAACGATGTAACCCGCGGTAAATACGATCCCCGCGACCATACCGGTAATCGCCCCGTAGCGGTTCATCCGCTTCCAGAAGATGCCGAGAATAATCACCGGGAAGAACGACGAAGCCGCCAGGCCGAAGGCGAAGGCCACCACCGAAGCGACAAATCCCGGAGGATGAATGCCGAAGTAGCCGGCGATGATGACCGCGCCGGCCGCCGCAGAACGCGCCCACAGCAGCTCACTCTTTTCGCTCATATCCGGCACGAAAGTTCGCTTGACCAGATCGTGCGCAACCGAAGTCGAAATGACCAGCAGCAGGCCTGCTGCGGTCGACAGGGCCGCCGCGAGACCACCCGCCGCCACCAAAGCGATTACCCAGTTGGGCAACTTGGCAATCTGAGGATTGGCCAGCACCATGATGTCGCGATCGAAGTAGAGCTCGTTGGTGTTGTCGGTCAGCGCATTGGTGACCAGGCGCTCATCATTGCTGCCGCGTTTGTCGCCATCGAAGGCGGGCGCACCGTCAAATGAGGCTCCGCTGCCGTCATATTGAATGATGCCATCGCCGTTTTTGTCGGTCCAGGCGATCAAGCCGGTCGCCTCCCATTCCTTCAGCCATTCCGGCGCTTTGGAGTATTCGACACCCGGAATCGTACTGAGCAAATTGGTGCGCGCGAACGCCGCAATCGCCGGCGCAGTGGTGTACAGAATCGCGATAAACAGCAGCGCCCAGAACGCCGACAGGCGCGCGCTTTTGACCGTTTTCACCGTGTAAAAGCGAACAATGACGTGCGGCAGCCCCGCCGTGCCCGCCATCAATGCCATAGTAATGAAAAACACATCCATGGTCGATTTGCTGCCGTCGGTATACGCCGCAAAGCCCAGCTGCTCATGCAAGCCGTCGAGTTTGTCGAGCAGGCTGACTCCGGCGTCACTGACCACATCAGCCCCGAAGCCGAGTTGCGGAATCGGATTACTGGTCAGCAGGATCGAGATAAAAACCGCCGGCACCAGGTAAGCGAAGATCATCACACAGTACTGCGCGACCTGCGTGTAAGTGATGCCTTTCATGCCGCCCAGCACCGCGAACAGGAACACGATGCCCATGCCGATGAGCACTCCCAGGGTGATGTTCACGCCGAGGAACTGAGAAAATACGATACCCACCCCGCGCATCTGGCCGCAGACGTAGGTGAACGAAACGAACAAGGCACAGATCACCGCCACGACACGCGCCGTCGATGAGTAATAGCGGTCACCGACAAAATCCGGCACGGTAAATTTGCCGAACTTGCGCAGATACGGCGCCAGCAGCAGAGCCAACAGCACGTAGCCGCCGGTCCAGCCCATCAAATAGACGGAGCCGTCGTAGCCGACAAACGAGATGATGCCGGCCATCGAGATGAACGACGCCGCCGACATCCAGTCCGCCGCAGTCGCCATGCCGTTGGCCAGGGCGGGAACGCCCTTGCCTGCGATGTAAAACTCACCGGTCGATCCGGCACGCGAGGCAATCGCAATGCCGATGTAGAGGGCAAAACTCAGCCCGACGAGAAGATAGGTCCAAAATTCAACTGACATGATAGATACGAAAAAAATTCAAAAATGGTGAAGTCGCAGCCTGCCTGAAACCTAGCCGGCGTCGTTGCTGTCGGCGTCAGACGGGCTCTCCGGCGCTGCGCCGGTCACTTCCGGCTTGTCGTGCTCCTCGACATGAAACTGCAAGTCGAGTTTGTTCATGTAGACCACGTAAACGGCGATCAATACGACGAACACGTAGATGCTCCCCTGTTGGGCAAACCAGAATCCCAGCTTAAAACCACCCAACTTGATCGCATTGAGCTGATCGACGAACAGGATCCCGCAGCCAAACGAGACCAAAAACCACACCGCCAGCAGAACCAGCATACAGGTCACATTCTTGCGCCAGTAGAGGGCGCGGTCGGCGTCGGAAATCGCGGCTTTTTTGTCGGCCATAAGAAAAATCGTGTTGAATCGTTTTTGAGCGACTAGAACATTAGACGTTCAGTCAGCGTCAGATGACTAAACGCAAACTCACGTTTAAGGGAAGAATAAAAGCGCGTGCCTTGACGTGAATGATCAAAGTCCCAGTCCCAAACCAAACTTCCCATGGCCGAAACCAACCCGACAAAGACCGAAGTCATTGGCCGCGAACGCATTCCGGCGGGCGGCGTCCTGCTGATCCCGAATCGACTGAATTTTCACGATCTGCTCACGGTCGAGCAGAATCTTGGCGGCCGCGATTTTGTCCTGCTGATCGAGGCCGACTCGGAATACGATCCGCTGCTGCGCGCCCATCTCGAACGCGATGAAGTCGAAGCCCTCGAGTTCAGCCGCGAAAAAACCGGCCTCGAGTCTTTTAAAAAAGTCCTCCACGACGAACTTACCCAGGACAAGATCGTCATTTTCGTTCCGGGAGCCGCCTGCAGCCGCAACGGCCAGAACTGCTGCGTTCCCTCTGCGATCCTCGGCTACCTCACCGAAAGCCGCGCGCCGCTGCTGCCACTGTTCGTTGATCACCCAGCCGAGAGTCGCCTCAGCTTTCAGGAACTGAATGATACCGATAAAATCATCCTCGCCTTCGGCAAACCACTCGAGCGCGAAGCGATCACACTGGCCAATTTTCAGGAAAACCTGCTCGCCGCCGGCGAAGAAATCTACACCGCCCGCACCAGTCTCGACACCCACCTCGCTTACGCCGTTCTTTGCGGGCTGAAAAAACACGGCAAATCGACCAAGCTCGTCGACGGCACCGACGAGTCAGTGCTGCCCTTCGACAAACTGCTCGGCGCCGCCGCCGCGCTCAGTCGGCTCATCAAAGCACAAACCGACAAGCCACGAGTCGGCATCATTCTGCCTCCCGGCAAGGGTGGCATGGTCGCCAACGTCGCCGTGCTGCTCGCTGGAAAAATCCCGGTAAATCTCAACTTCACCGCCGGCAAAGCTGCGGTCGAGTCGTGCATCGAGCAGGCCGACCTCGATCGATTCATCACTGCCACCGCCTTCGTCGAAAAGGTTCCTAACTTCGCCTGGCCCGATCCCGCTCAGCAGATCCTGCTCAACGAAGTCCTGCCCAAGCTCAAACCGAAGATCACGCTCTGGTACCTGCTCACCAAAGTCCTGCCTGCGCGCACGCTCGCCGGCATGCTCGGCGTTCCCCGCCACGGCGGCCGCGAGGAAGCCATCCTGCTGTTCACCAGCGGCAGCTCCGGCGCGCCCAAAGGCGTCGTGCTCAGCCATCGCAATATCCTCGCCAACGTCAATCAGTTCGGATCGCGTATCGACCTGCATTCCGAAGACTCGATCCTCGGTTGCCTGCCCCTGTTTCACAGTTTCGGCAGCACCGTCACCATTTGTTACCCGCTCATCGAAGGCATCGACCTGGTCACCTACCCCAGTCCGCTGGAAGTCGCCCGCCTTGCCGAACTGATCGAAAAATACAAAGTTGCCCTGCTGCTCGCCACGCCCACCTTCCTGCGCGGCTACCTGCGTAAAGCCAACAAAGAACAGCTGCAGTCGCTTAAATTGATCGTTACCGGCGCGGAGAAACTACCTAAAAAAGTCGCCGAAGCCTTCGAGGCCCGCTTCGGCAAACCCGTGCTCGAAGGCTACGGCCTGACCGAAACCTCGCCGGCATCAAACCTCAATCTTCCCGATCCCGAGAACGACCCGGGAGGGCCTGTCGACCGCCCGAAAATGCCCGCGCATCGTCCCGGCTCGGTCGGCCAGATGCTGCCCGGCGTCGCCATCCGCATCACCGATCCCGATACCGACGAACCCCAGTCGCTGCACGAGACCGGCATGATCTGGCTGCGCGGCGCGAACATTTTCGAAGGCTACCTCGGCCAGCCCGAAAAAACCGCCGAAGTGATTCGCAACCGCTGGTTCCGCACCGGCGACATCGGTCGCCTCGACGAAGACGGCTTTCTCTACATCGAGGGCAGACTGTCGCGCTTTTCGAAAATCGGCGGCGAAATGGTCCCGCACGAAACCGTCGAAGACGCCATCAATCAAGCGCTCGGTTTTAATGACAGCGACACCCGCAAGATCGCCATCGTCGGCGTACCCGACGACGCCAAAGGTGAAGCCCTCGTCCTGCTCACGGACGATCCCAGCGTCGACACCGGCGAACTGCGCAAAAAGCTCCTCGATGCCGGCCTGGCCGCTCTGTGGATCCCAAAAAAACTCGTCCCGGTCGACGAAATTCCCATGCTCGCCTCCGGCAAGCTCGACATCAAAGGCTGCGAAGAAGCCGCCGCTGCGGCGGCGTAGCCGCGAAAAGGGTAGCTGCGAGCGTCACTCAAGGCAGCGCCGCCGGTTCCGGCAGGGCATCGACCATGCCCGCATCCGTTCGCCGCAACTCGGCGATCGTACTCTGGCGCAACTCCAGCACCTTCGCCCGATGCGCAGGATCGCGCGCCAGGTTGAGCAACTCCTCAGGATCCGCTTTCAGATCGTAGAGCTCTTCGACCTCGCCCTCAATCAGCGTGCGAATGTATTTTAAATCGCCGGTGCGCAACGACACCCACCACGGCACCCCCGGGTCCGGGCCGAGATACAGGCGCTTGCGCTCCTCCGCATCACCGTCGGAGCGCGGCACGACATCACAATCCGCTCCATACTGTGCCCCCGTAAGCCCCGTCAACGCCGCGTGCGGCCACGCCGCGGACTCAGGATTTTCCAACAAGGGCGTCAGATCACGACCATGCATTTTCCATGGCAGATCGATTCCCGCGAACGCGAAAAACGTCGGTGCCAGATCCACCCCGGATACCGGTCGCTCAGACACCTTTCCGCTTGGCAGTCGCGAAGGCATGCTGACGATCAACGGCGAGCGAATGTTCGAGTCATACGGCGCCAGCTTGACCCGAAAGCCATGCTGCCCCCAGGCGAAGCCCTGATCGCTGGTAAAAACGATCAAGGTATTCTCGTACTGCCCGGTTTCCTTCAGCCCCGCCACCAGCCGCCCGACTGCCTCATCGATCGCCAGCACCCCCTGATGATACTGCCGCACCCAGTCATTGAGGGAATTGCCATGCACCGCCTGGTTGGTCACCGTGCGCTGCTTCGCTTTACCAAGATTCAACTCCGGCTGTCCGTCCGTCCCCGGCACCCACGACTCAGTCTCGCGAACATAGGCCGGCTTACCGTCACGCGCCGGTCCCGGATAAATGTCCGTCGGCGGCTCAATCACCGCATCCGGGTAACTTTCCAGATGGCGTTCCGCCGGCGTGAACGGCCCGTGCACTGCACCATAACAAAGCCACAAATACCACGGCTTGTCGTCGACCCGCCCCTCGCGTCCGTGCAGGTAATCCAACGCCCAATCCGTGTAATTGTCCGTCGTATAGCCGGCCGTCATCACAGCCTCGCCACCATTTTTCTCAATCAATTGATTATCATAATAGTTCCCCGAATTGCCCGCATGACGCGGCCGGTTCCACACGATTTGATAATCCCAGTCGCGACCAAACCCGGTATCCACGCCCGTGTGCCATTTCCCAATTTGCGCCGTCTGATAGCCCTCCGCGCGAAACACGGCCGGCCAGAACGGACACTGCTGCGGATCGTACGCACTCCCCGGATACTGTCCCTCCATGCGCATCGACTCAACACCCCACTGATGCTTTCCGGTCAACATCGTCGCCCGTGAAGGCATGCACCAGGTGCCGATGTAAGCCGAAGCAAAACGCACCCCGTTCTCCGCCAGCGCATCGATGTTCGGCGTGTCCACCCAATCAAATGCCTCCGGATAACAACTCACCGTCCGGTGCGAATGATCATCTGTGTAGATGAACAAAATATTCGGCCGCTCATCCGCAGCCAGCGCACCCCCGGCCAGCGCCAGAAAAACAAAAATTCGAATCACATTCATCACCCACACTGTGAATCCCCGAGCCCTCCCCTGACCAGCCTTTTTCCATCAGGGCAGCTGCGAGCGTCAGCGAGTGGGGAATCTGGGCGATCAAGCCTCGACCACGATCCCCCCCCCCGCCACTCGTTTACACTCGCAGCCACCCACTCAAGCCCGCAGCGACATCTCTCTAGCCACACAGGGAATCCACGCTACATTCCCGCCCCGGTCTTAAAACTCAAAACTGAACACTTAAAACTCGTCGCGAAGCGACGCCCCCATGCTCTCGGTCGAAAAAGTCAGCATTCAGTACGGCGGTCGCGCCCTGTTCACCGACCTGTCGCTGATGGTGCGTGCCAGCGAACGCATGTCGCTCGCCGGCCCCAACGGCGCCGGCAAGTCGACCCTGCTGAAAATCATCGCCGGCATTGAGCAACCCGACTCCGGGAAAATCGTCAAAGCCAAACAAGTCAGCGTCGGCTACCTGCCGCAGGAAGGCGTCCGTCACGAAGGCCAAACCCTGTTCGCCGAAGTCGAAACCGCCTTCGCCGATGCCCTACAGCTCAAGGAACAGCTGGCCGAAGTCGAAGCCGAGCTCGACAGCCTCGATCCTCAGGCCGACGCAGATGCCTATGCCGACGCCCTCGAAGTCTTCGGCGACATCACGCTGCGCCTCGAGCATCACGACGTGGCACGCATGAAGCCGCGCATCGAAACCGTTCTCGGCGGACTCGGCTTCAGCCACTCCGACATGCAGCGCCAGACCGGCACCTTTTCCGGCGGTTGGCAGATGCGTATCGCTCTCGCCAAGCTACTGCTCCAGGAGCCCAGCGTCCTGCTGCTCGATGAGCCGACCAACCACCTCGATATCGAAACCATCCAGTGGCTCGAACAATGGCTGAAGAACTACGGCGGCGCCGTCATTCTCATCTCTCACGCTCTGACTTTCCTCGACAACCTGACCAACCGCACGCTCGCCTTCGACAACGGCCGCGTTGAACACTACTCCGGCAACTTTTCCTTCTACCTGCAGGAACGTGACGCCCGCCGCGAGCAACTGCAACGCGCCGCCACCAATCAGGCCCGCGAGATCGAAAAAGCCGAGCAACTGATCAATCGCTTCCGCGCCAAAGCCTCGAAAGCGAAAATGGTGCAGAGCCGCATCAAGCAGCTCGAAAAAGTCGAACGCATCGAACTCGAAGACAGCGCCGCCACCATCGGCTTCCGCTTTCCCCAACCCGAACGCAGCGGCCAAACCGTGGTGCGACTCGAAAACGTCAGCAAGCACTACGGCGACAATCACGTCATCAACAACTTCGACTTCGAGATCTCGCGCGGCGACCGCATCGCCATCGTCGGCGTCAACGGCGCCGGCAAGTCGACTTTTTCCCGACTCGTCTCCGACGTCGAAGCGCCCACTTCCGGCGAGCGCGAGTTTGGTCACAAAGTCGCCATCTCACACTTTTCGCAGACCCACGCCGACGAGCTCGATCCGAAAAAAACCGTCCTCGAAACCATCGAAGCGAGCGCCAGGCGCGGCGCCGGCGGCAACCTGCGCACCCTGCTCGGTGCCTTTCTGTTCCGCGGTGACGACGTGTTCAAACTGGTCAGCGTCCTGTCCGGCGGCGCGCGCGGCCGGCTCGCGCTCGCGCGCATGCTGCTGCAGCCCGCCAATTTCCTGATTCTCGACGAACCGACCAACCATCTCGACATGCAGTCGCAGGAAGTCCTGCAAAAAGCCCTGCTCGACTACACCGGCACCTACCTGATCGTCAGCCACAACCGGTCGTTCCTCGACCCGGTCGTCACCAAAGTTCTTGAGTTCATTCCCAACCGGAAGCCGCGCCTCTACCACGGCAACGTCTCCGATTACCTCGAAAAAAAGGCCGAAGAAGCCGCAGCATCCTCCGCGTCGACCAGCGCCGCCAAACCCTCCGGCACCGACAAAAAAGCTTCCTCAACTTCAGCGGCACCAGCCGGCGGAGCCAACCGCAAAGAGCAGCGCCGCCTCGAAGCTCAAAAGCGCCAGCAACTCGCCTCCAAGCTCAAGCCGCTGAAAACCGAATTCGATGCCGTCGAGACCAGCATCGGCACACTCGAACAGGAAAAAGCCGGTCTCGCCGCCAAACTCGCCGATCCCGACTTTTTCAAAAAAAATCCCGAAGAGTCCGCCGAAGTCGCCAAGCGCTTCCACGACATCGAGTCCGATCTCGCTACCGCCTACACCCGCTGGACCGAGCTCACCGACAAGATCGAAGCCATCGAAGGCTGATCACCAAGGAAGCACGACACTCCTGTCGTGCCTTCGCGGCAAAAAACGCAACCAACGGCCGTTCATATCCGCCGTCATCGCCCGCCGTCCATTCCACCTTGTTCGTCGGCAAGGAACCACAGGAGTGTGGTTCTTCCCTGCCACGCCGCCACGTGATCGCGGCAGCGATCGCCTTGCGTCGCGGGCCACGCCGTCCCTATCTTGCCCCACCAAGCCCGCATGAAAAACTACACCCTTATTTTCGCCGCCATTTCGCTGGCCCTGTCGACGCTCACGGCCCACGCCGAACTGCGCGCCGGCGCCCACGTGACCAACGTCAATCCCGATCGTTTCCCGACGTTGATCAACGGTGGTATGACCGGCAAGGAAGCCAGCGACGTCAAAACCGACGTCAACGCCCGTGCCATCGTGCTCGCTGATGACGACACCGAGATCGCCATCGTCGTCGTCGACGCCTGCATGATGAGTCGCCCCATTCTCGACGAAGCCAAGAAGCTCGCCGCCAAAGCAACCGGCATCCCGATGGCCAATATGCTCATCTCCGCCACCCACACCCACAGCGCCCCGGCATCGATGGGTTGTCTCGGCACCGATCCTGATCCGTTTTATCAACGTCATCTCGTCAAAAAACTCGCCGAAGCCATCGCCGATGCGCAGAAAAATCTCGAACCCGCCAAGGCCGGATGGTCCTCCGGAGATGCCGCCGACTTTACCGCCTTGCGCCGCTGGGTGTTTCGCCCCGATTCCGTACGCGAAGATCCGTTCGGCAATCGCACCGCCCGCGCCAGCATGCACCCCGGCTACCTGCCCGAAACCGCCACCGGCGAAACCGGCCCCGAAGACCCCGAGCTTGGCATCATTGCCTTTCAAGCGCTCGACGGACGACCGATCGCGGTGATGGGCAATTTTTCCATGCACTACTTTGGCGATAAAGCCATCAGCGCCGACTACTTCGGACTGTTTTCCGAAGGCTTGAAGAAGCGCATCGCCCCGCAAGCTGCCCAAGGAAAACCCGAGTTCGTCGGCCTCATGTCGCACGCCCCGAGCGGCGACATCTACCTGCGCGACTACGCCAAGCCCGAACCCAAAGAAAAACCTACCATCGAAAGCTACGCCG
>CBDULB010000053.1:0-38377 GCA_965367965.1 uncultured bacterium | reverse complement strand
GCAGGTTCGACCTGTTTTTCCTCAACTCCCTCAACCTCAACTGCTGCGGCTGCAACAGTGCCGACCGCGCCCAAAGCGGCGACGGTGCTGGCGGTAGCGGGTTGTGAAGCGGTCCCTGCCGCGTTAGACGGCGCTATCTTTTTTTTTTCCGGATCGTCTTGATCCGGCGTCGGGGCGTTGTCAGCTGGTGCGGTCTCCGATAGAGAACTTATTATCGTCACCGTTAAACTGGCTCCGAGTTTTTTATCGGTGCCAACCCCGAACATGAGTTGGGTATTTTCGCTGACGTGCTTGGAAAGCTCCTTCATCAGCGATTGAACTTCGAAGAAATTCAAGTCATCGCCGCCGGCGACGTGAACCAGCACGTTACGCGTCTGATCAAGCAACTTGCCCTTGTCGAGCAGCGGACTCTTCAGGGCCTGTGCGAGCGCTTCACTGGCGCGATTGTCGCCCTTCGCCTGGCCGTGACCGAACAGACAACGCGAATCGCGATTGCGCAGCGCAGACAACAGGTCATCCATACCGATGCGAATGATGCCCGGTTGGGTAACAATGTTAGTCGTCGCCCGGACACTTTCACTGATGGTCTTATCGGCTGCCGCAAAAGCCGACTGAATACCATCCTTGGGCACAATGAGATTGCCCATGCGATCGTTTTCGAAAGTCACCACCGCGTTAGCGTGGTCATTGATGCGGGCCAATGCATCCTTGGCCTGCTGCATACGCCGGGCGCCTTCAAAGTCGAAAGGCAGAGTGGTGAAGGCAACCAGAAAGACGCCCTCCTCTTTAGCAATTCGACAGACTTCCGGAGCGGCGCCGGAACCGGTGCCACCACCGAGACCTGCACATACAAATACCATGGCGTGGCCTTTTATCGCTTCACGGATCTGACTCTCGACCTCCATGGCCGCCTGACGTCCAAGTTCCGGATCGCCACCGGCACCCATGCCCTTGAGCATTTCTTTACCGAGCTGAATTTTATTATTCGAAACTGAGGTCGACAGGGCGCGAACGTCAGTGTTCAGCGTCAGCATGTCTGCGTCCTCAGTGCCCTCAAGCGCCATGCGGTCGAGCACGTTGGCTCCGGCACCTCCGACACCGATAATTTTCACGGAAAATCCGCTGGCCTCGGGCATTTCGGCCTGTTCCGACTGGTCGTAATCTAGCATATCTACTTCACCCGGAGTTGATCGGGTTTCCTGTTGTTAATGAGTTGAGGGGAGCGTTGGCAGACAACGCAGGACTGAATTCTTTGCCACTATGGCACAATTTATAGGACGGATCGAACGGCTCCGAACAATCCGGCAACGCGGGCGCCGAGATTGCGGATCGGACCGCGTCGTGGACGTTGCTCTTCGAGTAGTTGAGCGTAGCGAATCAAACCCACCGGCGTAGCGTATTGCGGGTTCTCAAAAATCGCAACGGGTCCCGACATCGAAGCCGGATTGGCCTTCTGGACCGGCAGACCGAATACTTCTTCGGCGACTTCATCGATCCCTTTCAACAGGGCGGTGCCACCGGTCAAGTAAATGCCTTTACCGGCTTTTGCGAGCATACCGGATTTGGCGAGGCGGGCGTGAACGAGTTCAAACGTTTCCGTCATGCGGGCACGAATCACGTCATTGATGAGCTTTTTCTGCACTTCAGCCCCGGCAAAATGCGAGTCAGCCTGAAGATCGACAACGCCTTCGTTGACACCCTCGGTGTCGCTCAGATCGCCGTATTCGGTTTTTAACCGCTCGGCGCGTGCCAACGGAATTTTAAGCACGATCGACAGATCGTTGGTGATGTGATCACCACCCAGGCCCAACGAACCGGACGCCATGATGGCACCGTCGACATACATCAGGTAGTCAGTCGTACCGCCACCGATATCGAGAAGAATTGCACCCTGCTGCTTGGCCTCCCGGTTGAGCACGACCTGAGCGGCCGCGATCGGACTGAACACGATGTCTTCCACTTCGAGCGGAATTTCACGGACGCAACGAATCGCGTTCTGGATGCGATTTTTCACGCCGTGAATGATGTGATAATCCGCCTCCAGCTTTTGGCCGAGCATGCCTACCGGGTTGAGCACTTTTTCCTGACCGTCGACGTAGTAGTGACGGACAATGCTGTGCACAAAAGCGTTCTCGGTCGGCAGACTGACGTCACGGGCGATCTCTTTCACCTCGTCCAGGTCCGCTTCGGAAATCTCCGTCTGGTCATCAGCGATGCGAATGCAGCCGCGGTTGTTGAGACTTTCAATGTGAGCACCGGTAACGCTGAGGTAGACGGTTTTGACCATCACATCGCTGCGGTCTTCCGCCTTTACGAGAGCCTCGTGCAGGCAGGTCTGAACGGTTTCGAAGTCGACGATCTCGCCTTTGCGAACCCCCGCTGACGGGTGTTGCCCAACCCCGAGGATTTTGATCGCGCCATCGCTGCGAACTTCGCCGACGACAACGCACACCTTTGACGTCCCGATTTCGAGACCCACGTAAACAGTAGATTTGGCCATCGCGACTAAGTGGTAAGAACGAGGAGTTAGGGGAGAGAACCTTTGAAAAAAACAACGCTGAGGAAACGGCTGTCAGCCACGTCGCAATATCGTTCGCAGGTCGGATGAAACTGGTGACTGTTTGGAATCACCGGAAAGATTTGGCTGCTTGCCGAGCGGTCTGAGGTTTGGGAAATCGCCGGGCGCGGACTTCGGCAAAACACTGTCTTGAAAAGTCACCGGAATGTTGCGCTCCATCATCGTATTCACAGTCGAAAGTTTACGACCGTTGCTGACCGCACTGGTCATGATCCACTCAAGGTCCTGCAACTGACGTTCCAGGTCTGAAAGCCCAAAGGTAACTTTGAGATCTTGATTATAAACACAGGCTAACGAATACGGCTGAAGCATGTGGATTTCAAGTAGTTCCAAGCCACTGGCAGCGAATTGATTGGCGCTCTTTTCGAGCAGCTCAATCGCGGTTTCCATTTGCCGGGTGTCCAACCGGTTGGTGACGGTATCACCGGGCATCGCCGGCACCTCAATGATCGGCAACTCGTAAAATTGCGGTAGCAGTCGATCGCAGCGCAGCACTTCGCCTTGTGCCGAGAGCAGGGCACTGCCTTCGGTCATGCGTGGAAACACGCCTTCTGCCTGACACGCCAGCCAGGCAATCGGCTTTTTCTCGGTAACGCGAATCTCCAGATCCGCAGGAAATACCCGCTCGACGATGGCGGTATCAACCAGAGGCAGGGCCTCGATTGAGTCTCGAATTGCGTCGAGGTCAAGCGTCAGCAGATTAACTCCCGTCTCGACTCCCGATATCTCGATCAGAGTCTGCGGATTGAGTGCTCCGTCCGAATAAACCCGCAGCTGTTGCAGCTTGAATTCGGCGTTGTCGACCACTGACTCGCGATAAATCCAATGCCCACCAGCCGTCAATGAGGTGATCGAAACGGCAATCGCAGCGATTCGCAGTCCCCACACCCCGCGGTTGCGGCGCAACGGACGCTTGCGACGACGCGGACGCATTTTCACATCCAGCTGCTGCCATTCGGCCTGCCGCTTGGCGTGGCGGGCATGACGGCGATTCGCCGGGCGCCGCTTAGCACTGGAATTTGTGGTCCACATCGATTAGGTGAAACCATATCTTAGTGAACTTTCCATAATTATCAAACAAAGTTTACTAAAATTCATTCCCGCCGCTGCCGCCGCTTTGGGCAGTAAACTGCTTTCGGTCATGCCCGGAATGGTATTGACCTCCAACACGTAAGGCGTCTCGCCGGCACCGAGCAGCACGTCGACGCGGGAATATACTTCGATGCCAAGCGACCGGTGGGCCGCCAAAGCCTCGGCCTGCACCCGCGCCGTGGTCTCGTCACTGAGATCCGCCGGGCAGAAGTAGTCGGTTCCCCCCTGATTGGCGAGCCACGGGTATTTGTTGCTCATGTCGTAAAAGCCACTGCGCGGCTGAATGTGGATGATCGGCAAGGCCTGATCACCCACCACGCCGACGGTGAGTTCTTTGCCGACAATGCACTCCTCGACGAGCGTCGAGTCGCCAAATCGGGCGGCATCCTCGAGGGCGCTCTGCCAGGCGGCTTCATCTTCGACGATGTGCACGCCGACGCTCGAGCCTTCGCGCGGCGGTTTGACGACACAGGGAAATTCGATACCCCGGCGGTCTGGATCGCTGAGCGGCATTTCAAACCCGCGCGGAGTGCTGACCCCTTCGGCGATAAATCGCTCGCGGCTCAGCACTTTATCAAACGCCAGACGGCTGCTCGCCTCGCGAGCTCCGGTGTACGGGATGCCGCGTTGATGCATCTCCGCCTGCAGTTCACCGTCCTCGCCGTAAGTCCCGTGAATGACGTTAAAAGCGATGTCGATGCCCGCCGGGCAATCGAACCCCGGTCCCGCCACGTCGACCAGCTCAACCTCGGCAACATGACCTTCCAGCGCTGCCAGAACGCCGCGCGCGGAAGCGAGTGAGACATCGCGTTCGCTACCCGGACCGCCGCCGAGCACCGCCACCTTGAGTTCTTCCATTTTCTTCATGATCAATAAACTGGTTTCGTTTCAGCGCCCGCAATGTCTGCTGATGGGCTGATTAAAACGGCTGGTCCTGGCCGAGAATCTGCACCTCGGTATCGAGTTCGATGCCGTGCTCCCCGCGTGCCTCCGCCTGAATCTGCGCGATCAGTTCAAGCACCTCGTTGGCCGAAGCGCCGCCCTGATTGACGATAAAATTGCCATGCACGTCAGAGACACTGGCGCTGCCGACCGAGCGCTCCTTAAAGCCCATCATGTCGACCAGCTTTCCAGCCGAGATCGACTCCGGGTTTTTGAAAATACAGCCGGCGCTCGCTGCCACCGGTTGCGAAGTGCGCCGTTTCTCCTTCGATGCCGCCATGCGCTCAGCAATCAGCTGCGCATCCTCCGGCTCACCCGCAAAATCTGCCGACACGACGTAGTTGCGCGTGAACTCGGGAACGTTGCGATAATGATGCACAATATCGCCCGCCGATTTTTCGTGAATCCCGCCGTTCGAATCGATGTAGCGCACGCTCAGCACCTGTCCAAAAGTCTCCGCTCCCATCGCGCCTGCGTTCATGCGGATACCGCCACCCACATTGCCCGGGATGCCTTCCATCCACTCGAAACCGCCCAGCCCCGCCGCCTGCGCAGCACCGGCAACTTTCTTAAACTTCGCACCGACTCCGGCGTGAATGCAATTGCCGTCGACCGTGACTTCACCGAGTTCGCCACGCACCGGATGCACCACCACGCCATCGATGCCACCATCGCGAATCAACAGATTTGATCCCCGCCCGATCACATACACCGGCAGGTCAGCCCGCTGACAGTGCGCCACCAGCGCCGCAAAACCCGCCTCGGTGGTCGGCTCAACCCAGTAGCGCGCCGGACCGCCGACACGCAGTGTGGTGTGCTTGCGCATCGGCTCATAAAGGCGCAGCACCGCATCACTATCGGCCATCGCCGCCGCCATCCCGTCCAACACCGCCAGATCCGCCGCCAGTCGCGTGCCTACCTCGTGAATGTCACCTGCGCCCAGAGTCAGCACCAGATCACCCGCCCTGAGGCGATTACCCACCTCCAGATGCAAGGTCGCTTTGTCAGGATGCGACCCGGCCTTTTTTACATCCCCCAACTGCTCAACCGCCTCCACCACTGTCGCTCCGGTCACACCATCGATCGGCAACTCGCTGGCCGGATAAATATCGGTCACGTAAAGCTCATCAATGCCGTTAAACGATACCCCGAACTCGTCGCGCAGGCGCTGCGTCCGTGAATAACGATGCGGCTGAAATAAACAGATCACCCGCTGCGTGCCGAGCGAACGCGCCGTCTCCAGGGTCGCCGTGATTTCTGTCGGGTGATGCCCATAATCGTCGACCACCAGAAAATTGTCCGACTGATACTTTGTCTCGAACCGTCTCCGCGCACCGCGAAATCCCTCAAAGGCTTCAGCAATTTCAGGCACTTCAACGCCCAACTCGCGCGCCAGCGCCGCCACCGCCAACGCATTGAGCACATTGTGCCTGCCGGGAATCCCCAGCCGCACACGACCGGCCGGTTTGCCGTCGTAACAGAGCGTGAATTCACTGCCACGCCCCGAAGGCGTAACCTCGGCCGCCGACACCGCACAAGTGCTGTCCCATCCGTAACTGATGCCCCGTTCGCCAACGCTCCTGCCGAGCGCATTGGCGTGCTCATCCGCGGCGCAATAAATCACCGACCCGGCAGTCTGCTCGAGCAATTTACCAAACACTTCGAGAATCTGATCAAGCCCTGAATAAAAATCCAAATGCTCCGCCTCGACATTGAGCAGGATGGAAATCTCCGGCCGGTAATTGACCAGCGTGCCATCGCTCTCATCACCTTCGGCGACGAACCATTCCGACTGCGTCGACCAATGCGCGTTGGCACCCAGGATCGGAATCTCCGCGCCGACATAATGCGACGGATCGACCCCGCCCACCCGCAGAGTGTGCGCCGCCAGCGCCGAAGTTGTGGTTTTGCCGTGAGTGCCGGCCACCACAATCCCGTTGCGACCATTGAGCAAAGCCGCCAGCGCCTCAGCGCGCAGCAACATCGGCGTGCCCGCCGCGACCGCTGCATCGTAGGCCGGATTCCCCGGCTTGATCGCTGACGAGTAAATAATCAAATCCACCCCGGCCACCGGATCAGCGGTCTGCGGGCAAAAAAAGCGCAGACCACTCTTTTCCAGGCGCTTGGTCTCCACCGTCGTCACCCGGTCGCAACCACTGACGTGATGCCCGAGCCGCAAAAACAACGAGGCCAGACCGCTCATTCCCGAACCTGCCACACCGATCAGGTGAACTTTGAGCGGAGCCGTGTCCCCCGCATTGAGAGCTTTAGACCAGTCCTTACTCATCGCGCAGTGGCTTCATCTTTGGCTTTGGCTTCACCTTCGATCACGTCGCAGACTTTCTCCGCAGCCTGCGCGGGCGAATGCTTCAACATCGCCTCGCCCATCGTTTTTAAGCGCGCCGCATCGGTCAACAAAGCGACCAGATCGTCCGTAAACGTCGCCGCTTGCAAACTGTCCTGCGTCCACAACAGCGCCGCACCGTCGGTGCTGAAAATCTCCGCGTTGCGCGTCTGATGATCCTCCGCCGCAAACGGATAGGGAATCAATATCGACGGCAGACCATAGTGCGCCAACTCCGCCAGCGTCGACGCGCCCGAGCGACACACCGCCACCGAAGCCGCCGCGTAGGCAAACTCAATGTCTGCACAAAACGGCAGCACGGCATGCCCCCCGTCGACGCCCTGATAAGCAGCCTCGACCTCCTCCTGATCCGGCAAACCCGAAATGTGCAACACCCTTACGCCCGCTTTGGTCAGCGCCGGCAGCGACTCGATGACCAGGCGGTTGATGCCCCGCGCCCCCTGACTGCCACCCATGACCAACAACACCGGTGCATCGCTGACCTCCATGCCGAAGTGGCGCAGCCCCGCTTCGCGCGCAGGCCGCTCAGCCAATGCCGGACGCAGCGGCGTGCCCACCGTCTCCACCCGCCGCCCGGCAAAATGCCGTGCACACGCTTCAAAGCCAACCAGCACGACGTCAGAAAATTTGGCATTCAATCGATTTGCCCGCCCCGGTATGGCGTTCGATTCGTGAATGAAGGTCCGGCAGCCGGCCATGCGCCCCGCCAACAGTGGCGCCGTTGAAGTGAATCCCCCCATACCGAGCACCGCCGTACCGCCGAAGTCTTTGATCATGCGTTTGCAGCGCAGCATGCTTTTGCCCAACTTAAACAGAAAGCCGGGGAACTTGAGCGATAGCGGCGAAGGCATCGCCTCGGTGCGCAACTTTTCGAACTTCAGATGGCCGTAGCCTTCCGTCGCCAGGGCGTCGATCTGCTTTTCCGAAATCAACAAAAGCGACTCGTGCCCGCGCTGACGCAGCGTTTCGGCGACCGCAATCCCCGGGAACAGATGCCCGCCGGTGCCACCACAGGCGATGACGACTCGCTGCGGGGACTCAGAACTGGAGACATTCGGGGGCGTACTCAAGAGGGCAGGCTTGGCTGGGCTTTGCATTCGATACGGCGAAAATCGCCCATCGCAAGCGCAAGGTCACACAAGCCACCGCGACGTGTTCACAGATTACGTCACCCGAAACGGCTTTCTATCAGCAAATTGAGCATTCCGGGCAGCTTCTCAGCAATACCCATAACGCGCACTTGCCCTGCCGCGCCGACAGGTCCACCATGGCGGCGATCATGCAGCGCACCACCGCCGTTTTTACATTTGTCATCGCGGCCCTTGCCGCCGTCCTGCTCCCGCTGACTGCACGGGCGCACACCGTGTCGTATGTTACCGTCGCCGCCAGTTTTGACACCACAGCGAAAAGCTTCTCGGTCGAAATGGCGATGGAAGTCGATCCCACTGACGATGCGCAGCTCAATGCCGAGATCAGCCCCGAAATGGCCGCTTCCACCTTTGCGACTGAGGTGCTCAGCCTTTACTTCGGCGATCAGGAAATCAACGTCGAGCCGCAGGTCGAATTGATCGAACCCAAGCCCGAAGACGTCGACGTCAACTTTCCCGAGCGGCGCAAAGTCATTGTTACCCTCGCCGGCGACACCCCCGGAAACGCCGATTATTTCACCCTGCACCTGTCCGAAGACAATCAGGCCACGGTCATCATGATCAAGATTGTCGACGGCAAACCCGGCCGCCGCGCCGAAGTGCTTTACCCCGGCGAATTCAGCACCCCTACCGACCTTCGGCCGGTCATCGCCGGTGACCCCTTTCCTGATAAGGCAGTCGAAGCCGGCGCCAACACCGCTGCTGAAGCGGAAGTTGACTCGGAGGCGGCACCATCCGCCGGTGCCGGAGAAGCCGACCGTGTTGCCGCTGCGGCCGCGCCACCGGTTTCACCGGATCCCTGGTGGAAGTCCTTCGTCAATGGACTCACCCAGGTGCTTCCTCAGGGCTACGAAATGCTTCTCGTCCTGCTGGTGATGTTTTTCTTCCACTCCAAGTACACCAGTCTGCTGCGTCAGATGGAGTTCTTCCTCGCCTCACTCAGCGTCAGTTTCGCCGTCTGCACCTTCACCGATTTTGCACCGGCCGCGCTCGTCGATTGGCTACCCGTCATCGTCGCACTCACCATCGCCGTGCTCGCGCTCGAAAACCTTTTTCACTCCCACTTTGGAAAGTGGCGCATTACTTCAATGATGATCAGCGGCGTCGTATTCGGATTCTGGATGGCACAGGACCTTGGCGTCGGCTTCAGCCGCGACACCGTCATCGCCGTGTTTCAGTTCGTTCTCGGCATCACCCTCGGCACCGGCATTGTCCTCTACGTTTTAAAGCTCGCCATCGGCCCGTTTCGCGAACGCCCCTGGTACGACAAATACGTAGCATTTACCGCCAGCCTGGTCGCACTTGGCATCGCCCTGTTCTGGGTCATCGACCGCTGGTAGCGGGCGGGCCCGCCCGACTAATCGGGCAAACGGTGTAACCGCACTCCTGCCCGGAGCGACTAAGAGGGGGCGACTGAATCGTTTCCTCGCTTCGCTCATGAAAAAAATCTACTCGCGCACTGTCATTGCCCTTCTGTTTTTGCTGGCTCCCGTGGCAGCGGTCGCCGCTGACGATAAGGAGATCAACCTGAGTGGAGATTGGGCGGGCGAGATCAACGCCATCGTCGAACAACTGGAGGTGCTGATCCGCATCGAACAGCAGGCCGATGGCAATCTCAGTGCGACCGTCAGTGTTCCCAAAAAAAGCGAGCTGCCGATGCCCGCCAACCGTATCACTCGCGATGATCGAGACCTGCGCATTGAGGTCGAATCGATCGGCGGCTCCTTTGAGGGCAAACTCAACGGCAAAGGTGATCGCATTCGCGGTGACTGGACCCAGGGCGACTACACCACCTCCCTCGATCTCGAGCGCATCGAAGGTGGCTTTGCACAGCAACGACCACAAATGCCGAAGCCGCCATTTTCCTACCAGATCGAGCAGGTCAGCTTTGCCAACCCATTCGCCAAAATCCAGCTGGCCGGCACCCTGACATTGCCAAAAGAAAAAACCCGCTCCGAACATCCCGCAGTAATCCTCGTGTCCGACAACGGCCCCCAGGACCGCGACGCCACCGACTTTGACCATCGTCCCTTCGCCGTCATCGCCGACTACCTGACCCGGCAAGGCATCGCCGTGTTGCGCTACGACGATCGCGGTACCGGCAAGTCGACCGGCGAACATGCCTTCGGCCACACCCGCGACTTCGCGACCGATGCCTGGTCGGCCGTCGATTTCCTCTCCAGGCACAGCGACATCGACGGCAACAAACTCGGCATCATCGGTCATGGCGAAGGCGCACTGATTGCCACCATGGTCGCCGAAAAACGCCGGGACATCGCCTTTATCGTCATGCTGGCCGCCCCGGCCCTGCGCGGCGACGCCACCCTGCTCGCCCAGACCGAAGCACTCGGAATTGCTTGCGGCGTCGGTGATCATACCCGCGGACTGCTCGCTGAATTCAGCGCAGCACTCTACGACCTGCTCATCGGAGATCCCGTCGCTGCCGCCGCTGAAGCGCAGCGACTCGGTGCCGAGCTGCAAAAGAGCGTCGCCGCCCTGCCGGCGCAGGATGCCGACAAACTTGGGGAAGTCGGCATTGCCCTCGACAGCCAGATCAAAAGTCTGGAAACGCCCTGGTTCGGCCGCTACGTCGCTCACGATCCCGGCCCCGGAATCGCCGCACTCACCTGTCCGGTGCTGGCGCTCTACGGTGAGACCGACCTCGAAATTCCCGCCGGCATTCACCTGCCCGCCATGGAAAGGCACTTGAAAAAAGCCGGCCACGCAGACTCCGAAGTCCGCCAACTCCGGCGCCTCAATCACCGCTTCCAGGAAACGGAAAACGGTCGTCCCACCCTCTACGGCACCTTCGACGAAACGTTCTCGCCAGACGCCCTGCGCGCGCTCAGCGCCTGGCTGAAAGACCGCTGCCAGACCTGACCTCTACTGACCGGTTCCGCAAGCGGCACCACTGAGCCGCGATTGATAAGTTCGGCAGCCTGCAACATGCTGTCGCCCAGCGACAGTCCATTAGTCTATTGGCAGAGGCGGCAATGGCCTGACCACTCTCTTGGAAAGACCAACCAGCCGCCCTGGCGGAACCCCTGCAGATTCATGATCGCCCCCGGCGATTGGTGCCTGGCCGAGAAACGCGGCGCAAGATCCAGCACGCGCCGCATTCCGGAGAATCGCCGGGAAAGACCAAAGCTGTGCTGACCAGCGAGCCTGCGCAAGATGCCACTGCCTTTGCCTTTCAAAATTTGCGATGCCAGAGCGTAACCGTTCGACTCAAATCTCCGTTTGAATCACCGTCAAAAACGAACATTTCCAGATCGCCACCGCTCAGGCCCACCTGTCCCCGGATACGGTCGCAGCCGCGACCACCGACCGCCCTGCCGCCGTGGCTCCCTTACTGGCGGGAAACCAGCACCCGGATGTGATCGAGCACATCCTCGTTGCCACCGTGCAATACCACATTGAGCGTGCGACCGTCGTCGCTGAGGAGAATTTTATCCTCACCGCCAAGCTTGTCGATGCCGCGCCCCTGCCCCTCCGTCAGCGCTTCGTTGATCGCGTGCAAATCAGCACCGACCATTTCATCAGAGCGCTTCAGTTTGTCCTCAGAAAAAATCACTCCGACCACGGGATCAGCGAAGGTCACTGAAGCCTGCAGAGTTTCGCCATCACGCTTAGGCGCCCAGCGTTGCAGCAGGTAGCTGCGCAGCTCGCCTTTCGGTTGAATTTCGATCCCCTGACTGTCGGCCTCCGAAGCATCGGTGAAGGTCGTGAATTTTCCCGGCGTCAGCAGGTCGACCACGACACCATCGTTGGCCACGAACCCATCTTTCTCGAGGAACACCTGGACCTTGTCGGACTCGGGGTGACTGGGAATGATCACCGCGCCGGGCAACTCGACCTCCACGGATCCCGAGTTTGCCTCGACACCGGAAATCAACTGCCAGGTTCGGGTAAACACGCTGGGATTGTAGGGCACGTCGACCAGGCGCTCGCGCTCATGATCTGCCCGCACGGTTTCAAACGGATACAATTGACGAGTGTTCGCCGGGTCGCCCTTGCCGATCGGATCACCGGGAGAACCTGCCATTTTCAGTTCGCCGGCCCCGTCGAAGAACACCGCTTCGGTAAAACTGTTGAAACGCGCATCAACCGCAAAAGTACGATCGGCGTCGACCAGCTCAAAGCCTTTTGACTGCACTTGCAAATCACCGGGCTTCTCGGCCCGGGCCATCGCCAGACCGGAATGGACGTAAGCTTCATGACCGCTGCGCACCTCGAATTCCGCCGGACCTTCAACGGTCATTTCTGCGCCACTGGAAAATTTCACCCGCACCACGCCTTCGGCGAGTTCGTAGCGGCCGATGCCCACTTTGCCGTCGTCACCAATCGCTTTTTGCGCCTCAACACTCCAACGGACGTCGTCAGACGCTTCCGAAATAAAGGCAATGGCGGGATCCACCACTTCCTCGACGATGACCACTTCGTCGCCGCCACCGCCGCCGGGCCCGCGAACCAGAGCCAACACTGTCAATGCCGCAGCCAGCGCCGCAGCGATAGCAAAACCTGCCGTTCTCCCCCATCCGTGGCCCGCAGTCGCCGTGCGCTTGCGTGACTCGGGGCGGATTTGCGGCAACACCATCTCGCGACCTTCCACCGAACCGCCAGGACCGGCTTCAGCGGCATCGCCACTGCCATTCTGAAATACGCCGATGGCGATAATCTTCGACGCGACATCATCGACAAAGTGATCACTGGCTGTTTCCGCCCACATGCGGGTCACCAGGCCATCGACAAACGCGTCTTCGTTGCGCGCATCGTGAACCGTTTGCGCCAGCAGATCGACAAACTCGATCGATTCGCGCAGCTGTCTGGCGAGTTCCGGATCACGCTGACAAAAGGCGTGCAGACGACGCGCTTCCGGGGGACGCAGGCTGCTGTCGAGATAACGCGAGACCAGCTCATCGAAATCGAGCAGCGACTCGTCGCCCTTCAGGGCAATCTCAACATCTTCCGCAAAAGCGTCTTCACAGCGATTGACGATGACGTTCTGCGCAATCATCTGATCGAACTCGAGAGCTTCGCGCAACTGGGCCAGCCGTTCGGAACTGTCACGGCACAGGAGCGCCAGCTCGTCCCGCTCAGCGGGCGAACAGACGTCGTCGAGCAGTCGCCCGAGCAAGTCCTGAAATCGTGTCTGTGGTCTCATCTCCTGAAATTTTTCCTTATCCGGTCACTCCGGCAGCAAGCAATCGTTCCTCCATGCACTTGCGCATCGCGGTACGAATTCGCTCCAGACTCTTCCTGACTGCGGCGGACTTCATGTCCATCTGCTCCGCGATGTCGGGTGCCGAGGCATTTTCCTCGTAGCGAGCTTTGATCATCGCCTGACTTTTTTCCGGCAATTTCTGGAGGCATTCACGCAGCGCAGTCATCTTTGCCTTCGCCCGATCGCCCATTCCAGCTCCCATTCCCAGTGTGGCTTCAGCATCAGCTTCGATATCTTCTGCAGCCGACGAACTGGCCACCAGAACGTCGGTCAAATTGTCTGCGACAATGCGTTTGCGGCGGGCGCTCTTGCGGCGCTCATTAATTACCAAATTTCGGGCTATCCCCCGCACCCATGCGCCGAAATCCCGCTCTGCATCGAACTCGTCCATGCGCTGATAAGCAATGATAAAGGCTTCCTGAGCGAGGTCATCGACCCACATCGCATCGACACCGATGGAGCGAATAAACGCACGCAAGCCGGCATGATTCGCTCGCACGAATTCGATGTATTTTTCAGCTGTCAGGGCGCCGCCACTCATGGATAGAAACCAAAGATAATGCCAATTGCTTCCATGTCACTTGTCACCACCACCTCCCGGTGTGACAACCGCAACGTGAAAATGCCCCTGAACGGCGGTTTTTACCCACATCCCGTCACACTTCCTCATGTGGCGACAAACTTAGTTAACCCCCAAAAAGGAACGGGTAAGTCACCCCGAACCTTCGTTACAGCAGTCTAACGACGGCAGACGAAGGATCAGAAAGCCGTTCGTCTTCCGGCGTTGTAATCCCCCAAGCTGGAGTCGGGCGGCTTTCACCCCTCTCCTGGCGCGAAAGGCACAGGCGATAGCTTGATCGCCTCACCCTACCGGTTCAAAGTCGCTCGAGTTTAGAATTGCAGCTAAACCATGCTTGCGATTCCGGTTCGGTTCTGTTCAACCTGACGGTGATGAGTGTCGGCATCAATGCCATCTTCAACACGGTTACCGTTATTATTTCGCAATGATCATTTTCTCCGGCCATGGCATTCTAATCCCCATTTTTGCAATCACCGGGGCATTCGCAGGTCACTATCTCAGCACCCGCATCGGCCTGGACGACAGCCAGTCGTTTGTCGTCGTGGTGTGGGGCGCAGCCATCGCTGTGCTGCTCTATGCTTTGACCTTCGGTAAAACCCGCAGCCGGACCCTGATCGACCCCGAGTCCAACCGCAATGTCGAGATAAAGAAACGCCACACGCTCTTTTTCCTGCCCGCGATGATCTGGGCTTTCGCTCTCTGCGCTGTCGCCGCGTTCTTCACTTTTGCATCGTTCACCGCCGATCCTTCATTGGTTGCCCCCGGGCCAGGCGCAAAAAGCGCTGGCGAGATCGGCTTCGAAGCCGCCGATTCAAAGCTCAGCAGCGAAGCTGCCACAATACAGGGGAACTCTCCTGAAGCCGAAGCGCTCGCCAGAAAAATGCTCAGCTCACTGGTCGAAATGCGGGACGCTGGAGTCAGCCTGATCGACAAACGAGCTCTCCTCGGAGACAGCCTCAAAGTCTACTGTCAACTCAGCGACGACGCTTGCGCCTTTCTGGTCATGGAATCGGGCCTCGAGAAATACACCACCGAAGGTCGCGATTTCCTTTCCAAAGCCGCCTGGATGACCGCCTCTGAAGCGGCACGGGATCTGGCGCAACCACCGCACAAACTCGCGGTTGGCATCCGCGGCCTCAGCCTCTACGAAGCCGCCTGGCTGGGCGAACTGGAAGCAGATTTTACCGACATCATCAAATACCGGAGCAGCGTCGACCGCAGGGCATTTTTTCCTTTCTTCGGACCGATCCAGCCCGGTGACCAAGCCGCACCACCATCCCCCGCCAACGCCACCGGATCAAAATCGCCGGTCGAACCACCACCAGTCGGCAGCTCACCGCGACCGGCGAATTCAACCTCGACGGCACCGCCGGCAACGCACAACCGGACCACTTCCGCACCCCCTTCCAGCGCGCCCAATCCCCCGGTCCTCGACCTCAAGTTGTTGGGCGGCAACATGAATCTTAGCGGCCACCTGCGCAGTGAATACCAGATCAAAGACATCGTCGCCGCCCTCGGGCGGAGCCGATTCTCACTGACCAGCGATCTGACCGCCGATCCCGACACGAAGCGCGTCGATTGGGGGAACCGGGTAGGCCCCCTGCTGGTAGATCTTGCCGAGAGCGTCCCCGATCTACACTTTCGCATCAGCGACGGAGCGATCACCATCACAGGAACCGTGCAGGACGCCGCGGAGAAAAACCGCCTGCAGCGCGCCATTTCCTACGTCTTTGAAACCAGCATGGACATCAGCGCTCTGAACAATGAACTGCAGGAACCGTGATTGATCCGCTTCGCCCGTGATTCGGATTGGCAGCATCGCGGAAAAGATCCCATTGTGAACAAGCCACCAAAGGCCCTAGATTAGATGCGTTGGCCAGCAGGCTGTATCGCTGATTCCCTCCATGTCATTCGCGCTTTTCAGTCGGAACTTGAGCCGCTGGACGGCCGTCGCAAAAATACTCTGCTGCGCAGTCTTTTTTTCGGCGGCTTATAAAACAGTCGCCCAGCAGGCCGAACCCGTCCGCGCGAACGATCCGCTGAAAGAATTTAAGGCACCCGCGTCAGACGGCGAGGCTGCCAAACAGAAACCGTTCGACCCCTTTGCCGAAGATGCGGTCGCCCCGGTAGCGCCATCTGATCCGTCATCCGGACAGGCCGCCCGGCCCACCGACACAAAACAACGCAACGTCGCCGCGCTGACCCGGGATCTCCGCGACACCATCGTCACCATCACTCAGCAGGGGCGAAGCGGTGGCGTGCATGGCACCGGCACCGGCTTCATCGTCGATGCAAAACAGGGGCTGATCGCCACCAATCTGCACGTCATCGGCGAAGGCCGACCGATCAGCGTCGAACTTTCCGACGGCTCTGAGCACGACGTCATTGCGGTCCACGCATGGGACCGCAAACTCGACCTCGCCGTGATTCAAATCGATGCGCAGGACCTCAAGCTCCGGGCGATTGCGCTCGCCGATTCAGACAAGCTCGAGCAGGGCCAACCGATCGTCGCTTTCGGCAATCCGCGCGGTCTGAAATTTTCCGTAGTGCAGGGCGTCGCTTCAGCAATGCGGGATCATATGGACGACGCCTCCGGCGGCCGCGTCGAATTTGGATTTCCGATGATTCAACTGGCCATTCCCATTGAGATGGGCAACAGCGGCGGTCCGGTGATCGATATGCAGGGCAAAGTTCACGGCATCGTCACCATCAAATGGCTGATGACCGAAAACCTCGGCTTTGCCGTGCCGGTGAACACGCTCAAACCCCTGCTCGACTCGCCCAATCCAACACCGATGAACCGCTGGATGACCATCGGCGCTCTCGATCCGAACCGCTGGGTGCCGTCGATGGGCGCCAACTGGTCGCAGCGATCGGGCGTAATCAAAGTCGACGGCAGCGGTGCCGGCTTCGGCGGACGTTCTCTGTGCGTCTCGGAACGCGCCGTACCCGAGACCCCCTACGAAATCGCGGTCGAAGTGAAACTCGACGACGAGAGCGGCGCCGCCGGACTGGCCTTCGCCTGCGACGGCGAAAAAAGCGAAGTCCACTACGGCTTCTATCCCAGCGGAGGCCAATTGCGCCTGACCCGTTTTGAAGGGCCCGACGTTTACTCGTGGACCATCCTCGAACAGATCCCCACCGAAGCCTACCGACCCGGTGAATGGAATCGCCTGCGCGTGCGCGTCGAGGACGAAAAAATCACCGGCTATGTGAACGGCGAGAAAGTCGTCGAACTCAGCGATGGCGTGCTCCGTGGCGGCCGCGCCGGGCTTTGCAAATTTCGCCAGACGGAGGCCGAGTTTCGTCATTTTAAAATCGGCGATGACCTTTCGCCAACCTCACTGCCCGCCGCGCAACTCGCCGAGCTTGAGGCCGAAGTCGACAAGCTCGCCGCGGGGGCTCCGGCCAGCGAACCGATGCTCAAGAAGCTCAGCAAAGAATCCGCAACCAGTCGCACCCTGATCGCCGCGAAGGCCGACGAACTTCAGCAACGTGCCGATGAATTGCGCGCCATGACCGACCAACTTCACCACCGCATCGTCGCTGACAGGATGCGCGAAGTGTTGAGCGCCGACGAAGCCGACATCGACCTGCTCGAAGCTGGACTGGTGATCGCCTGGCTCGATAATCCCGAGCTCGATGTCGCAGCCTACCTGGAAGAGTTCGAGCAACTCGCCAAGGGCGCCTCCGAAAGCCTCGAAACCGCAAAAGCCGATCCTCTTGAGCAGATCAAACAACTCAGCACCTTCCTCTTTGACGAAAATGGTTTCCACGGCAGCCGCAGCCAGTACTACCATCACTCCAACAGCTATCTCAACGAAGTGCTCGACGACCGCGAAGGACTGCCCATTACTCTGGCCGTCGTCTACCTCGAACTCGGCAAGCGGGCCGGCGTCAAGGGGCTCAGCGGCCTTGGCCTGCCGGGACATTTTATGGTCATGTATCGCCCCGAAGCAGCCGAATCCGATCCGACCATCATCGATGTGTTTGACGGCGGTCGAATTATCGACCAGGCCGAAGCCGAAACCATCGTGCGCGACATCACCGGATCCGGCCTGCGCCCCGAACATCTCGAACCAACCGGCAAACAGGACATCGTGCTGCGCATTTTGCGCAATCTGATCGGCCTGGAGATGGATGCCGGTCGTCCCGACGTCGCCCGCCCCTACATCGACCTCATTCTCAGCATCTCACCCGAAGAAGCCGGTGAACGGTTCAGCCGCGCGCTGTTGCGTTACCAGAACGGCGAACTCGAAGGTGCCAAAGCAGATCTCGAGTGGTTACTGGAAAACCAACCACCGGGAATTCGCATCGATCGCCTGCAAGATCTTTACGACCGCCTGCCCTAGCTATCCTGCTCCCCATGCCCCATGAAGCACGAAAGCTGCTCGGCACAATACGATTCCGGGAAAATTAATTCTTTACAGATGTTATTTACCGTTAATACTACCTCATGCCCCGTCGCCTGCTCCGCCCCGAAGTCGACTCTGTCTATCACTGCATCTCGCGAGTGGTTGATAAGAACTATATTTTCGGAGAGGCGGAGAAGCGTCACTTCCACTTTCTGATGCGCCGACTGGAGCGCTTCTGTGGGGTGCAGGTGTTGACTTACTGCCTGATGTCGAACCACTTTCACCTGCTGATACGCGTGCCCGACAAAGCTGCCGCCGCTAAACTCGGGGCTGCGGAACTCCGGGAACTGCTGCCACTCATCTACAAGGGCCGCCCACTTCAGGACTGCCTTCAGGAACTGGATAGCGCCATCGCTTCAGCGGAAACCGGTAGTGACTCCCGACTGAACGAGATCCTCAATCGCTTCGACGCACGCCGCCACAGTCTGAGCCATTTCCTCAAAGACTTAAAACAGCGATTTACGCGCTGGCACAATCGCCGGCAGGCACGCAGCGGCACGCTCTGGGAGCACCGCTTCAAAAGTGTGCTGGTGGAAAACGGCGAGCGAGCGCTGCTGACGATGGCCGCGTACATCGATCTCAATCCGGTGCGCGCAGGAATGGTCGACGACCCGAAAGACTACCGATGGAGTGGCTACGGCGAGGCGAGCGGCGGCAGAGGCCCGGCCCGCGCAGGATTGTGCATGATGTTGAAGTGCACAAACTACGCGGTCAATCGACGAGTCACCTGGGCGAACGTCGCGCCAGAGTACCGACTTCTGCTGTATGCCCACGGGCAGCAGCGCGATGCCGATGCTGCGACGGGAACAAGGGCCCGCATCGGATTGCAACGTTCGGCCCTTGAGGCTGAACTGAAACGCGGAGGGAAACTGTCTCTCGCCGAGCTTCTGCGTTGCCGGGTCCGCTACTTCACCGATGGCACGGTGTTCGGCAGCGCCGGGTACATTCAACAAGTTTTCGAAGAAAGCAGCGCGCTCAAGGGCAATCGTGCCCGGCGAAAATCCGCGGCCCATTCGATGAAGGGTGCCGAGTGGGGTGAACTGCGGGTACTGCGTGATTTGCAGCAAAATTTATTCGGCTGAGCCGTTCGCGCCGATTGCCATTCCCCCGGGGCGCTGCCAAGGGATTCGCACGCTTTTATGCCAGTCTTCCGACTTGCCCGGGATCACCATCGCCGTCTACCGTGGCCCACCTTTATTGTGAGCACTACAGCACCCTCCACACCTGACACCATCACTCTCGATATGATTCGGGAGAAATTGTTCACCGCCGTCGTCTCTGACGCGCTCGATAGCGCCGGTTATCGCGAGCAAAGCATTGCCAATCTACTCAAGCCGATGACCGGCGTGAACCTTCTGGTCGGTCGCGCCCGCACTACCGCGTGGGAAGACATCGATCACGAAGATCCCGCGCCGTATGAACTCGAGCTTCAGGCAGTCGACGGATGCCAACCGCACGACGTGCTGATCGCTGCCGCCGAAGGCTCCGAACGCTCCGGCATCTGGGGCGAACTGTTGTCGACTGCCGCCCGCAACCGCGGTTGCGTCGGCGCCATCGTTCACGGTGCCATTCGCGACATTGCACCGATGCGTGAAATGGAATTTCCGGTGTTCGCCAGTTCCGCCTGCCCCTACGACAGCCTGCACCGCCAGCGCGTCACCGCAGTTGATATTCCGGTTACCATCGGCGGACTCACCTTCAATCCCGGCGACCTGGTCATCGCTGACGAAGACGGACTGGTCGTGGTTCCCGCCGCGGTCGAACGCGAAGTGATTCGCGCCGCCTGGGAAAAAGTCCACGCCGAAAGCGTGACTCGCGATGCCATCCGCGGCGGCATGTCCGCCGGTGAGGTTTACCAGAAATACGGCGTACTCTAAGTCGCCATGTCCGGAACCCAGCTTACCCCACCCGCTCTGAATCCGGGCTCGTGCCGCGAGCGGCGGGAACTGCTGGCCGACTACCTGGCCGGGCAGAATCTCGACGCCGCGCTGATCACGCACCGGCACTACGTCCACGCGCTGACCGGCTACTGGCACAGCACCGATCTGACTGCCGTCGCCGTAGTCGTCGAAAAAGACGGCAGCAGTGCGCTGTGTGTTCCCGGGGAGACCATCGACGTCGCCGGCATCGATCAGTGCCTGAGTTATGCGCCGCAAAAACTGTGCACCTTGATTGAAAACATCGCTGGCGAGATGCAGCAAGCGTTGCAGCCCCTGCTGGCAAAATTCAAGCGCATCGGCACCGACAACTCCGCCGCGCCCTGGCTGACGCCGGACGGCGGGTGGATCGACATCAGCCGCGACTATCAGTATCTGCGCCGCAGGAAATTTCCTGACGAGATCGACGCGCTGCGCCATTGCCTGCGCGGCAGCGATGCCGCCTACGCCGAAGCGCGCCGCATTCTCGAGCCCGGCCTCAACGAGATCGATCTGTTCGCCGCCATGCACGCCGCCGCCACCCGCGCGGTCGGTGAGGCGCTGTCCGGCTGGGGACAGGATTTTCAATGCGGATCACCCGGCGGTCCGCCGCGCCACCGACCGGCACAGGCCGGTGAACTGGCCGTGCTCGACATCGGCGTCGGCGCACGCGGCTATCGCACCGATCTGTGTCGCAGCTTCAGTGTCGACGGCAAGCCGAGCGATGCCCAGCTTGCCGCTCACGCCCGATGTTGCGAAGCACTCGCGCGCGTCGAAAAACAGTTGCGACCCGGGCTGCGTTGTCAGGATCTTTTCAGCGAGATCGAGGGCTTTCTCGATGGTTGGGAAGGCGCCGAATTCAAACACCACCTCGGCCACGGCATCGGACTCGATGCTCACGAGGTGCCGCGTCTCAATCCCAACTGGGACGACACGCTCGCCGCCGGCGACGTCATCGCCGTCGAACCCGGACTCTACCGCGACGACCTGCGCGCCGGTATTCGTCTCGAACAAAATTTCCTGATCACTGACACCGGCTGCGAACGCCTTTCCCAATTTCCTCTCGACCTGTGAACGACGAACCCTTTCAAGTCATCGAAATCGAAGGAGCGTCCGACGGTCCCTCGCTACTCATCACCGCCGGCGTACACGGTGACGAGTATGAAGGCATCGCGGCGATCCGGGAAATTTCTTCCCAACTCAGCCAGCAACGCGATCGCCTGTGCGGTCGCGTCACACTGATTCCGATCGTCAACGGCCCTGCGTTCGCCATCCCGGCTCGCTGTGGCGACGATGGACTCGATCTGGCCCGCACCTGCCCCGGTCGCGCCGATGGCAGCGCGACCGAACGCATCGCGCACGCCGTTTCAGCGCGCATCGAAGCGGCCGACATGTTCATCGATCTGCACACCGGCGGCACGGCTATGCAGGTCTGGCCGTTGATAGGCTACGGGCTGGTTCCTAACGATGATGTGCTGGCTACACAACGCCGAATGGCTCGCGCCTTCGGTCTGCCGCTGGTGTGGGGCACCAGTTCAAAACTCGACGGCCGCACCCTGTCGGTCGCCCGACACGCAGAAGTCCCTGCCATCTACGGCGAGTATCTCGGCGGCGGAACCTGCGATCCGAAAGGCGTAAGCGCTTACATCGACGGCTGTCTCAACTTAATGGCCGAGTTCGACATGTTGCCCGACCGGCCGCATCCCGATTTACTCGGCGACGATCACTGCGTCGAAGATCCGCGACCGCAATCCGGTCACATGCAGATCTGCCATCCCTGCCCGGTCGCCGGTTATTTCGAAACCGCCGTAGAACTCGGCGACAGCATTGAAGCCGGGGCAACACTCGGTAAGATTTACCCAAACGACGGCAGCGCCCCCATCGAAATCGCCGCCAACGACACGGGTCGTGTCATCGTCCTGCGCACCACATGCTCAGTGAAAGCCGACGATGCCCTGGCCGTCATCCTCGACAATCCGCCGGTGGCCGCTTTTCCCGGAAAATAACAAAGTATGAGTATTTGGCGCTTCGCAGATCGTCTACCGGCACCGTCGGTGGAGTCACGGCTTTCGCTCGGCGAAGGCGATACCCCACTGGTTCGATCACGGGCCATCGGGCCGGCGCTCGGTCTGGACAATCTGTATTTCAAACTCGAGTCGACCAATCCGACCGGCTCCTACAAAGATCGTTTCGCGGCCAGTGCGATTTCGCATTTGCTGGCAAAAAAGCGCACCCTCTGTCTCGGCACCTCGAGCGGCAACACCGGTGCGGCGCTCGCCGGCTACGCCGCGGCTGCGGGTATCCGGTGTGTGTTGGCGATCGTCGAAGGCGCCCCCGAAGCCAAGTTGCAACAGATGCAGGCCTACGGCGCTGAACTGATCCGCATTCGCGGCTTCGGCACCGATGCGGAGATCACCCGCGTCGTCGCCAAACAACTCGGACAGCTGGCCGAAAATCTGAAAACCGATCTGCAGATCAGTGCCTTCGCGCTCGCCCCGGACGGCATGGCCGGGGTGCAGAGCATCGCCTGGGAACTCCGCGAGCAGCTGCCCGATGGTATCAATCACGTGTTCGCACCGTCCGGTGGCGGCGGCCTGACCCTGGCGACCGCGCGCGGCTTTGCCGACGATTCAAAATCGACTGCTGTGCATTGCGTTCAACCCGCCGGTAATGACACCATCGCCGGGCCGCTGCGCGAAGGCCGCGACCAGGCTCGCACCTGTAAGTGCACCACCAAAGTCAGCGGCCTGCAAGTCGCCACGGTCATCGATGGACACGAAACGCTGGCCGCCTGCCGAGCATCCGGCGGCACCGGATTTCTGGTCAACGACGACGAAGTCTTCGAAACCCAGGCCAATCTTGCGCGCAGCGAAGGTGTGTTCAGCGAACCCGCCGGCGCCGTTTCCGTCGCCGCCCTCCCCCACGCCATCGCCGAAGGAAAAATCTCTCCCGGGCAAACTGTCGTCTGTCTGATCACCGGCAGCGGCTTCAAAGATGCCGCCTCAATCGATCGCATGACCGCCGCCCAAACCTGCCCGCTGGTCGACGACTTCGCCGATTTCGAAAGCGTGGTGCGCAGCTGATTCGCTTACCCCTTAAAACCTAAGACTTAAAACTTTCTTCGTCATGCGCATCGGCATCGTCGCCCTCCTTCAGGAATCCAACACCTTTATCGCCGAGCGCACGACTTTCGAACATTTCGAACGCGAACTGCTGCTCAGCGGCGAAGCGATCCGCGAGCAGCTCGCCGATACCGAACACGAGGTCGGTGGATTTTTTGCCGGCATCGCCGACGATACGGAGTTTGAAGCCGTCCCGTTGTTCGCGGCGCGGGCCATGCCCTACGGGACGATCGAGGCTGAAGCCTTTGACCGACTGGTCGAACAGTTACTCGACAGCGTGCGCAACGCCGGCGCACTCGACGGCATTCTCGCTGCCCCGCATGGCGCCACCGTCGCCGCCAATCACCCCGATGCCGACGGCTGGTGGCTGAGCCGGTTGCGCGAGCGTGTCGGTGATAAAACTCCGGTCATCGCGACGCTCGACCCGCACGCCAATTTATCGCCGGCCATGGTCGCCGCGACCGATGCCCTGGTCGCCTACAGCACCAACCCGCATCTCGATCAGCGCGCCACCGGTCAGCGTGCGGCGGAGCTGATGAAGCGCACCCTGCGCGGCCAGATTCATCCGACACAGGCAGCCGCCTTCCCGGCGATGCAGATCAACATTCAAAAGCAGAACACCAGTGAATCGCCGCTGGTCGAGTTCTATCAAGCTGCCGCTCAAATCGCCGACAGCCGGGCAGTTTCGCACAGCGTTCTACTCGGTTTTCCCTACGCCGACGTTGCCGAAATGGGATCAGCGGCGCTGGCGATCACCGACAATGATCCCGAACTCGCGCAACAACTTGCCGATCGTATCGGCGAGGAAATGTGGCGGCGGCGCGAGCAGTTTGAGCCAGATTTCGTCGATGCCCGACAGGCTGTCGAACGCGCCCGCTCACTCGGCGGCACCTCGGTGCTGCTCGACATGGGTGACAACGTCGGCGGCGGATCTCCCGGCGACAGTACCTTCCTGCTGCACGAACTGGAACGCAGTGGATCGACCGATCAACCTGCTCTGGTGATTATCGATGATGCCGACTCGGCCAGCCTCGCCAGACAGACCGGCGTCGATAAGCGTGCGGCATTCTCGATCGGCGGCAAGGCCGACGACCAACACGGTGAACCACTCAAGGTCGAAGCCACGGTAAAAAGTTTGCACGATGGCAAATTCAGTGAAAGCCGTGCGCGTCACGGCGGGATCGCCAACTTCGATCAGGGCGAAACCGCGATCGTCGAAACAGACAAAGGCGTGACCATCATGCTCACTTCGCAACGCACCCCGCCGTTCAGCCTCGCTCAAGTGACCACTTTCGGAATCGATCCCGGCAAGTTCCACGCCGTCGTCGCCAAGGGCGTGATCGCTCCGATGGCCGCGTATCAGGAAGTCGCCGATCGGTTCATCCATGTGAACACGCCGGGCGTAACCTGTGCGGACATGCGGCAGTTGGACTTCCAACACCGCCGCCGACCGATGTTCCCGTTTGAAGACATGTAGCTGCTTGGCATCGATGAAAATACACCGCCTCGAACGCACGCAACTTGTGCCCATCTCGCTCAACGAGGCCTGGGATTTTTTCTCCGATCCGGGAAATCTCGACGAACTGACGCCGGCCGACATGGCATTCGAGATTACCGGTGGCGCCGACGAAAAAATGTTCACCGGTCAGATGATCACCTACCGCATTCAGATTTTTCCCGGCATCTGGAAAACCTGGGTGACCGAGATCACTGCGGTCGAAAACCGCAGCTACTTCATCGATGATCAGCGCTTCGGCCCATACGCGCTGTGGCATCATCTGCATCGCTTCGAGGCCGTCGTGCTGCCCAATGGCGCCGAAGCCGTCAAACTGTTCGACCGGGTTACCTACGCACTCCCGTTCGGCCCGATCGGCGAAATCGCCCACGCCGTTTTTGTGAGAAAGAAACTGCGATCAATCTTCGATTTTCGCGAACAGGCGATGGCAGAGAAATTCGGCCCGGTAACCGCGTGAGCACTACCCGTCCGGAAGGGGTTCTCATTCCCGCTCGTTTCCCGAAGCTGCAAGTCGCTCGCTGATTGATTCAAAGTCGGCAAAAAACTTGGAAAACGCCGGCAATACCTACAAGCTCCTGGCTTGACCCGAAGATGAACATTCAACTGCTCACGCGACTTACCTTCAGCCTGGGAATCACCGCCGCTTTGTGCGCATGTGACTCACCTCCGCCTGCACCCGCTCCTCCCGCCGACCTTTCTGTCATGGAATCCGAATTTGGTACAATGCCCGATGGCCGACCGGTCAAGATCTTCACCCTGCGCAACGGCTCCGGCACCGAAGCACAGATCACCGAATACGGTGCCATCCTGGTCTCGCTGAAAACCGCTGACCGCGATGGTGAGGTCGCCGACGTCACCCACGGTTACGACACCCTTGAAGGCTGGCTGAGCAACACTTCCTACTTCGGCGCCACCGTTGGACGATTCGGCAACCGCATCGCCGAAGGTAAATTCTCGATCGATGGCACGGACTACGAACTCGCGACCAACAACGAACCCGGCGGCGTGCCCTGCGCACTTCACGGCGGCCTGGTCGGTTTCGACAAGGTGCTCTGGCAGGGAGAATCTTTCAACGCCGGTAAAGATGTGGGCGTGCGCCTCCGTTATGTCAGCGCCGATGGTGAGGAAGGCTACCCCGGCACTTTGGAAGTCGAGGTCGTCTACATACTCACCAGCGAGAACGAACTCATCTGGGAAGCGACCGCAATGACCGACGCGCCGACCATCGTCAACCTGGTTCACCATTCATATTGGAATCTCAGCGGCGACCCGACCACTTCAATCAACGATCACCAACTGACGCTCAATGCCGATCGTTTTCTGAGCACCGACGCCGGACTGATTCCGACAGGCGAACTCACCCCGGTCGCCGGCACACCGATGGATTTCACTGAGGGCCATGTCATCGGCGAACGCATCGATGCGGACTACGAGGCCCTCAAGCTTGCCGGAGGCTACGATCACGCCTGGGTGCTCAACACCACAGCCGGCGTCGAATTGACTCCGGCGGCACGGCTCCACGATCCGAAAACCGGGCGCACCATGGAACTCTCGACCAATCAGCCGGCGGTGCAATTTTATGGCGGAAATTTTCTCGACGGCTCGACTGAGGGTAAAGCCGGAGTCGCCTATCAGCACCGGACTGCCCTGTGCCTGGAAACCGAGAATTTTCCCGACGCACCAAATCACGACGACTTTCCGTCCGCCATTCTGCGACCGGAGCAGACCTATCACCACATCATGGTGCACAAGTTCTCGGCGCAATAACGCCGCCCACTCCTTCAGCGCCCCTTTCCGCCGCGATCCATGACCATCATTACTTTTCTCCTGTTCACCGGCCTGGTCGGCCTGCTCACCTGGTTTTTGACCAGAAAAGACGACCACGGCACCTCGACGGGATACTTTCTCGCCGGTCGGACGCTGACCGGCGGCTTCATCGCCGGCTCACTGCTGCTGACCAATTTGTCGACCGAACAGTTGGTCGGCCTGAACGGCGCGGCATTCACCGATGGCGTTCTGGTCATGGCCTGGGAGGTCATCGCCGGTGCCTCACTGGTGGTCATGGCACTGTATTTTCTGCCCAGGTATTTGCGCAGCGGCATCGCCACCGTCCCGCAGTTTCTCGAGCTGCGTTTCAACGGCATGACGCGGTCGATCACCAGCTTTATTTTCATCATCGCCTATGCCGGCATCCTGCTGCCGATCATTCTCTACACCGGCGCAACCGGACTGATGGGTATCCTCGACCTGCCGGCGATCACCGGTATTGAAAGCCAGAAGACCTTGCTGTGGATCACCGTCTGGTTCATCGGAATCGTCGGTTCGATCTATGCGATTTTCGGCGGCCTGCGCACCGTGGCAGTATCGGATACGATCAATGGATTCGGCTTGTTGGTAGGTGGTATTGCCATCGCCTTTTACGGCCTCAATGCGGTCAGCGACGGCGGCATCTTTCAAGGCCTGCGCGAACTCAAGGAAGCGCATCCCGAAAAGTTCAATTCGATTGGCAGCCAGGACGCTTCGGTTCCGTTCTCCACGCTGTTCACCGGCGTGTTGCTTCTCAACCTGTTCTACTGGACGACCAATCAACAAATCATCCAACGGACCTTCGGCGCCAGCACTCTCAAAGAGGGGCAGAAGGGCGTCCTCATTGCCGGCGTTTTTAAAGTCCTCGCGCCGATCATTCTGGTGCTGCCCGGCATCATTGCCTTTCACCTCTATGCCGACCGCGAAGGCTTCAAGGCGGACCACGCATACGGCACTTTGGTAAACGATGTACTGCCGCCCGGACTGGCCGGATTCTTCGCTGCCGTCATGGTCGGGGCAATTCTGAGCTCCTTCAATTCAGCACTCAACTCGACGGCGACGCTATTCTCACTCGGTGTCTATCAGCATTGGGCGAAAGACACCCGGGCCGACGACAAAAAAGTCATCAACAACGGCAAACTGGTCGGTGCTGTCGCTGCAGTTTTCGCTATGTGCCTGGCTCCGATGCTGTACGGACAGGAGAGCATCTTCGGTCATCTGCAGAAAATGAACGGCCTCTATTTCATCCCGATTTTTTCGGTAGTGCTGTCCGGCTTTCTGTTTCGGCGTGCCAATGCAAAAGCCGCGAACATTTCGCTGATCGCCGGTTGCCTCATTCTCCTGCTCGGCAACTTCGTGCCACCGTTCACCGGCTGGGTGGAGAAAATACATGGCTTTCATTTTCTCGGCCTGGTCTTCGCCCTGCTCATGATTTTTCAATTCGTCATGAGTAAAATCGATCCGCTGGCGGAACCGTGGCAGCACAAGCACTCAGGTGACGTCGATCTCACTCCGTGGAAATGGGCCAAGCCGATCGGATTCGGAATCGTCGCCTTTGTCTTGATCCTTTACCTGGCACTCGCTGATTTTTCGGTGCTCAAGGCATAGAACGGTTGCCGAACAACATTCGAAAGAAGGCTTTGCGCGTAGACGGATCTGCGGCGCGAAAATTTTCGAAACTGACGTGTTGTTCAGGCCGTTTGGGATCGTAGCGAATACCCCAAAGCGGCAAAGCTGAGTTCGGTACCATAGAGTAGCGGAGATCAGCCACCACATCCGGTTGATCCGGGTGGTGCGCCAGATAGGATGCCGAGAAATGGTCGAAACGCTTCAGATCTTCGGCGAGCACACTGCCCTCCGGAATGCCACGCTTCAGCTCGTCGAGTTGCAGAGCGTCAAGTTCAACCCCTTCGAACGTATCACGCTCCCCCAACAGACCGACCCGCACCGCATCGACGTAAAACTTTCCGTCGTAACGGTAGATGCTCCGCCACAGCACCAGATTGCCGATCGATGGCTTCACCGTCTGCATCGACACCGCTTCATGGTGACCACGCTGCGCGACCAGTTCACTTTGCAAAGCAGACGCCCGGTGATTTTGCCAGACGCCCAGGCCGAGATACAACAGCGCGAACCCGCAGGCAATTCTGGACCACGCCGGGGCGCGTCTGCCTATCGAAAATCCTAACAAAATCAAAATTGTTAAAGTGAAAACCGGATCGATGATCGAAATGATATTCCACGCGATCCGTGCACTCGAAAACGGCCAGAGCAATTGAGTACCGTAGCTGGTACACGCATCGAGCAAGCCCGCCGTCGCGTAGCCAAGAGTGGCATACAAGAGTATCGGTCGAAACTTCTTCCGTCCTCGAAACAATGCCCGGAAGATCGCCGCACAAATCAGCCCACCAACCGGGATGAAAATCAGCGCGTGCGAAAAGTGTCGATGATACTCGATATTTAACAGCGGATCCTGATTGGAACGGATGAAAATGTCCGCATCCGCCAACATTCCACCGGCCCACCCGATCAGAGCGGCCATGCGGATCGTTGCCTTATCGCTCGAACAGCTGGCGGCGACGATCGAACCAAGTGCGCCTTGAGAAATGGGGTCCATCCTGAATAGCCGAGCGCCGATGGAACTCCATCGACTTCCGGCGAGAGCCAACTGTCCGCCACACAACTCCGCAGCGCAAGACAACCGTCCACCAACGTTACTCGACCTGACGCAGCTGCAGTGTGTCGATCACTTTCCGGTCTGCAAGGGCATTGGTAATGACCACCAACCAGGTGCCGGAATCACACCACTGTTGACGGTTTAAATAGGCGAGAGCCCCCGAAATGGTTTCTTCCGGATCGTCACAGAAATCCATCAGAAACGGCTCTACGCCCCAGGTCAACTGAAGCTGGCGGAAGATCGATTGGACATCCGTAAACGCGTAGACAGGCACGCGTTTGGCTCGCAAAGCTCCGAGCATGTTCGCCAAAAAACCGCTACGCGTGAACACCACGATTCCTGACTTGCCGAATTCCTGCGCAAGAACGGCCGCCGATCGAAGCATTTTCGATTTTGGCTCGGTCAGTTTGATCTTTTTGTTCAAAGCCCCTTTTACTGAAGGTTCGATGCTTTGGATAATGTTCTTCAAAACCTGAACTGACTCGAGCGGGTAGGCACCTGTCGTCGTTTCACCAGACAACATGACAGCATCAGCCCGTTCACGAATGGCGTTGGAAACGTCGGAAATCTCCGCCCGCGTTGGCATCGGCGAGGTGATCATGGTTTCCAGAAGATGGGTCGCAATGATCACCGGTTTGCCGTGGGCCTGGCAGGCATTGACCAATTCAGTCTGCACCAGCGGCAACTTGTGATAGTCAATCTCGATGCCGAGGTCACCGCGCGCCACCATTATCCCGTCGGCCTCGAGAATGATCTCCTCCATATTGCGAACCCCGGCCTGGTCCTCAATCTTTGCGATAATCTTGGCCTTCGATCCGAGACCGTCGAGATAACTGCGCAACGTTCTGATGTCCTCCGCCTGACGAACAAACGACAATGCCACGAAATCGATTCCTGCGCGGACACCAGCTTTCAGATCATTCTTATCTTTCTTCGTCAGACACGGCAGATTGACATAAACTCCCGGTAAATTGATATGTCGTTTCGAGGTCAATAAACCAGGCGTCAACACCGCGCAGACTACACGCTGTTCGTCCTTGTCGATGACCTCCATTCGAATCAGCCCGCTGTCGACCAGGACGATGGCTCCGACATCGAGATCGCCGGGCAGCCCCGGGTAATTCACCGGGACTGAGGGCTGATCACCGCCCGGCTCAGCGCCTTCGACAAGAAACTCAATTCGATCACCCGCCACCAGCGGGATCGGCGTTTCGACATCGCCGGTCCGAATCTCCGGCCCCTTGACGTCCATCATTACCGCCACTTGCCGACCGACCTCGGTTGAAGCTTCGCGCACGTGCCACATCGCATCATCCACCCACTTGTGAGACGCGTGCGCCATGTTCAAGCGGAGCACATCCACGCCGGCAAGAATCAACTTGGCGAGCATCTCCTTGGAATCCGTCGCCGGTCCGAGCGTAGCGATGATTTTGGTGTGACGGAAGTAATCTGGCATAGCGGAAAAATCCTGAAGATCCTGAACGGTAACCTTGTGCCAAAGCACGAACGAGGCCAGTTACTCAACTGCAGGCAACAATTTGGTTACATAGACGGATTGTCTTTAAGTTCAGAGCGCAGCGCTACCCGCCGCTAACGGGCCCATGAAAAAGCGACCTGCTCAGACCACAACCGTCGAGTCCTGCAGCCACGCTGCGTCGGGCCCCTTGGGCATTAAAGGAATATTCAGCGGCTCGAGTTTTTCTCCCGAATCAGGCGGAAGTGCCTCCATCCACACCCGGATATCGTTCTCATAATCGCTGTCGAGTCCGGTTTTCACCAGGCGTCGGTGCACGTTGGCTGCCCATTCAAGATTCGCCTCTTCGGCACTGCCCAGGCGTTTCGCCGGATCGGGCTCGATCAGAGTCCGGCAGAGATTGGTGAGCTCCTTGTCGCGCAGAACATAGGCAGGCAACAGAGACTCTAGACGCTCCGGCAACTCGCGCTTCGCCTTCAATAAATCTTCGACGTTTCCGGAACGATCAAAAATCACCCGGCCCGCCAGCATCGCGACAAACACGTAGCCGAGACTGGCCAAGTCCGATTGCGCGGAATTCAGCTCTCCTTCCAAAACCTCCGGCGCCGCATAAGTCGGCGTCCAGGCAATGCGCACGCCGGGATTGTGTAAGTCAACCGTAGTACCAAAATCGATCAGCTTCACGTTGCCCGTGCGCTTCAGCATGATGTTATCAGGCTTGATATCACCGTGCGCCAATCCGGCCCGGTGCAGCGCCGCGAGCGCCATCAGACACTCACGCAGGATTTGAATCGCAATCCCCGGCTTGAGTCGTGAACGCATCGGCCCCTCGTCGATGACCACATCATTAAGATGCATCCAATGGCGTCGATCGATGCGCGAGCGAACGTCGTCGAGCATATCTTTGGCCATCAGACGGCGCAGATCGTAGCCATCGACCCACTCCATCAACATCACTCGAACACCGTTCTGTTCGACGAAATTATGAATGTCCAACAAGTGATCCTGTTGCACATCAGCGACACGCGATGCAACACTGGCGATGCGCATCATGTCCGCTTCGTAGTCCTGCGGATTGAAATAAATCTCCGGGGAAAAGACTTTCAGTGCCACCGGCTTGCGGAAGCCGTCCGCCCCCTTCCACTCGCTTCGGTAGACCACACCCTGTCCACCCGTCCCAAGCAGCGTCAGGTCGTCAAAATGTGAAGCCCACGAAAGCTCACTTCCCGCTTTTAATTCGCGGAACTTTGCGACCAGTTCGCAAGCACGCACATGATTGTGCGTCGCACTGGTCTCGACGACCGTCTTGGTAAGAGACGAGCGCTCAGTTGGTGAGGGGGATTTCACGAGACGCAAAATCGCCCCTCGCAAGCTGATCGCAACCGCGATCAGCGCACCCCACCGAACTATTTAGGAACCAAATTCCACGTAAGTCATGCTCAATCCCAGCGCATCCAGTCCGGACGCTTCTTATCCAACTGATGCATGAAACGACGTGCTTCGACAGGCGGATTGAGCGCCAGATAGACCGCCAGAGCGGTCACCGCACCGGCGGCGAACAGCCCCCAGGCCAGCGTTCTACCGTCCAAATGGACGCCATCCTCACTTCGCGCCTCTGCTGCGGCAGCCGCCCGGCGCTCGATCGTTTCGTAATTGATAACGTTGCGGAAACTGCCGTTTCGGCGATGCACGACAACATCGACTTCGTGATCCTGAGCGACGTCGATCGCCTCCTCGATAGCCGCTTGCTGGGTGGGGTGCAAAGCCAGCATCTCCTCTGATCCCTCTTCGCGAATTGCCCATTCCCCGTCACAGGGCACGATGTGTAACTTGTTCTTCATAGTGTTCGGTAGGTTTCAACTGTGATTCAATCGACAGTTGTAGAAGTAATTAGCATATCATATACCGAAGCTTGGAACCCGCTTATTTACTGGGCTTGATCCAAATGTCCGGGCATTCGACGCAGCCCGATCCTGCAGCTTGCACGGTCGTTCACGAGCAAAATGCATCGCTCGTGAACTCACGGCACGTTTGCCATGTAAGCTTGCGCTCTGCGCTGCCACCTTGCAACATACGCCCAAGTCATGAAAAAACGTGTCGCGCTCCCCGTATTGCTGCTCCTGCCACTATTGCTGCTGGCGATGCACGCGACAGCAGCCCCTGTCGACGCCAAACCTAACATCATCACGGTTTTCATCGACGACATGGGCTGGTCCGACTTGTCTTGCTTCGGCGGCACACGGACCACCACTGAGCACATCGATCGCCTCGCCAGCGAGGGCATCCGCTTCACTCAGTTTTACGTTAATTCGCCGATCTGCTCACCGTCGCGCACCGCGCTGACCACCGGGCAGTACCCCCAGCGCTGGCGGATCACTTCGTACCTGAACCATCGCAAAGCCAATAACAAACGCGGCATGGCGCAATGGCTCGATCCGGAAGCGCCAGTGCTCGCGCGCGAACTTCAGGCTGCGGGATACGCCACAGGACATTTCGGAAAGTGGCACATGGGCGGTCAGCGCGACGTCGCCGACGCGCCACCGATCACCGCCTACGGCTTTGACCAAAGCCTTACCAACTTCGAAGGCATGGGGCCGAAACTGTTGCCGCTGACCATGACGCCCGACTCGGACCAATCCGGACGCATCTGGGAAAAGGCCACCATTCTCGGCGAACCGGTGACCTGGATGCAGCGTTCAGAGATCACCGGCGGCTTCGTCGATGCCGCGCTCAAATTTATCGATGCTGCCGAGAAAGCTGACACTGCCTTCTTCGTCAATGTCTGGCCCGACGACGTCCACGGCCCCTGGTTTCCACCGGTCGAGCACTGGGGAGACGGCGACAAGCGAACTCTCTACTACGCGGTACTGCATGCCATGGACCAGCAACTCGCCCGTCTGTTTGACCGCATCCGCGACGACGAAAAACTGCGCAACAACACGCTCATCCTCGTCTGCTCCGACAACGGCCACGAAGCCGGCGCCGGCAGTTCCGACCCGCTGCGCGGCGCCAAGACCTGGCTCTATGAAGGCGGCATTCGTTCGCCACTTATCGTCTGGGGGCCCGGATTGCTGGCTGAAAATTCTGCCGGCACCACCAACCACCAATCCATTTTCTCGGCCATCGATCTGAACCGCTCCCTCTACGCCCTGACCGGTACCGCCGTCGCCGCAGGTCACACGCTCGACGGCGAAAACGTCATTGATACCCTCCTGGGGAAATCTCAAGCCAGCCGCACCGCGCCGATCTTTTTTCGCCGTCCCCCCGACCGTCCCGGTTTCGGTCACGGCCTCGACGAGGACAATCCCGACCTGGCCATGCGTGATGGAAGATGGAAATTCCTCATCAACTACGACGGCAGCGCCCCACAACTCTACGACCTTGATCACGACGCATCCGAGTCAAATAACCTCGCCGGAGAAAATCCGGAGATCGTAGTCCGCCTGAAAGAAACCATCTTCGAATGGAACCAACGCATGCCCGCAGACGCCGGGGCAGATCAGTAGTCACCCAGTGGACGAGAGTGTGATACCGGCGTCCCGCCGGTCCACAGTGGACGAGCCAAATCATCAATCCAAAATCCAAAATCATAAATGTTAGTTCCCTCCGTCTGCATCGACGCCGTTTTCGAAAATAAATCCTTCGCCGACGCGTGTGCTGACGTCGCCCGTGCCAATATCCCCGCGATCGAATTCTGGGGATGGTGGGACAAAGATCTCGACGCCCTGACAAACGCACAAGCAGCCCACGATCTCTCCATCTCCGCCTGCTGCACCAAGTTCATCAGCCTGGTCGATCCGACCACTCGCGACGCCTACCTCGAAGGCCTGCGCGAATCGATCGACGCTGCGCAGCAGCTCGGAACTGAAATCCTGATCTCGCAGGTCGGCGATTTCCGACCGGGAATCGCCCGGGACGATCAACACAAGTGCCTCGTCGACGGCCTGCGTCTCGCCGCTCCGCTTCTCGAAACGGCCGGCATCACTCTGGTCATCGAACCACTCAACGAACTGGTTAATCACGCAGGTTATTATCTGGTCCGCAGCGACGAAGCTTTCGACATCATTGACGAAGTCGACAGCCCGAACGTCAAGGTGGTGTTCGACATTTATCACCAGCAGATCAGCGAAGGCCACCTGATTCACAACATCACCGAAAACATCGACAAGATCGGCCACTTCCATGCAGCCGGAAATCCCGGCCGTCACGAACTACAGCGCGGCGAAATCAATTACCCGCAAATCTTCGATGCCATCCGCGCGACGACCTACGATGGCTACGTTGGATTGGAGTATTGGCCAGCCGATGATGATCCGGTTGCGGCACTGACCGAAGTCGCTGCCTGGCTCAGCTAAACCTCCCCTCCTGCTCCGATGAATAAAACGCTCTTTACGGCTCTACTGCTTCACGCCTTCGCTTTCGGAATCCTGAGCGCCGCCGCCGAAACGCCGCCGAATTTCCTCGTCATCATGGCGGACGATTGCACCTACAACGATCTTCCGCTCTACGGCGGCAAGAATGCAAAGACGCCGAATATCGATGCGCTTGCGACGCGTGGCCTGACTTTTAATCAAGCCTACGTGGCTTCCGCGATGTGCCAACCATGTCGCGCAGAGTTGTACACCGGACAGTATCCACTGACCAATGGCTGCGCGTGGAACCATTCCGCCAGTCGACCGGAAACGCAGAGTTTGCCTCATTATTTGCGACCGCTCGGTTATCGGGTGGGTATTGCCGGAAAAATACACGTCAAGCCCGCCGCCGCTTTCCCATTCGACAAAGTCGACGGCTTTGACCCGAGTTGCGTTCGCGACCCCACTCACCCCCACGACCTCACCGACGTGCGCGATTACATGAAAGGTAGTGGTGAAAATGCGGATTCACCTTTTTGCCTGGTCATCGCCCTGGTCGATCCACACGTCCCCTGGGTGATGGGTGACGCATCACAGTATCCGCCCGAAAAAATCAAACTTCCACCCAACCTCGCCGACACTCCGACCACCCGCGAACACTACGCGGACTACCTCGCCGAGATCACCTACATGGACGGCCAGGTCGGTGAGATTCTGGCTTCCCTGGACGCCAGTGGTAAAGCCGACGACACCCTGGTGCTGTTCACCTCCGAACAGGGCTCGCAGTTTCCAGGCTGCAAATGGACCAACTGGAACACCGGTCTGCACACCGCGTTGATCGCCGCCTGGCCCGGAAACGTCGGGGTAGGAAAACGCACTGATGCACTGGTTCAATACGCCGACATCGCCCCCACCCTGATCGATCTCGCCAGCGGCGACACCGCTTCCATCCCTTTCGACGGCAGCAGCTTCGCCTCCGTGATCCGCGGTGAGAGCGATCGACATCGCGACTTTGCCTACGGCATGCACAACAACCTACCCGAGGGGCCCAGCTATCCGATCCGCTCAATCACCGACGGAAAATTCCGCTACATCCGCAATCTTTCCCCGGGTGAGATCTACATCGAAAAACACCTCATGGGCGGCGGCAAGTTCAACAACCCCTACTGGGCAACCTGGGTCGGCGCGGATCCGCTCAAGCAACCCGAAGTCTACCAGCTCACCAAGCGCTACATGACTCGCCCGCCCGAGCAGCTCTACATGACCAGCGAGGACAGTTACGAACTCACCAATCTCGCCGCCGACCCCGGCTACGCTGACCAACGCAACACGCTCGCCACCGCGCTCGATGCATGGATGGCCCAACAGGCCGATCCGGGCGCCGCCGTCGACACTGCCGGAGCGCTCAAAGCCTCGCGACAAGGCAAGCACCTCCACGGTCGATCGGTACCGTCGGAGCCTTGAAAAAGATCGCGCAGAGGCCTTCCTCTAGTCGCTGCCCTTCACCTCCTCCAACAACTTCGCCAGACGTTCGACCACCTCCGGATTTTCCGACCATACGTTTTTCGTCTCCTGTGGATCTTCCGCTAGATTGTAGAGCTGGCCCACCGGCTCACCCGGTTTCGGTTTCACCTCACGGTCGCGGGTAAAGCCACCCGATCCCCGCTTCGGTGCCATCTTCCAAGGGCCCTGCCGAATCGCGAAGTGCCCCCACAGCGAGTGATGCACCGCATAGTCGCGCACCGGCGTGTCCGCTTTTTCGGCCAGCATCGCCGGCAGCATGTTGCGACTGTCCGGCCCGGCGCCTTCCGGCAACTCCGCGCCGGTGATCGCGGCGCAAGTCGCCAGCAAATCGGTGAGCTCGACCCGTTCCCCGCTGACCGTTCCGGCGGGTACCTTGCCCGGCCAGCGCATGACCAGGGGCACGCGATGGCCACCTTCCCAGATATCCGCTTTGGTGCCGCGCAGATGGGCATTGCCCTGATGACCGCGCTGCTTCACATACTCGCCGCGGTGGGTTGGCTTGTAATTTGCCAAGTCATCCGTCTCCCGCGCTTCCCACCAGTGATACAGACCACCGTTGTCCGAAGTAAAAATAACCAGCGTGTCATCCGTCGCGCCGATCCGCTCAAGCGCATCCAACACCGCACCGACAAAGGCATCCGTCTCCACCACAAAGTCACCGTACTCGCCCGCCTCACTGCGCCCGCGATACTCGACATTCGGGATCAGTGGCAGATGTGGCGACGACAGAGGCGCATACAAAAAGAACGGCTTTGCGCTGTCCTGCTGTCGCTCGATAAACTTCACCGCCTCACCGGCAAAACGCGGCATCACACCGGCGATGGTGAAATCCGGCGAACGCACGCCTTCGTCGACCGACAGAAACTCGGTCGAGACCCGCTCGTGATACAGGTTCGGCAACAATACCGGGCGGTCATTTTCGATGAAGCAAAACGGCGACATGTTCAGCGAAGCGGATATCCCGAAGTAATAATCAAACCCGACATCGATCGGCCCACCCTTGATCGGCACCGTGTAGTCAACGTCGGCGCCGATGCGCGGCCGCGACCTGCGGTCGATGTCCACCGCCGGTACCGGCGTGCCCTTCAAATCTGTCCACTGCATCCCCAGATGCCACTTACCGACACAAGCGGTGGTGTAGCCTTGTTCACGAAGCAGACCCGGCACGGTTACCTGATCGGCTTCGATCAGCGGCGGATCGAAGCCGTCGAGCACCCGATATTTCAATCGTGTCCGCCAGCAGTAACGCCCGGTCAAAATTCCGTAACGCGTCGGCGTGCACACCGCCGAGGGTGTGTGCGCGTCCGTGAATCGCATCCCTTCAGCCGCGATCTGATCGATGAACGGCGTATCAATTTTGCTCTCCGGATTGTAGCAACTGGTGTCGCCGTAGCCGAAATCGTCGGCGAGAATGTAGACGATATTGGGTGTGTCGCCGGCTGAAGCCGATAGCGATGCCGCGACAAACGCGAGCGGCACAAACAACAAAACAAACGGAACATAAAACGGTCGGTGCATCGCGACCATGTTGCCCCGCGATGACCGCTATGGCAACGCCACAAAACTGCCATGGCGCCGGCTCGCGGTCGGACCGGCTCGCGGCCCACGGTCTGACGACCGCGGCTACCTCGGCGGCTCGAACACCT
>CBDULB010000052.1:0-38441 GCA_965367965.1 uncultured bacterium | reverse complement strand
AGATCCTCCGGGGTATCGCTCGCCAGCAATTCCCAATCACCTGCCCGCACCATGACGGGCACCGCGATGACCAATAACAGAACCAGAAAACAAACGCGCGCTCGATTCATTCGCGCAGGGAACCATCACTTCGCGCTCCTGTCGACCCCGAGCCCTCCGGCCCCTTCCTCACACCAACACTCGCGGGCGGGGACGCCCGCGCTACGGCATGCTTCCCCCGTAACGCGGGCCTCCCGGCCCGCGCGAATCATACGGCGCACGCTTTCGCACTACCCCGACCGCTCCGACGACCCCGACCCGGGATTCTCCACCAGGTGATGAACCAGATGATTCGACCACAGCCAACAAGCGTTCCCTGCAAGATTCGCCTTGGCCGGGTTCTTCAAAATGTAACGCGCCGCCCTGCAGAAATGACTCACATCGCGAACGACCCGATCATGGCTCTCTGCTTGCCAGTATCCTCCACTTGTCCCCTCCAGTAAGCGGCTGGTGTACGACTTCCACGAACCGACAATATCCTCCAGCGCCCACTCTCTATAGGGACGCACTAAAACATGGCAGTGATTGGGCATGATCACCGCATCGTAAAGCTCATAACGCTGCCCATGAAAATGCTTCAGCGAATCGGCCACCACGATCCGGTTTCGCCGCTTACCAAGCAAACAGAGCCCCTGGCAGTCATCGAGCATTCTTTCCAAGCGGCGAACGAAATCCCGCTGAAACTGCCGGTAGTCTTCGCGCATTCTTTCCGAGTCCCCGCCATCCGCCAGCCACGTCTTCCATTGCTGCGCCTCCCCGCACATGCCTTCCCACACCGCTTCAGGAATCGAATCTTCAGCCCGGAATGTCACAAAATAGCTCGCCCCCTGCTGACGCCAATGCGGCAAATTGCGCGAGTACATCTGCACTTCGCCGCGAGGGTCATAACCACGGAACGAGTCGGGAACATCAATCTCGACATCTTCGATACTAACCATCGCCTCATCAGGGTAAACTGCCCCTCCCCTCCGGTGCAAGCCAAGCCGCACGATGCCCCTCCCCCCGAAACGCGGGCCTCCCGGCCCGCGAGAGTCATACGGCGCACGCTTTCGCTCTCCCCCTCGATCCATTGGCGCATGAAACCGCATCTCTACTTCACGCTCCTGTCGCACCCCCCGAGCCCTCCGGCCCCTTCCTCACACCAACACTCGCGGGAGGGGACGCCCGCGCTACGGCATGCCTCCCCCCCCGTAACGCGGGCCTCCCGGCCCGCGAGTCATGTGCGATCCAAGGCTTGCTATTCATCATCAATTTTCGACAATCAAAAACCGCCTCCATCTCTCCCATGTCCTCCCGACACCTTTTGCTCACTGCCGTCTGCAGTTTCATTATTTCCGCCGCCGCGGCTTCCTCCGCCTCCGGCAATGACATCCCCGCGCCCATCGCCGCAAAGGGCGAGCTGATTTTTTCCGATGATTTCGAGCGCACTGAACTTGGCGACGACTGGCAGCCACTGATTCCGGCCTTTACCGTCGCCGACGGTGTCATGAAAGGCACCCAGGCCCGCGCCGATCACGGCGCCGTCGGGCGCGTCTACCGATCGATGCAGAACGTCGTCGTCGAATTCAAATTCCGCTTCGCCGGATCCCCCACGTTTAACGTCGTGTTCGACGACAAAAACCTGAAGGAATATTCCCACGCCGGCCACGTCTGCCGCGTCGCCGTCACCCCCACGCAGATCCGCCTCGGCGATGACAAGGAAGGCATCATGCGCAACGACATTTTCAAGATGCGCAAAGACCCGGCCAAAAAAGCCGAGGCTGACAAGCTGCTCAAAGGCCGCACCAAAATCGTCAAGACTCCGGTCGCCCTTGAAAAGTGGCACAGCCTGCGCATCGAGATCGTCGGCGACGAAATGCGCGTCAGTCTCAACGACCAACCGGCCGGCTTCCTGAAGTCCCCCGGTCTCGCCCATCCGACCAAGGAAAGCCTGCACTTCACTGTCAACGGCGACAGTATGCTGTTCGACGAGGTGCGTATCTGGCGGGCGAAGTGATTTACCCCACCTTCTCGGCCACCGCCATCAGCGTTTGAAAATGCGGCGATTTCTTCTCGCGGTCGACCACCGTCAGCTCGGCATTTTTGAACCCGGCTGATTCCAAAAACTGCATAATCTCAACTTCGGAAAAGCCGAGCCAGACATCGGCGTAGAGGTCACGCGCTTCCTCGAAGCTGTGCTTGAGCAGATCCAGAATCACCACTCGCCCGCCCGGTCGCAAAATGCGAAACGCGCTCTCGATGGCGCGCTGCGGCTTTTGCGCATGATGCAGCGCCTGACTGAAAAACGCCACGTCGACCGACGCATCATCGATCGGCGGCTCCTCGATGTCACCGAGCCGGAACTCGAGATTCCGGTAACCGTTTTCGCGCGCCACCCCTGAGGCGAACTCGATCATTTTTTCCGAATTATCGACCGCGATGACTTTCTCCGCCCGTTGCGCCAGCAGTTGAGAAAAAGTACCCTCGCCGGCACCGAGATCGGCAATCACCTGCGGCGGCATCAGCTTGAGCAGCGTCTCAGCCAGACCCTTCCACGAACGTCCGGGGCAGTAGCTGCGCCCGAATTTTCCCGCCAACCGGTCGAAATACGCCCGCGCCTTATCGCGTCGCTTGCTCAGCACCAACGCCAGTGCAGCGCGATCGGTCTCGATTTCATCCAGCTCGTCAGCCGCCATCTCGACGGTTTCCAGCAAACGCGCGCTCGGCTCATCATTTGGCGGCAAAAAAGCGTAGATGCTTTTCTGTCCGGCCCGACGGTCCTCAACCAGCCCCGCCTGCCGGAGTTGCGACAGCTGATTAGAAATTCGCGACTGCGCCATCGCAAGGATTTCCTGCAATTCGGCAACGGATAGCTCCTCGCGACGCAGTAACGACAAAATGCGAATTCGCGTCGGATCGGCCAACAGGCGCAGGGATTTTAGAATTGACGACATGGCATCCAGCTGCAACATATCAACGTATCACGATTTGTAAATATTTAGCATTTTTCTGAACGCCATGGCTTCCAGCTACATCTTTTCTTCCGAGTCCGTCACTGAAGGTCATCCCGACAAAGTTTGTGACACCATCTCCGACACCATTCTCGACGCCTGCCTTGAGCAGGACCCCAATTCCCGGGTCGCCTGTGAAACCATGGTTAAAGACAACCTGGTAGCGGTCGGCGGTGAAATCACCACCCATGCCGACAACGACATGCACGCGCTCATTAAGAGCACTCTGTCCGGCATGAATTACGACTCGGAGTACGCCGAGGGCACCGACTACAGCTACACCTGCAAGTTCGACGCGCAGAGCTTCTTCTTCATGAACCTGCTCGGCCAGCAGTCGCCTGACATCGCTCAGGGCGTCGACGCAGCCGCCGCCGCTGACAAGGAAACGGCTGAACAGGGTGCCGGCGATCAGGGCATCATGTTCGGTTACGCCTGCAACGACACGCCCGAACTGATGCCCACGGCGATTGCCTACTCGCATCGTCTCGGTGAAGCCCTCACGCAGTTGCGCAAAGACCGCACCCACACCTGGCTGCGTCCGGATTCCAAAACTCAAGTCTCGGTCGAGTATGTCGACGGCAAGCCGAACCGCATCACTGCCGTGGTCGTTTCGACCATGCACGCCGCTGAAATTTCCACGGCTGAGATCCGCGAGATCCTCAAGAAAGACCTCATCGAAAAAGTTCTGCCCGGCGAACTGCTCACCGAAGACACCGCGTTTCACATCAACCCGACCGGCCTGTTCGTCATCGGCGGCCCCGAAGGTGACTGCGGCCTGACCGGACGCAAAATCATCGTCGACACCTACGGCGGCATGGGTCGCCACGGCGGCGGCGCCTTCTCCGGCAAAGATCCGTCGAAAGTCGACCGCTCGGCCGCTTACATGTGCCGTTGGGTAGCGAAAAACATCGTCGCCGCCGGTCTCGCCGAGCGCTGCGAACTGCAGACCGCCTATGCCATCGGCTTCCCCGAACCGGTTTCACTGAGCGTCGATACCTTCGGCACCAATACCGTCGACGAAGCTAAAATCGAAGCCGCCGTCAACGAAGTGTTCTCGTTCAAACCGGCCGACATCATCAGCCAGTTGAACCTGCTTCGCCCGATCTATCGGAAGACCACCAACTACGGCCACTTCGGTCGTGAAGCCGATTCTGATTCTCTTACCTGGGAGAAGACGGACAAAGTCGACGCCTTAAAAGCTGCGTGTGAATAAGCGATCCGGTTTTAAGTTTTAAGTTGTTAAGTATTTGCCGGCGATGGCTTATCGCTCATTCGAAAACTTGGAGGTATGGCAACGCGGATGCCGACTCGCGGTTGATGTTTGCGAATCATTCCACGACTCAAAATTTTTCACCTTTTCACCTTAAAAGACCAGACCCAACGTAGCGCGCTCTCAATCCCATCCAATATCGCCGACGGCGCAGAACGTGGCAGTAATTCCGACATCATCAGCTTGCGCCACTATAGCAAAGGCTCCCGCGGCGAACTGAGAACCCAACTCTACATCGCAAAAAAACTTAGTGGGCGACTGAACGACAAAGTCGACCTCGAGGTCCCTGAAGCCGCGATCCAAGAGACTCGAGAAATCTCTGCGATGCTTCAAGGCCTGATAAAATCCCTACAACCAGCCATTTAAAACTTAACACTTAAAACTAAAAGAACCCATGACCACCGAAACACTCCCAACCGCCGACTACAAAGTCGCCGACATAGCGCTGGCCGACTTTGGCAGAAAAGAAATTTCCATCGCCGAGCACGAAATGCCCGGCCTGATGGCGACCCGCGAAAAGTACGCTGCCGAACAGCCGCTCGCCGGCGTGCGCATCATGGGCTCGCTGCACATGACCATTCAGACCGCTGTTCTGATCGAAACGCTGGTCGCCCTCGGCGCCGACGTGCGCTGGTGCTCGTGCAACATTTTCTCGACTCAGGACCACGCGGCTGCCGCTATCGCCGCTGCCGGCGTTCCGGTTTTTGCATGGAAGGGCGAGACCCTCGAAGAATACTGGGACTGCACCGAGAAAGCGCTCACCTGGCCCGACGGCTCCGGCCCGCAACTGATCGTTGACGATGGCGGCGACGCCACGCTTCTGATCCACAAAGGCGCCGACCTCGAAGAAGGCGACGCGAGCTGGGTCAACAGCGAGAGCGGATCGCACGAAGAAAAGGTCATCAAAGATCTGCTCAAAAAAATCAACGCGGAGAACCCGATCAAGTGGACCAACTACTTGAAAGACTGGCAGGGCGTCTCGGAAGAAACCACCACCGGCGTGCATCGTCTTTACGAAATGCACGAAAAAGGCAAGCTTCGCGTGCCCGCCATCAACGTCAACGACTCGGTCACCAAGTCGAAATTCGACAATCTCTACGGTTGCCGCGAGTCGCTCGTCGATGGCATCAAGCGCGCCACGGACGTCATGATCTCCGGCAAAGTCGGCGTCGTCTGCGGCTACGGCGACGTTGGCAAAGGCTGCGCTCAGGCGCTGCGCGCTCAAGGTGCTCAGGTCGTGGTCACCGAAGTTGATCCAATCTGCGCGCTGCAGGCGGCCATGGAAGGCTTCCGCGTATTGACTGTCGAAGACACTCTCGGCTGGGGCGACATCTACGTCACCACCACCGGCAACTTCAACATCATCCGCCTCGAACACCTGACGCAGATGAAAGATCAGGCCATCGTCTGCAACATCGGTCACTTCGATAACGAGATCCAGGTCGAGCCGCTCAACCAGCTCGAAGGCGTAACCAAAGTGGAAGTCAAACCGCAGGTCGACCAGTACACCTTCGAGGACGGCCATCAGCTCTACATGCTCGCCGAAGGTCGCCTGGTGAACCTCGGCTGCGCGACCGGCCACCCGAGCTTCGTGATGAGTAACAGCTTCACCAACCAGACGCTGGCACAGATCGACTTGTGGAAAAACCGCGAAGGCAACGCTCCCGGCGTTACCGTCCTTTCCAAAGAACTCGACGAGGAAGTCGCCCGTCTGCATCTCGAAAAAGTCGGCGCCAAACTCACCCAGCTCACCAAGGAGCAAGCCGACTACATCGGCGTCAAAGTTGAAGGCCCGTACAAGCCGGCTCACTATCGCTACTGAGCGAAGTTCAGTTCCCGCAGCTTATCCATTCGCCACTTTTAAAAAGTGGTTACTCAAGATCAGCCCGCCCGCATTTCGATGCGGTGCGGGCTTTTTTTATAGCCAAAGTGACTTTTGCACAGCCAAATAGTATCCAATGAACGAAACCCGTGGATACAACTAACCAGTCAACAGCGCACGACGCACTCACCGATGAGGCCGACGAAACCGTAGTCGCAAGATGTCAGGCAGAACTACCCGACTGCCTCGACGCATACCGGGAGCTCGTGCGCCGCTACGAAGGCCTCGTGTTCAGCACCTGCATGAAAATGCTTGGCAACATTCAGGAAGCCGAGGAAGTCTCGCAAGACGCGTTCCTCAGAGTGTTTCACAAGATCCACCAATTTGAAGGACGCTCCGCATTTAAGACCTGGCTGTTTCGCATCGTCTACAACTTCTGCCTCGGCAAACGCAAGGCCCTCGCTACCCGCCGTGAACGGATGGAAAGCGTTAACGAAGAAATCACCGCCGAAGCCGAAGCCATCAGCGCCAGTGCTTCAGTCGCCGGCGCCGCGTTTGACGCCAGCCACGGCCCCGGCGAGATGGTCCGCGAAGCACTCGCCGGGATGCGTCCCGAAGAACAACAAATCATTGTCATCCGATTCATTTCCGATCTGAGCCTGGATCAGATGGCCGAGGTGCTCGATATCGGCTTGAGCGCCACCAAAATGCGCCTCTACCGCGCGATGGAACATTTCAAAGAGATCTACAGCGAACTGGCCAAAACCAAAGGCGTCAAGCCCACCCGAGGAGATACACCACAGCCATGATCACCGACCAACAATTTGCTGACGCGGAGAACGAAATCGCGGTCCTGCTCAACACATCGCGCGGGCAATGTGTTTCCGATCGCGATGCCTGCGGGCAACTTTCAACAGCGTCGGCCACCCGTATCACACGCGCCATTGCGGCCGCCCGGGCAGAGGCTGCCGCCGCGCGGAGAATTGGAAGGATCATGGCACGAGTCCAGTCCGAATCCGGCGACTACAGCCACCTTCAATAAATTGATTTATTTTTTCCTAAAAGTTGTGACTTCGCCATCCCGTCCAGGTGTCTAAAGAGGTGACTACCCGATCCGGCGACGGTTTGGAATGTTTCGGCAAAAATCCCCCCATAACTAAAAGCCTTAGCGAACCAAACCGTCGCATCTCCCTTTCTCCCCGAAACTCCATCCCCCCCTTTAACCCTCGATGTTTTCAATGTTTTAAATAGCCGGTGCCGCGCACAACCGCGCACCGCATCTCTTTGCAATGGTCTTCGGACTTGAGCAATACCAACCGTCAGTGTCGTGGTCATACTCCACGGTTCCTCAGATCCGGCACTGACGGTTACCCTTTCTCCCCCCCGGGGCGGCGCTTTTTGCGACCGCCCCTTTTTTGTTGCCCGGGTTCAAGCCATCAAACAATCTTGTAACCGGCAAGCGCTGCGGCGCGTCTTTCCAAAAATGAAAAAACCTGAAACACCCGCCAAGCTACCCTGATGCCAAGCCGGCCCGGCCAATTCTTTCGATTCACAGGCTTTGCCTTTGCTTTTACTCGATGATTTTATAACACCAAAGGAGTGTCAGAGGACGAAGATGGCGAGTTGGTCCGCAAAGCCCTCGATGGCAACGATTCGGCATTTACCGAATTGGCCGACCGCTATCGGTCGCGGGTATTTGCCACCGCCTCGCGCTACGCCCGCGGACGCGCCGAACTCGAAGACCTCGCCCAGGATATATTCATCCGCGCCTGGAAAGGCCTGAAAAGCTACCGCGCCGACGCCCCTTTTGAACACTGGTTCATGACCATCACCGTTCGCACCTGCTACGATTTTTTACGCAAACACCGCAAACGCAGAGCCAGCGAGGTCCTCGTCGAAGAATCGCCCGCCGACCTCTACGCAGACAGCGCCGACCATACTGACCAGCAGATTCACAAACGCCGCGACGCCCGGGAAGTTATCGATCGCATTCTCACCCAACTCAACGACAAGGAACGACTCATCATCACCCTGATGGAACTGGAGGAAAAAACCGTCAAAGAAACCGCCGCTCTGACCGGCTGGAGCGAATCCAACGTCAAAGTCCGCGCCCATCGTGCCCGCCACAAGATGCGCGAAATTTATCAGCGTCAACGCAAGCCATCAAAATCATGAGCACGCCCAGTGACAAATCGCCCGACGACTTCGATGCCATCCTCGAACTCGCCCGCGCCTATCAACCGGACACCAGCCGTGCCGAGTTTGGTTTTGAAGCCCGTCTGTCCGCCCGCCTCGCCGAGCTGCGCAGGGAAGGCTTCACACCGGCCGGCAGCTTGTGGGATGAAGCGCTCACCTGGTTGTGGGGCGGAGCCGCCGGAACCGCCCCCGTGGTTGCCGGACTTGCGGTTTGGTTCTTTGTCGCCAACGGTCTCAACATTCATCTCGATGCCGATTTCGGCAGCCTCTTCCACCACCTGACGTCCTACCTTCCCTTCGGCGTCGGCGAATAATTCACTGCATCTGACAAGTGGCTTCAAAATTTAAGAAACGACTCGGCTTCGGCTGCGGCATCTTCACCCTGCTCGGCATCGGTTTCGTTGCCGGCGCGATTTTCGCGCTTGCCGTGGCGATCAACATCGACCGCAAGACCAGCAATTGGCAGAGCGAAGAATCGAAGCAATTTGTCACCAACCACTTTCAGAAATACCTCCATCTCACGCCCGAACAACGCGAGAAGATCGAACCGATCATCGGCGAAGGGCTCCAAAAACGCTGGCAACTGCGCCGTGACTACAACCAGGAAACTGACCGCCTTTTCGTCGAAGAATTCATGCCGCAAATCAGCGAATTCCTCACCGTGGAACAAAACCAGAAACTGGAAAAACGCCTCGCCCAATGGCGCAAAGAAAACGGCGTCACCGGTTCACCCGCCACTCCCGCTGCTGCAGCCCCCCCGGCCACCCCGGCGGACTAGCACTATGTTCTCGGGACAACTCCTAACTCCTAACTCCTAAAAAATAACACACCGCCTCGCGGTCATTGCGCAGCAGCAGATACCGCCCCGCCAGTGTCGGCGGATTCCACGAAGTGCCGCCGGACTCCTCCAACCCGGCTAACTCACCCAGCTCCCGATGCCCCTCCGGCGTTGCCGCCAGCAGCACGACACGCCCCCGCTCGGTCTGCACCAGAAACGTGTCGCCATTGATCAACAACTGCTGCCCGAAGCCATAGCGCCCGCCTTTCCACACCTTCGAACCATCGCTCAAATCGATGCAGGCAAAAATCCCCTCATCGAGCCCGTACGCATAGCCATCGATAACCGTCGCTGAACTGAACTTCGTTTTCAGCCGGTTGGTGTCCCACAGTTTTGTGATCGCCCCTTTGCCCGCGGCGCCAACCATTTTCACTTCCAATAGATGACTGCCCGCCCCGTAACTCGCCGTCAGTAGCAGCCGGTCTGCGCCCACCGGCATCGGCTGGCCGACCTTCGGATAGACTCCCGGCCAGTCCCACTTCCACAACATCTGTCCGTTTTCGATTATGTGTCCGCTGACGTTGATGCGGTTCAGCGAAACGATCTGGCGGATACCGTCCAACTCGATCAGCGTCGGCGATGCATAACTCGCCCCGTCGCCGTCAAAACTCCACTTCGGTTCACCCGACGCCGCATCGTAGGCCAGCAAGCTGCCGCGATGATTGCCGCCCGACACCACCACCATGTCATCGACCCACAACGGCGAGGCACTCTTCCCCCACTCCAAATTTTCCGCTCCATTCTCCTGCAAAATGTTGCGCGTCCACACCAGCTCACCACTGGCAAGATCCAGGCAGTTCAAAATGCCCGTCGCCCCCATCGTCCACAACCGGTCCCCCCGCACCGTCGGCGTCGCGCGCGGTCCCGGGCCACTCATTTTCTCATCGAACCGGGCCTCGTCAGCATGCTTCCACAACAACTCGCCGGAGCCGAGATCGTAACACGACACCCACTCCTGCCCGCCGCGCTGCTCCTGAGTCAACGCCCGACTGCCCACTACGGCAAAACCCGACCAGCCGAGACCGATCGGTCGTCGCCACAACTCCTGCGGAGGACTCGCCGTCCAGTCCAGTGCACCTTCCGTGACCACCCGGCCGTCACGGTTTGGCCCGTAAAGTTGCGGCGAATCAATCTCCGCCTGCACGCCCGCACCGTTCTGCTCATCATCGGTGGCAGCCGCGGCGGCGATTGCTTCGTCGGCCACCGCCGCCGATTCAGTTTCCGGTGACCAGCGCCAGACAAATTTCGGAAACGAACTGCCACCGGTTGACCCCTCGTAGCGCAACAATTTCGCGCCGAGCATCGCCAGCAAACCCAGGCTCATGGCAAAAACCGCAAACCGTTTCAGACGGGTCATCATCGCTGCCCGGCCAAAAATCAGATACCAATGCGCGATCAAAATCGCCCCGATCACCGGCGCAACGACATACAGCCAGGCCCGCGCGAAAAACGAGGTATTCCAGGCCCAGAAAATCACCGCCGGAGCGAAGCCAAAACACACCACGCCAAACAGCAATGACAGCCATTTTCGCAAACCGGAGCGTTGAATCGTGCCTTGATCGTCAGCCATCGGCGCACTGTGCCGCCTCCCCCACACCAGCGCAAGCCCCCTCTCGCCGCCCCATCTCCGCTCTCCCGGCTTGTCAATTATAGTCTGCCTGGCAAAACTTACGAGAATCGTGCCGGTGCGAGACGGCAGGCGCATCCCCGCTTACTCTTCCCTCTCTGCCGGTGCCGACACCCGTCCTTGACTGACAGCGGGTTTCGGAAGCACAGTCGTGCGACCATGAAATCACTTTCTGCCGCTTTTCTCACCCTTGTCCTTGCCGGCTGCGCTCTGCTCGGAAACACCGATGCTGCGGAGCGCAATATCATCTTCATCATCACCGATGACGAGTCGCCAACGCTCGGATGTTACGGCGATCCGGCTGCGGTCACTCCCGCCATCGATGCCATCGCTGCCGACGGCACGGTTTTCAAGAATGCCTTCGCTACGACCGCCAGCTGCGCCGCCAGTCGCTCGGTCGTCATGTCCGGCCTGCACAATCACCGCAACGGCATGTATGGCCACCAGCACAGCTATCACAAGTTTGCCTCGTGGCACAACGTCGTCGCGCTGGCGATGCCGCGAGTGCTCGCCAACGAGGGCTATCGCACCGCCCGGATCGGCAAATACCATGTCGCCCCCGAGGAGGTTTATCATTTTCAGACCACCTTGAAAGGCAACGGTCGCAACGCCGTCGAGATGGCCGAAAAGTCACGCGATTTCATCAGCAAGAAAAGCGACCAACCGTTTTTCCTCTACTTCGCCACTTCCGATCCACATCGAGGTGGCGGCATCGATGAAAATTCACAACGTGAACTCAAGCCCAACCTGTTTGGCAACAAACCCGACGACGCGGCTTTCGAGGGCGTCGAAGAAGTCTTTTACGATCCCGCCAAACTTCCGATCCCGCATTTCCTGCCGGACACAGCCGAGACCCGCGAAGAACTCGCGCAGTACTACCAGAGTATTTCACGCGTCGATCAGGGCGTTGCCCGGCTGGTCGAGATCCTCAAGGAAAATGATCTCTACGACAAAACACTCATCGTGTTCACCGCTGATCACGGCATGGCTTTCGCCGGCGGCAAAACCACCGTCTACGAAGGCGGCCTGCGCGTTCCCTTTGTAGCCCGCGATCCCTATCAGGAAAACCGCGGCGTCGAGCACCAGGCAATGATCAGCCACATCGACATCACGCCGTCATTACTCGACTTTGCGGGCGGTCTCGATCCGCAAACCAATGGCCCGAAAAAGTGGCAGAATCCCGATCAATACTGGAAGGAAAAAGCCTACGCCAACCAGGAAAACCGCGGCCCGAAAGGCAAGGAATTCCGCAGCTACCACGGCAAATCCTGGATCCCGATTCTGGGCAAACCAAACGCCAAACACTGGGACACCATTCTCGCCTCACACACTTTTCACGAGATTCAGATGTACTATCCGATGCGCGTCATTCGCGATTCAGAATACAAGCTGATCTGGAACATCGCCCACGGCCTGCCTTACCCCTTTGCCTCAGATCTATGGGCCGCCTCCAGTTGGCAGGCACAGGTGCAAAAATCGATGGACGCCCCGTATGGACAGAAAACGGTCGGCGAATACATTCACCGCCCCGCATTCGAATTCTTTAAAATCAGCGAAGATCCCCACGAGTCCACCAACCTCGCCAACGATCCCGCCTACGCCGAACAGCTCGAGAAGTACAAACAGCTCCTCAAAGCACAGCAGAAGAAATTTCAGGATCCGTGGATCATGAAATGGGAATACGAATAAGCGGAGTCTACTTCAATGAAATCTCGATGCGGTGGGGCCCTTTGATTTCCCACTTGCCGCTCTTGCGCGCGACCCGAACGGAAGTCTCGCCGGAGGTCGCACGCAGTACCTGCACGCCCCGCTTTACCGCCGGCCAACCGCTGAGTAATATCACATCTTCGGCAATGTCGTAGCTGGCCTTCTCGCAGTGCACTAAAATCCACATCTCACTACCTTCAGGCCGCACGCGAATCAAAACGCCTCCCGACGCTGCCAGTCCATTCAACTGGCCACTGGTAGCGTCCAGTTCCGGTGCCAGGTTCGACGCCGATACTTCAAGTTTTTCCGAAAGCTTGAGCGCGGTAGCACCTTCCCCGAGCGTAAAATTGCGGCGCGGTGGAGATTCAGCGCGGACCACTGACGTGGCCACCAGGAAACCTCCCAGAACGATGGCCGCGACCACACAGGCTTGCCGATTCACAGATCCAAATCCACCGAACAGGTCGCGATTCATCATGGTTGTATTGGCTTATCTCACGCTCAGATAATCAATACCACTCACTGAGTCACCTCGAAACAGGAAGTTCGATTTCACTCCGCCGCGTCCACCGATCTACGCATCAGCTCGGTCACCGCCGCTTCCCGCTCCGCTGCCTTATCGGCCGCTTTTGACCACGCCCGCCGATCCCGCTTGGTCGGGCGACCGGCACCACCATCCCGCTTCGGTAGCGAGGCGATCTTCTCGAGCCGTCGCTGAGCCGCCTCCTGATAAACCTCCGGAGGCGTCAAGTCCTCCAGGTAGTCAGCGACCACCTTGGCACCGATCCGTTTGCTCAACACATCCCTCACCACCACGGTTCTGGTCAGACCCGTTTTATTGAGGTCGAGGCGGTCACCGGCGCGAACCGATTTGGCAGGCTTGGCCGGCTTACCATTGATCCGCACCTTGCCGCCACGACAAGCCGTCGCCGCCTGACTCCGGGTTTTATAGAGACGTACGGCCCAAAGCCAGAGATCTATTCTCACCTCTGGCCCCTTCCCTGCTTCTGACGTTCCTCCCATACCCTAATTCACCCGCAAGCCGGCCGGATTGCAATGCCTTCCCGAGAAAAACCTGTCAGCCTTTACTAAAATTTTAGATGTTCAGAAGTTTTAGATAATTTAAAGAAATTTCTTGCATTTATTTTACTTTCTATAATTATGATAAAAGGAACCGCCACTCGCCCAACGTCCGTCCGCCGCAACCAACGCTCCCAATGAAAAAACTTATCGCCATCGTCAACGATCTCGAAGGCTCAGGGAAGACCTCCTTGGCCAGCGTCCTCAAGCACACTTACACCGAAGCCGGTTACGACACATTGCTGGTCAGTACTGACGAAGCCGACGTCGAGGACAATGTCACCGCCGAATTCTGGGATTTCGAAGACGAGGTCGATCTGTCGATGCTCATCGGCGCACTCGACAGTCACGAAACGGTTATTGTTGATATCGCCAGTGGCTCGGCCCGCGTCTGGGCGGACTTCTGCGAAGAGAACGAACTCGACACCGTCCTTTCAGAGATCGATGCCGAGATGTCATTGGTGCTGCCGGTTCATCCCAGCGAACGCAACCTCAATGAAGTCGTCGATCTGCTGGAAATTTTTTCCGACACCGCCGACTATGTGATTGCCCACTTGCCGATCGCCGCCCGTCGCAGCGAGCCCGTGGCATGGAAAGGCAGCGCAGCCGCAAAAGCCTGCAAATACCTTGGCGCCAGCGAACTCACCATTCCGGGTATCAGTAGCGAACTGCAAACCGCCCTCGACAGCCACGGTCTCACCATGGCGCAAGCGCTTCGCAATCTCGAAAATCTGCCGCGCTTCGTTGAGGTCGAAGTCATGCAATGGCGCGAAGCGGCTCAGGAAGCCGTCGCCCAGGAAACCGCCTACCTGTTCTCAGACCCATCCGGAGCGACGCTCTCCTACTAGGGCAACGCCCCTCGCTGGATCCGAAATTGGTTTTTCAAAAAGAGCGCTCCGGACTTAGCCGCGGCGCTCTTTTTACGTCTACGCTTCAGGCTTTTCAGGCGCGACCAACGCCAGTCGCCAGACTGCCGCGGCACAGGCAATCAGGCAGAAATCCTTGGCAATGCCACCGTGCATGTCAGCGATCGATGACGGGTGATTCCAAAGCACCAGCACGATCAGCACGCCCATCATCAGAGTCGCCATCATCACGGTTAGTCGCTCCATCCAACCGATGCAGATGACCACCCCGGCGATAATCATCGCCGCACCGAGCCCGATCAAAAACCACTCGACGTTCGGCCAGTAAAGTCCCGATGCCACGACCGTGTCGTATTGCATCTGCGTCGGCCAGAGAATCTTCGGCACCAGCCCCTCCCAGATCCACACCAATCCGAGCGCCCAACGCGAAACAATCTTCAGCCGCCACAACTCCAGTTTAGAAATCAAGATCGCATTCATGGTTTCACCGGTTCAGACTCTTACTGCAAAAATATCAGGCCAGACGTGGCCGCCCCATCCACACATCTTTCACACCGACCGAGTAGTGCGCGCCGAAAAATTGCGCCCCTGTCTCATCACAACCTGGCACCAGGCTGAGGATCGATACATCATCGGCCACAACGTCTACCGCTGCCGCATTCCACGGCTCGTGCCAGACGCGAAACTTGCGGCGCAGACCAAAGGCCGACGTAAACGCCGTGTAGCGCTCCAGCAAAAAATCCCTTAGTGCCGGCTCGAGCTCTTCAACAGCTTCCGAACTACCTTTGTAAGTCAGCCGTGCGACGCCGTCTCGCGGGAAAACCTCGCCCGCCAGGGCACCGACCTCGTGATCGTGCCGGTAATCAATCCGCCCCGGACGATACGGCAGTCCGAAAGTCGCCGGCCCCATGCATCGCGCCAGCAGGTTCGGCAACCATTCGCGGATAAAAAAAATGCCCCGCTCATCCCCGCAACGGACATAGGTGCGAGCGTTCAGAAACTCGTGCGTCGCCAACGGCGCCGACAGCCATGCGCTCAACCGTCCACCGACACTCGGCCGCATTCGGCGCATTGTGAAGGCCACCAATGTCACGATCGCGGTTCGCCCCTGCCACAGGTCCAACTCAAACGGCACCGCCGCCTGCAACGCCGCGGCATCCACCTCGAAGTGCAAAAACAACGCGCGATCCCAGTCAGCCAGAAACAGCGGATCGCCCCATCCCGCCATCATCCGCTGCCGCGCCATTTCAGCTTCATCCGCTGGACGAGAATTTGCTACCGCGGTGTCGCCGGTCGCGGCCGGACGACCGTGTAGACCACCATCGATCCGGGCAGTTGTAGCGTCAGCCTTCACCAAAAAATGCCCCACAAAGATAAGCCAATGCCGCGCCACCATAACAAATCGTCAACGTCCAGTGGACCGCCAGTTTCCCCCGGCTCTCACGTCGGTGACTGGCGCTGTAAAAGCCCCATTGCATCCACGTGCGAATCCCCCAGAACCCACCGATAGCACCCGCCAACCATCGCCCCAGTTCCGAGCCGCCCGCCAACTCGCCCGGGAAGCGCAGCGTCAACACTGCGAAGATCACCATAATGATACTGATGAACCACTTGTGCACGTGAAACACCTCGCGCACCAACAGCGACATTTTCGCCAGATCCTCCTCCCAACCGAGCAGCTTAATCAGCCGCAGATTAATCACCGCAATGATCAGTTGTCCGATCGCCGCGGCGATCAGTATCCATTCGAGGTAATCGAGTATCGTTTTCATGTTGATGCTTCCTTTCCGTTGCTTCCGTTCGTGTACAAATCACGCAATGCATCATCCAGACGCCGGTGATAAAATCCAAACCCTTCGTCGCTTAGCTTTTTAGGAATGCAGCGCCTCCCGGTCAGAGCGATCACCGGATCACTGCCCACCAACCACGCGCCGAAATACACTGCCGGCTTCGGCACAGGCGGGCTCCACGGTCGATTCAACACTGCCCGCAACGCGCCCATCAAATATTTGTTGGTCACCGGCTCCGGACCGGTTGCATTGTAAACGCCCCACATTGCCGGGTCATCGATCGCCTGCAAAAACACCCGATCGATATCCGTCTCGTGCGCCCAACTGATCCATTGCCGACCACTGCCAATGCGACCACCCAGTCCCCATCGCGCCAGTGTTTCTAAAAACGGTAACGCCCCGCCTTCACGCCCGAGGACAAAGCCAATGCGTAGGGTCACCCAACGCGTGTTCGGCAGCAATGCCTCGCCCAGGGCCGCTTCCCACGCCGTGCACACATTCGCCGGCCAGGCTGCTGCCACGTGCGCACTCTCGTCGCAAATGCGCTCTCCGGCATCGCCGTAAATAGCCAGCGAACTCGCCTGCACCCAAACTGCGGGGGGATCAACAACCGCTCGCAGTGCCTCTCCCCGCGCCCTTACCGAATCGACTCGCGACGCCATGATCTCATTTCGATTGGCGCGCGTCGGCCGACAGTTGACGTTTTTTCCGGTCAAATTGATCAGGACATCAGCGCCCTCCAAAGCCTTCACCCAACCGCCAGTGCTGCGCCCGTCCCAGCCCACCTCCTGGCAGTTCGAACCGCTGCCTGCATCGTCCTCCGGCTGCCGCGTCAGTAGACAAACCGCATCGCCGCGCTCGACCAGACAGCGTGCTAAACGCCGTCCGAGGTAGCCACTTCCACCAGCGATCACCACCCGCTTCATGCCAGCGCCCCCCACGTGAAAATCGCAATCATGACGATGAATACCACCGTCAACATGTGGTACCCCACCTTCCAGAACCAGCGCGTCAAGAACGGCCCGGCGTCGAAAATAAACCACTGCACCGCCAATCGCACGGTCCAGAAAATCGCGATCACCGCACACACACTGCGCCCGACCGGATCTCCCGCCGTCATCTGCGGAGCGTGCCGCAAAACCAACGCCCCGAAACAAATGATGGTCAGCACGATGAACGCCCCGTAAACCCAGAACATCTGCCTCAACAACTTCGGCAACGGTGCCAGCAGTCCCTTCCAGTCGAGCGCAAAAGGCGTCAGCGCACTCGCGATCAGTATGCAAAAGTGCAAAGCCCCGCCGGCATACAAAGCGACCTCCAACGGCTCTCGATCAGTGATCCAGTTCATCGTATTCCTTTCATTGTTTTGTTAACGGTTAAAAGTTAATGGCGAAACGCCCGGTCATCGGCTCCACCACCCCGCTCATAAAAGCCGGATGAAACAGCCAGAACGCCGGCCCGGTCAAAGTCACCACCATCAGCAGCCGACCGCGCCAGTCGCCCCGCCAACCCAGCCATCGCTCCAACAGCACCCCGGTTCCCTGCAGCAGGAAATACATCGTCGGCAATCCATAGCCAGCGTGGGCCGGCACCGAGATCACCAACTCGTGGGCCACACCCGACAACGCAAATCCCGCCAGCGTTCCCGGCGCCAGACCGAAGCGCCGCGTCATCGGACGGAACAGCGCCCGATTGGCCACGTGGCTGAAGGCCCGGTTCCATCGACTGCCCCAGAAATCCGCCAGGCTGCGCGCCCGCCACGGAGCATCCATGATTCGCTCCACATCAAATCCCATGCGGCGCCAGAACAGCGCCAGCCAATCAAACACACCGAAGTGCAGCATCAGCACCATGCCGACCATCCCACACCAACCGACTGCCACCGGATTTGCCAGCCGTTCTGCCAGCCGGAAGACCAGCCACCCCCCCGCCGCGAACCGTAGCCCGGCGAACAGCGCGCATTTCCATCCCGCCTGCCGATAGATTCGCGGTCGGCAACGCCCGGCAAAAGCCGCCGCGTCCATGCCCGGCCACAAGGCATATCCCAGCCAACCCAATCCACCCCGCGGCCAACCGTTCCGGGCTGTCGTCGCCAGGGCCAACAATTTAAATCCCAGCCACAGCGCCAACGCCAGCAACCACATCCACACCCAACCTTCCATCCCCAAGCCACGCCCGAACGCAAACGCCGCCACGGTCAGCCCTCCCGTCAGCAACCATGCGTTTGCCAGATGCAGCCCTTTCCGCTGAGCGGGAACCTGGCAACTGCCGTTTTGGCAATGACGGCGCGCTGCCACCCATCGATAAGCCACATTCAGCAGCGCAAAGATTCCCGGCAACCTCCCCACCCGCGCCAACAACTTCCCCAAACCGCGCGCACCGACCACCGCCAGGGCCGCGTCCGCCCCACCTAACTCCCGACCGTCGCAACAGTGTAATCGCATTTCTGCCGGTGGCGCGATCCCCGGTCCACTTGGAAAAGGTTCGATCGCCACACCGCGCTTTGCCAACCAGGCTTTCAAACGCGTCACCCCCCTGGTGCACAAATGGCAGTCACCATCGAAATACAATGTCCCCAGTTCCGCTTTCATTTCCTCCGTTTCAGTTATTTCTGTCTAAACAGAAATGTCTAAACAAATAAAAAGATCGATGATACGCGTCGACCTCACTTGCTCATCAATCCCAGCATCTTGAACATTTTGTCGCTCATCTTAAAAGCCTTCACCGCAGATTGAGTCGGCATCTTGTTGGCCTTATCGTAAAAATTGGTCGCCACCTCAAAGAATTCCAACAGCTGGCCGATGCGTTCCTTGGTGAACGCCTCCGCATCCTTGTCATCGTCCGCTTCCTCGACACACTCGCGTAACACCCGCAGGGTTGGATCGATCTCACGCCGCTTCCGTTCCGCCGCGATCACCCGGAACATTTCGTAAACGTCTTTGATCGATTCAAAATGGTCGCGCCGGTCGTCGGGCAAGTGCACCACCTTCACGATTCCCCAGTTCTGCAATTCCTTCAGACTGTTGCTGACATTCGAACGAGCCACCCCCAGCGTTTCGCAGATGTCCTCGGCATTCAGCGGATTCTCCGCAATGAACAACAGCGCATGAATCTGAGCCACCGTTCGATTGATCCCCCAACGCGTTCCCATCTCTCCCCAATGGAGGACGAAGTTTTGCGCCACTGTGCTGAGATCTTTCATCTTGTTCTTTAGTTTCTGTCATTACAGAAATAACGCAAGAACTTTCTACAGGTAACTGCAAAAATGGTTCAATTCGACCTCACTCCCCTGCCGCCACCGTTTGATCGGTGACTTTTCCGTCCACTCCGAGTAACTGCTGCGCCAGAAACTCAGCCACGATTGCGGTAACCCGGGGACCGAATCCTTTGCCGTGACCGCCGCCTTTAACTTTCACAAAAGTCACCGGCACTCCCACCGCTTCCAGCGCCGTCTCAAACTTCACCGACTGCGAGAAAATCACCACCGGGTCCTCGTCGCCGTGCACAATCAGTGTCGGTTTATCGTCCGCACTGACATGAGTGAGCGGCGACGCCTGCTTCGCCAGATCTTTCCGCTCAAGCATGGGGCCACCGAGCATCAGCGATTCAGGCGATTTCGGTGCGTCATGATCGATCGCGCCTTTCTCTTCATTCATGCTCAGCAGATCGCTCGGACCGAAAAAATCGACAACGCACGCTACCTCGCTACTCATATCCAGATGCGACCCGATCTGCCCTTCCAACTCCGGCACATCGCCAGCCACCCCTAACATTGCCACTAAATGGCCGCCCGCCGATGTGCCATAAACCGCGATTCGATCGGCATCGATGCCATATTCCCCGGCGTGGGCTTTTAGAAATCTAATCGCCGCTTTGCAATCATGGATCTGAGCCGGCCACGCCGCCTCACCACTGAGACGATAGCCGATCGAAGCACCGGCATACTTTCCCTCTTCAAGAAAGGGCTTCAGCCGACTGATCCCGGACGCCTTGTCACCGCTGCGCCAGCCACCACCGTGAATGAACACCACCAACGGCAAGGCTTTCGCTGCCTCCGTTGCGCCACCTTCCGGAAGATAGAGATCAAGCTTTTGCCGGGCATTGTCATTGCCGGAATAGTCGAGATCCGCCAACTTTTTGATACCGTCCGGCACCCCTCTCTGACCTTGCTCAGACTTGCCACCCGCCCGATTCCGAATCGCGGCATCCTCCTCCCTTGAGATAGCACCGTCACCATCCCGATCGACGCGCTCGAAATTCCGTCGCAACGCCGCAGGAAGCTCGTCCGGCACCAGCTTACCGTCACCATTCGTGTCCCATTGATCAAAGCGCGACGCAGCCTGCCCGGTTGTTTGCGCCCCGGCCATAGCGGGACACAACAGGCTGATGGCAAGGACAGAAAAACCGGCAAGTGACTTGATAATCATGCCGGATACAACCCGCGCCTACTTGGAATGTTTCGCAATGGTTTCAGCGATCGAAACCGGCGCACCGCCCTGACGCTTGCTCTCATCCGCCGCTTCGATGTAGGCAAAAATTTCGATGGTGGTCTCAGCGGAAACCGGAGGCTTACCGGTCTCGAAAAACTTCACCATCTCCGCCATGATCTCCGGGTAAGCACCACCGGCAGTTTCCTTGACGATGGCCTTGGTGCCGAACACCTCAAGACCATACGCAGTTTTGCCGTCGCGAATGCCCATCATCACCCCGATGCGACCATCGTCCCACAATCCGGTCACCACATCCGTGCCCTCGGTGTGCACACGGCTGACGGTTTTACAGCCCGTCCCCATGACAGTAAATAAAGCTTCGATCGGATGGATGGCATACCAGGCGAGATCCATGTGATGCTCCTCAAGCGAAGCCGGGCCATAACTGAAAACCATCTTTTGCTCGCCGACATCTGCAGCCGCCGCCTTTACCACGCCCGAGTGAAAACGCAGGTTCGAACCACTCCATACCGGCGTGCCGTGTTTCTCAGCCAGATCATAAATCGCAATAGCATCCTTCAGCGAAGCCGCCACCGGCTTATCGATAAAGGTCGGCTTGCCGGCGATGATGCACGGTGTCGCCTGCGCCAGATGCGGACGACCATCGACACTCTCGATCAACACCCCGTCGACGTTTGGCAACATCGCTTCGATGGTGTCATACATCTTCACGCCGAACTCGGTCTTCAACAGCTCGACGTATCCATCGACCCGCGTGTAGCTCGACTCAATGTCCGGGCTCGACTGCGCCACCGCCGCGACCACCTTTACCGCGTAGCCATTTTTCGGATCGTTGAGGATCGTGGTAAATGCCTTCGCGTGCGACGTATCCAGACCGATCATGCCGACCCGGAAAATCTTCTGCTCCGCAGGCTTATCCTGTGCGCCAGCTTCAAACGGCTGACAAATCGCGGCGACCGCAAGAGCGAACGCTGCAGTGACGGGAAGGGACGAAAACGACGGTTTGTTCATGATCTAATTTTAAATAAGGAAAAGGCCGGGATGATTGGACGAAAACGATGCGCTTACTTCGCTTTCGCTTTAGTCTTCGCGGCCGGCTTAGGTTTGCGAGCCGGTTTGGGATCGAGATTGGCATCGAGCTGCTCCTTGGTCAGTTCGGGAGTTACCAAACCGCCATCGGGAATCTCGACGCCCGAGATCCACGCGATACCGTTGAGCAGCGCCGTGCGAAAACTATTTTGCGCAAGATTGTCGTGGTCGTGCAAGCCGGTGAAGCCCATGCCGCGGCCACCATCCGCGCGTTCATAAACCCAACCCACGACCGCAGGTTCTCCGGCGGCGACTTTTTTGCGCACATCGGGATTGCCCGAATGATCGCCGTCCGGGCGGCTCACCGTACTGGCATCCGGAATCGCGCTCAGTATCGGCGTAACGCCTTTCATGCCGTCTACGAAACGCATGTTGAAATACCACTCATCATTGATCGTGAACGGCTCAAGACCGTTCGCTACCGGGTGATCGGGGAAGCTCTTAAATTCAGCGTCCCAATGGGGATTAACTGACCAGTCGATCTCGAACGCGCCACCGATGGCCCGCGCCAGAGTGTCATTGCTCTCACCCGGCGTCATCTCAACTGCGTAGTGTAACGCACCGATTCCGATACCCTTTTCGCGCAGCGCATCGATCACCTTGAGCTTGGTGAAGCCCGGATGTCGCATGCCGCCATCCGCAAACATGACCATCGCGTCCGCGTTGTCGAACGCCGTGGTGTCGGCAGGCCAACCGTTTTTATAGACAGCTGCGACGATCTTGTCGCCGTAGTGAGTATTGAGTAAATCGGCCATCAGCAGCGAGCCGGCGTTGTGCTCGTGCGTGCGCGGCGGATGACTCGGAGTGCCGGCGACGAACACGACTTTCTGCACATCTTCGATCGGTAAACGCTTCAGGCGCACATTGCGGAACTGCACCTTCATCGCCGGTCCTTTATGCAGCTGAAAGGCGATCAATCCGATACGCCTGCGCATATCCGTGTCGTTGTCGGTCACGTCCGACATCACCTGGCCATTGATTTTAAACACGAAGTGATTGCCGCGAGCGATGATGTGATAATCATTCCAGTCGCCCTGACGGATCACTTTTTGCAGTTCTTCAGTCTGGCCGAGCGAACCGGTCACCGTCGGTTTGCCATCCTCTCCGATAACCGTTTTCTCTCCACGTTTGGCGAGGATGCCGCGAAATTGCTCGCCGTAGTTGGTGCCGGACCATTGCTCACCGGCTTCAAAATCGGCTTGATAGCCACCGACCGCATACGGCTTTTCCAGCTCAAAGCTGCGAATCTGAATCCCCGAGTTGCCGTTGAAAATGCGATACTCAAGCTTCAGCTCAAAGTCATCGACCTCACCGTTCGCCCACTTCAGGAAGGTGTTGTATTCAATCGGCGATTCATCACTGGTCTGCCCCGTGATCGCCCCTTCCTCAACGCTCCACAATTTGGGATCGCCAACCCAGCCGTCGAGGGACTTGCCGTCAAAGATCGTCGTAAAACCCTCGTCGTCCGCAGCCGAACTGGCGCCCGGTAATTGCGCAACGGTAAGAGTGACAAGATAGAGAAGAGCGGAGTAAAGAGATACTTTCATGGCAGGGCAGCCTCGGATCGTGAGCGCGAAAGCCGTCCGTCGCAAGCCCTCAGTGTGGCGAACATGCGTAAAGCCCCGCCGGGTGCAGCCCCGCCAAACCTGCTCTCGTAGCGGCCCGCGACCGCTCCCGATGATGCCTACGAATTTTCCCTCAATTCCCGCAGGGTGCTCAGCCCCCCCCAATCCGCGCCACGCATCCGTCGCGAACCCGTTTTGCGCTTCGCGGAGAACCGCTCCCGTTCCGCCTCGAAAACCTCGTCGACAAATTCCGGACTCCCCAGAATCGCCCCGTCCGTAAAGTAGCGCACACGGCTCAGCAAGCGTTCCTGCATCGACAGGTGACCGCCTCGCCTTTCCACGACCTCTTCCACCGCTGCCGGATTGATGCCCGGCTTCGCTCCGCGCCCGGTGCGCCCGTCGCCCGGGCGCCTTTCACCCTGACCGAACAGGTAGACCCGGTACGTCGGCGCCAGCTCACGCCACGTGACCGGTGGCGAACCTTGCCCACAGCCCTGCCAGGCCCGCATACGGCCATGCAACCTTGCCAGGCGTCGGCGAGATCGGCTTTGCCCTGCAACGGCCTCACCGTAGCCACACCAGCGATAGTCCTTCGGGTCCGCCACCAGCCCCGCGCGCACCGGATTCAGTTCAATATAAGCCGCTACCGTCATCAACGCATGCTCCGCCCCCTCCACCAACACCGAACGAAACCGATCCTCCCAGAGCGTGCCCACCCGCTCATGGTTCGCATTGTACCACATCGAGAAACGCCATTTCAGCTCCTTTAAGAAAGTAGATAGATCACCGAGACGGGCCTGATAGCGCGCCACGATCTCATCGATCCAGTTCGACGTCCCGGTCGGACTCGCCGCATGCGCTTCCGCCCGATCGATCTCATCCCATGCCTCCTCCAACGCCTTGCCATGATAAAGCAACGGCAACCGCTCGCGCAGCGTCGCCGCCGTCAGGCGCACAAGCTCCTCCGGCGCCGGCACCTCGACCAGGAGATGAAAGTGATTCGACATCACGCAGTAGGTCAGTACCCGGACATCAAGAAACGCCTCCAGCCGCCGCATCGTGCTAACAAAAAACTCCTTCTGCCCCGCCCCAAAATAGAACTTCCGCTCCACAATGCGAGACACCACATGGTAGCAGCCGCCTTGATCCATAAGTATTCGTCGCTGCGGCATCCCCTACGCTAACCCTAAACACCCCCAGCGCAATGATTATCTGCCTGGCATTATTTACATCACCTTATCTTTATGGCTATTGGAATTGCTCACTATTTTTGTTTTCGTGGAAACCTTTGATGGTATGTCGAGTGTTGCGCTACGACCTGGCGGACGCAGATCTTCTCCTCTTCTCACGAGAACCCAAGGATACCCTCGCCGGGCAGAAAGCGCTGCGCCGTCAGCGAATGAACGGACCGCGCCCCCCCAGTCTCCTGCTCCTTCAAGTCGCAATCACGCGGAAGACGTCGCGTGCGTAAGTGCTGCTGACTAGATCTGGACGCGGAATTCGTCACCTGCTTTTACCGATCTGGCGAAGGCGGTCATCAGGTCGACGGTTTTTTCGACGTCGTCCAGATCCGCCATTTCAACGACCGAGTGCATGTAGCGCAGCGGGAGTGAGATCAGGGCGCAGGGGATGCCGCCGCCAAGGTGATAGATCGAATCAGTATCGGTGCCGGTGTTTCTTGAGGCGGACTCGTGCTGGAGCGGCAGATCGAGACTATCGGCGACTGCCATGACCCGCTTCACCATCTCGGGATGGTTGCCGGTGCCGTGGGTCACGGACGGCCCTCCGCCAAGCGTGACCGCACCGTGTTTTTCTTTCTTAATACCCGGCGTGTCGGTGGCGTGAGTGACATCGAGAACCAGGCAGATGTCCGGCATGATCTTCTGGGTCGCCATCTTTGCGCCGTAACCTCCGATTTCTTCCTGCACGGCATTGAGTGCGATCACGGTAGCGCTCGCTGGATTCTTCTTGGCACTGAGGTTTTCCATCACCCGGGCGATGATGTATCCGCCAATGCGATTGTCGAGGGCACGTCCCACAATGCGGCGTTCGCCAAATATTTCCGCGCTGTCGGAATAGACCGCCGGATGCCCGACCCGCACGCCCATCTCCGCCGCTTCGTCCGCACTCGACGCACCGATGTCGACGTAAAGCTCATGCACTTCAGGCGCTTTTTCACCGCTGCCAGGCCGATCGCGAATGTGAATCGCGGTATTGCCGATGACACCTTTGACTTCACCTTTGTCGCCCTGAATGATCAAGCGTCGCCCTCGCGCGGTCGCCCAGTCACTACCGCCAATGCGATCGACGTGCAGGTAACCTTCGCCGGTAATGTTTTTGACGATGTAACCGATCTCATCGGCATGCGCTTCGATCATCAAGGTCGGCGCATCGGCGTCACTGCCTTCAATCGTCGCCCAGGCGCTTCCGTAAGCGTCGCTATCAACCCGGGAAAAAGGCCGCAGATGGTTGGCCCATTTGCGCTGCCCGGCCGCCTCGAAACCGGTCGGGCTGGGAGTGTTGAGAAGATCAAAGAGAAAGGCCTGAGAGTTCGGTGTCATGGTTTTATGTGCATAGAAAAACCACGATTTGCGCGCCTCTGCACGAAACTTTTTTCGCAACCTGCTGAGTCGATGTAAAATGCCGACGTGACCGACTCCGAATCCACCTACGTTCCCCTCGCCGAACGCCAGCGCACGCTGATCGAAGATTATTCGATCATCGAAGACTCGACCGAACGCTTCTCAGCCATCATCGACCGCGGCAAAAAGCTGCCACCGATCAGCGATGACAAACGCGTCGAAGCCAATCTTGTCGAGGGCTGCACATCGCAGGTATGGCTGACGGGAAATCTGGACAACGAAGGGCGCTGCGAATATCACATCGAGGCCGACTCCTCCATCGTTCAGGGCATGGCAGCACTGCTGGCGACGCTTTATTCAGGCGCTACCATCGATGAAATTTTGCACGTCGAACCCGATGTCATTCCGGTCCTGCAGATCGATCAGCACTTGTCGCCGACCCGCCTGAACGGCACTCGACAGATTTTAAAACGCATGCGAGCCATCGCTCGAGGGCTGGCGGCCGAAACGTCATGAACCATGGGCCATACCCTCCCACTGATCGACGCGCATCTTCACCTGCAGGATCCACGGCTAGATACGAGTCGCGAGTCGGTGATCGCCGAAATGCGCGCCTGCGGCATCGGTCAATGGGTCGTCAACGGCACCGATGAAACGGATTGGGAGACAGTCGCAAATCTGGCCGGGGCAAACGACGAAGTCGTTCCCTGCTTTGGACTTCATCCCTGGAAAAGCAAACAACGCAGCGCCGACTGGCTGACGCGTTTAAACCAAAAACTCGACCAGTTCCCTGCCGCCGGCGTGGGCGAAATCGGTCTCGACAAATGGATTCGCGACCACGACCTCAACGATCAGGAAGAGGTATTTCGCGCTCAACTGGAAATTGCCGTCGAGCGCCGCAGACCAGCGATGATTCACTGCCTGCAGTGCTTCGGCCGGTTGCGCGATGTGCTCGCCGAGCTTTCCCTCCCGGATGACTTTAGGTTCCTGCTGCACTCCTACGGCGGGCCCCTGGAAATGGTCGACAGCTTCATCGAACTGGGAGCCTTTTTTTCGTTCTCAGGCTATTTTCTGAAGGAGCGGAAAGCGGCGACCCGTGCTGCCTTTGCAAAAGTTCCTGACGACCGTTTATTGATCGAAACGGATGCGCCGGACATGCCGCTGCCGGAGCATCTGGTGGCCTGTTCACTGCCGCCCGATGGCGCATCCGGGCGCCTTAATCATCCCGCCAATCTGCCGGTGATCTACCGACAGGTAGCAGCGTTGCGCGGACTTGAGGAAGGCGAGCTGAGAAAGCAGGTTGCCGACAATTTCCGTTCGCTCGTTGCCTGACGCACGGCAGCGCCTATTTGAGCAATCGAACCGCAGCGGCGGCGGCGGCGAAGCCAAAAGCTCCGGTGACGAAGCTCGCCGTTCCGAAGCCGCTTTCGCAGTTCAAGCGGACGGCATTATTCGGTTCAGCAGTGTCGTGCACGGTGCCGTCCGACCAGGGAAACCGGGCTTCCTCGATCGAAAAAACTGAAGTGATCCCGTACGGCGTGCGCTGCCCTCCGCCGTCATCGGGAAAGGCAAATTCCTGTCGCAACTTGCGGCGCACTTTTTTCAGCAGCCGATCGTGAGTTGCACGGGCGAGATCGTCGCAGCGCACCGAAGCCGGATCACTCTTCCCCCCCGCCCCACCGGCGACAACCAGCGGAATGCCGTGACGGAAACAGTGATCGATGAGCACGCACTTGTGGTCGACATCATCGATGGCATCGATCACCACGTCGAAGCTGTCGCCGTCGGTCGCTACCAGATCGGTGACATTGGCTTTGGTCAAAAATGCCTCAACTTCCCGAACATCGCATTCGGGCTGAATGCGGCGCATGCGTTCAGCCATGACGGCCACTTTTGAGCGACCGATATTGCCATCGAGAGCGTGCAGTTGACGATTGATGTTGGACACACAGACATCGTCGAGATCGATCAGAGTGATCGCTCCAAATCCGGACCGTGCCAGCGCCTCCGCGGACCACGAGCCGACACCCCCGACGCCGACGACGGCAACTTTCGCTCCGTGGATTCGTTCGAGAGTGTCGCGACCAAACAATCTCCCGACACCGGAGAAGCGATCGAGATATGCCTGCGACTGAGATCGCGACTCTGTGGTGGGCCCGGCCATAATATTCAAGCGCTGAGCAAACTCAGTATTTCACTCCCGTCAAGCTCGCCCAGGCGAACCACTTGTCCGCCAGCCGGGCAACCATCGGCACCTGCTCAGCCGCCAGATCTCTGGTCTCGGTACGGTCGACAGCGAGATCGTAGAGTTCCCATTTCTTCGCCGACTTATCCCACACCAGCTTCCAATTTTCCTCGCGTACTCCGCGGCTGCCCGCCCAATGCCAGAACAGAGGCGCCGGCCGAATGATGGTGACCGGGGACTCCGAACTCAGCACCGGCAGCAAATTGATCCCCTCGGGCAACAGCAGCGGCCGATTCTCTCGCGTAGTCGGGTACTGGCCGCCGGCGGCGGCGAGGAAGGTCGGCAGGAAATCGATGATGTGGCCGATCTGATCACTGCGCGAGCCGGCTTGAATGCGCTTTGGCCAGCGCACCACCAGAGGCGTCGCGACGCCACCTTCGTAAGTGCTGCTCTTGTATTTTCGCAACGGGGTATTTTCGGCGTAAGCCCAGTCGGGCCCGCAGTGAGAATAAAAATCACGCGGCCCGGGCACGTGATTGACGTCATTGCCGCCCGGCGTTTCCGAACAGCCCCCGTTATCCGCCAGGAACAGCACCATCGTGTTGTCGGCGATGTTTAACTCGTCGAGCAAATCGAGCACGCGACCGATGTTCTGATCCATCCGGTCAACCATCGCCGCCAGCACTTCCATGCGTCGCGTCTGCCACTCCAGATCCAGCGGCTGACGTTTTTCCCAGGGAGTGTTGTTTTCGTTCGGCCCGGGCAGCGGCCAGGTTTCCGGGTCGTAGAGCCCCATTTCGATCTGACGCTGACGCCGCTGCGCACGCAAGGCATCCCAGCCCGCGTCGTAGCGCCCCTCGTATTTTGCGATATCCTGCTGCGGTGCATGCAGCGGATAATGCGGCGCGGTATGGGCGATGTAGTGGAAAAACGGCCGGCCGCTTTTCACCTGCTCACGAATCGTCGCGACGGCGTGATCCGTGAACGCATCGGTGGTGTAAAAATCCTCGGGAAATTCGGTGATGCGTTGATCGTCTTCGCCGAAAAATCGTACTCTGCCGCCTTTGAATTCCGGATCCGGCTGCGCGGGATTGAAGAAGTTGCAGCAGCCATCCCAGAGCCCGTAGGATTTTTCAAAGCCGCGATCAAACGGTCGATGCGGTGCCTTCGAACCGTTGTGCCACTTACCGCTCATGCCGGTGCGGTAACCGGCCAGTTGCAGCGCCTCGCCGAGCGTGAGCATGTTCGGTGTCAGCAACTCCTGGCCCTTACCGCCGTTTCGCGGATACAATCCGGTGAGCAGGGACGCGCGGCTCGTCGTGCACTTGGCGTTGTTGTAAAAGTGGGTCCACAACATGCCTTCGGCAGCCAGTCGATCGATGTTCGGCGTGGCAATCTCGCCGCCGTAACAACCGATGTCCGACCACCCCATGTCGTCGGCCATTATCAAAATGATGTTCGGCTGCGCTGATTCGGCGCGCAGCCCGGCAGGTGCGAGCGCAAGCGCGATCGCCAACAGACCGGGAACGAAAAATAGTGACAGTCGGGGCATTTTCATAAATTGGCGGCGCAACACCGGGCAGAGATTCTAGCGGAGAACCCGTTGGGACGCAAAGCGCTTACTGACTTGCGGGCTTGCTTTGCGCAACCGTGAGTCTACGATTGCCGCTCATGAAAACCTCTGACGCTCTGGCATTTGTAGCGCTGCTCGCAGCGATTTTTTTGATTCTCCCACCTGGTTCCAGCATCGCTGAGGACAAGGCAGCCGCTCCTGCAGACGCAGACGCAGACGCAGACGAGGCGACGCCCGCCGAACCCGCACTGGAAAGTGCGGACGTCACTGCGGTGGAGGAGACAGGTTTTGACCGCAGCCGGGGCACGCTGAAAGTTTCCAAAGAAGACGGCCAGTACGAAGACGGTTCGCATTTTGCCAAATGGTTCTGGAATCTCGATGTGCCACGTCCGGGCATGTACAACGTCAATCTGATTTACTCGTCGGTGAGCCCCAAGATCGGTGTGCAGGCGAAGATCGGTCAGTTCCCGGCTTTAAAGACCTACATTCCGCGATCCGGTGGTATCGACAAGGAACAAAGTCTCGAGCTCGGTCGGGTCTATATCGATAAAGCCGACAACTATCCGGTGTTTTTGCTGACCGGCGACAAATCGAATGGCCCGTCGGTGTTCATCCGCGGCGTCGAGTTGGTGCCGGCCCCGGAGAGTTCTCCGACGCACAGCAGCGACAAGAGCGCCATTATCACCCGTCCGCACAGTGGCGAGATCGGGCAAAGTATCGACGGCGACATCGTTTTACCGGCCGGTGCGGCCACGACCTGGTCGGAGAAGATGCGCTACGAGCCGAAAGAAGAGAAAAACTGCCTCGGCTACTGGACACAGGTCGATGACTGGGCGGAATGGAGTTTTAACGTGCACACGCCCGGTCGCTACACCGTCGAGGTCGTACAGGGCTGCGGCGAGGGTCAGGGTGGCAGCAAAGTCGGCGTGCAGGTCGGTGACGAAGATTTCGAATTCGAAGTGGTCGATACCGGGGGATTTCAAAACTGGAAACCGGTCGAGGTCGGCGAGTTGGATCTCAATTCCGGCGTCCACCAATTGGCAATCAAACCCCTAAGCAAGGCTGCCAAGGCAGCACTCGACGTGCACAAGGTGGTGCTCAAGCCGGTGAAGGAGTGAACTGACCGAGACTGATCCGCGGCCGCGCTCGAGCGACCCGGCGCCCAGCCTTCGCGGTCATCCGCGGGCGAGCGACGAATTCAGCGGACTCATGACAACGGGCACCCCCGTCGCCGCGGGTCATTCGATTGGCACCGTCTCGTCAGGATTGCCCGATCGGCCGGCGCGAAGATTTCAGGCAGGCGGGTTCAGGCAGGCGGGTTCAGGCAGGCGGGTCGCGTTGCCACGTCACGTCACGTGAGCGATAGCCAACAACCGGGTAGGCGGCGCCCCTTTCGGCAAACGTCATACCGGCCCCCTGTCCGGTCCGTTTCCGGCCTTTGGCCTTTGGCCCGGGGGAACCGTCATCCCCCGGGATACTGATTCCCCGCCGAATCAAGCCTGCGTCCCGCCATTTCCACAGCACGCAGGCGGCAGCTGCAAGTATAGTCTGCCTGGCAATACTTACGTAAGTGCCCATGAAAGCCCGGCGTCGACACGCTTAAACACGTGCCAATTCCGGCTCGCCCCCGGCGGCGATTTTCCTACAATCGGCGCCATGAATGATGACCACGAAGTGCAAGCGCGATCTCAACGCGGTCGGGCAGACCGCCGCCAGTTTATCGCGGGAATGGCCGGGGCGTCGGCAGCGGTGCTATTCGGAAAGTCTGCGCGGGCTCAGGACGGCGGGACGATACCCGGAGCGGCACGTGACTGGACGGGCCAAATTCCGACCCGCTATCCGGATCCAGACATCATCGCTCTCGATCCGGCCTTCAATCGATACAAGCTCGGCAACACGCCCATTCAGCGCATTTTTCACAGTCCGGATATGCTCTGGGCGGAGGGGCCTGCGTGGAACGGAGTGGGTCGCTATCTGTTGTGGAGCGACATTCCGAACGATGTGCAACTGCGCTGGCTGGAGGAGGACGGTCACAGTTCAACTTTCCGCAGCCCTTCGGGCAACAGCAACGGCAACACCTTCGACTACCAGGGGCGCCAGATTTCGTGTCAGCACGGCCACCGGCGGGTAGTCCGCTACGAGCACGATGGTGCGGTCACCGTTTTGGCGGAAAAATTTGACGGCAAACCGTTCAACGCTCCCAACGACGCGGTGGTGCATCCGCTCGATGGCGCGATCTGGTTCACCGATCCCGGCTACGGCAGCATGATGAACTACGAGGGCAACAAGGGCCCGCTTGAGCTAAAGGAGGCGGTCTACCGCATCGACGCCACCTCGGGTGCGATCAGCAAAGTCACCGACGAGATCATCAAGCCGAACGGTCTGTGTTTTTCGCCGGACTACAAAAAACTGTATGTGTCCGATACCGGCACGCCACCGGAAGGTGAACACAGAAAGATTCGCGTCTGGGACCTCAGCCCGGACGGCACCACCTTGGCGAAAGGACGCGATTTTGCTTCGATGCAGATGGGCGAAATGTCCGGCGGCGCGGACGGCATCCGCGCCGATGTCGATGGCAATATCTGGGCCAGCGCCGGCTGGGTCGGCCACGGCTACGACGGCGTGCACGTATTTGCCCCGGAGGACGGTCGCCGCATCGGCCAGATCCGCTTGCCGGAGATTTGTTCGAACGTGTGTTTCGGCGGTAAGAAGCGCAACCGCCTGTTCATGACTGCGAGCACGTCGGTGTATGCGGTCTACGTCGAGACGCAGGGTGCGCACATTTCGTGAGCGAGCGGCATTACTCAGCCCCTTAGACCGAATACATCCGCACGACGTCTTCCGGTATCGTCAACGGCCTGCCGGATTCGCGGTCGATCATGAGGTAATCGATCCAGCCTTCGGCACTGAGTCGCCGGTCGGACTGTCGAACGATCTCAAAGGCGACGCGCACGTTGCGCTTGCCGATTTCGTCGACGTGCGTGCGCACCGTCATGGTGTCGCCGAGCCCCAGGGCGCGCTTGTGTTCGATATGGGCGGTGCGCACAAACCAGGTCCAGCCGCGTTCCAGAAAGGCATCCATGGCCATGCCGTAGCAGCGGGCCATCTGATCAAAGCGGGCGGCTAACACATAGTCGAGATAACGACTGTTGTGGACATGCTGATGCATGTCGATGTCGTCGGGACGCACGTCGAGTGTCGTCTCAAAAGCGGTAAAGGGCCCCCGTTCAGCCATAGCTACAGGACGACGTGCCGGCGAATCACCGCCACCGCCTAGCTGACTTATTTATGGTTCAAGGATCACCTTGTCATCGCCTAGCGTCACCTTGGTCATCATTTTCAAAACCTCCATCTCGGCCTCGCAGGTCGCCGCAACCCGCATGATCGCCTGAGCGACGGGGGCAAACTGCTTGGCTCCGGTTTGCCAGCCACCGATTGAGCCGGAAGTGGTCATCCACTTCTGGTCGTTGGCGCCAAGGTTTTTCAAAGTGAAGCGTGTGCTGATCGGAAAATTTTTGCCAAACACCGTGCGCACCACGTAGATCTCCGCAGAGCCTTTTTCGAAATCAACATAGGTGCCCTGGTATTTTACGACGGCCGCAAAAGGACCTCCCTGCTTGCCTTTGATGCGGTCACGCAGGTAGGCGTTCACCTCTTCTTCGGTCAATTCCAAACTGCCACTGCGCTCTCCGAGCCCGGCTTGCGCTTCATCGAGAAGATTGCGGTCAGCGCCGGGCCAGCGAGCTTTCGGAAAGCCTTCGATATGGCTGAGGTCGCCCGCCAGCATGACTTTTGCCATCAGCCCTGCGACAGCCAGTGCGACGATAAACAGCAGAACCGTGACAAAAGAAACGCCCTCACCTCCGGAAGGTTTCGGTCGCGGCACAGGACGCTTCGACGGCGGTCGACGACCACCTCCGGCGACCGTCATTACCGGCGCACCGGTGGCCACTTTCTTTGCGGCGGGCTTGGCACCTCGTCTGGGCGGCTTGCGTCTTCTCGGTGTGCGTTGCGGTTTCATGCGTTCTGAAAAGGTAAGTTTCTAGGCTAACCGAAGAGGACCAAAACTCAGCTGGTCTTTTTGGCCGGAGCTTGCTTCGCCGGTTTGCTTTTACCGGTGCTGTCCGATTTTTTCTTCGACTTGCTGTCTCCGCCGCTGGAGCTGGATTTCTCAGCCGTTGCAGCTTTTTCCGCACCTTTTTTGTAAGATTCACTGCGGTAATCGGTCTCATAAAAGCCTGAGCCTTTAAAAATCACCCCGGCACCGGTACCCAGCAAGCGGGTAACCTTACCTTTACCTTTGTTTTTTGCAGACGGACAGATATCAGCCCGACACCGGGTCAGACGCCGGTCATTCATCGACTGAAACAAATCGAAGCGATGTCCGCAGGTTTCACACTCGTATTCGTAGGTCGGCATAAGTACTTTAAAAAAACGTTAAGTATTGAGCAGCGCCACGTTGGCCTCTGTTGCGGCGATGATCAAAATGAAATATGCGCCCTGCCAAGGCTTCCGGCAAGCGAACGTCGAATCCGACTTTATCTAGGCTTAATTAAAGGTATATTGTCCAGTCTTTAAGAGTCACCCCCAACTAAGCTTTCCTGCTAATCATGCTCTCCGTAAAAATTTTCCGCCTTCTCATGATCGCCTCTGTGGCCAGCGTCTCCGTGGGCTGCCTGGAGACTCCCATGAAATACACCGGCCCCGGCTACATCGCCGGCAACGGCAATACCGGCAATCGCTTCGGTCGCGGCCCGACCGCTGAAGACACCAGTTCATACATGCAGACCGACACTGTGTCTTACTGGAACGGCGACGGGGTGTCCGGCCCTGCCGGTATCACCATCGACCTCTCACAACAGCGCGCATACTTTTATAAAGGCAGCGAATTGGTTGGCGTCTCGCTGATTTCCACCGGCACCGACCAGCATCCGACCCCGCCGGGCGACTTCAAGATCACCCAGAAGAGCAAGGATCACGAGTCCAACCTTTACGGTGACTACAAGTATCCTGATGGCAGCATTGCTCAAAAGGACGTCGACACGTCAAAGGATCCGCAACCACCTGGCACCATCTACGACGGTGCCGACATGCCCTACTTCATGCGCTTTAACGGCGGAATAGGCATGCACGGCGGTTATCTTCCGGGCTTCCCCGCTTCGCACGGCTGCATCCGTATGCCAATCGAAATGGCGCGCATCTACTACCAAAATGTCGACAAGAACACGCCGGTGCGCGTGATCCGCTAAGTCGCAACGACAGCCGGCATCAGCATTGTGTTTCCGTCCGTCGACGAGTTCGAGATCGACGTGGTCGGACTCAGCGCTGTACGGGAATCCGGCGAGCCGCTGCGCCTTATCGACTGCCGCGAGGACGATGAGTTCGCCTTCAATCGGATTGCAGGTGCCGAGTTGATCCCGCTGTCGCAGTTTGCCGAGCAGGCCCCTTTAAAACTTATCGGTGAAGCGGTAGAGCAAACACCCGTAGTCATCTACTGCCACCACGGCATGCGCTCACTGCAGGCAACGCACTTTCTCCGCCAGCGCGGCGTCGAAAAAGTCTGGAGCATGGCCGGAGGCATCGACGCCTGGTCACAGCAGATCGACGCGGCGGTGCCGCGCTACTGAAACGGGCCCTGACCCGCAATCGACGAACGGAACAATCGCCCGTCAACCCTGGCGCTCGCGCCGCGACGCCTCGTTCTTCAGGCGCAGGGCGTTCAGATGGATGAACCCGGTGGCGTCATCCTGATTGTAAGCGTGCTCGGTGCCACCTTCCATCGAAGCAATATCTTCGTTGTAGAGACTGAGCGGTGATTTCACACCGGCCGACATGACGTTGCCTTTGTAAAGTTTCACGCGCACCTCGCCGCTGACATTTTTCTGGGTGTCGGTGACCATCGCCTGCAGCGCATCGCGTTCCGGAGCAAACCAGAAACCGTTGTAGACCAACTGCGCATATTTCGGGATCAGCGAATCACGCATCAACATAACCTCGCGGTCCATCGTCAGGCTTTCCATCTGACGATGCGCGTGGAGCAGGATCGTGCCACCCGGCGTTTCGTAAATGCCGCGGCTCTTCATGCCGACGAAACGGTTTTCGACCATGTCGATACGACCGATACCATTGCGGCCGGCCAGTTTGTTGAGCGCACGCATCACTCCCAGCGGCGTCAGCAAAGTGTAACCGTCGGATTCGCCGGTCGGGGTCTCACCCAGCTGACCGAGCAATTCGCTCAGACCGTCGATCTGCAGGCCGATGCAATTGCCCTTTTCAAAAAGCAGCTGCAGGGACTCCGGCTGGTCCGGCGCGTCCTCTGGCGACACACTGAGCACATACATGTCCCGACTCTCTTCGCAGGTGCCGTCGTACCACGGATCCTCGAGCACCCCACTCTCAAAGCTGATGTGCAGAAGATTGCGATCCATGCTGTACGACTTTTTCGCCGAAGCCTGCACCGGAATATTTTCCTTCGCCGCCCACTCGATCATTTCCGCCCGACCGGGAAACTGATCGCGAAACTTCTGCATCCGCCACGGAGCGATCATCTCGATCTCCGGCGCCAGCGCAGCCGCCGAAAGCTCAAAACGCACCTGATCGTTGCCTTTGCCGGTAGCTCCATGCGCCACCGCGTAAGCGCCCTCTTCCTGCGCCACCCGCACCATGCCCTTGGCGATACACGGCCGTGCGATACTCGTTCCCAGCAAATACTGCCCTTCATAGAGGGCGCCGGCCTGGAACATCGGATAAATGTAATCGCTGGCGAATTCCGCGCGCAAATCATCGATGATGCACTTCGAAGCGCCGGTGTTGAGCGCCTTCTCCTCCAATCCATCGAGCTCCTCCTCCTGGCCGACATCGGCGCAGTAGGCGATCACCTCGGCATCGTATTCATCACGCAACCATTTCAACAGCACGGAGGTATCGAGACCTCCGGAATAGGCAACAACGATTTTCTTTTGATCACTCATGACAGGAAAAACAGGGTTCAGCGACCATAGCGAATCGCGGCGGTGCAGTTTATCCACACTGCGTGACATTTCAACCGTTGTTGGCACCATCCGCTTTTCGCCGGCGATCAGGTTTCCCGGCACGGCAAACACCACCGGAGCGCGGTTGCCGTTCGCAAAGTTCTTCGCAACGCTGCCATGGAATGAGATCCGTGGATTCCATCCCTTTTCGGTGGCGAATTCTCAACATCTCAGCTATGTCGATTACTCTGTCGTCAAACCGCCTCGTCACCACTATTCACCGACTCGTGTCAACGAAGCTCAAGCGTCACCTCACCAATAGCTTCATTTTCGCATTTCTTGCGCTGATGTTTATTGATACCTACCCCGGCCCCGGCTCGACGTGGAAAAGACTTCAGGACGGTATCGATCCCCTGCTCGACTTCACCGGACTTTGGCAGGGCCCCTGGGACCTGTTTGCGCCGGATGTCGACCGTCAGAACCACCACATTGAAGTGGTAGCGATTCACCGTGACGGCAATCGCACCGTTTGGCGCTCACCGGTGTGGCAGGATCTGTCGTGCCAGCAAACCTTTGTGCGTATCCGGGAAGTCGAGTTCTACGATCGGATTCGCCAGGAATGGAATTCCCCCGCATGGCCGGCATTCGCCGACTACGCACGGCGAAAACTTCTACCTGCAGCGGCGACCGAATCGGCAATGGTTCAGATCGAATTGGTCGAAGTCGTGCGACCGCTCGCCGACCTCCGGCTGCCCGCACATCCGACGCCACCGCCTTCGCGTCGGGTCTTTTACCAACATCCGCTGACTCCGTGAAAGCCCGTTCCTCATCAAAGTGGAATGAGTTTTTTTTCACCACGGTCGACGCTCGAGTCTATGCGGCGCTACGTATCGCGGTTGCCGTCATTCTGGCGATTCACCTCGCGGTGCTGGCGGGAAACTGGCTGATGTGGTTCAGCGACAGCGGTGTCCTCGATCGCGCTTCCGCACGGGCCAACATCGACGAACACACGCAGAGCCTGTTTTTCTGGCTCAGCGGCAGTCCTGCGACACTGAAAATATGTCTGGCACTGATCATCGTTCAGCTGTTCGCCTTCGGCATCGGTCTGGCGACCCGTTTCAACAGCATCTGCCTGTTCATCTGGCTGGTCTCGCTGCACCATCGTAACAACCTCATTTGGGAGGGCGAAGATCTACTGCTCAGGATTGTCTGCTTCCTGCTCATTTTCATGCCCCTGTCTCAGCGCTGGTCGCTGGATGCCGTGATCCGCAAACGACGGCAGGTTATCACCAGCCCCGAATCACCGCCGACTGCATCCGTCTGGCCGCTGCGCTTGCTCCAACTGGAGCTGTCCTGCCTGTATCTGTCGTCAGTGGTAGAAAAACTTTCCGGTGAATACTGGCGCAATGGCACAGCGATCCAGTACGTGATGCGCCTCGACGACGTCAGCGGCCATCGCGTGCCGCTGGCCAACCTGTTCCACTACGATCTGATCGGCTATCAACTCCTCACCTGGATGACGGTTGGATTCGAGATCATGCTCGCATTTCTAATCTGGGTGCCGCAGGTGCGCCGCCCGATAATCTATCTGGGGATCGCCTTTCACCTCGGAATCGAGCTGACCATGGATCTGTTCCTGTTCCAATGGATCATGATCCTGATCCTTTCCACTCACCTGGTATCCCCACTCGGCCCGGGCGCGGCGATCGAGCCAACAAAAAACCCGCAGCTCAAATGAATGAGCTACGGGCTTTCTGAATTGGTTGCGGGGACCGGATTTGAACCGATGACCTTCAGGTT
>CBDULB010000051.1:0-38680 GCA_965367965.1 uncultured bacterium | reverse complement strand
AACTGAGCCTGTGCCTGTGCCTGTGCCTGTAACTGAGCCGGTAGCGCCCGTCGAAGCCGAAGACGACACCGCACCCCAGATCGCCGAACACCAATCAAAGGCGGATCTACTCCCCGATGAACAAAAGGAGTCGATCCGCGACTACCTGATGGAATTGATCGTGGTTGAGAAAGGTGCCGGCGTCAGCGTTTACTTCGACAAGCCGACAGGCAAAATCGTCATTTCCACCGAAGACCGTAAAAAAATCCAGTACCGCATCGGTGAATACATCAGCTTCGTCACCCGGCTGGTGCTGGTGTTCGGCATCAGCTTTCAGCTGCCGGTGGTGGTCACCATCCTCGCCAAGCTGCAGTTGCTCACCGCTCGCGTGATGCGCTCAACGCGCGCCTTCGCCTGGGTCATTATCCTGGTGCTCGCGGCGATCTTCACGCCGCCGGATGTATTCACTCTGGCCCTGCTCGGCGGCCCCCTGATCATCCTCTACGAGATCTGCATCTGGATCGCCTGGGGGATCGAAAAAAATCGTGAGAAAGCGCGTCGCGAAGAGGAAATCTCTGAGCGCGACCGCCTCAGTGCGCTCTACTCGAAGCCCGCCGACGAACTCAGTGAGGAAGAAAAAGCTGAAATGCACAAACGCGAGATCGAGCAATACGAGCGCGAACACGCCCACCTCGACGAGCACCACTACGACCCGCACGACGATGCCGGGAGCGAAAGTTTTGGTCACGATCCTCACTCGATCGGCTATGACCCGAGCCACGACGAAGGCTGGCATGGCGATCACGACCATGACCACCACCACGATGATCCGTATCATCAGCCGGATCACGACGACGCCGCCCTCGATCCGCACCAGCAGCACGATCCCCATGAAAATGCTGAAGCACACCGACCCGTTCAGGACTGGCCGGACGTCGATGATAGCGGCGATCAATCGTTCGGTTCCGAGATCGAAAGCGATCACGCCGAACCCTCCGACAGCAGTGAAGCGTCCAGCGACGACGCCCCTGCCGAAGACTCAGAGGATAAAAACGCTCACCAGGCCTGCGAGCCGGGCGGCAGTATCGTCAATCCCAACGTCGCTACTCTCGAGGACCTGATCGCTCTACCCGGAGTTGACGAAGAACTCGCCGATCACATCCTGCTCTACCGGCCGTTCGACAATTTCGACGAGTTGCTCGAAGTCCCCGGCATGGATGAACAAGTGCTCAACGAAATCATCGACCGGATCGTTCTGGAGTAAGCTCAGTGTCAACCGGCCATGGATAGTCATACCGTCATCCAACCCGAAGCGCTCGAGTGGCGCCCTTCGAACATGATGAAAATCCCGAACGCGGATTTTCTTGAACGGACCGGCAGCGAAATGCTCGGTGCGCGTCTGTGGAGACTACCTCCCAAAAGCGCGATGACCCTGCACCGGCACCAGCGCATGGAGGAGTTCTACTTTGTCGTCAGCGGTACGGGCAAAATCCGGGTCGACGGCGTCACCACGACTTTACGCCAACACGGCGGCATCCACGTCGCTCCGCAAGCGCTCAGGCAGGTCTTCAACGACACTGACGAAGACGTGCTTTGGCTGATCACGGGAGCCCCTGAGGCGGAACTTGACCCCGGCCAGAAGGGCGACCTGTCGATTTTTTATCCCGAAGACCCGAAGCAACTTCCGGCGGAGCTGGACGGCGTCAGCTGGCCGCCTGACAACCACTAGCGGCCGGCTTCACTTCAACTCAAGCCTTGCCGCGCACCGCTTCCTTGTCCGCTTCACAAGCTTCCTTAAGCCGGTGAATTTCACGCGTGCGCTGCTCTTCCAACTGGCCGAGTTCCTGAAAGTTTGCCTGCGCCCTGGCTTCATCGATCAGGCCACCGAGAAAGACTTCTTTCTCAGCGATCTTGCCTTTGTATTTCTGATCAATCTCCGCCAGTTGCGCGCGCTGCTCATCGCTGAGCTCGACGATTTCTTCGCCCGACTGATCGAGCCGCTCCATGGCGAGTTCGTAGGCACTTTTCATTTCGGTAGGTAGGTGGATCGATTCAGATCACGCGGTCGCCGGAGCCAGCGTTACGCGTTCGTCGTTTTCCAAAATATCGGTGATTTCCGGCCAGCCTTCGCTGCGCTGCAACTGAAACACGTGCAAATACAGCGCCACCTCTTCGGACGGATGCGCCGCGAGCAAAGCTTCGACCGCAGCCTTCACTTTATCGGCATCGAGTTCTTCGGGAAGATCGTCGACACCACCTTCGCCGTCGTGCTCGACACCGGCCTCGTCAAGAAAGGTCACCAGCATCTCCTGGCGGGCTTTCAGCAACCACATCTGCAGGATATTTTCGTCGATGCCGTCAGCGTATTTCATCTGCGCGCACTTGTGCAGCCAGGCATACTGATCTTCGGGGCGTTTCTTGGTGACGAATACCGGGCGCAGTTTTCGCTGCGCGGCGAGCGCACCGATGGCGGTGTGGTAGACATCCTTCTGCTCGGTTCGCATGTAGTGAAAAATATCCCGCGCCATTCCGGGGGACATCTCTTGGAACATTTGGTGGGCTCGCTTCATCGCTGTAAAAAGTAAGCCTCTACCAAACGCGAAGCCTGCCGATTGTCCAGTGCGATCGATGTTCCATCTCGCAATTGCGCAGCTTGCCGCCGACCACGAAAACTGTTTCACTCGTTGCCATGAAACTTTCCTGCCGCCACCTGTTTCCGGTCGTTGCGCTCGGCGCGATCACCCTGCTCACGCACAGTTCGCTCGCCGATAAAAGCGACGGTTTTATTTCGTTGTTCAACGGTAAGGACCTGAGCGGCTGGAAAATTCCCGAGGGCGACAACGGCCATTGGCAGGTCATCGACGGCGTCATTGACTACGATGCCCAGAGTGAAGCCAAGGGTGACAAGAATCTGTGGACCGAGAAGAGCTACAAGGACTTCATCTTGAAAATCGACTGGCGCCTTAAGGAGACTACGGGGTTCTACGACGTTCCTTACGTACTGCCTGACGGCAGCTACGTAGTCGATGCCGATGGCAAAAAAATCACCCACAAGATCAAGAATGCCGACTCGGGCATTTTTTTACGCGGCACCAGCAAGGCGCAGTTGAATATCTGGTGCTGGCCGATCGGTTCCGGCGAAGTTTACGGCTATCGCAACAACCCGAAAGTGTCTGCCGAAGTCCGCGCCGGCGTGACCCCCAAGCTGAATCCCGACAATCCGGTCGGCGAATGGAATCACTTTGAAATCACCATGAAGGGTGATCGCCTGACCGTAATCAGCAACGGTCACCTGATCATCGACAATGCCCGGTTGCCCGAAGTCCCCGAACAGGGGCCGATCGCACTGCAACATCACGGCGGCAAAAAGAACGGCGAATTTTCGCCTGCCTCCAGTCTGGTTCAGTTCCGCAATATCGAGATCAAGGAACTGTGAGGTAGCAGCAGCTCAGATTTTCCACGCCCAGGGGACATCTGCATCTTTCCCGGTGAGCGCGGCACGCAAGTCGTCCGCCAGTTCACCGGCAGTCTGGTGACGACCTTGCGGGTCTACGGTCATCGCCTTCAGACAAATCGCGTCGAGTGATTTGGGGATGCGGCGGCGGATCTTTCGCGGCGGCAGCAGGACGCCCAGTTGCACGCGCTCAGCCCAGTCGTCGGGGCGCTCGTCGATACCGTCACGCGCCCACTCACGCGGCGCATGCCCGGTCAGCGTTTCGTAGAGAATAGCGCCGAGGCAATAGACATCACTGCGGATGTCAGCAAGCCCGTCGATCTGTTCGGGCGCCATATACTCCGGCGTGCCTACCAGCCGTCGCGCCATCGGCTTGCGTTTTTTGCCAGTCTGGCTGTCGATGTAGATCGCGGTGCCCCAGTCGATCACTCCGATATCGCCATTGGCATTGGTGACAACATTCTCCGGCTTCAGATCGCAGTGCAGCACTCCGTGAGCGTGCGCGTAGTCGACAGCATCGCAGACTTGAGCGACGGCATTCAGCAGATCCTGAAGACAAGGTGCACCGGGGGAAGACCTCCGCTTCCTGTCCAGCCGCTGGTGACATTCATGAATGCGATCACCCAGTGTCTTGCGACCGCCCATGCGCATCACGTAAAACGACGACTGCCCTTCGCCTTGCTCCCCGCGTTTCACCTCGACCATGCTGACGATCCCGGGATGATCGAGACGCGCGGTAATTTCCGCTTCGTGGGACGATGTTTTGAGGGCCTGCGAATCACCGCGCAAGTGCGCGAGTGGTTCTTTGATCGCGACTGCCCGGCAGGCACTGCGGTCGAAACCTTCCCAGACGATGCCAACCGAACCGACTCCGATGCGATGCAACTTCACGTAGCGACCATCGTCCAGACAGCGCGTGCGCAATCGCTCGATGACGTCAGTCCGACCGCGATAAGCCTTTTCGTAACTGGCGATCGACGGAATATCGCCGTGAGGCAGCTGATGCCTCGCCAGAAATTCATCCTCGATCAGATCAACCGGCACGTGCTCGAGCCGGCGCAACGTTTCGAGCTCGGCAAAATAGTCGAACAGCACCTTGCCCATGCCCGCCGCCCAGGACAGGCGCAAATGAGCCGCCACCAGGTCCTGCATCGCATCGAGACGCTGCTCCTCAGGAACCGCTTCAAGATAGTTTTCCAGATCCTCAATCTGCGGTCGAGTCTGCCGGAGAAAGTCCGCTTCCAACCGTTGCAAAGCATTTCTCCAGTCGACGTATCGCGTTTGCGGCAGGACCGTCCCGGGCTTGTTTTTCAGCCGTTTGACCATAGCAACGATCGCCATAGCGCTACGCCACCTCCTTGGCCTTTGTTTCGACCGCCACCATGCGCCCGACGCGGATGTCGGTGACAATTCGATTCACCAGTCGCAAGCCGGACTCGAGCCCCTCAGAGATCGCCCGATCACCAAAACCACGCAGACGCAACAGCACCATCTCGGCGGCCAACGGATCGATGGCGCACAGCTGGCGATACCACTCACTCAACCAACGACCGAGCAACTTTTCCATGGAGGCCATGGTCAGCACATCGGAGTCGGTCGCCTGCCCGGAGTCGGACGACACTTGCAGCGAATCCTCCGTCGCGCCTTCGTCGTCGCCAAGGACTGCGACGATCAACGAATCGAGAGCGCCGGTGACCTCCGGCGAACACCACCATGCGTCGGCTTCGAGCTCCGGATTCTCAGCGAGAAAATCCCGCCACGCATCGCGCGCCACTTCCGCGACATTGAGCTTCGCCAGTTGATCGAGCTTGCGCGCAGTGCAGATCGGCGCGAGCAACTCCTGCAGAAGGTCGCGCACGCGCTCGGCCTGTTCGCTCGGGTGAGGATTGATCACGGCAATTTCAGCGATTTCTGCTGGAAAAAATACGATCCGAAAATGCCTTTCAGACCACGAAGAGGCTAAGATATCGCATAGCGGGCGGAGACGCCAACTGGACGGCGCATGTTTGGCAAAAAAGTCACCCTCAGAAAATCCGGAGGCTCGGCGTCTACAACGGCTGCATAGCCCTTCTTTGTCACGCGCCGAAGGCCTGCCATTTCTTCAAAACCGCCGTCGCGCCACCCGAATCGATGGCCTGTTCTGCCATGGCTACGCCTTCGCCGACAGTCTCGGCAAGGCCCGCGACGACCAATGCCGCCGCCGAATTGACGATGACGATGTCACGCTTCGGACCAATCACTTCACCGTTGAGAATCCCCACCAACTTTTCGGCGTTGGCCTGCGCATCACCCCCACAGAGTTCTTCGATCATTGCCAACGCTCCCGTGAGCCCGAAATCGGCGCGCCTCAAAAGCAGTTCCGTCAATTTACCAGCACGCGTTTCTGAAACCTGCGTCGGCCCCAGAATGGATACCTCGTCCATACCGGAATCTCCCCCCGGCACACTGCCGTGCACAGCCCAGGCCCGCTGACGCCCGAGCCGACCGAGGATATCGGCAAACACCGGCGGCAAAGCCGGGTCAAAGACACCGATCAGTTGGTAGTCCGGCCGCACCGGATTGAGCAGTGGTCCGAGAATATTAAAAACCGTGCGCTGTCCCCGTTCAGCGAGCATGGCACGCACCGGTGCCACCGCCTTGAACGCCGGATGATACAACGGCGCGAACAAAAATCCGGCGCCGACTTCGCGCACGCACTCGACAAAATCGGTCGGCGGCAGATCGATGCGTATACCCAGCGCTTCCAGCACATCGGCGCCACCGCTTTTCGAAGTAATGCCGCGATTGCCGTGCTTGACCACTTTCGCACCGCACGCCGCCAGCACGAATACCGCCGCCGTCGAAACGTTGAACATGCCGAGCTTGTCACCGCCGGTCCCGCAGACATCGATCAAGGGCCCATCGATCGTTGCAGCGTCCAATCCCGGGTCAACTGCATGCTCGAGAAAGGCATTCACGAACCCGGCGATCTCACCCGGCGTCTCGCCTTTTTCCGCCAACGTAGATAAAAAATCCGCCTTGGCGGCTGCGTCGATCGCTTCGTCGAGCAGAGCCGCAGTCGCCGCAACGATTTGATTATCGTCAAGCGCAGCGCCGCCGCGAAGGTGTTCGGTCAGTTCATTCATCGCAAAATCTCTAGCTCAGGAAAAAATAATTCACGCGAAGGGAATGATAAATGCGAGCGCAGACTTGTCATTATCCGATTTCGGAAACACTATCACTTATAGCAGCTCGCTGACCGATGCCCGACGAAGACGACGCCATTCCCCAACCTTCGGATACCCTGAAAGGCACCCTCATACTCGCCGATCCGAGTCTGCAGGAACCGACCTTTCGTCACAGCGTGCTGCTGTTGACCGAGCACAGCCTCGATCAAGGCGCCCACGGTTACATCCTCAACCGACCGATGGAAAAGATCGTCGGCGACCTTCTGCCCGCGCCCGAGTTCGAAGCGCTCGCCGGGATCCCGGTGTTCGTTGGCGGTCCGGTCAGCACCGAGCACCTGACCTTTGCCTCACTCGGCTGGTCGGAGGCCGATGGCACCCTGCAGTTCACCACCCATCTGTCTGCCAAGCAGGCGCTGATGCACCAGATGGAAGGCTACTCGATTCGCGCCTTCGTCGGTTATGCCGGTTGGTCGGAAGGCCAACTCGAGGAGGAACTGCAACGCAAAGCCTGGATCACCCACCAGCCCGAGCGGCAGATGCTCGACGTCGATCAGGTCGAAAATCTCTGGAAACGTCTGCTGCGCCCCCTCAGTCCGTGGCACGCCCTTCAGGCCGATGAGCCGGAAGACCTGTCGTTAAATTGACGCCGATCAATTCTGCAGCGGTCGCGTCAAACGCCGCCAGAACGGATCCATTCGGCGCGCGACGAAGCGCACGGTGGCTTCGAAGTTGTCGGTGCCGACCGCCTCGCGGATCATGTCATCGCCGGCGTACAGCAGTGCCAGGTCATCGTTGTGCAGCACCACGGTGTCGATCAGTTTCGCCGCCCCGCCGACCGACAGGTCGCTTAACCAAACGGATCGATCGAGCGGCTCTGACGCCGCGGTGAACGCCACCACTTTGACCTCCCGGGGGCCGAATTGGCTCGTTGTAAAGGCCTGTAAGTCCGCAGCTCGTTTCAACAGACGGCGCCAAAAGCCATCGTCTTGATGCGCACCGAAACCGAGCAGCACAGCGCGGTCGCGAATCGTCCAACGGGTAAACTCACTGGCACCGGCGAGCGCGATACTTTGACCGACCGCGGGAAAATTCGCCCCCACTTGATTGACCAGTCGCTCCAGCTTGACCACCAGCCACGGCAACTTCTGACCTCGTCCACGTTTCTCCGCCACCCGACGACGCAACTCGGCTTCGAACGGTGACAGAGCCGTCGCTGCCTTTGCCCCGACCGGCGCCGCCGTCGCAGTTGCGGTTGCAGTTGCAGTTGCGGTCGATGCAGCCGGCGACGCGGCTGCAACCGCCGCACCTCCCGCCGGAGGAGAGGTCGCGCCCGACACCACTTTATCTCCGCTACCGGCCGCCGCAGCTGGAGCCGCAGCGGGTGCGGTCGGCGGCGACACGTGGCCGTGTCCGTGACCGTTGTGATGGCCATTGGTCCGCGGTGAAACTCCCCGCTGTCCGGCGGAAATCGCAGCCTCCGCTCCGGCAGATGGCCCTTCGCTGACCGCGCGCGCACCACCGGATCGGATTTCGTTAACGATGGCGTCGAGATCCGTCATGCGATCATCGCTATGCGCCACGTTCGCCTTTGCGGGACTGCCAACCGCAGTATCAGTCGTCACCGCCGGTTCAGGCTTACGCGACACAGGCGTCGCCGGTTTATCTTCGGTGATCGAGGCTGCACTCGCCTCGACGCGTTCGACCAGCCGCTCCCAGGCAAGACTCGCACGTCGCAACACCGTTCTCGGATATAAGGCCATGTCGGGCATTTCGCCCCCCTTCCAACCTTCGCGTTTGGCCAGAACCTGAAGAAATTCATTCGCCTTAGCGGCATCGATGCCGGCCGCGTGCAGACGCGAACGAACCAGGGCCCCCGCCTGGGCGACACTCATTGCGCCCAGTGCAGCAGACTCACCACTGAGCCGATCGATCAGTGCCGACGGAACATTGCCTTCGAATACCGACTCCCAGACGTCCTGATTGAGACACAGCAAGGTCACCCCACGACGCAGCATGGTGCGCAGTGAGGCGATGATGTTCGCCAATGGCATTGCCACATCGTCGCGACCAAAAAATCCGTCCAGATGATCGACCACTAAAACCAGCGGTCGACAGGTCGCCGCCAGCCGCAACAACTCGCCGAGTCGCACCTTGGCCAACGCCTCGCCGTGTGGTCCATCCGCCGGAACAAGCGAGCGCAGAATTGCCGCCCGCTCATCGTCCGGTGCCGCTTCCAGCGTCGAGCGTTTGAAGGCATCGACCCAGGTCGCCAGCGCCTGACCGTCGATTCGCCAACGCTCACCCAACTGCGGAGCCGCCGCTTCCCCGAGGTGATAGCTGTTTTCTAAAACCCAGTCGCGCAGCTTCGACGCCGTCTCCGGCGAAAACGCCCGCACATACTCGCGACGCAGCACCTCTGCATCGATCATCGGTGCCCCCTCATCGAGTCCTTCACCCGCGTCGACCGCGAGATATGCCTCGGCAAAAAAACGTCGCCCCGTTTCCTGCCAGAGCGAATGCCCCGCACCCGCTCCACCGCTGACAGAAAGAGGCATCGCCGCCGTTTCAAAATGGCGTAACACCCGGCGCAGCAGACCTCGCCACGATACCGGTTCCACCACATCAAATTGCAACGGCACCACCGTCACCGCCCCCTGGGTGGCCTCGCGCAGTCGAGCCACCAGATGAGTTTTTCCGTAACCCGCGCGCGGCGACGCCACCATCATCGTCCGTCCCGCACTCCCCCACGCGTCCGGCTCGCCTACCGCCGGCTGCTCCGAACTATGCAGCAAGGCATCGATGGCACGCATACAACGCGACAGTGGCACCGCGTTTACCTCCGCTACGCCCGGCAATGACGCTGAACCTCCTTCCAACACGTCAGATGCTGGCAGAACTTCGCGTACAAAGGGGTTTGACGTCCGACAAACCCACTGAAATGAAGTTTCACTGGTCATAAAAGCGAGGTTTTTTACCATCCCAAACGCAAAAATGCAAACTTATTATAATTTTGAGAATTACTTTTGATATCCGAACTATTTGGCTTTGCAAAACCGCCCCGGTTTCAACGACTAAGCAGCGACAACGGTCTCAATCCTTAGTTTTACCTAAAAATTTATGATTTTTACGAAATTGCCCCTTGCCACCACTCGCACCGTCAACGATTGCGCGTATAGTTAGCGAATCATGGATCAATCCAGCCTTTCAGATAGCCCTTTTCTTTGGGGACTCGCCACCGGATTCGGACTTGGAGCAATTTTCTGCTGCATGTCATTGATCGCCCACTGGAAGACCAAACGCGAATTGAAACGCTACCAGCAGCACCTCAGCGACAAGCTCCAGATCGAAGCCGAACAATTTTCCGCCCTCAAGAAAGCCAGCGAAGGTCTCAAAACCGAGAACGAAAACCTGCGTCTCAAGATCGGCGCCGGCAAGACCAGCGACAGCATTGAGGCACTCGACCGCGAGTTGGAGATTTTTGCCCGGGCCGAGCGCCGCATGGTAGTCAATGCCCCGGGCTTTGCAGGTGCCTGGGAAACCGCAAAAAGCGCTGCCCACGAAGAAATTCAGGAAGAAGAGCGCGGGAAAAGCCTGCCCAGACGTATCTTTAAGAAATTCTTTCCCGGTTCGACTGGCGAACACGATAAACACGCACCCGCCCGCATCACGACGACCAAAACTATCGAAACTGAAATTCCCGAAGGGGAGGACGAACATCACAGCGAATCCGACGCCGTAGCCGAAGAAGCGGAAGCCAAGTGAATCCGCGCAACGATTGAACAAATCGTCGCCGTCACCGTCTAAACCCCACCTACACCAAGACCGTCGCCCGGCGCTTCGGCTCTACTTTAAAAATGCACACAATGCATCCTCCCCAAGCGATCCATCTCGATATTCCCCGCCGGGAATTCGGCGCGTATATCTTCGATTGTGACGGTACCTTGGTAAACTCCATGCCGTTGCATTTCCGTGCATGGACGGCTGCATTTGAAGCCTGCGGAGCCGGTTTTGAATTCACCGAAGCAGAATTTTATGCCAATGCCGGCGTGCCCGATCACGAGATCGTTGCCAAAATGAATGCCAAACACGGTACTTCGCTCGACGCAGGTGCCGTGCATGACCAAAAGCGCGAGTGGTTCGTGCTGCACATCTCCGAGCTGGAGGCCGTCCCTGAGGTTGCCGCAGTGGTGCGCGAACTGCATGGCAAGAAACCCATCGCTGTCGCCACCGGTAGCGAACTCAGCATTGTCGACCCCGAACTCGAGCACGTCGAGTTGCGCGACTACTTCGAAGTCATCATCACCCCCGCCGACGTCAAACGCGGCAAGCCCGCCCCCGACATGTTCCTGCTCGCCGCAAAGCGACTCGGCGTCGCGCCCGAAGACTGTCTCGTATTCGAAGATGGACAGGCCGGCATCGAAGCCGCCAACGCCGCCGGCATGGCCTCCGTGTTCGTCGCCAGCGCTCCCGCGGTGACATAAATCACCGCGAACGAAACCTGATTCCGGCGTCCCGTCGGTGGACACGGGCCGGGGCTCAGGTGCTAAACATCGTCGAGCCGCCAGACGCTCACCGCGTCGCCAGCCTCGACCTTCGCCCCGGCCTCGAGCCGCAGCATCGCCGACGCCCGGCTCATGCCGTAAATCGCATGCGACTGCTGCATGCCGACCGGTGAAAAACGTCCCCGGGCATCGACCCGACCGCGCAGGTAGTGCGGACGATCGCCCCGATTTTCGATCACCTCACCGGCAGTCGCCGGCATCGCCATCAACGGTAACTCGCGATCGTTGCCGCGATCGTAACCGCGCCACTTTTGCAAAGCCGGAGCCACGAACAGCAGAAACGTCGTGAATGCCGAGACCGGATTGCCCGGCAGTCCAAAAATCAACTGATCCCCGCCGCGCCGCCCGAATAGAAACGGCTTGCCCGGTTTCACCTTCACCCGCCAGAAGTCCGATTCGACACCGAGCCCGGCCAGCTCCTCCTTTACCAGATCGCGCTCACCGACCGACACGCCACCGGCGACGATGACCACGTCCGCCGCTTCGAGCGCGCCCTGCAACTCGCCGCGCAGCACCTCGACCTCGTCGCTGGCATGACGACGCTCCACTACCTGCGCCCCGAATCGCTCGACCAGCGCCGCCAGCATCGCACCGTTGCTGTTGAAAATTTCGCCCGCCTCGAGTTGCGCATGTTCACCCGGCTCGCGCAACTCGTCGCCCGTCGTCACCACCACCACCCGCGGCGTGGAAAACACCTCGACCTCAGCGATTCCCTGCGATGCCAGCAGGCCCACCTGCGCCGCCCCGATACGATCACCCACCGCCATCAATTTTTGTCCGAAGCAGACGTCCGCCCCGCGCCGGCGCACAAATTCCCCCGATTCCGCTGCCTCAGCGATGACGATCTCGTCTCCCAGCCGTTCGACGTCCTCCTGCATAATCACTGCGTCGGCCCCCTTCGGCATCGGGGCTCCAGTGAAAATGCGGATCGCCTCACCATCGCCAAGCTCCAGACCCAGATCCCGGCCCGCCGCCTGTTCACCGCTCACTTTCAAGCGCGCCCCGCTACCGGCCTGCGCCGCCTTGACCGCATAACCATCCATCGCCGAATTATCGAAGCCCGGTAAATCGACCCGACCGATCACCGCCTCCGCCGCAAAGCGCCCACGCGCAGCCGCCAGAGGCACCCGTTCACCCGGGCCACGCGGCGTCGCTTCCAAGACGCGGTGGCGCGCTTCAAATTCGTCGATCATTGCGAGGGCGGACTGCAGAATGGATTCACAATCATTCGAGGACCTGCACTTCGTCATCGACGATCGGCACCACGCCACCCGTCTGTGCATCGGTCGCGCCAACCAGTTTCACCTGGTCGCCGACATCAGGACTGCCTTTGATGATATCGGCTACCAGAAACGCGCCCTTGCGCTCCGGGCTCAACTTCAGTTCCGCCGACTGTTTGCCGTTCGGACTTTGCGAAATCAATGGCGTACCGTACTCGATCGACGTATTGCGCGAGGCCCGGATCAACAGAAAGTCGTGGCTGTGGTCAACCATGTGCACCGTACCGATCGATGCGCTGTCCGGACGTGGCTCGCTGACTTTTGCGGCCGCTTCTTCCGCCGCCTGTTGCTCTCCGTCGTCGCCAAACCAATTCAGCGGATTGGCTGCTGCCGCCGCCTTCTTGGTCACGTTTTTAGTCGTCGAAGCCGCCGTCCTGGTCGTCGATGCCACCGTGCTGACGCCCGGCACATTGGAAATCATGCCACAGCCGCTCAGTGCGAAAACCAGAATCGCAGACAGCACTGCCGCTTGCGAGTATTTCATGCGATGCTCCATTGCAAAGAACTAGCCCGAGCAGAGCAGCGATGCAAAACAAAGTCACCAACAACGGTTCACGCCCACGCATCGCCGTCACCATGGGCGATCCCGCCGGTGTCGGTCCGGAGATCTGTCTCGATCTGCTCAACAATGCTGCGCTCACCGCACAATGCACACCGGTCATCTTCGGCAATGCGGCCGTGCTCGAAAAATGCGCCGACGCGACCGGCCGACCGCGACCGGAGCTGGTCGTCGAACCGGGCAGCGCCTCGTTCAGCGACATCGATGCTCCCGCAGTGCTGAATTTTCCAGATCCCGAACTAGACCATCTCGTCCCCGGCGAGATCAGCCGCGCCACCGGCCGGGCGAGCTACAACTACATCATGGCTGCCATCGATGCCGCACTCGCCGGCGACGTCGATGCCGTCGCCACCGCCCCGATCCACAAGGAAGCGCTCAACAGCGCCGGCGTCGCTCACCCCGGCCACACTGAAATTTTCGCCGAACGCACCGGTGCCGAACGCTCGTGCATGATGCTTACTTCAGAACAACTGACCTGCAGCCTGGTCACCGTCCATGTCGGCTATGGTGAAGTGCCCGCCCTGCTCAGCATCGATCGCATCAGCGAAGTCATCGACCTGACCCGCTCAGCGATGCGCCGCATCCGCAACCTTCCGGACGATCAGGAACCTCGTCTCGTCGTCTGCGGCCTCAACCCGCACGCCGGCGAAGGCGGATTGTTCGGCAATAATGAGGAGGAAAATTTCATCGTGCCCGCCATCGAAAGGGCCCGCGCCGACGGTGCTATCATCGAAGGCCCGCTGCCGCCCGACACCGCCTTTCTCGACTGGCGCCGCGAGCAGACCGACGCGCACGTCTGCATGTATCACGACCAGGGTCTGATCCCGCTGAAGACGCTCGCCTTCGATCGCGCCATCAATATCACCCTCGGTCTGCCGATCGTCCGCACCTCCGTCGATCACGGCACCGCCCTCGACATTGCCTGGCAAAACAAAGCCAATCCACGCAGCCTGTTCGAAGCCGTCAGCCTCGCCGCGCGATTGAGTCACCACTAACCTGACAGATGACCGGCTTGGTCCAAGGGGGCGAATTACATCATGAAGCGCAGCCTGTCGGAAGCTCGCGCCTCCCTCGGATCGTCTTCGATCACTCCCAGTAACTCGTCGAAGCCATACATGGTTTTCACGCGATGGGTCAGCAGGGCACGGTCGTAGGCCACCTTGCCGGAAGTCCAGTAAGCAGCGCTGTACGGGCTGTGTTGGGCAAATGGCGCCGGACCAAGTTCATCGACCAGATTCGGCAAATTACGCCATAGACGCATGTGCCGGTGGTGGGACTTGATCGCCCTGGGAACGAGTTCGCCATAACCGTATTTGGCGAGTTCGGCAATCGCTGCGGCGTGGTTGTTGACGTGCACAAGGCTGCCGAAGCCTTCGCGATGGAAATGGGGATCCTGGTTGATGATCTCATCAAGCACCGCTCCGGCCATCCCCTCCATGTCCGTGTACGGCGGCGTGCCATCATCGTCGGGGAGGAGGATCTTGTTGCCATGAATTCGCCCCTTCGCCTTCCCATAGTTGCCGCTTCCGGGATGGGAGTTGTTGAAAAGGTTCATCAACTTGCGAATACCATCGACGATCGAAGGGGTGGCGAATTCCGGGTGTTCTTTGAGCGCGCGAATGGCGATCGAGGCGAAGATGACATTGTGTCCGGACTCGCGGGGCGCATCGATGCTTTTCTCCAGGGCCTCGGCGATCCCGTCTATCAGGCTCTCATCAGGCTTTTGTGTTGGAAAGGCCTCGAACAGCTCTGAATCCGTAATCTTCGCGTTCTTCGACATTCGCTTGCCGAAGACCGATTCACCACGCATGACCCTGCCCAGATCATCATCAATTCCCCGGCAGACTTCCGGGTCGATATCCGGACGCTGTTCACCGACAAAGTAGCCGGCCACCACCGCTGCTCCGAGATGGCCGGCCATGGAACTCATCTGATGGGCGCGCGCCATCGCATTGAGTCCCTTGGAAAGGTAACTGAAGTCGATCATCGCTGATCAGGATAACAAATATCCCCTGGAAGCGCCAATCAGATACCGAGCTTTACCCGCAAGCTGATCGGACTGTCGTGCTTGTCCGGCAGCAAACAGATATCGGGGCGGATGGGACCAGGGAAGAACCACACTCCCGTGGTTCCCTGCCGACAGGAGCGGTGGCATGCACAACAGGCGATGACCGCGAACGAGGCGATACCGTTCGTTATCGCTCCGGCCGCAGAGGCACGACAGGAGTGTCGTGCTTCCTTGCGCAAGCGTAAGGCGATGCGAACAGGGCCGGGGAAGAACCTCAATTCGGTGATTCAGTGCCGACTGGATAAATGTGGATAACGCCCACAACCAGATATCCGCATTTCCTGACCCGCCATTAACTTCCTCGACCGCCCCTTCAAGCCTCCTAACCACCTGAACATCAACCGCTTAAAGTGGTAGCCTCGTAAGGATTCGAACCTTAACAAACAGAATCAGAATCTGTCGTGCTACCGTTACACCACGAGGCTGTGGTTGATCGCCACACCTGTGGTCGACCGGGGCGAACCATTGCGCAAATTTTGCCGGGGTTCAAGTGATTTGACGCGCAGGCTGATGACTGTCAGCCAAACACCATCCGGCAGATCGCCACCGCAGCGATGACGCCCGCCGCGTCGGCACAAAGCCCGGCCAGCAAAGCGTGGCGGGTGCGCCGCACTGCTACTGAGCCAAAGTAAACGGCGAGCACGTAAAAGGTCGTCTCGGTCGAGCCGAACATGGTCGCCGCCGCGTATTTGATGGTATCGCTGATGCCGTCATTGGCCAAAATCTCGACCAGTACCGCCTGGCTGCCGCTGCCACTGAGCGGTCGCATCAGCGCCATCGGAACCAGTTCGACTGGAAATCCCACCCAACTCAGCAAGGGGCGCATCCATTCCTGCAACAGATAAAGACAGCCGGAATTGCGAAAAATCGCCAGCGCGACCAGCATCGCCACCAAAAAAGGCATGATCCGCACCGCGACGCCGAAGCCTTCCTTGGCGCCTTCGACAAATTCCTCGTAAACGCGCACGCCACGAATCGCCGCAAAGGCGATGAAGAAAAACAACACAAACGGAATTGAGGTCACCGATATCGCCGAAAACACCTCGGCCATTGCGCTGCGTTCGGTCGGCGCAATTTCGTCGAGTTGCGGTTTTTCGGCATCGAGAGACAAGGCAATCTCACGCAAACCAAGACTGTTCTGCAGCGACTCGCGCCACTCCGGCCTGGCCTCGAGCACGCAAATACCGATGAACACCACCACGATACAGACCGACGCGGCGATCATCCACGGCCGCATCGGCCGCAACACGCTCTCATCCTCTGCGTCAGCTTCAGCCTCATCCGCGCTTCCGTCCGCATCCGCAGAACCGTCCGCGTCGCCCTTCCCCGGGCGCATTTTAAAAACCGGCAGGCGTTCGAAAAACTTCACCGCAGTAATCGCCACGATGGTCGAACAGATGGTCGCGCCCAGGGCCGTCGACACGATCGCATACGGATCAGCAATCCCCTGCGCCGCCAACAGGCCGACCGCCGTCGCCGGAATGATGGTTACCGAGCTGGTGTTGATTGCCAGAAAAGTACACATCGCATTGGTTGCGGTGCCCTTCTGAGGATTGAGCCGGTCGAGTTCCTGCATCGCCTTCAAACCGAGCGGCGTCGCCGCATTGCCGAGACCGAGCATGTTCGCCGACATGTTCATGATGATCGCGCCCATCGCCGGATGGTCGTCGGGCACATCGGGAAACAGCCGGGTCATCACCGGTCGTAACAAGCGCGCCAGGGCGGCGACCATGCCGGATTTTTCCGCCAGGCGCATGATGCCCAGCCAGATCATCATCACCGCCGCCAACGGCAGCGCAATGTTCATCACCCCGATCTTCGCCAGATCGAACATTCCCGTGACGATGCCGTTGTCACCGCCCAACTGATCGAGCAGTGCCGCCACCAATATCCCGATGGTGATCATCGCCAGCCATATCCAGTTCAGCATGCGGGAACTGTCGTCAGCGTCGGCGGGTTGTTCAAGTTCATTGCTGGCAATTTTCCCGGTCTGCTCAACCGGGCCGGCCTTCAGCTCATCAAGCGCTCCAGGCGCTTCACCAGTTCGTCAGCCGACAAACCTTCGACCGTCAGCCGTTTCAGCCGGCTCTTGCCACCGCTGCGCAGCGTCACCGCCGATTTACTGAGGCCGAGTTGCTTCGCCAGAAAGCGCACCAACTCGCGATTCGCTTTTCCTTCCACCGGCGGCGCCTTGAGCTTGATCCGCAAAACCTTGCCGGCCGCGGCCGCGCCTGCGGTTTCGGTCCGGGCATCCATCCATCCGATCAATTCGCTTTTTTTCGCTCCCGGCGTCACTCGACAACACAACACGGTCTCTGTCTTACTTGAACTGGTCACTGGCGCTACCCTAGCACAAGTGCGTAGCCATCACCGATTGTCACCTCGACAAAAAATCCTCACGCTGGCTTGATGCTCACGCCTGCGCCGCTCCGTTTGTTTCTGGCCCTCGCCTTGATCTCAATCCCTTCGGCTTCGCTCGCGGAGCAACCGGTCGACATCGGCGACCGCCGCGAGTTATTTGTCGACGATCTGCTGATCGGCAAACTCGACGGCACCCGGCTGAAACTTCACCAACCAAAACTGCTGCCCGCGGTCAGCCCACCGCGTCCGTCCGGTCACTACGCCACCGTGTTCAAGGACGGCGATAAATTTCGCCTCTACTACCGCGGCGACAAAGTTCCCGGCATGCACTGGCGCGACGGTTGGGGCGCCTATCACGAAAATGAAGTCACCCTCTACGCCGAATCGAAGGACGGCTATCACTGGACCGAACCCAATCTCGGCGTTTACCAGATCGACTCGATGCCGAAGGGCAACGTCGTGCTCGATGTCAGCGACGACACTTTTCTGGTCACGCACAATTTTTCGCCGTTCATCGATTTGCGCCCCGGCGTGCCGGCGGCAGAAAAATACAAAGCCCTCGGTGGCGGCCGCTACCCGGCGGAGAACTGGGCCAGTTGGTCAACGCCCACGGAGCGCGCTGATCTGCGCCAAAAATACGGTCCCGGTGGCCTGCGCGCGTTTGCATCGCCGGACGGGATTCACTGGAGTCCGATGAGCGATCAGCCGGTGCTCTCCGAAGAGATCGGCAACTACGATTCGCAAAACGTCGCCTTCTGGTCAGAGGCCGAGCAAAAATACGTCTGCTACTATCGTTGGTTCAGCAAAGGCTACCGGGGCGTGCGCCGGTCGATCAGCGACGACTTCGTGACGTGGAGCGAACCGGTCGACATGCAGGCCAATCAACCCGGCGAACATCTCTACACCAGCGGCACGCAACCCTACTACCGTGCGCCGCACATCTACATCGCTCTGGCGACTCGCTTTCAGGCCAGGCGCGGCAGCATCACCGATGTAGTATTCATGTCGACCCGCCCCGGCAGCGATCACTACGATCGACCGTTTAAGGAAGCATTGATCCGCCCCGGACTCGGCCCGGGCGGCTGGGGCAACCGTTCCAACTACGTCGCCTGGAACGCCGTGCCGACCAGCGACACCGAGATGTCGATGTACATGTATGGTGGCGGTCACTACACCCTGCGTCACGACGGTTTCATTTCTGTTCACGCCGGTTTCGACGAGGGCGAGTTCATCACCCGGCCGCTGCGCTTTGATGGTAAAAGCCTCGAAATCAACTACTCGACCAGCGCCGCCGGCATGATCCGCGTGGAAATCCTCGACGCCGAAACTGACGCGACCATTCCCGGTTTCACGCTCGACGACAGTGTAAAAATCTACGGCGACGAAATCTCCCGCACCGTCAAATGGACCAGGGGCGACGATGTCACTGCCGATCTCAGCCAACTCGCCGGGCAAGCCATCAAGCTGCGCTTCGTCATGAATGAAGCCGATCTCTACTCGATCAAATTCAACCGTTAACGCGCCCGCCCACGCACAGCGACAAACAATCCGATCAACACCACCGCCCCGCCGGCGATTTGCAAGCCCACCAGAGGCTGACCCAAAATTGATGCCCCCAGCAAGGCCGTCGCCACCGGCTGCAGCAACAACCCGACTGTCGCCAGGCTGGCCCGCAAACCACCCAGCGACCAGGCGATCAATCCCTGACCACCGGCGTGCGAGATCAACCCCAGTCCGACCAGCGACCACCAGCCCTCGGCGCTGACCGACAAAAAGCGATCCGAATGCCACAGGGCGATCGGCAGCAATATTACCGCCGACACCGCACTTGCCCAGAACATCAGCAAGGGCGCCGAGCGGCGTTGCCGGTACCACTTCATCGACAACTGATAGCTGGCATAAAACAACGCCGTCGCCAGCGCCAGGAAATCTCCGAATACCGGGTTGCCCGCCGCCGGTGGCTCGCGATGCGCCGAGCTGATCATCAGGGCAATCGCGCCCGCGAACGCCAACAGTGCGCCACCGACAAATTTACGGGTGATCTTTTCCTTCCACACCAACCACGCGAACACCGTCACGATGACGATTGCCGTGTTCGCCAGCAGCGTCGAATTGGCCACTGAGGTATGCACAAACGAGTAATGCCATACCGCGAAGTCACCGGCAAAAAACACCCCCGGCAGCCACCACCATCCACGGTGCGCCCGGTCGCCGAGCGGAGCGCCGTCGACGCCGATCACCGGCTGCGAAGATTTTTCCGCGATCAGGCTCCTATGTTTGACGATCGCCTGCCCACCGAGCACCAGGCCCATGGTCAGCGCACCCAGAAACACCCGCCAAAACGCCGCGTCGAGCATGCCCACCTCGCCTTTGGTGCCGGCCAGCACCGTAAAGATCGGCGCAAAAGCGATACAGATGGCGCCGCCGAACAGCCCTGCCAGATGCGGCACGGAAAGTGAATGATGCGAAGCGCCGGAGGTCGACATGCGCGCACGGTAGGCTCGTTGCTTTACATTTCCACCACGGGCACCGCGCGCACCGACAAATTTTCGACCTCAAAATAGTCTGCGGTCTGGAGGTTCATCGTGCCGGCGATAATGGAACTGGGAAACATCTCGATGCGATTGTTCAGGTCGCGCACATTGGCGTTGTAGAACCGCCGCGCCGCCTGGATGCGGTCTTCGGTATTGACCAGTTCGTGCTGCAGTTGCAGAAAGTTTTTGTCCGCCTTCAGGTCCGGGTAGCCCTCGGCCAACGCGAACAATTTGCCCACCCCGCGCACCAGTTCGCTCTCGTCACGACCGAGATCGCGCACCCGTTGGTGAGGTTGCGCGGCGCGGGTGCGGGCCTCGGTGACCTCGGTCAACACCGCCACCTCGTGCGCCGCGTAGCCCTTCACCGTCGACACCAGATTGGGAATCAGGTCGTGACGGCGCTTCAGTTCAGTATCAATGTCGGAAAACGATTCGCGCACATGATTTCTCAAACGGATCAGCCCGTTGTGAGTGCCGATCACCCACAGCAACGGCAGCAGAACGACCAGGCCGATGATGATGAGAATAGGTAGAGCGTCCATTTGATCGGTCGATTTCAGAGGTTCTTACACCACTCACTCGCCTCGCGCGAATTTCGGCACGCCGTCGAGCAGGGTTCTTGCCATATTAAGCAGACCATCGAACTCGTCGGGATCCAGACGGTGATTCGAGCGCACTGCGAGCAAGCGACCTTCAAAATGCAATTCGCGGTTCGGGCAGCGCAGCAAAAACTCCATGGTGCGCGGAGTGATGACATCATAGGCCCAGCGGCGATCACTGGCCGAGACGTGAAAGCGTTTACTGAACTCCGCCGATTCAAAATCGAGATCATCCCAACCGAACGCCGCCTTCATTTTATCGAAGATCCCCTCGGGCCGGATTGTCATTTCGCGCAGCGGAAACTCCGCCTCGACCACTGCCACCGAAAAGTGATGATGATGCGTCTGCCTCCGCCCCTTCGAGTCGGTCGAATGGGTTTCGTAGTGGTAGTCGAACACCGTCATTTCCCGGTCCTGCCACTTTCCCGCCAGAATGTTGTAAGCGTAGCGATTGCTGCCGGTCTGCAGAAAACTCAGGTGCGAATAACGATCACCGAAACCGCGCACTTTGTCCGGGTCGAAGAACAGCCCGTGCTGCTGCGCGTAGGCACGCAAGCTCTCACGGCGTTCCTTCTCCTTTTTATGCGAGTAGATCGCGAGCAAAATCATGCCCACGATCGCAATCGGTGCGATGATGAATAAGGTTCCCACAACGTAAATACGGTCAGACAATAGATGCGTCGCCCGCGAAGCACGATTACAAAGCAGGGCCACCTTTGTATACCGGACAAACTATGAAAATACTTATCACCGGCGCCACTGGAAAAGTCGGACAGACTTTGATCCGTCACCTGCTCGCCGACGAAACCTACGCCAACGCCACCTTTCGCGCCCTGTGCCACAACCGCAGCGTCGATCCCGATCCACGCATCGACGTCGTGCGCGGGTCGATTTCCGACAGCGCGGTCATCAAGGCGGCGATGGACGGCATCACTCACGTGGTTCATCTCGCCACCTGCAAAGAAACGCCGGAAGACATCGTTGCAGTCAGCTTCGGCGGACTGTTCGGCCTGCTCGAGGTCGCCCGTCAGAGCGACACCTTCGAACGCTTCATGTTGATCAGCGGCGACGCCAGCGTCGGCCATTTTTTCTACCCCTACGAGCGCCCGATCACCGAAGACATGCCGGTCAAAGCCTACCCCGGTTGCTACGCCTTCTCAAAAGCCATCGAGGAAACCATGCTCGAACAGTATTACCACCAGTATGACCTCGACGGCTGCTGCCTGCGTGCTCCCTGGATCATGGAGAAAGACGATTTTAAGTACTCGCTGTCGTTCGGCGACGATATTTTCGGCGGTCCCCGCTGGTGTGATCTGGTCAGCCCCGAACAGGCCGCCCGTTACGTCGAAAAGTCCACGGTGCCGGTGATGTGCGACGCCAACGGCCAGCCGATCAAACGCAACTTTGTGCACGTCGACGATCTGGTTTCGGCGATTGCCCTCGCGCTGCTGCATCCCGCGGCCCGCCAACACCTGTTTAACATCGCCATGGAGCGACCGGTCGATTACCGCGAGGTCGCCGACTATTTAAAAGCGACGCGCGACTACGACAGCGTCGACATCAAAACCGAATTCCACAGCACCTGGCTCGACATCAATAAAGCCCGCCACCGCCTCGGCTGGCAGCCGCACTACGATCTGCCAAAACTCATTGACGCCTCGTGGAGCTACCAGCGGGCCGAAGATGATCCCCGAAAAATCTGGTATCCGGGCTAGCACGCTGTCTGACAGCGACTTGGACCCGCCCCATCACGCCATTGCCTCAAACCCTCCGCTCCGCTACTATTCAACGTGCGAATGAAATCCTGCCTGTCCATTATTGCCGTGCTCGCGCTCGGTGTCGCGCCGCTGTGTGCGGAAACCACCAAACTCGAACTCAAGGGCGCCACCGCTGAAGTCTATAAAAAGGCCAGTGGCGACGACCTCTACCTGTACATTTTCACCCCCGAAGGTCACGATCCGGCGACCGACTCACGCCCGGCCATCGTGTTCTTTTTCGGCGGCGGTTGGAACGGCGGCTCACCGACTCAATTCGAACAGCACTGCCGCTATCTTGCCTCGCGCGGCATGATCGGTGTGGTCGCTGACTACCGGGTCAAGAGTCGGCAGAAAACCGGCCCGCGCGAGTGCGTTCAGGACGGCAAATCGGCGGTGCGTTATTTGCGCAGCAACGCCAAACGCCTCGGCATCGATGCCGATCGGCTGGCCGCAGGTGGTGGGTCTGCCGGGGGCCATGTCGCCACCGCGACCGGCATGATCGATGGGCTCGAGGAACCCGGCGAAGCCACCGAAGTCAGCAGCAAACCGAACGCGCTCGCCCTGTTCAATCCGGTTTACAACAACGGCCCCGAAGACGGCTGGGGCCACGACCGGGTGAAAGACTACTGGCAGGAGATTTCGCCCGCCCACAACATCACCAAAGACGATCCACCGGCGATCGTGTTCCTCGGTACTGAAGACTCACTCATCCCCGTTTCGATCGCCGAAAAGTTCGACGCTGACATGAAGGCCGCCGGCCTCAAATCGGAACTCCATCTTTACGAGGGACAGGGCCACGGCTTTTTTAACGAAGCCAAAAGTAACAGCGAAATCTTGATCGATACGCTGCGCAAGATGGACCACTTTTTTGTCGAACTCGACTGGCTGCAAGGCGAACCGACCGATGAGCAGTTGCAGGCCGTTTCCAGGAAAAAACCCAGGTAATGCTCCGCCCGATGTCCAGTCCCGCCAGCCTGCGACTTCACCTTGTCGCGGCCGCGCTGTGTACTCTTATCGGCGCACCAGCGCGGGCGGACGAGAACACCGTCTCGTTCAACGCCGACGTGCGCACCATCCTTTCGGACAAGTGCTTTCAATGCCACGGTCCCGATCAGGAGTCGCTCGAAGCCGACCTTCGCCTCGACAGCTTTGCGGGCGCGACCGCTCTGCGCGAGGGCTTTGATCGTCCCGCCATCGTGCCCGGCGACGCCGATGCCAGTGCTTTGATCGAGCGCATTGTCAGCCACGACAAAAGCGAGCTGATGCCGCCCCCGAAGATCAAAAAGCCGCTCACCGCTGCCGAGATCGAGATCCTGCGTCGCTGGATCGAGCAGGGTGCAAAATACGAAGGCCACTGGGCATTTTTACCGATCAAAAATCCCCAACCGCCCGCCATTGCAGATCCTGCCAAAACCAAAAACCCGATCGACAATTTCATCCTCGCCGCTCAGGAAGCGAAAGGCATTTCGCCCTCACCCGAAGCCGATCCCTACACCCTGCTGCGCCGCCTGCACCTCGACCTGACCGGACTTTTGCCTCCGGCTGATCTGATCGAAAAATTCGCCGCCGCTTTCAAAAAAAATCCGGACGGTGCCGTTTCGGTGGTTGCCGATCAACTGCTCAACTCGCCGCACCACGGCGAACGCTGGGCGCGCCACTGGCTCGACCAGGCCCGCTACGCCGATTCCAACGGCTACACCATCGACGGCGAACGCACCATGTGGCCCTATCGCGACTGGGTCATTCGCGCCGTCGGCGACGACATGCCTTTCGACCAGTTCACCATCGAACAACTGGCCGGCGATCTATTGCCCAATCCGACCAAAGCGCAGCTGGTGGCCACCGGCTTTCATCGCAACACTCTGATCAACCAGGAAGGTGGCACCGACGACGAGCAGTTTCGCGATGAAGAAGTCACTGACCGCACTCACACCACCGGCGCCGTCTGGCTCGGTCTGACGGTCGGTTGTGCGCAGTGCCACACGCATAAATTCGACCCGATCACCCACCAGGAGTTTTACCAACTGTTCGCCTTCTTCAACAACACCGAAGACGTCAACAATACCGGCCCGACCGTGGAAGTCGCCGAGGGCGAGCTGTTCCTGTTCGACTCCAATCCCGAACTCAGCACCCAACTCGACGCCGCTCAGACAACACTCACTGCGCTCGATGCAGCATCGGCAAAAGCGCAACGCCAGACCAACTGGGAAATGGTTCGCCTCAACGATCTGGCCGATACCTCGAGCGCCGAATGGTCTGCGCTCGAGGCCGAAACATTCCGCGCTCAGGGCGGTGCTTCGATGAAAAAGCTGGACGATGGATCGCTGTTCGCAGGAGTCGGCGCAAAAAATGAAATCTACGAAGTGATCTATCGCCCCGCCGCCAACGCCACCGATGAAAGCGGCGACACCGCCACGCCGATCGCCGCGCTGCGTCTGCGCGTACTGCCCGACGCTGGCTTGCCGAAACGCGGTCCCGGTCTGGCCGGCAACGGCAATTTTGTGCTGACCCACTTCGAAATCTGGCAGGGCGACCGGCAACTGATTGTCGAGCGCGTGCAAGCCGACCACTCGCAACCCGGCCACGAAGTCGGCCGCCTGATCGACGACGACGAGCAAACCGGTTGGGCGATCAACGTCGGCAAAGGCACCCCTTCCGGCGTCAAAATGAACACCGAACACGAAGCGCATTTCGTACTCGATGAACCGATCTCGGTCGCTCCCGGCGACAACCTGCGCATCGTGCTTCGTCACAACAGCACCGCCAACTCAAACTACAACATCGGTCGCTTCGCTGTCGACTGCAGCCCGACTCCGCCCGCTGAAGTTCAGGACGACAACCTGCTCGCCGCCTTGCGCACCCCGGCCGCCGAACGTGACGACGCGCAGCAAAAACTGCTCACCACCGCATTTGCCGGCGCCGATACCGAACGCAAAAAAGTCGTCAGCGAGATCGCCGCGATCAAACGCAAACTCGGCTACGGTCCCGGCGCCAAGGCAATGGTGATGCGCGAACTGAAAACACCGCGGCAGACGTTTTTACACAAGCGCGGCAGCTTTCTCGATTTCGACAAAGAACTCGGCCCCCTGAACCCCGGCGTTCCCGCCGTGCTGCCCGACCTCGATCCCGCCGACAAAACCCAACCCGCCACGCGCCTCGACCTCGCCAGATGGCTGGTGCGCGACGATAATCCACTCACCGCCCGCGTTACCGTCAACCGCGTCTGGATGCGCTACTTCGGCAAAGGACTGGTCGAGACCGAAAACGATTTCGGCACCCAGGGCAGCAATCCGACGCACCCCGAATTGCTCGACTGGCTGGCCCGACGCTTCATCGAAGACGGCTGGTCGATGCGCAAGCTGCACAAACTCATCGTCACTTCGGCCACTTATCGCCAGTCATCGCACGCGCGCCCGGATCTTAAAGAAATCGATCCACTCAATCACCTGCTGGCACGCCAGAACCGCATCCGCTTCGATGCCGAGATCGTCCGCGACGCAGCGCTCAGCGCGAGTGGACTGCTGGCTCCGAAGATTGGCGGACGCAGTGTCCGCCCGCCGCAGCCCGACGGCATCTACGCCTTCACTCAACGCAAGCCGACCTGGAAAGAAGATCAGGGCCCCGACCGCTACCGTCGCGCGATGTACACCCAGTTCTATCGCTCCGCTCCCTACCCGCTGCTGACCACTTTCGACGCGCCCGACTTTCAGAGTGTCTGCACCCACCGGCCGCGCTCCAACACCCCTCTGCAATCGCTCACCCTGGCCAACTCCGCGGCCCTGTTCGAACTCGCTCAGGGACTCGGCAAACGCCTGCTCGAGCTGAAAGGCGACGACCGCGCCCGGATCGACGCCGGCTTCGCCTGGTGTTACGGACGTCTCCCGGGCGAATCCGAACGCGTCACCGTGTTGACCTTTTTCCAGGACCAGCTGCAGCATTTTCAGAAAAATACCGATACCGCCAAAAAACTCGCCGATTCACCGACTGGTGCCGCCTGGGTCACCGTCGCCCGCGCCCTGATGAACACCGACGAATTCATAACGCGTGAGTAGACTGAATCTTAAAACTCGATCACTCAGTCACTTAACACTGCCCGCCCCCATGTCCTTTAACGCTGCCGAAAAACGCAAACTTGCCGATGCGGAGAACGACGCTCTCCTCGCGAGTACCCGTCGGCACTTTTTCCAGAGCAGCGGCGTCGGACTCGGTGGGATTGCGTTGGCCGGCATGCTCGGCACGCCGGAGGTTCGCGCCGCCGCGCGTTCGCGACTCGGCCACTACGCGCCCAAGGCCAAAAATGTCATCTACCTGTTCATGGCCGGCGGTCCCAGCCAGTTCGAAATGTTTTCCAACAAACCGAAGCTGCGCGAGCTCGACGGTCAGGTGGCACCGGATTCATTTTTCCCCAAGGACAAGAGTTTCGCCTTCATCGGCAAGGGTGCAAAACTGCTCGGCTCACGTCGCGAGTTCGATCGTTACGGCGATTGCGGCATGGAGTTCAGTGGCTTACTACCGCATCTCAGCGGCGTCGCCGATGACGTCTGCTGGTTGAAAGGCATGACCACCGACGTGTTTAATCACGGCCCGGCCAAACTTTTCATCAACACCGGCTTTCAGGTTCCGGGTCGCCCGAGCATGGGCTCGTGGGTGACCTACGGACTGGGCAGCGAATCGAGCGATCTGCCCGGATTTGTCGTGCTGCAGTCCGGCCCGCGCGGCCCGCGTGCCGGCAATGCGCTGTGGGCGAGTGGTTTTCTACCGACCCGCTATCAGGGCGTGCCATTCCGCAGCGGCGGCGATGCGATCCTGCATCTCAACAATCCGGAGGGCATCGACGAGCACAGCCAGAGCAACTTTTTCAGTCTGGTCGGTGACCTCAACCGGCACCGCCTCGAGACCACCGGCGATCCTGAGATCAACACCCGCATCAAGGCCTACGAAATGGCCTACCGCATGCAAACCAGCGCGCCTGAGCTGATGGATATCGGTGCCGAAGGCGAGAAAATGCTCGGCTCGTACGGGGCCGAAGTCGGCGCCAATTCGTTTGCCAATAACTGCCTGCTGGCGCGCCGTATGGTCGAGCGCGGTGTGCGCTTTGTGCAGCTCTATCACACCGATTGGGACGATCACGGCAACGAAGGCACCAACCTCGGACCGCCTTTGGAAAAACGCTGTAAGGAGATCGACCAACCTGCCGCCGCATTGATCACCGACCTCAAGCAACGCGGCCTGCTCGACGAAACCCTGGTCATCTGGGGCGGCGAATTCGGGCGCACCCCGATGGGTGAAGAGCGCAAATCACTGATCGGGCGCGACCATCACATCGATGCCTTCACCATGTTCATGGCCGGAGGCGGGGTCAAGCCCGGCATGGTCTACGGCGAGTCCGACGAACTCGGCTTCAGCGTTACCAAAGAGAAGGTCCACGTGCACGATCTACAAGCGACGGTTCTGCACTTACTGGGATTTGATCACGAAAAGCTCACCCACCGTTTCCAGGGGCGCGACTTCCGCCTCACCGATGTTCACGGCCACGTCGTGCACGACATTCTGACCTAAACCGGCGATGCTCGAATCGTAGAATGGATCTCCCGATCCGTTCCCCTTGCGATGGCGGAGAAGAAGCGGCGGCGTGAGCTCCACGGCACAGCATTCGAATGCCTTTCCGTGCCAGCCATCCGCTTCTACGCTCGGAACGGATCAGGAGATCCATCCTGCCGATGCGCTACCTGTTCCGCCAGCGAATGGTATTCCTCCGGCCGCCGCCCCAGGCTCAGCGTCCGCATTTGCATCTGCATTTGGAACCTCGCTTTCACATGCCGGCGAAGTGACCACCACCCGAAAAAGCCCTCGACACAACGTGGGCAACATTCTTAACCTATCCGAAGCATCGCGGCGTCCCCTCTGGATTCTCAATAACTTCTCCGCTGCCCTCCCCACTATGTTTACGCTTCGCCCGATGAAAAAAGATGAGTGGTCTCAGGTCGCCAACCTGATCTACCTGTCAACCAACGCCTGGTATGAAAAAAACCTCGGTCACGGCATTTTCACCGGTGGCCCGGACGTCTGCGAACTGTTCTGCCAGGTCTACGAAGACCTCGACCCGAACTGCTGTCTGGTCGCGGCCCATAAAGGCAACGGCATGATCATCGGCTCGTGTTTTTATCACCCGCGCGAGACTCACGTTTCGCTGGGCATCATGAATGTGCATCCCAATTATTTCGGCAATGGCGTGGCCAGCATGTTACTCGAACGGATCATCGGCTTTGCCGAAGCTCAGGGCCTGCCGACTCGACTGGTCTCGAGTGCTCTCAACCTCGATTCATTTTCACTCTACACCCGTCACGGGTTCACCCCGGTGGCCACCTACCAGGACATGACCATCAATGTCCCGAAAAAAGGCCTGACCCTCGAAGCCGACGACGACCTGCCGCTCAATCGCGTGCGCGAAGCCGATCTCGAAGACGTTTCTGCGATGGGCGCCGTTGAATTTTCGATCAGCGGCATCTCCCGCGAACGCGATTACTGCTATTTTCTCGAGAACGACGCCAGCATCTGGGACACGCTGGTTTTTGAAAACGAAGCCGGTGAAGTGGACGGTTTCCTGATTTCGGTCAATCACCCCGGATGCAACATGCTCGGTCCGGGCGTCGCCCGCACTGCCGAGCAGGCCGCGGCCCTGATCGTCGCCCACCTCAACCGGCAACGCGGTAACAGCCCGGTGTTCCTAGTGCCGGTCGATCAACCCGATCTGGTCAGCCGCCTGTACGCGCTCGGAGCGAAAAACTGTGAACTGCATTTCAGCCAGGTGCGCGGTGACGCTCAACCCATCGACGGCATCGTCATGCCGACCTTCTTGCCGGAGAGTGGGTAGCGCGGGGCGGCGACGGCTGCAGACGCACGATAGGATTGGTAGTAGTCCTACCTGGTTCCCACGGTGATTGTCTGTGCCGATCGCAAATAGATCACCTGACCCGATTCCCGTTCCCCGGTGGGTTTGAAGGACGGTTGAATGCAACAGTCGTAGCCGGCCGCCCTATGCCTTCAGCGACCAAGTGACAGCCACTACGGCTACTCCCGGGCGCTCAGCACAACCGCCTCGGTGCGCAAGGCGCGCAGCACTCTCAGCGTTCCCCAGTTTGCTCCCTTCATCGCTCGCGCTCCCGTTTCGCGCTTCTCTCCAAAAAACTCGCGACGCTCATCGAAAAAATCGTCGACAAACTGCTTACTGCCCAACACGGCACCATCCGTGAAGTAGCGCACCCGGCAACGCAGGACCTGTGCCAAGGTCAGCTTTCCGCCCCCTGCCCACACCGCCTCGATCTCGGCCTGCGTGAAGCCACCTTTGCTTTTCTCATAACCGTCTTTGGTGACTCCACCCGCCACCGCCTGACCTTTTCCATAGAGCAGTTCCCGGTAGAAGCTCGAGGCTTTTGCCCAGGTCGAAGTCGTCCTGCCTGCAACGCTGCCATTGCCTTCAATCGCCGTCGTCAGACCGCGCCGGGCCAGGCGCATCCCGCTCACCGCCGCAGCATAACTGCACCATCGATACTGCTCAGGCCTTTTCACCAGACCCGCACGAATCGGATTCAGATCGATATAGGCCGCCACCGCCCGCAAGCCCTCACCTTCACCCACCAACATGCATTTGAAGCGCCCCTCCCACAGCGTGCCCTTGCGATGGTGTTGGTGGTTGTAGGCAATCGAAAATTTCTGCTTCAACTCTTTCATAAATACCGAAAGATCGAACAGACGCGCGCGAACCCGTTCGGCAATGGCGGTGACGCCGGCCGCGTGGCCATTGCTCCGAAACATCGCAACCTCACCCAGTAAAAGTCGCGTCGAATGCTCATCCCGAAAGACCGCGAGCCGATCGATCAAATCCTCCTCAGTGAAATCCGCCAAGGCCACCTCCTTATCAGGAACCTCAAGCAAGAGGTGAAAATGATTGCCCATAAAGCACCAGGCCAAAAGCCGCACTCCACTGAATTTCACCTGTTTGAACAGGATCTTCGTGAACGTCTCTTTCTCCGCAGCATCAAAGAGAATCTCCTGCCCCGCAGTCCGCGAAACCACATGAAAATACTTACCGCGGCCATCAGAATTGCCGACGATAAACTTGCGAGGCTTACGCATGATGGACAGTTCATGCTCATCAACAATATTGCAAGTAAATTATTCAAGGAGCCTGGCACCTTGAATGAATTTACTGAATGCATGGCACCTTGAAGCTCTTCGATCAACCCGATCTCGATCTGGTCAGCCGCAGGTATCCGCCCGGAGCGAAAAACTGCGAACGGCGGGTCAGTCAGGTTCGCGGTGACGCTCAACCCATCGATGGCATCGTCATGCCGACGATTTTGCCGGAGAGTGGGTAGCGCGGGGCAAATCGCCCGATCAAGCCGTAGCCACCAGCACGACAAACAGCACCAGGAACAGCGCCGCGGTGAGGAATTTCACAGTCGCCGTTTTCTCCGCCTGAAAGCGAATCAAGGCATCGCTGCGCAGACCGAAAAACGTCATCGCAAAGATCAGCACCAGCGGCGCGATGAATGCGAGATTGTAAATCAGCAGCCACATCACGGCGGTGCCACTGCCGCTCTGCACCATGTAGTAAATGGTCGGCGCGTAAACCTGACCGGTGCAGGCAAGTTCGAGCACCGAAATGATGACACCGCTCCCGAACGCGGCGATGACAAACTTCGGATGTCGCGCCCCGGTTCGCACCACATCGCGAACCCGTTGCTTGATCATTTTCGGGAGTTGCAGAGTGGTCTCCTTCAATCGTCCCTGCAGACACAGAACCCCGTCGCGCACGTTGAGCACAAAAATCACCAGCACGAACGCCGCCAACGCATAACTCAACACGCGCCCCAGCGACTCCAGCACGGCGATCTTTTCGATCACTTCCGCCAGTCCCAGGCCGAGCACAAAGTAGGTGCTGAATACGCCGAGGATGAAGAATATCCCGACGGCGAGCATAGCGCCAACGCCGCGCCGGGCGATCTGCAGATAGGAGAGAAACAGAATAATGGTCGCAAAGGCGCAGGGATTGAGACCGTCCAACAGACCCGCTCCGAGAATTACCCCCAGTTGAATGTTACCGAAGCGGGTCTCGATCGCCTGCTCCGCCGCCGCCAGTGTCTGCGTGTCAGCCGCCACCCGGTACCAGGCATCGTTTGCCGGGAGATTGGAAGCGCGCGTCAGCATCTCGCCGAGCGTGGCCGGCTGGATGTCGTCTTTGATCAGGTAACCGGCCTGGGAAAATACCGCCGGTGTCACCAGGCGTTGCAATTCCGGCACGGCGAACTGCTCCGACAGCGCTTCATTCAACTGCGCCGAATCGGCCTTGCGAATGTTGCGTTCGAGAATCTGCAAACGTGGATATTCGCGCTGCACCCGGCTGAGCATGTCCCGCGCGTGCGCACACTCTCCGCAGCCGGGCGTGGTAAAAAAATAGACCTGCACCGGCTCCGGCGGCCGGTCGGCTGCACCGCTTCGAGCGTCATCCCTTGTCGCGCCGGGCGAACCCTCCACCGGCGCACCGACACCGTTGGGCCGAGTTGCCCGACTGACGAACGCGGGAATCGTTTCATTACCCGTCTTTTCATTTACCACGGAACTCGCTGTCGACCGCTTCAACGCGCTCTGGATTTCCTCCATCTGATACGAGCTGATATCGCCAACTCCGACATAATCGAGCAGGAAGGCGTGCTCGGCCGTCAGCCCCTGGTAGTTGTTCTCGATAAAATCGCCGACCCGCTCGCCGATGCCGTCGCTGTCGGCAAAGGCGTCGATGGTCGAACCGAACTCCACCGGATCGATCATCTCGCCGACGCTGAGCAGGGCGAACATCGATTCAAACCGCACTCCCGGATCCTCGTCTTTGACCAGTTTCTGCAGCGCCTCAACCGCCCAGTCCGGAGCCGATGCACTGCGTCGCTGAGATCCTTCGTAGGCTGTCGCCGACTGCTCGCCATTGAAATAAACCACCCAGTTGCGACCCGCGGACCCCACCACCTGCGGCAGGACGCTGCGCACTTTCGGCGACGGATCGGAACTCAGCCGGTCGACTCGAGCGGCGAAGGCCGTCCGGTCATTCTGGCCAAGCGCATACCACGCCGCCCGTCGCTGCCAGACCTTGTCGACAGCCAGAAAAGGCTCGATGCCATCGATCATCGACTTGTCCCAGGCATAACGAGCGGCGATCAGTCCGAAGGTCCTGACATCCTCCGTCACCCAGCCGATCATTTCGCGCGCACGCTCGCGGGCAATCGTGGCTCCGCCCGCCCGTTCGACGGCATTTTTAAAGTCGTAAATGCGGATGTCCCAGGGCTTCAACTGTGCTTTCGGGCGTAGGATTTCCTCCAACACCATATCGAAAAACTCCACCGGCATCGTCCGCTCGAGCGCCGCCTCAACCGCCTCAGCACGAACCTCGGGACTACTGTCGCGAAGCAGGGCTTTGAGCAAAGACTGCACGTCCGGAGACTTTGAATACCCCGCTGCCAATGCGATCGTCTTGCGCTGTTCGACCGTGAACGTTCCGAGGTCTGCTTCAAGAAATGGCAGCGCTACCGGATTGCCGGCGCGCAACAAAATCAAGGCCGAGTGAAATCGCGTCAGGGGTTGATCCCTGGAGCGATGAAACAACTTCTCCACTCGCCCGAGCAGATCATCGAGGCTGTGCAGCGGGTCACGGGATCCATCAGCACCGAGGAACGCCGCATAGATCGATGCGATTTTCCGCTCCGCCGGCGAATCCCGATCAATGTTCCGTCCCGACTGCTTCCGCCACGCTTCCAGCAGTTCGCCATCAATCGCGATGTTCTGCACCACCGCCAGGGCCCGGGCCGGATCTGAACTCGACAGCGATTCGGTGACCACCTGCTGAATGCCCGCACTCTCCATGCCATTCGATGCCAACACCCGCAGCGCCGTCAGCGCGATATCGGGATTGTTGTGCCCGGCAAAATCGGAGATCAGATCAAGTTCGTCGCCGCTGCCATTCTTCATCGCCGCCAGTACGCTCAACACCGTATCCGGTGCCGCCGCATCCAAGGCCGCCCGGAACGATTCGGGAAATGGGGCGTCCATCCGCAGGTAGGCTCCCACGATCGGCCCCTTGAGTTCATCTTCTTCGAGAAACAGCGGCTCAAGCCTTGCGATCGTCTTTGGATCCTTGAGCGACGCCAGGGCTTGAATCGCCGCGTAGCGAACGAAATCATCTTCATCATCGACCAAGTTCAGCACCGCCTCCGAGTAGCTCGCGTCCGGCTTTTTGGTCACCGTTTCCAACGCACCGGCACGCACGCGCCAACGCGAATCGGCGAGGCATTTTCCAATCGCCTTGCGAGCCGCCGCGGAGAGATTGTCCGGCTTCTGCAAGCTGCTCAGTGCCGCCAACACAAGGTCTTCGTCATCATTTTCCAGATAGCCACGCAAGATCTCTTCGGTCGCCTTGTTGTGATGCTTGGAAAAACCTCGCAGCACCGCGTGCACGAGGTCACCGTCCTTTTCCGTTTCCAGATAGGCACTCAAGGTCGGCACCGCCTTGATACCGCTCACCGCCAACAGCCCTTCCACCGCCGACTCGCGCACCAAAGGTTCCGGGTCTTTGAGAAAATCCTCGAACACCGGCACCGCATCGGCGCCAATCTTCTGCAACTGCTTGAGTGAAGTCAGCCGTGCATCGAGATTGCCAAACACCAGGCGATGCGCAAAAGCCTCGCTCGACTGGCCCGCCACCGTCGGCAGTTGCAGCGAATACAGGATCTCGTATACGCGGCGCTGCGCCGACGCCGGCAACTCCTCGTTGTCCGCGAGAAAGGCGCGCAGAGCCTGCACCGTATTGTCACCGCCGTGGCCGATCATCTTTGCGGCGCGAGTCGCCCGGTCACGATTCTCACCGATCAGGTCGCGGAGGTAGCCGGAGATTTCCTGCGCGGTCATGGTCGCGAAGATCGATTCGATCTTCGCCTCGCCCGACTCGTCGCCGGCCCACGATCGCCAGCGCTCGAGACTGTCGTCTGCCGTCTTTGGCCGCCATGGATCGTAGCCAAAGGGATCTCCGGTCAATTCCTCAAGCACCTCAAGCGCGCCGAGCCGGACCGGCAAGCGCTCATTTTCCAACATCGATACCAGCCGCTTCCTCGGAAATGGCTGAAGCTTGAGCAAGCGCTCGCGAATGTCGCCACGCTTTACCGGGTCGCCCATCGACAGCATCACCTGCGGCCAGCTTTCTGCGGCGATCTCACCGGAATCAAGTTCGTCGAGCAAGTCCAGGAAGGGTTGATCCTGCAGCTTGAGCAATTCCGAGTTGATCGCTCCGCGCAGCAAGGTCACCAACTGCGGCGCGGTCACAAACTGGTCCGCACCGTTGCGAATGGTGCCATTCGACGACAGCACCCGCAATGCCGGCACTCCCTGTACCCCATACTTTCGAGCGATCTCAGGGTTGCGATCGATATCAATTTGAACTCGCACAAAATGCTCCAACTGCGTGCGCACCGCCGGGTCAGTGAACACTTCACTGTGCGTGCGCCGGCACCACGGGCACCAGTCGGCATGAAAGAAAATCACCAGCGGTCGGTACTCGTCGGCGGCCTTGCCCAGTGAACCGTCCAGCTGTGTCGACCAGCTCAGGCGTTCATCAAGAATCGCCGGGTCTCCGGCACCGATGCCCGGCGCCACCAGAGAATCGCCGGGCGCAGGCACATCGCCCGGAGCCGCGACTGAAACGTCGCCCGGCAGCATGAGGTGGCAGACGATCACGAAAATGATCGCAACCATCGCCAACCGGAAACGCGGCAGGTCCGATAGCTTTGCCGGGGGAAATCTCACGATAATCTTTGTTCAGTCAAGAGTCCTGGTTACAGCAGTTTTAATAGAGCAACGCATACGCCAGGATGTTGGCGTTCATCTCCAGCGAGTTCTTGATTTCGTTGCCGCCGCAACAACAACAACCGGCACTGTTCGAGGTATCGTTGAGGCCCTCCTCGCTGTAGACGACCACCATCTTGTCGTTCACTTCGACGCCCTCGAGCGTTGCGTAACCACTGCTTTTACTCAGGTCCAGTTTCTCGATCGTGTAGACCGTGCGAAACATCGGGTGATCATCGGTAATTTCCGCCAGCGCCTCGTCGCCAAAAATTTTCTTCATTTCGAGCCGGAATGACTGATCCCAGTCTTTGTTCGAGCAACCCGCCGATGCCAACAGAAAACCACCACTTTCCAGATACAGTTTGAGGTTGTCGCGCTCAGCGGAGGTCAGAAAAAATGACGACTCGCCGGTCATAATGATGAAGGGAAAATCGAACAACTCATCCGACGACAGCTTCACCGTTTTAAACCGCCGCTCCGTGGGGATCGCCGTGCGTTGTTGCATTTCGCTGAGAAATTGATCGCTGAAACACTTTGAAGTTTTGGTGCCGGCGTAGATCAAATTTGCGCACTGAATGACGCCGTCCTTGGAGGTCAGCGATGGTAGACCGAGCAACAGCACGCCCAGGCCCACCACCGCAGTTATTAACCAATTGCTTGTTTTCATCATCGTCGGGGTCGGGTTTTCAATTCCAGTCAGTCGCTCGCGTTTTCAAACGCTGAAAAATAAGTCTTCACGGCACTGCGGTATTTCTCCGGCAGCCGCTCCATTTGCTCGACCCGCGCCCGGGCCATGGCATCCGCCTGCGCCTGCAGCCGATCGCGCTCGGAAATTTCGCCCGCGCGATCCGCTCCCCGTCCCCTGCCATCGCCATCACCGGTCCCTGCCTGACCGCCGTCCTGAGGTGATTGTAAATGCATGCGCTCCGGCCCCATCATGGGAACGTCCAGCTGGCTGTATCCGGAAGTCGCATAGCCGTCGTTGGAATCGCCGCCCACCGAACCGCCACCGCCCATGCCCCTGCCGCCGGGCGAAAATCCCGAGCCGCCAAAGCCGTCGTTGCCGCCGCGCATGCCGATCGCTCCAAGCATTTGCTCGAGCGTTGACTGCAAATCTCCCTGGCCCGGAAACTCGCCGCGCCCGCGGCACATGCCTGCGAAATTCTGTCCTTCCTCGCCGAGCTCACCGGCACTGCCGTCGAGCAGGGCGTCGAGCTTGTCTCTCGCCAGGCGGGCAAACTGATGCGACGACGCGCCGTTACCGGTGCCGGCTTCACTGACGCTGCGCTGCATGTCCTCCCCGGCACGCGTTTTGCGCAAAGCTTTGAGAAATGCCAGCGCAGATTGCTTCATCTCTGCGGCATTTTCCGGCAGCCCCTCCGCCGCTTCACTGATCTGAACTTCGAAGGCATTCAGCTGCTGATGAATTTTCTCCTGGGACTGGCCGTGCGCTTTCAAACGCGCCGCATCAGGGCGCTGAGTCGCCCCCTCCTGAAACAGCTGCAGCCGGCGTTCGTGAGCACCCTGCTCGCGCACGATGGTCGAGAATTTCGCCGCTGCCTGCATCAGCTTGGCCATCGCCGCGATGTCCTCCGCCTGTTGACGTTGCTGCGCCACCTCCTGTTTCGACACGCCGAGCTGCTCGAGCATTTGTGCAAGAGCCTCCGGTGACGGGCTTCCCTTCTTCAACTGTTCGGCAATCGCTTCGACCAGGTCTTGCATAACTTTGGCCTGATCAATAAGCCCCTGCTCAAAATCGTAGGCGGCGAAGTCGCCGGCAAGGCGGCGGAAAAGTTCCGCTGCCTGCGCCGCCGCCTGACGCGCTTCGGCGAGCTTTGCGGCATCCGTCGGCGCCCCTTTCAGAGCCTCCAGCACCTCCTGCAAATGGCGCAGTTGTTCGTCGACAATTCGATAGCGCTCGCTGAATTCCCGCACCGTTACTTTGTTGCGCAACATCGCCGCATAGTCCTTTTCAGAGATGACACGAATCCTCGCCACACTCGATGCAGCGATTCCCATCAAGCTTGGATTGGTGTCACCGGCTTCGAGATAGAGTTCGAGTTCATCTCCGGCAGCGACTCCCAGCTCTTCCAGATCGAGCACTTCACCTACCTCCTGGTGCAGCGGAACCGTGCCCGGGTCGACCCGGCGCATGCGATCCCGGTAACCGACCACGGTGCGCACCAGTTCGACCCGGTCCAGTCCCAGATCGTCGACCGCTGAACCGCGCACCGGCACTTTTACGCCGGGCGTCGCCAGCATGAACACCGGCGGTTCCTCGACCGTCAATTGCGGCGGATGATCAGGCCGCAAGCGCTGATAAATCCGATACGGCTCATCGATGACCGCACCGCGCACATCGCTAATCGACACTTCGAGGTACGCTTCATTTTCCACCTGCCACTCAAAACTGACCGTATCCACTGCCGTCGATTCGCCTGCGATGACTTGCTCACGGTCCGCATTCCGGGCATCGCGAATCGTCAACGTGCCACCCTGCAAGGGGCGATTGCTGACCACATCAAGCCGCACCTTCGATCGCTTCAGACCTTCGAACGGCTCGGCTCCGACCAGAAATTCGCTTTCCGGAAGCTTCGAGTATTCCGGTGGCGTCAGCGTCGCCCGGGCCAGGGCGACTTTCGGCTGCAGCAACAGCTCCACAGGACGCCACTCGCTGCGCGCCTTGCCGATGCCAAATGCCACCTCAACCGGCTGAGTCACCTTCTCGAGATTCTGCGAAAATTTTCCCGGCCCCTCTTGAAAACACAAACTTCGAAACACCTCGCCCCGCTGGTCGCGCGTCATGAACCACACCGGTCCCTCAATCGGAGCGCCACTGATCTCGACGGTTATCCCGGTGTTTTCACCGTAGAGCACTTCCGGTTGCCCGGGGGTGATGGCAAACCGGTACGGACTGTACGGTGGCAAATCCCGCCACGGCTGAAATATTCTCGGCGCGATCACCGCCGCCACCGCCCACACGGCGGCGACAAACAGACCCAGCACCACTGCCAGCAACGCCAGCTTGCCGAACTGCGTTCCGACTTTCTTCAACGGTGCCACTTTCGTCCAGGGTAGCGAAGCCAAGGCATCATTCGCTTCGCCGACACTCGCCTCGATCAGGTAACGCTTGTCCTGCGGAGCATTTTGCAATTCACCGGATTCACTCAGCTCCCACGCTGACAAAACCGACTGCCGCCGGTCACCGAGCAATTCGTCCGCGCGGCGCGCAGCGGCTGCCCGATCCAATGACAAAATACGTGTCAGGGAAATCACCAACCAGGCCAACGCCGCCCCCGCGATCAACACCCCGATGATCATCCGGCTGCGATTGTCGAGGGCCAGAAAATAATCGGCCAAGCCGTAGATCACCACGGCCGCCAAAAGTGCTCCCAGCAAGCTGAACAGCACTGCCAGCGAAAGGCCCCGCAGCCACGTGCCCCGCTGCCGTCCGAGCCTGCGGACGAAATCTTTTTCG
>CBDULB010000050.1:0-38736 GCA_965367965.1 uncultured bacterium | reverse complement strand
CCCCTGCTCGTCAGGCCGGGCAGGTTACATTAGTGACACGGTGAAATATTTGTGACACGGCGCGTCGTCATTGCCGGCGTTTGACTGGCGGACATCGCTTAAATCCGGGAATGCGCTCACCGGCACAGCTCCGGCTTTGCTGTCAGCAAACCCTGAGCAGCATTGGGCTGGCACGTTGCAAGGCTTGCGCCGCACAGCGCGATTAATGCCTGTCAGTAAGTTCGAAGGTTGGTTCGAGCCCATGAGACGCATCGTGAGAAAGCAATCGCGGCAGGCACAGGCCTCCCGAATGAATTTTGATATTGTCCACCTACCCCCTATTTTCTCCCAGCCCCGAAATCCGAAGATGCATTCAGTAAACTACCCGCGCGGTCCGATGCCAAACCTGAGAGTCGCGTCGCTTCGCCGATGGGGACAGTGGATTCTATGCCTGTTAGTTTTTTCGACATCCTGTGTCATCGCCGGCGAACTGCCCGCCGGTCTACGCGACCATGCCGAGCTTATTCCCGAACGCGTGCAACAGCGGTTCCACCATCCGGACGAAGGCTTTCACTCGCTGCTGCTGATACGAACCGCCATCAACGAAGGCGCGCCCGTGTTCCGGATCATTGCGATCAGGAAAGACAGCGCCGATGTTGTGCAAAGCGTGAGACTGTTCCAATTCGACCAGCACGGCAATGATCACGCGGAGTTCTCCGGGGAAAAGCAGGCGGTCATTGAATTTCAGTCCGACGACGTTTTCGAAGCCCGCGTGAAGGGCAAAAGAACCACGGTGTCGTTCGCCGGGCAATCGTTTGAATTTGTCATGCATGGCATCTTCGGACTGCGCATCAAGCAGCCCGTTGATGCCGAAGGAAAGATCACTGTCGAGGGAAAGCCCGCCGGCGTTTTACTCATCCGCACATCGGATAAAGATGAGTGGCAATGGGTCTGCGACGACGGCACACGGCTAGCTTTCCAACGGTGAGCTGAGGCTGCGCAGGCCGCGTTAACTGCTACGGAATCTACCGCTGCAAAAAAACATCCAGGAGCCCCCTCCATCGAACGAAGCAAGCGCTACTATTCGGGATAAGCCTCCGGAAAGTCCTAACCGGGCGGCAGCATCCCCCCTTGAACCGCAAAACCGCTGCCCTACCTAGTGAGAGTAAAGCATCCCACCCATGCAAACCTGGCATAGCCCCTGTCCGGTCGAGTAGCCGTTCAAATCAGTGCCACAAATATCACAGCGATCGCTGTGGCTCGATGACCCTCCACCGCTTCCAATTAGAGCCGCCAGTAGCCCTAAAGCTATCAGAGCGCCTTGTTCAGACCGCCTTTGCGCAGCCGCACGATCTCGGTGAGCCCTTGAAATTTCGCTCCGCGATGCAATGCCGAGGTCGACAAAGTAGTTCGCCATATCGTCGTAACCGTTGGCTGCAGAATAATAGACCAGATTCTGACTGTTAATAGTCCGTTGACAGCCATTCTGAACCAGAAATGACGCCATCGGTTTGTTGCGTTGAATAATCGAATACTGGATCGGCACAGACTTTTGGCCATTCGACTCAGTGATTTTCATGTTCACGTAACCGGGAGCAATATTCTGCCGAGCCATTGCCACGTTGCCAGTCATTGCTGCGTATCCAAATTGATCCTGCCTGCTGCCAACACAATTGGTGGCGAGACATGCAATCAGAAGAAGCGCCATCAAGGGCCGAAACATTTTGCGAAACAAAATCATCGTTCTCATCGGTATCTAATTTACAGCCACTTACAGCTCAGTTTTCTTCATGCCCTGGAGCGGTGTCGTCTTCCTGCCAACCATGTCGCCCAACGCTGCACCCATCACTCCACCTACGATCCCACCCTCAAGACGCTGACCTGACCGCTTCCCCAATTCAGAGCCGCCCCAAGCGCCCAGTCCCGCTCCCACGACTGCGCCCCCCAATCCGGCTTTGTCCTCGGATACTGCGCATGACGAGACAAGCAGAAGCGCTGCGGTTATAGTAATAGCGGATATGGTGTAGCGAGTAAGCATCGTTAGTCGTGGTTGGCCGGTGTCTTAAGGCAGCGGAGCAGACGACGCAATAAAAATAGTGGTCGTTTCTGCGTACAGGTTTCAGTTTAAAAGGACGGGTAAAACTGGTGTCTGAATCAATTCAATTACGCCCCGTAGAAACTGGCTATCATACAAATTAGCTAACCTGCTTTCTATTCTATAGCCCTCGTCCCGGCGCATACCTTGTGAGGTCGCCACATTGCGCATGGTTGAGCCGTGCTCGCGAAAATCCGCCCACCCCGCCGTCGTTACGAAGCAGGCAAATCGCACGGCTTCGGGCGCTGCGCCATTGCCGTGCGCACGATTCTGCCACCTTAGCTCGCGCCGGCAAAAGGTTGATGCCGGTCCTGCGACGCCGATAAAATAAGGCGCGGGGCGCCGCAATAGACGTTGCCACGATGACTGGCACAGCTCGTGCAAATCAGTGAGGTGCAAATTCAACCACGCTAATCCCATGAAAACAAAACCATCTCATCTCATCGAAAACGACACCCCTTCGTGCAGCAGACGATTTCGCTCCTACGGACTGATCGCCATGTGCTTTGCCCTGGCGATGCCCATGTCGATGACCTCCTGTCAGAACGACACTCAGACCGGCGCACTGATCGGAGGACTCGGCGGGGCGGCCATTGGAGGCGCAACCCACGGCAAGAAAGGTGCCCTGATCGGAGGCGCTGCCGGTGCTGCCGGCGGAGCGTTGATCGGCAACCATTCCGACCGCCGCCACTAACAGTCTGCCACTGTCTACAGCCTCGACGGCTCCGCCCTCTTCTCTGAGCGGCGGCGCCGTTGATCGTTGAAACCACGACTGTGCTGCGTGCGAGCGGGACAGCGCTGGACCGTTGATTCCGGCAACAGGGCAGGCGAGCGCGCGGGTAAGCCACTCAATAGACTGGAGACTCTCTGTCGAATGACGCCGGTGTTGTCCACATGGCACAATCCGACTTCCCTCCCCTACCGCCACCGCAACAGCACAATTCACCGCGTAAACGGGCGGTGCATTTATGGCTATGTCAGGCGATGGCTATGTCAGGCGACACATCCCCTGATGGCCCGCCATACCACTCGCTACTGGACCGTCGCAACGCAATGCTTCAAAGCAGCTCCCCCCCTATACCCGCTTGCGCATTACCGGCCCTTCGCCGCCCGATCCAGCAGGCCGTTGTAGATTTTCTTTCGCTCCGACATACCCAATCCGCGGTTGCGGTGTTCGAACATCTTCACGTTGATATTTTCCCGCTGCTCGACGGACAGGCGGGATGCCTTTTCGACGACCTCGCGGGGAATGGTTTCCCTGTCGCCGTAACCGTCCGCCTGAAAGCCTTCGCGGACATTGCGTGCCGCGTTGCGGGCATCAGCGAGCTGGTCCGGCGTCAGTATGCGCGGATCGGGACCGCCGTGAGGCCCCGTGCCACCGCCGCGACTACCGTCACCAATCCGGGTCGACACTTGCACGCTGCTGCTGCCCGCGGTCGTCGTCGGCGCTTCGTCATAGCGGATCGAAATCACTTCGGCACCGGCGATTTTAATCCGCGCAGTCAGCGTCTCAAGGTCGGACGAATCGCCGTTTACTTCGACCAACTGCCAGCCCTCGGGACTGGCTTCCCGGGACACGACATAAGACTGGCGGGTTTCGAAATCATAGAGGGTGGCAATGGTGTCCTCTTCGATTCGGGCGACGCCGGTGAGAATCAGTGACCGGGAGATATTTAAAGTCCGTAAGAAAGGCGAATGTTCGCGCAGTTCAGCAAAATCATCGCCGGTGACCGGCACGGGAAGACTATCGTCAACCGGTGACGACCCGGCGACCCGGCCGACGCCAGCGTTCTGACTACCCCTCAAGCGTTCGTCTCCGCCCGCGATGCTCACCGCAGCGACGACGTCGGCACCTGCCAGCGGTGACATCGCTGCATTCACCAACACCGCGAACAGAACAACGGCAGCCAGCGCCCGCAGCGACGGATTCGAATTGTGACAAAACGTGATCAAAGAGCAGACAATCTGCCTAAAAATGCAAGTGCCTGCCAGTCACGGGATTGCGTGCAGCGACTGCCTGCCTGCCTCCGAATGACGAAAACCCGCCTACAGTCGAGTCGAGTGAATGTCCACTGTCATGCCGCGAGCTGAGTTGCCGTGACCTTCGAAGCGTCCGCTCACCGGCATAACGCCCCGCGGATGGTAACTCACGGCCACTGCCACGTGGCCCTCGCCAACCGGTTTGCCGATCGAGGGATCGAACCCCACCCACCCGCGGTCAGGCAGATAAACTTCCGTCCAGGCGTGGGTCGATCCGCGTCCGACTTTCGATGCGCTGCTCTCGAGATAACCGCTGACAAATCGCGTTGCGTAGCCGATGCAGCGGCCGGCTTCCATCATCAGGACGGCAGTATCCCGACAGGAGCCTGTGCCCAGTTCGAGCGTTTTTGAAGGCGACCGGACGCCCGACTCTTCGCGTCTCAAATAACCGATCTGTTCATGGATGAGCTGCGCCAGCCCCTGAAAAATCGGTGCCCGCTCTCCGCCTGACGGCAGAATGTCGAGCGACCTGATCCACGATCTGATCTGCTCGACCTGCGCCGGGTACACGGAGCGGCGATAGAGGTAGGTCGCCGATTCCTCGATGCCCGGATAATAGGCGGGATATTCCTCACCGAGCAAGGCCTCGTCGTCCTCCGCCCACGCCGGCTCGCGGCGTTTGGATATCGTGAACTCGCTTCGAATCGTCAGCGTGTCGGCCATCTCAGAGAACTCAGCTCTGGCAATGATATTTCCGTAAATATCCTGATACCAGTGAATCGTCGACGGCAGATTGGTGGTCAGCTCCATCAATTCAATTCGTTCGAAATGATTTTCCCTCGGTCGCAGTACCAGGCGATGAGGGCTGAACGTCACCGGTCCGGAATAGCGATACTCCGTCTGATGGCTGAAGTGAAGGCGGACCGACTGTTCGGCCGCGCTGTTAACGATTTCCATGGCGAGGTTGCCGGGATGTTTATCCGAGTAACAAGGCTTGTCCCTGATCGAGCAACGCCTCTCTGGTCATCGCTTCGAAGTTTTCCGTTTCCTCCTCAGCTACCCTTGTATCGACAGCGATGCCGGCTCCCTGAATCGCACCAAACAGAGTGGCAACAGCCGCATCGCCGGCATCCCTGCCGGTGCCGATGCGGATCATGCCGTTGAGCGGAGCCTTTCGGGTGCCATCGATGACATACCAGGCCCCTCCGATGTAAACCTCGAAGACCGCGTGAAAATCCTGTGGCTCCAGTTGGTAGGCATACACCGTGACGTAGCGGGCTGGAATGGTCAGAGCCCTGCAAAACGCAATGCCAAGGTGTGCAAAATCCCGACAGACACCCGACTTCGATTCGAAGGTGTCTAACGCCGACGAGCTCTCATCGGAAGCTCCCACGACGTAATCGACATGCGACGAAAGCCATTCTTCGATAGCTACCGCCTGCTGGTATTTTCCCGAAATGCCACCGAACAAATCGTTGGCCTGTTCCCTCATCAGATCTGATGGCGCGTAGCGGCTGGGAAACAGAAACGGCAGGGTGTGCGCATCCAGACGCCCAACCTGATCACCAACAATACCCTTATCGTCAACCAGTTGCACTCCGGTAGTCACTTTCGCTTCGTAGCCCACCGTGAAATCTCCAGCGCCCTCTACTTCGATGGAGTTGAAACGATTGTGCGTTAAGCCTACAGCGATTTCTTCGCAATGCGCAGGCCTGCTGGTGTGCAGTGATTCTTCTATAATTTTCTGTCCACCCGTCTCTGAACAGCTGAGCGAACAGAGCAGTGTCGACGGTCCCGAGACCTGATAGAAGAGCGAGCTTTGTACGTGAAATTTCATAACAGGCCTTTAAAAAAGCCGTTCCCATGCCAACTCAGCGACAGCCACGGCTTAGCTCGTCAAGCTGACCAGGAGCTTGGCAAAACGTGACAAACAGATGTCAGAAAAGCCTGCTATCCGCCCCGAACGAAATCGGCACAGTGATTCAAAAATGCATTCTTGTTGAACTGGGAAAAATTTGATGCGATCGAAATTCCCCTTCATTCACGTCATCTGAAACCTTGCTCACCATGTTCCAACGACTCGCCATTTCCCTTATCACGCTCACCATTTCACTGACCACTTGTTTGATTGCCGGTTCTCCTCTGCATGCCGAAGCCGGCAAGTCTTTTAAAGACAACAAGGGCGTCGACGTTTTTCTGCCGCAGGGCGAACTCTCTTTCGCCGACGTTGCGGTCAGCTACACACCCGGCTCAAAGACGGCCAGAAAAGAGGTTCATCGGGATCCCGCTCAAGCGCTGGGGGTTCCGGACTATTCGACACCGTCTGCCCCCGGATTCATTTCCCTGGGATGCAATGGTTCGGTGGTGCTGCAATTCACCGACAATGTCCTGACCAACGTCGAAGGCACCGACCTTTATATCTTTGAAGTGGGGCCGGACGTAGAGGCGGCCGAAGTCGCCGTTTCAAATGACGGCAAAAACTGGATTCCCGTCGGCAGCATCGAAGGCGCACGATCAGAGATCGATATCGAACCCTACGTTGAAACCGACTCGTTGTTCAGCTACGTAAAAATCACCAACGCGAGCACCGATTGCAGCGGCAACACTCCGGGCGCGGACATCGACGCCGTCGCCGCAGTTGGCTCCGGCTTACGTATGTCTTTGAGCAGCGAAGTGCTGTTCGATGTCGCCAAATCCGAACTCAAAGATCCGGCCCGGGCAGAGCTCGACAAGATTGCTGAAAAAATCTCCACCCTCGATACCGGCCTGCGCATCGTGGTCGAAGGTCACACCGACAGCGACGGCAGCACGGCAAGCAATCAAACGCTATCGGTCGAGCGCGCCCAATCCGTGTGGGACTATCTCAAATCGAAGTCGGCCGACGCCGCCGCCAACGAGGCAAAAGTGGTCGGCTACGGAGAAGGTCATCCGGTCGCAGACAACGGCACCGACGAGGGCAAGGCCCGCAACCGGCGCGTCGATATATTGATTCTGCCCGCGTCGAAGGGCTAGGCGCCCGCTCCGCGAGATCCGCCCGTCAGTGGCGATGCGTTGCCAGGTGCTGCTTCAGCAAATCCTTGCCGTAGTCGTTGCCGTTCGGCGTGCGCACCGTGGCATGAATGTGGTCCTTGGTGGCAATGTTGCTGCGTCCCAGAGCGATCGGACGCTGGTGATCAAATTCAATGAGCACCACCGGGCTGTGGATGCGGTAATAAAAAACCGAGTCGTTGTCCATGGCGCCGATCCAGGCAAAGCGGGTCTGGTCGAGATGCTTTTCGACCTCCGCCATTTTTACTTTGGCGTGGCCTTCTTTCAAATTGCCAATCCATAACGCGGTGAGTTCGAGAAAAGCTTTTTTCTGCGCGTCATCCATTTCCGAAACGACCAGCCCTTCATAGGGGATCACGACATTGTCGTGAAAGGCTTCGGTGTTGGAATTGGTGCCGTCTTTGCCGCTCTTCAACACGGCTTTGGCCTTCTGGGCATCGGTCAGGCTGTTGGCCAACTTGAGCGCCTGATCCTGCTCGTCCTGCAGGACCACAGTTCCCGCGTATTTTCCCGATGTCGCCCGCACCGGTTCCGAGCCGAGAAACAGCGGCGTCATGACCACCTGATCGCCGAGAATGAAATAGTTGATGACGCAATGGTGGCCATCAAACTGAAAGCCCCACGGTTCGGTGTCGGATGGCTCGCCCATAATCGTGACGAAATACGCCCAGCGCCCGTAGCCGTATTCGCCCTCGCGGCCGCTCAACTCGGCGATGGTGTGATTGAGCTTCATGATGTCCTGAACGGTGCCGACTCCGCGCGTGCTGAGTCCGGCACTGAGCAGTTCAAAGCCGAGATCACGCTGCTCGTCAGTCATTTCCTCGAAAGACACGCCCTGGCGCGGCAGGCTGTGTTGATTCGCCCAGCGCCGCCACTCGTTGTCATCGATGGCAAAAGTGGTTTTATCACGTTGCGCCTCAGTCAGGCCGGCAAGAAATGCGAGCGCAGCGTCTTTCACCGCAGTCGTGGCCACGCCGGTCGCTTTGATTTCAAACAATCCCTTATCAACTTCGCCATTCGCGGTGACCCCGACAAACTCCTCGGCAATCGCCTGCTGCTCCAAATCCGCAAACCGGTTGCCGCCGCCTTTCGGTGGCCCCTTCTGCTGAGCGATTCCGGTCGAAAGCAAAGAGCCAAGAAGGCATAGGGTCGCTGAGGTCGTGACAAAGGAGATTCGAAAATTCATGATGTGGTCTGATAAAACTGCCGGAGAAGAGAAAAGTTGTCATGAAATCAATAACCGGTTCTGTGATGACGCAATGAAGAAGCGACAAAAAGCGATCCTGTGGGACAACGACGGCGTGCTGGTCGATACCGAACGCTGGTTCTTCGAAGCCAATCGCCGGGAACTCGCCGCTCTCGGGGTCGAGGTGACCTGGCAGGATTTTGAAACCATCAACCTGATGCGCGGCGAAAGCCTGCTGCCACTCTCAGGCTTGAAAGGCGACGAGCTCAGCGCGCTCTATGCGCGACGGGATGCCCTTTACAGCGAGCTGCTGAGATCGGAACCAACCGCCATGCCGGGAATGGAAGCCCTGCTTGGCCGACTGCGGGCACGCGGCGACCTGCGCATGGGCATCGTAACCTCCTGCCATCGCCAGCACTTCGAGATCATCCATGCGCGTTCGGGGATTGTCGATCACGTCGATTTCGTTCTGGTCAACGAAGACTACGCGCGCGGCAAGCCCCACCCCGACGGCTACCTCGCAGGTCTTGAACGCACCGGGCTGCCGGCAGACGATTGCCTCGCGGTCGAGGATTCGCCACGCGGAATTACCGCCGCCGGGACGGCGGGCCTGACCTGCCTTTTTTTCACCCCGGGCGGGATGGGTGCCGACCGTGAAGTCGGGGCTGTCCACGCCCGCGCCGAATCGGTCGAAGACCTCGAGGCGGCGATCATCGCCTGGGCAGAAGCAGACTAGTCGACGCCGCCATCGCCCTGCGCTCCGATCATCGGTGGGCGCGATGCTCCGGGTAGCCGGCCGGCGCGACGAAATACGGAGCCGTCTCGTCATTAACACGCAGCATCACGCATCGATCGATCTGTGCCGGCGGGGCCCAGCGCTCCAGCGGAATGCCGTCGAGAAAATCCAGCGGCACCGGCCACAGGGTTTTGGGGATGACACGCAGTTCTGTATCCGCAGAAAAATAATCGCGACACTGGTCCACCGATAGCCAACGCCCGCGCCGGCAGTCCGGATTGAGGTATTCCAAAAGCCTTTGCGGCGACACTCCACCGTCGCGCTCGGCCGACGTGGCCGGAGCATGCCCACCAGGCTCGTGCATGGAAATGCGCTCGAACAGACAACCGTATATCAGCTGCCTCACCACGATCGGCTCATCGCGATACGCTTCCGCAAGCACATCGCGATGTTTGTCGGCGAGAACCAGCTGATGCTCGCGCAGTCGCTGGATTTTTCGAAAGTAATTGTCGCGGGCATCGGGCCCGGGCAGCTTCAACCCCGCTTCGGTTCTGACTGCCAGGTAGAACTTGGTGGCCAGTTCGAGATGGACCAGCCGACCGTCGCTTAGGTCTCGAAGCAGAAAGTCGAGCTCGCCGACCGTAGTGTGCGCGTCTTTCTGCAGTTGCAGATTCTGCGCAATCAAATCGTAGCGCGGCGAGGCTTCGAGCAGCACTGCCAGCGCACTCTCGTAGAGATGGCCGAGCTTCTGGTTAAGGTTCAAGCCCGGCCGGTCGGCCTCGAGACCCGTCGGCACGGCGAGCTGATGATACGGAAACGTGACCGCTTCCGGGAGCTCACCGACCAGCAACGGCCCATGGACAAGGCTTTGAAACAGGGCGCGCTCGGTGGAGGTCATACTGACTGGAATCATCGGTTTGCGTATCGAGGCGAAAGTATGGTTCGGGCTTGGGCTGATGGCAGAAAAGATCCCCAAGCTCGGTCATCCTCCATACCTTGCTTCGCTTCTTTTTGTCGAACGGATTACGATATCGGTTGCCCCCGGCAGCAGTGATTGGTTGATTATTCACCTATGAGCGCCACCAGCCAGCCATCGGACCCCGAACGTATCATCGAATTCGAGTTTCTCCGCGCCACAGAATCGGCGGCATTGAATGCCATGCGCTGGGTTGGACGCGGCGACAAAGAATCGGCGGACGAAGCGGCCTGCGACGCCATTCGCGGCATCTTCGATTTGATGGACATCCGCGGTGAAGTGGTCATCGGTGAAGGCATTAAGGATGAGGCGCCGGGATTGTTTAAAGGCGAAAAGGTCGGCAAATGGGGTGACCACGACAGTGTCTTCGACATCGCTCTGGATCCAGTCGACGGCACCACCAATGTCTCCAAGGGCAAGCCCAACTCGATTGCCTGCATTGCGGCAGCGATTCCCGAAAACGGCAACGACTCCGCACTGCAGGAGATTCCCGCTTTCTACATGACCAAACTGGCCTACCCGCAAAAGGTCCGCCTCGCGTGGATGGCCGATCCGTCGCTGCCGCTCAGCCTCGACGTTCCGTTTGAAGATGTCATCCACCTCACCGCACGGATTCTGGAAAAAGACGTGCGCGACATCGTCGTCATGGTGCTCGACCGGCCTCGCAATCAGCCCTGGATCGACACCACACGAAAGACCGGTGCCAAACTGCGGATGATCGGTGATGGCGACATCACCGCCGCGCTGGCGCCGGCATTTCCCGACAGTGGCATCGACCTTTACGTCGGCATTGGCGGTTCACCGGAAGGTGTCTTAACTGCCGCCGGCATGCGCTGCCTCGGCGGCGGCATGCAGGCTAAATTGTGGGTCAGCAGCGATGAAGAACGCGCCAGCCTGATCGCCGAGGGCTGGGGCGACCGTCTCGACGAAACGTTTCTCTCCAAGGATCTGGCGCAAGGCTCGAACATTATTTTTTGTGCGACCGGCATCACCGAAAGCCCGTTTCTACGCGGCATCAAAGTTGCCGGCCACAACGTCACCACCTACTCCGTGCTGATGCGTGCGCGCAGCAAAACGGTGCGCTTTGTCGAAGCGATGCACAACCTTGAGACCAAAACCATTCACCTTCGCTCGACCGGTAAAGAGGAGCACCTACTTCAGCAGATGAATAAACCGGCTATTTAAAGTACCACCCGTAGCCTCGCGCGGGTCACGACTCGCTCGAGGCTTCGGCCATCGCGTCGTATTCCGCAAAACGCTCCGCTCCGGTTTTTCTCCACAGCCGTGTGCCGAGAATCAGTGCCGCCAGACACAGGCCGATGGTAATGCTCCACCACATGCCGTTGACGCCCATCTGCATTGCAAAAGAAAAATACCAACCCAGGGGAATAGCCATCCCCCAGTAGATCAGAAACGAAATCCACGCCGGCCCTTTGACATCACTGATGCCGCGCAAAGCACCCGCAGAAACGATCTGCAAGGCATCGCCCATTTGAAAAAATGCCGCGATCAGGAGCAGGCCGACCACCACCGCCGCCGTCCCGGGTTCGCTCGGTAAAAACCATGCCGCAATGGTTTCCCGCCCCAGTACGAAGGCGGTCGCACTGAGCAATGTGAAGCCGATACCAAGCAGCCAACCACTGATCACAATCGGACGCCAGCGTCCGTAGTCTTTCGCTCCCATGGCCTCCCCCATGCGCACCGTCAAGGCCTGCGAAAGTCCGAGCGGCACCATGAAAATGGTCGCCGCACAGGTGATCGCCACCTGATGCGCGGCGAGCGCGTCGACACCCATCGATCCAATGATCAAGGTAGCCGCCACAAAAGCGCTCACCTCGGCCAGAATCTGCAAACTCGCCGGCAGACCGATCTTTACCAGGCTGCGCACTGCAGGCCATTCGGGTTTGCGAAACCAATGGTAAGGCACCCAGTCACGCAGTCCGGGGCGCTTGACACATAGCACTAACAAACCCACCAAGGTCGCACTGCGGGCAATCAATGTGGCGATACCTGCCCCCTCCAGTTCCAACCGCGGCGCACCGAGATTGCCGTAAATAAACACCCAGTTAAAAACCACATTCAGCACCACTCCCCCGAACATAATCCCGAACGCCGGCCACGGACGGTTCAAGGCGTCCGAGTGATTCTTCACCGCCATCGACGCCATGGCGGGAACCATCGACACCGCCAGAATGACAAAATACGCCGGCACCGATTCGACCACTTCCGGCTTCTGCCCGAAATAAGGCAGAAACGGCAGCAATGCCAGGGCGAAGAGAATCGTGAACACCCCCAGCACAAGCGTTACAAAAAGCCCGTGTCGCAACGCGGTGCGCGCCGCTTCCGGATCGTTGGCGCCACGCGCCTGCGAGACGCGCACCGAAACCGCAATCGCCATACCGATTCCAAACATAAACGGCAGGTGTATCACCGTGTTGGCGAACGTCGATGCCGCCAGCGGCACCACACCGATCTGACCGATCATCAGCGTGTCGGCGACGCCGATCAGCATCTGGCTGACCTGGCCGATCATCAGCGGCAGGGCCAAAATCACCGAGGCGCGCGCTTCACGCAGAATACTTTGGAACGATTGCATGGGGGGGGAATTTGGACCCGTTCGCGACGGTTCAAACAGATCGCAACTGACGGGTTAAGAGCCTACGTCGATGAAAAGATTTCGTAGGATGGCTTTGTAAGCCGTCCCGAACGTCATGCGAGATTTTCAGCATCGCAAGATTTTCGAACTGGGAGTGGTAAGGCGGCACGATGCAGGCTATCGCACGCCTCCTCCACCAACGCAACGGGGACAGGATGCAATCCCATCCTACTTTCCTTGCCCGCCAATTTGGCCTTACCCGAACACCAGCGCTTATTCGCTATTCCGGCCTGCCCCAACCGATCAAAACTACTCAGCCCGGCCATTCCAGCTCGAAGCCCTGATCGCGCAGCGATTGCTGAAAATCGGCGAGCGCCTGCGGACGGTTACGAATGCCGCGCGGCGATTCCTTTTTATCGAGACAGGTTGCGGCGAGCGCCCCGGCGGCTTCGCCAATGCTCCACTCGACCGGGTGCAGCCGGTAGCAGCCGTTGCTGAGATGAGTGGTGCCGATATTTTTACAGCCGGCGATGAGATTGTCGACCCGCTGCGGAATCAACGCACCGAGCGGAATCTGAAACGGCACGCTGGCAAAATCGATGTAGTTGTCGCCGCCGGAACTGGGATGAAGGTCCAGATGATAATAACCGATGCCCACCGAATCGGGAAAAACCTCCGCCTTCGGTTTGTCGCCAGCATTCTTCGCCACAGCCTGCCGGTCCGCTCTCGAGATATGTTGTTCGAGAATCGTGAACTCGGCTTTGATGCGTCGCGACTCACGAATGTAGGGATACTTGGCGAGCCCGTCAGCGGTGCCCATGATGTCTTTGCGCAGGCGCAGGCCTTTCCAGCCGCTGCCGCCATCGGGACGCGGCGCTTCAGTCTGCAACCAGTAGAGCAGCGACAAACTCAACTGCCGTGAGCCCTCAAGATGCCTGGCGATTTCCGCGTCGTCACCGGTGATGAGATTGCCCAACATGTAGTCGTTCTGCGGCCAGTTCACGATCGTCACCCCGCTGTCATACGTGCCCGGCAGAAAATTGGCGGGATCGATGATGCGCCGGTAGAGCCAGAGGTTCAGCGCTTTGGTTCTTTGCGGCGGTCCAGCTTTCGTCGGCGGGACAAAGGCGAGGTCGTGGGGCTCAAGGGTGTTCGGTTTCGAGTATTTTAAATCGAGCAACTTGCCCGACCAGGCCGGATTCAGGTCCGGCGTATGATCTTTCCAGAACCCGTATTGATCAGGCTTGTCGATGGTGTGATCCGCGCCGTCGATGTGATCGATCGCGAAGCACCAGGTGAACGACTGTACGTTGTCGGGAGCTGCAATTTCCGGTGCGTGCTTCTCGCCGGTATCTTTGCGTGACTCGGCACCGATGACATATTCTGTGTCTGTCAGGGGCAGCAGATCGCCCTGCTCGCTGGCATCGATAAAATACGCCGCCGTCGCCTGAACCTCCTGTCCCCCGCCCGTCGTCAGCTGCACCGACCGAACGCGGTCGCCGTCGACTTCCGCTTTGTTCACCTGAGTATTCAGCAAAAGCGTCAGCCGTCCGTTGCTCATCGCCGGAGCCAGCATTTCCTCAAGAACCGCAACCGCGACGCGTGGCTCATGACACAGCCGCGAGACCTTTCCGTTACCCGGATTCAACGTGGCATTCTGCCTGGCCGCGTCCGTGAGCGGGTAATTGCGGCGATAAAAATCGCGCACATTTTCCCGATACTGACGGTAGCCCGGCGTGCATCCGTGGGTTTCGATATGACTGTGCTCGTCCGGCGGCACGCCCTGCTGGCTGAGCTGCCCTCCGATCCAATCGGTCGGCTCCGTCAGCAACACCCGTTTGCCCATGCGCGTCGCTGCCAGCGCGGCGGCACAACCACCAAGGCCCGCGCCGATGATAACGATGTCGACGGAAATTTCACTGCGCGATCCGTCTCCGGACGCCGCCGACACGATCTGCGGGTACATACTCGCTGCGGCACCAAGTCCACACAGTTCAAGGAAACGACGGCGCTCAACGCTGCGGGGAACGGATGGAGATGAAGATCGGATGTCGGGGCTGTGCATGGTAAAACGGCGCTCGTAAACGCCGCCGAATTGGAGGGCAAAACCGTTCAGGAATCGAACGATTTCACAAAAGAATGACGTGCCGGGAACGTCATCAATTCGGGGCAAACCCGCAGCTCACCAATCACTCGCCTTGCCATCAGCGGCCTCGCGGAGTTTGTCCTTCTTACTTTTGCGACGCCCCTTGACGCCGCCGGTGCCACCCGCTGACCGTGGCGGCGCCTGTTCGGTGGCTTCAAAACCTTGCACCTGTTCGCGAGCCAGACTCAGCCGGTTGCGTTTTTCGATCAGGCGAAAATGCGCCTCGCTGGCCGCCGTCACAAAGCTGATCGCGACACCACTCTCGCCCGCCCGGCCGGTGCGCCCGATGCGGTGCGTGTAGTCATCGGCCGAGCGCGGCAGGTCGTAATTGAGCACCACCGGCAATTGCACGATATCCAAACCGCGCGAAGCCAGGTCGGTGGCGACCAGCACCCGGACCAGCGAATTTTTGAAATCCGCCAGCGTGTCCGTGCGTGCGCCCTGACTGAGATCACCGTGAAAGGACTGCGCCGAAATGCCATTGCGGCGCAGCTTGTCGGCAACGTGATCGGCCGAATATTGCGAAGCGACAAACACCAGCACCCGCTTCCAGTTTTCGGTTTCGATCAGATGACGCAGCAAGGGCGTGCGCTTGTCGGTGTCGACCCGGATCGCCCGCTGTTCGATATCGGGAGATTCCTCCGGCTCGCTGTCGATTTCGATGCGAGCCGGATCACTCAGCCACTCACGCGCCAGGGTTTCAACCGCCGCCGGAAAGGTCGCCGAAAACAGCAAATTCTGCCGACGCTCCGGCAGCCGGTCAAAAATGCGCTTAAGCTCGTCGGCAAAGCCCAGGTCGAGCAGGCGGTCGGCTTCATCGAGCACGAGGGATTTCACGCCGGTAAGTTGCAGCGCATTTTTTTCGACCAGATCGAGCAGCCGCCCGGGAGTCGCCACCACCACATCGGCACCACCACGCAAGGCCATCATTTGCGGATTGATCGAGACACCGCCGACCGCACTGACCACCTTGAGCCGCTCCTCCAGGTGAGCCGAACATTGCTGAACCACGTTCCTGACCTGCGCCGCCAGTTCACGGGTCGGCACCAGAATCAGCGTGTCGAGCTGGCGCCCGCGTGAGTCGCCGCGATCCGTCGCCCTCGCGATCCAGCGTTGCAGAAGCGGCAGCACGAACGCCGTCGTTTTCCCGGACCCCGTCTGCGCCGTCGCCAACACATCGCCTCCGGACAGGATCACCGGAATGGCCGCGCTCTGCACCGGCGTCGGTGCCGGATAATGGCTGACCGCACGAAGCAGCGGCTCCGCGAGGTCGAAATTAGAAAAAGGCATCCCCACCCTTAGTCCCGATTTCTGCTGCGGGCGAATGATTGCCAAAACCGGACAATGCACTCAAAAACCAGTATTCGGATGCGCCTGAGCGAAGCCGACGATACAGATAAGCTCACTTTCTACCGCCACTCGACCCCATGTCCTCCACCGATCCCACGGATACCGACCCGCCATCACCGGCGCGCCCCTTTAAGCGGCGGGTTCGCTACAGCGGCAAAAATCCGCGCAGTTTTGCGGAGAAATACAAAGAGCTCGATCCCGATCTCGATCCGGAAACCATCGCCAAAGTCATCGCCGCCGGCAAAACACCCGCCGGGCAGCATCGGCCGATTCTCGTCGATGAGGTGCTGGAGGCGCTCGATCCGCAAAGCGGTGAGCGCGGCGCCGACGTCACCTTTGGCTACGGCGGTCACAGCGAAGCCATTCTCAGCAAGCTTCGCTCGAGCGGGAAGGACGGACAGCTGTTAGCCCTCGATGTCGACGCCATTCAGCTTCCGCGCACCGAACAACGCCTGCGCAATCTCGGCTATGGCGAAGACAAACTTCTTGTCCGGCGCAGTAACTACGCCGGGCTCGCCGGCGCACTCGCCCGGATCGGCTGGACCGATGGCGTCGATTTTCTACTGGCCGACCTCGGGCTCTCGTCGATGCAGATCGACAATCCCGCGCGTGGCTTTTCCTACAAACACGATGGCCCGCTCGACATGCGCATGAACCCCGGGCGCGGCGTGTCAGCACGCGACTGGCTGGCGCGATGCAAAACCGAAAAACTGATCCGCTGCCTCGAACAGGGTGGCGACGAACCCCGCGCAACGACGATCGCCGCAGCGATCGTAAACGCTGCCTCTGAAGACCGGCTGGAGACCACCCGTCAGCTGCGCCGGGTAATCGAAACCGCCGTCGCAGATGCCTGCGGAGAGGACGAAACCAAAGCCACCGTGGCGCGCGTTTTTCAAGCGATCCGAATCGCCGTTAACGAAGAGTTCACGGCTCTTGATGTCTTCTTAGAAAAACTGCCGGGCTGTCTTCGACCCGGCGGACGGGTCGTGATCCTGACTTTTCACTCCGGCGAAGACCGCCGCGTGAAGCACCACTTTCGCGATGGTCATCGCACCGGTCTGTACAGCGATTTCGCCCGCGACATCGTGCGCGCTTCACCGGCCGAGATCGGCGGCAACCCGCGTGCCGCACCCGCAAAAATGCGTTGGGCGATTCGTGCCTGACACGACCGGCTGCAGCACCGATTCGCCCCCGCTGAAGACGAACCTTTTATCATCCAGGCTACTGCTTCAATCGCACTTGGAACCGCGTCAAGCCATCGCCGGACTTTACCAGCAGCAATTCACCATCCATGGCGCGCACGATTTCCCGGGCGAGATTCAGACCGAGACCAAAGCCGTCGACATCGCGACTTCTCGATTGATCGACCCGGTAGAAGCGCTCGAAAATTTTCGACTCATCCTCCTCACCGATTCCCGGTCCGGTATTCGTCACCTCGAAAACGACCTCGGAGGCATCTTCAAAGCGGTAGAGCCGACAGGCGACCGAGCCTCCTGAATGATTGTATTTCACCGCGTTGCTGACCAGGTTCTGCATCGCCTGGCGCAGAAGAACCGGATCGGCACTGGCCTCGATATCGGGATCGATTTCTGCCTGAAATTCCAAATCAGCTTCCTCGCACAAAATCTCCGCGTCCTCACAAATCGCCTCGACTTCACGCGACAGCAAAAACGTTTCACGGCGCACCTGTAACTGCCCGGCATCGGCTTGCGCCAGCATCATCAGGCTGCGGGTGATCCGTTTCAGTCGCTCAACTTCCTGACTGACCGTGAGCAGATTTTCCTCCGCCGTGGATCCCGAGGGGCAATCCTTGAGCGCATCCTGAACGGCGACCTGCATCACTGCGAGTGGCGTTTTTAACTCGTGCGACACATCGGCACTGAAACGCATGGCATGACGAAAGCTCGAATCGAGGCGGTCCATCATCGCATTGAGCACATCGACCAGACGGCTCAGCTCCTCGTAGTCGTCAATACCCTTGGGAATTCTCTGGTCGAGCCCCCGCGCGGTGGTCACCCTGTCAGCTATTTTTGCAATGAGATTGACTGGTCGCAAGGCCCGCCGCGCCACAAACCAGCCTCCCAGTCCGATTACCAGGAGGCACACCGGAAGCGCCATGAAAAACAGATTTCGAACCCTGTTCATTTCCGCCTGATAGGCCGAGAGTTCGGCAGCCATCAAAGCGATGTAGCCACGATCTTCGACCATTCCGATCCGCCACTTCCCGCCGGCATCGGAATGAGTGGAAAACGTTATGTCGGGTGGACCGTGCGCATTCGGATTTGGCGGACCGCTCCTCCCTTCAGGCGGCCCGTGCTCACGTCGCGGCGGCCGACCTTCCCGGCCTCCATCGGGGGCGACAAAATCAGCGAAAAAATCCTGCCACTCCCGCTCACTCGGAGCGGCAGAACTGGACGCTTTATCCTCCGTTTCGCGCTCCGACTGATACCCCTGCTCAACTGCAGCTTCGCCAGTTGAAACCGTGTGCGCGACTTCCGGAGGCGCCGGCTTGGCGGCGATGACTAACTTCTGATCGAGCTTCGCCACCCAATCAGTCTGCGGTGCCCGGTAAATTTCGGAACCGTCGAGATTGATTAACAGGATACGTTGAGTCCCCGCTGCGACATCCTCACCAAAACCAATCTCAAGATTTGCCGTGATCCGCTCGAAGTCGGTGCGCGGATGCAGGTCGCGAATGATTCTGTCGAGCGGCACCGACAGCCGCAAGTCGATCGACTCCTGCAGAATCCTCGAGGTAACAAACCACCCCGCCAGACCGAAGCCGGTAATGACCAGACCCGAAATCGCCGCCGAAATCAGCGCCAGTCTGAGCCGCAGGGATTTCATGCTTCAGAGGCAGCCATCCGATAGCCAACGCCGCGCACCGTTTCGATCAGCTTCCGCTCATAGCCTTGCTCAACTTTTTTCCGCAGCCGCTGGATGTAGACATCGACCAAATTGGTCTCCGGATCGAAGCCGTAGTTCCAGACATGCTCACAGATCTGGGTTCGGGTCAGAACTCGCCCCGGCGCCTGCATCAGGTACTCAAGCAGCGCATACTCACGCATCGACAGAGTGATCTCATCGTCGCCTCTTTTCACCGTGTGATGAAGTCGATCGAGCACCAGGTCCTCAACTTTGAGCAAGTGATCGGCATCGCCTCCCGCCCGTCGGACGATAGTGTGCAGGCGAGCTACCAATTCCTCGATGTAGAACGGCTTAGTCAAATAGTCATCTGCACCGAGGTGCAGTCCTTCAAGGCGCTCGTCCAGTTCGCTGCGCGCCGTGAGTAAGATAATCGGCACGGCATTGCCCTGCTTTCTAAGATTCTTAAGAATGCTCAAACCGTCCCTTCCGGGCAACATGATATCCAGAACGATGGCGTCGTAGGGCTCCGTCGTCGCCAGTGCATAGCCCTCATCGCCATCGAAACAGAGGTCGACCACCATCTTCTGTTCCTCGAGGCCTTTGCCGATGAACGAGGCGATTTTCTTCTGATCTTCGACTACCAGGATGCGCATCAGAAGTGAAACAACAGTTCGATCGACAAGCTGACAAGTATTGTCTTCGACGGGAATCATTTGTTCGGGTGTCTATGGTCGTTCGATCAATCGGCTCCCAATAGGTCCCGCATCCTTTTTTTATGAACAGGGGGATGGATGCGGGACGCTACCGGGCCATACTCAGCACAGGCTCAGCGGCGACGCCCGCCGCCTGGTGGACGCCCCCCGGGACCACCACGGGTTTGATCCATGGACCGCGGCACCAGGAACACGTTGTCGCCGATCTCATTTGAAATATCGGTGTTGCGTCGAATGATCGTCGCCAGGGTCTGGCGCTCGATCAATGACTGCAATTCGCGGTCGAGATAGTTCTGATACCAAAAGCGGTCGCCGTCGCGGAGGCGCGCAAACTGCTCGCGGAGGATGCTCTGAATGGTTTCGCCGACCATCGCGTCACGAGCGTGATCTTCACAAAGCCCGCCCGTCCACAAATCGATGTCAGCCGGACTGTCGAAGACCTGTTCGAGGCGATCCTGCAGATCACGGTTTCTGGTGATGTCCGAAAATCGCCTGACCGGACGCAGCCCGTACGCCTCCCGCACCTCGGAATAGGATGCCAGACCGTGGTCACGTCCGCGCTGAATGTTCAACGAGGCCAGATCGAAGCCGCCGGCGCCGGGAGGACCAAATAAAAAATTGCGCACCTCATCGACCAGCATCGCATCGATCTCCTGAGCCGGCTGACGGGCGAGACCGCGCAGCACTGGGTCGATGCCGCCTTCATTGATCAACGCCGAAGGGTTGAAGAACGCATCGGCCAACGACAGATGACCTTCGTCAATCTCGTCACCCTGTTCATCGAGTCGCCACAGGTCAGCGGAAAGCATCGTGTGGCCAATGCGATAGCCGGCCGTGGCAAATTCGTTGGCAATCCCGGCATCGACATTGTCTCGATAGCCTCGATAGCGCGGCATCGTGCGCGGCCCGAGCAACAACGGCAGGAACTCGTTGTATGTGATTGCCTGCATTTCAGCCGCAACGATGACCCGGGCGGATTCATAGATCTGGTCTCCACTCAATTCCGGGTTGGCGCGGCTGATGACGTCCGCCCAGTAGTTGTGCTCGCGCATGAACAAGGTGTGCATCGCGGTCAGACCGACCTGCTCGTTCGCACGAAAGTCGCCTGCCAGGAAGTAACCCGGATCGCTGGCAGTTGGTGCATTGGCGATTCCCTCTGTGTTAAAGGTCAACAAGTCGCCGGCACTGGTCAGCAACTTGCCGGTACCGTCGTTGGCGCGCAGCGCCTGAGCGCGCTCCGCGTCGGAGCCGTAAACGTTCGAAGCATCGATGTAAGCGGTGATTTCGTTGAACTGTTCGCGAACCCCGTTGACCATTTCGTAATACGAACGGTCAAGACCGATCTCGATCGTGCCGAGGCTCTGCGGATCGAAGAACAGATCGCCCGCTGGAACCTGAATATTGAACGGCTCGACCGGATCCGCTTCCGGAGTCAGCGTGATATCGTGGTCCAGAAACTGACCCCACTGCCAGAGAAAATCCGAGGCACCACGGCGATTAATTAATGGCTGGGGTTGATCGTGGATCTCGTTGCTGATCACTCGCGCGCCCGGCCTGAGCGCTCCCGCAGGCTCCGACACGCCGTCGCCGTAGTCGGCAGTGGAGACACGCAGAAATGGTTGCTCCGTGCTGCCCCAATCCGGGTTGGCGACATTGTTGCCCGTGCCGTCGATCGACCGGAACTCCTCGGGAATCTTGATCGACCGCGGTCCCATTCCGACGACGCCCGGATGCGGGGTCGGCGGAACCTTGTTCCCCTCGGGTGGCCGCTTGTCAGATTTTCGAAGACTGTTGGGCGAACTGCGCGGTGGATCGGCGTCCTGCGCATAGCTCGACAAAACCAGTGCCGGATAAATCGCCAACGCCAGAACAATAACGGAACTACGCATGGCTCGCGACGAGATCGAGGGAGATAATAAATCTTTCATGCCTCCCATCTAACTCCCGCAACATTACAGTTCGCAGCGTGGCAACATTACAGAACTGTTATTTATCTCTACCAGCCTGCGAATGGGGATCACTCTTGATAAAGCGCGCTTCCCGCCGTTCCCTGCCCCGGATTTCAGCAAGCACGCACTACCATGAACGAAACCAACGAGCTCACACCCAACACCTTGTTTATCGAAGTTTCCGGAGCGGGGCTGCCCGAAGTCGACGGATTGTTTGTGCCGTCCACGGCACCTCCCGTCGAATCGGAATCCGGAATGGTATCCAGTCCCGGCTACTGGAACGGCAAGATGGCCTGGGATCGTGCCGACGGAAAATCCGTCCGCAGCCCGGCGCTGTCTTATTCCAACAGTTACACCTCGTGGAGAATCTGCCGACTCGACGGTCATCTGGCTTACGACATCACTTCCGAAGACGCATTGCCACCGACTGACCGCGAGTGGCACGTCTATAAAAAGGGCGTCGCGCCGGCGCCTGAAGTGGTTCTCCACCACTGCGACCCGCGACTTCCCTGCCCGAAGCCCAACGTGGTGTTCGTCATCGGTGGACCGGGCAGTGGCAAAGGTACCATGTGTGAACTGGCCGAATCGCAACTCGGCTGGACCCACTTGTCGACCGGCGATCTGCTCCGCGCCGAACGCGAGGCCGGCGGTGTGGACGCGGCCACCATCGAAGAGTTCGTTACCGCTGGAAAATTGGTGCCCAACGGCATCGTCGTGAGCCTGCTCAAGAAAGCGATGGAAACGGTGACCCGGACGACCGGCAGAAACAATTTCCTGCTCGACGGCTTCCCTCGCTCGCTCGACAATCTCGAGGCGTGGTATGAGATTTTCGGTCGGGAACAAGCACTCCCCAAGATGCTCTACTTTGAATGCCCCTACCCGGTGCTCGAAAAGCGCATCATGGGTCGCGCCAAATACTCCGGCCGCAGTGATGACAATATCGACAGCGTAAAACTGAGATTTGACACCTTTAAGGCAGAGACATTACCGACCGTTGAGCTTTTTAAGAGCAAGGGCAAGTGCGTCGAACTCGACACCAGTCAGGAACGCCAGACGGTTTACGACCTGGTCGCCGGCCAGCTCGCCGAGTTCACCGATGAAGCGCTCGCCGCTCAACCACTCACCGAACGAGCTGAGATTTTGCTCGGGCTCCGGCCGTGGCCGAAGGACGATAAGTAAGATCTCCCGATCAGTTTCATCCGCTGCATCGGCTGCATCGGCTGACGAACATCGCGGGATATCGTGCGACGCAGACGAATCGGCGAAACAGATATTGTCGCAATCCCCGGCGCTTCAGCGATTGGGCTCAGCCAAATACCTTGCTTCGCAATCCCCGGAGGATCTGCATCCCGTTCCAGCTTGACCCCTTCATCGCTCGACCAGCCGTTTTACGTGCGTCACTGAAGCGGCTGCGATTTTCTTCAAACACCTCCTGCAGGAAGTCGCCACTGCCGAGCGCCATGCCATCCGTCAAGTAGCGGACTTTGCATCGCAAAATCTCGCTCACCTCCAGCTCACCTCCGCTTTCAATAACTTTTACTACCTCGGCGCGACTCATGCCCACACGTCCGGGCCTGCCGGATTTCGCGTCATCCAGTCGCGCCTCCCCGTGCCCGTATAACAGCACCCGATAGCGAGGGCCTGTCGACCTCCAGGATATCCGCCGGTTAGTGCCAAACGAGGTATGCTCCAGGATCGCCCCAAGCCCGGCACGAGCCATACTCTTTCCAGCAACCGCTTCCGCATAGCCGCTCCAGTGATAATCCTTGGGATCATTGACGATGCCCGCGCGCACCGGATTCAGATCAATGTACGCGGCGATGGTCAGCAGCGCTGTCTCGTCACCCTCGACCAGCACACTGCGGAAGCGGCTTTCCCAAAGTGTCCCGACCCGGTGATGTCGCCGATTGTGCCAGCGGGTATAGCGCTGCTTCAGCTCCTTTAGAAATATCGACAACGAAAATCGCCGCGCCTGATAGCGGGCAAGAATCTCCGCCATCCACTTTCCGGTAGAATCCTGCGCGGCACGATCCAGCTCGAGCCGCGCATGCTTCAGTTCACGGCGCCGGTAGAGCAGCGGTAGCAACGCCCGCAGTCGAGCCTCAGTCAGGTCAGCCTGCGTGTCGCAATGCGGCACCCGCACCAACAGATGAAAGTGATTTTCCATCAGGCAATAAGTCACCACCTGAACTCCCGAAAACTGCTCCAGGCGGCGCATCAAATCGTGAAAATGCCGCTTCTCCGACTCCTTCAAACCACGATGCCTACCCGATAAACGTGATACGACATGGTAAAACGATTCAGTGTGAAGACGTAGCAGGCGCTTAGGCATCGTTTAGTCGGTAAGGCTGATCGAACAATCTGCTCCAGATACCCATCTCCGCAAGATATATATTTACCGGAATTTTGTATTGGTTGGAATTTCGTCTCGGTGATCTGGTGTCGCACATGATTAATGGTCATTTCTATTAACGCGAATACGCTGACTGCCAGATTGCCAACGACTCTCGACTAATCCAGATTTTCAATCAGGATGCTCAAGATCTTCGCGCCACGGGAACCGGGAGCCCGCTCCGCTCAATTTTGCGATGGCGTCAGTCGGCGCAATTTTCTAAAAATCGGCGGTCTTGGCACGGCAGCTTCCGGACTGGGACTTTCGCTGCCGAACCTGCTCTCGCTTGAGTCGCAGGCAGGCATTCAAAACTCCCACAAGTCGGTGATCCTGATTTACCTGGTCGGCGGCCCACCGCATCAGGACATGTTCGACTTGAAGCCGGACGCGCCTTCGGACGTCGCCGGTCCGCATCGACCGATCGGCACCAATGTCGACGGCATCGAGATCTGCGAACTGTTTCCGATGATGGCGAAACGGATGGACAAGTTCGCCATCATTCGTTCGCTGGTCGGCGCACAGAGCGGGCACGATGCCTTTCAGTGCTACACCGGCCGCAGTCCGAAAGATGTGCCGGCACCCGCCGGAGGTTTCGCACCATTCGGCAGTATCGTCAGCACTGTCCAGGGCCCCGTTCACGAACAGGCGCCGCCGTTTGTCAGCCTGTGCTACGAATGCACTCACGGCCCTTACAACGAGCCGGGGCCCGGCATGCTCGGCACCAAGCGGTCATCGTTTCGGCCGATGGGGCCGTCGCGATCCGACATGGCGCTGCAGGGAATCACACTCGACCGGCTTGCCGATCGCGATCAATTGCTGAGGAGCGTCGACAATTTCCGCCGCACGGCGGATGGCAGCGGCGCGATGGAGGGGCTCGATACGTTTAATCAACAGGCGATGGGCATACTGACTTCTTCAAAGCTGGGAGAAGCGCTCGATCTGTCGAAAGAAGATCCCAAGCTCGTCGCACGCTACGGAACCGGCGACGAGGTTAAACGCATCGACGGCAATGGTGCGCCGCGGGTGCCGCAGAGTTTTCTCGCCGCCCGCCGTCTGGTCGAGGCCGGTGCCCGCGTCGTCACCGTGAACTACAGCAAGTGGGATTGGCACGGCGGCAAAGGCAACGAGATTTTCAAACGCGAGAACGAAGACTTCCCGATTTTCGATAAAGCCATCACCGCCCTGATCGATGACCTCCACGACCGGGGCCTCGACAAGGACACCACGGTCCTCGTCTGGGGCGAATTCGGCCGCACGCCGAAGATCAATAACCAGGTCGGACGAGATCACTGGCCACGAGTGGCCATGGCCCTGATGGCTGGCGGCGGCATGAACACCGGTCAAGTCATTGGCGCCACCGATCGCCTCGGCGGCGAAGCGGTTGACCGACCGGTCACCTTTCCTGAAGTATTCGCGACCTTGTATCACAATCTCGGCATCGATGTCGCCAACACCACCGTCAATGACTTGCAGGGGCGGCCGCAGTTTCTGGTCGATGGCAATGCCAAGCCGATTCGCGAGCTGATCTGACCACGGGGTTCACCCACCCGTCGAGGCAACGGCGGCCATTGTTGCGGCGATGTAAATACCGTTGACAGTTAACCAGATAGATTCACGATCAGCCGATGAATTCACCGGAATCACTTGGGGGCGGTGCAGGCGATTTCAAAAACCGCAAAACGGGGTTGATGATCTTCGGCACCCTGACGATCCTGCTCGGAGGGCTGTGTGCGCTGTTCGTTCCACTGATGCTCTTTGGTCAGCAGATGGCAGTCCAGACTGGATCGGCGCAAAGTAATCAGACGATCCTGCCCGCCGTTCTGATGTACGCCGTATTGGCGATCATCCTGGTATGGTTGGGGATCGGTTCGATCATGGCCCGGCGCTGGGCGCGAGCCTTGCTGCTGATATTTTCGTCCACCTGGCTGGTCATCGGAACCTTCGGAACAATCGTCATGGCTTTCGTGATGCCAAAGCTCATGGCATCCATACGGGCTGAGACCGCCCCTCCACCGGGTGGAGCAGAGATGCCTTCATGGGCAGGGTCAGTGATGGTGCTGCTGCCAATGCTGATTGTCGGTGTGGTCTATGTAATCGTGCCGCTTGGCTGGGTGCTTTTTTATCGAAGCAAACACGTCAAAGCGACTTGTCAGGCTTTCGATCCGGTCGAACGCTGGACCGACCGGTGTCCGCTTGCGGTGCTGGCTTTAAGCCTGCTGCTGGCCTGCTCAGCGCCGATGATGTTCGTGATGCCTTTTGTCTACAACGGTGTGCTGCCTTTTTTCGGTAGCTTCCTGACAGGCGCCGCAGGATCCGCTGCGTGCATCCTGCTGGGCTTGCTCTGGCTCTATCTCGCCAGGGCCTTGTATCGCCTCGACCGACAAGGTTGGTGGATCGCAGTTGGAAGCTTCACACTCATCTCGATCTCGACAGTTATCACCTATCTTCGCCACGACCTTGCGGATGTTTACGTGTTGATGGGATACCCCGCTGAAGAAATCGCTCAGATCGAAAAATACAGTTTTATCAGTGATTCGAGCATGGTGGCGATGACCGCTGTCGGCTGTGTGCTGTGGCTGGCTTACCTCGTTTATCTGCGCAAATTTTTCGCATTCGGCCGGCCCGAAGCAGACAAAAGCCCGGCTTGATTATCCGCCTCTGTCGCCACGCAGCCGGAGCTCGCCGGGTTGATTCTCAGCTCGCAAACTGAGGGCGAAATCCGCGTGACTTTATTTTTCCGGAAAATCGCCCATGCTGTCTATGTGCCCGATCCGTTCCGAGCTGTCTCGTTTGCGTTCAGTCTTTGCCTCAGTCTGTCCCTGTGCGGAGCTGTGTGCGCTGACGATACGGACCTTATGCAACCGTCCGAATTCCGCACTTTCACAGACAAAAACGGTCAACAGATCGAGGCACGGATCATCTCGGTCTCGGGTGACCAGCGCCAACTGAATCTGGAGCGCCGCGACGGCAGAACATTCGATTTGGTGATTACCCTGCTGAGTCTCGACGACCAGCAGTTTCTAAACGAATGGCTGCATCCAGCAAAGTTCAGCATCCGCCCCGGCCCGGTGAAAGGGTTTGGCGCACTGTCGAACGGTAAACCGATCGCTACCGATGCGCTCGAGGGGGTTCACGACATCGTCTCGATGCATGCCTCTAAGCGGGGTTGGCTGGTCCGGCGAAGCTCGGGAGAAATCATCAGTTTTGAAGACTGTTACCCGAAGATCGCCGACGCCGAATATCTCCACGTGAACACGGTTTGGATCTATGGCTGTCAGGCCGACGGTACCATCAGCGGCGCGGGCGGCGGCAGCTATTTTGAGGATATCATCACCAATGCGGTGCAATGCGTCGGCGGCAACGCACACGCAGCCGTGCTGCTCAGCGACGGAACGGTGAAAGTATGGGGCCGGGCCTACGACACGAAGGAGCCCATCGACGCGCCGACATCGCTGGCCGACATTGTCGCCCTGTCATCTACTCAAGCTCGCGTCACGGCGATCGACCGTGCCGGCAGAGTTTACTCCTGGGCTGCCGCAGAACCGGAAGTCTTCGAAGCGACCCTCGGCGACGGCGCAGTCCAAATCGAGGGCGGCATCTTTTACAACATCGCGCTCACCAATTCCGGCGAGGTTTACACCTGGCGGAGAGCCGATGTCAGTGATGCGGAGATTCCCGATCCCTTGAAAGGTGAAGGGGCCTTTCAAAAAGTTCGCTGCAACGGCGCAACCTTTGCCGCTCAGCGCGAGGATGGCTCGTGGATTGCCTGGGGACGGAACAGCTCGGGCATTGTCGACCACATCAACGCGCTCGGCCCCGTCGCCGATATCGCCTTCTTCAGCGAACCTGGAAGCCAGGAACTCGGCTACGTCATCTGGCGCTGATTTTCGGAGCGCCGGTCATTTTGCGATGGCGAGCCAAGCGCATTTTCACGCCGATCACTCTTTTAATCTGGCAATGAGGAAGTCGTCCGGGGAATCGAACGCTGCGGATTTCGTTCCGGGGTATACCAGATGCGACTCGACGCCGACCGCGTCTGCTTTTTCCTTCAATTTGATGCCGAACACCACGTGGTGAATTTGCCAGCCTCGCGCCTTGGCCCCCTCCGGAACCGGATCATCTGGACGCATTCCGTAAGTCATGTAGGCAGGTGGATCGTCACTGGACAGAAGATCGATCGCCGACACATCGGCGAGAACTGTTTTGAGCTCATCGTCACTCAGAGCACCGAAATACTCGGCGGCACTTCGATGCGGCCGGGTGTAGCCGGGTATCCATTTTACAAAAAAATTCAGGTCCATGGTCGCCTGTCCGCCGTTGATACTGATGCAATGCAGCCGGGTCGACTCCCGAGCGATCGGATCATCGCTGTCGGGATCCGCCATTTCATCGTGAAACGCCAGATACATGCACAACTGAGCTCCTGCCGAACCGCCCCACGCACCGATGCGCGTCGGATCGATGTTCCATTGCGTCGCCTGTGATCGAAGAAACTGCAGGGCTCTGCGACAGTCGTGATGCGCCGCCGGAAGCTTGGCGTGCTGGACAAAACGATACTCAATCGCCGCGACCGAAATCCCTGCGCTGAGAAATTTCTCCAGCTTGCCCGCCGGCACCTGCTTCGAACCGCCGCGGTACCCTCCACCGTGAATGAACACTGCCAGCGGCGTCGGCTTATCTGAATCGGCAATCCAAAGGTCCAGCACATTCTGCGGATGCCCCTGTCGGTACACCACGTTGGCATGGCTGGGCGGCCGTCCCTGCCCACCGGCTTGAGGCCTGCTCTTTCCCGACTCCTGAGCACCGGCCATTTCCGTCGCCGGGAATCCGGCCACGGCAAACAGCACAAACAAAAAACAACGGAAGCAGAGAGACAGTATCATCGTCGCTGACAGTGTAGCTGGTGACACGGCCGCAAGGCGAGCCAAACGCTGAAGCGATTCCGGGCAGGCCGGCGACGCTCAGTACAGCTCCGGAACGACCATCTCCCCGGCAACGGGCAGCCGCACATAGTTGTCGTGATGCACTCGCGGGGGAAGTTCCACCGAGTCATGTTCGATTTCAGTGTACGGGACTTGACTCAAAAAGTGGCTGATGCAATTCAGTCTGGCCCGCTTCTTGTTCTCTGCCGGAACGATCCACCACGGAGCTACGGGAGTGTGCGTTCGCTCCAGCATGACTTCCTTCGCCCGGGTGTAATCCTCCCAACGCCTGCGTGACTCAAGGTCCATCGGACTGAGCTTCCAGCGCTTGAGTGGATCTTCGATTCGCGCCATAAAACGGAACTGCTGATCGTCATCCTGAATCGAAAACCAATATTTGATGAGCTGGATGCCCGAACCGATCAGCATCTTTTCAAAATCCGGCACGGTGCGGAAAAACTCTTCACGCTCGTCGTCGGTGCAGAAGCCCATAACCGTCTCAACGCCGGCACGATTGTACCAGCTGCGGTCAAACAGAACGATCTCACCGCCGGCCGGAAGATGGCTGATGTAGCGTTGAAAATACCACTGCGAGCGCTCGCGATCGTTCGGCGCCGGCAGTGCCGCCACCCGGCAGACACGGGGATTCAAGCGCTGGGTCAGGCGGGTGATGACACCGCCTTTGCCCGCCGAATCACGGCCCTCGAAAATCACTACAATCTTCTTTTTGTGAGCCACCACCCAGTCCTGCAGTTTGACCAGCTCCACCTGCAGCCGGTGTAACTCGCGAAAATATTGTCGACGAAAAGCGATCGGGTCATCGCCGGCTCTTTCATCGGACGGATTTTCCTCGGAGAAATCGTGAAGCTCCATTTCGAGTTCTTCATCGAAGGTGTCGAGGTATTCATCGCGAATGCGGGCAAAGTCAGCAGGCTCAAGCATGCCCCAGTTAAGACCCGTGTCGGCCTGCCGTCAGTCCCCTTCCGGGTGGCATTTTTGTCACGGTTCGGCCGGCTGCCAGAGCTTCTGCAAAAGCTCCAGACTGGTGGTGACGATCTGCTCGCCGGCGGCGGGGCCGACCACGCAGGACTTCTCGATGGCTCCGTAGCCGCCATGGCGAACCGCCCGCTCAGTGGGCAGATAAGACGCGCTGCCGGCAAGCTGCGCGACAAAGGTCTGCACCGCCGGACTGCGACCTTTGATGCGGGTGCCGTAGTCGAGATAGAGCTCGAAGGGGTTGGTCACAAAGGCGACATCGCCCAGCCGGATGGCGTGAATTTCTATCGGATAGACGGCCGCGCCGGGCGCCGCTTCGGGAAAGCCTTGCCGTAAGTCGATCCTCGCCATTGAGTGCAGCAACGTTGGTTCGGTATCGATCTCCAGCTTTGCCACCGGCAGAACGTCGACGACCGTTGCGGCGATGCGTCGGGCGATCTGCATGCGCCGCTGCAAGCGCTCATCACCGGCATCGGCAAAGCGCAGCTGCTGCATGCGCTTTTCGGCCTGCCGTTCGACCATCACCGTGGTGGCAATATCTCCCGCAGCGCTGAGTTGCGGCAACAGGTGAACCTCGGGACCCAGTTCCTGCGCAAGCAGTTCGCGCACCTCGTGCCAGTAGTCGGCACTGAGCTTGTCACCCCGCTGCACCTGGGCGGGGCAGGCTAAATTAATGATGACGCCGCTAAGCTTTTTTTCACCGTCCCAGGTGTAGAGCAAATTCACCGAATGATCTTCAAAGCCTTCGATGTGTCGGAAATTTTCGTTACCGGTGCTGCCTTTCTGAAAACTGCCGGTCATGTGCGAAGTCCCATCGGCATAAGTGGCGATGCGATTGTGCCCCACCACGGCATGACCGAGACCGAAGCTGAACCCGCCAAGCGCACGCGTCGTCCAGGCCTGCACCACCGCGCTGGCGATTCGCTCACTGGCGTATTCACAGTATTCAGGAGAGGCGGTAACGGAAGGCGCCACGTGGGTGTGCGTCGCCATCAGCACTATCGTTTCGCCGCGCAATTCCGGAACCTGCGCCGTCGCCAGCCCGCGGACCCTGTCGCGCATGTTCGCGTCGTAACGGTTGCCATCAGTGATACGTAGAAGATCACAACTGACCAGAACCGCCTGTTCACCACCGCCGGAATCGAGGACAAGCACGGTCGCGGTCACCGGATCCATGACGCCGGTAGACAACAGATTGCCGCGCATTTTCACCGGCCCCTCAGGTGTGATGTCCACCGTCGCCCAACCGATGCGCACCTCGTTCGCAGCCGGCGCATGAGTCGCCAGCATCGTCATGCCGGCAATTAATAGAATTAGCTTAGTAGACAAAGAATACATCATCTTAACTGAAATATACTACAACAGGCAGGCTGCTGACAGTCTCGATGCCGCCGTAGCGGGAAGTGTTTTATTTGATTGGCAGATTAACGCGCCTCGTTCAGAATCAATTCACAGGCGATGGGACTGGAGTCTTTTCAGGGTGCTTCCCGTTGCAAAATCAAAAGGGGAAAAGCAGGCAATTATGAGTTCACAATCCGAAGAACTTCCCGAGCATCAGATTTTTCATATTCTGAAAGCCGGCGACCAGGAATCGATCGGCCCCTTCAGCCAGAAACAACTGCTGGAGCTGCTGAAAGAAAAAGAGATCGGTCACTCCGATCTGGTCTATTATCCCCAACTCGCCGACTGGACGCCATTGTCCGAGGTGTTCGATTTTCATCAGGGAGTGACTAACTACAGTGACGATGGCCAGGACCCGGAAGTCGTCGGGCACAGCTTCGCATTTATCGACAGTCGCTCGGAACCCAATGAAGAAGTCTACTACATTGCCGTGCAGGATTTTCCGGCCTTGAGCTTGACCGCCTCGGTCAAATTGCGCTCCCCGAGATCGGTGGTCCTTACCAGTTGGCGCTTTTGCGTAATTAAACCCAAGCTCATGGGAAACACCGATTTTGACGAGTTCATGCTCGATCAGATCGAGAGCACCGAAATCAGTTATGACGCGGGAGCAAAAGATGGCTCGTTTACGATTACTCCCCGTTTCGGCGATGCCGAAGAGGTCGATCAAATCCCCGTCAAACAGCTCCTGCGCCTTGAGACCATCGCCGGTGAGTTACTTTCGAAAGACGAGAACTAGTCTTCCGGGCATCGATTTCCCTTGGCTGTTCCTGCTCGGCTGCGCACTCGCACTCCCGTTTGGCAGCGGCTGCCGGACAGCGCAATACTATGGTCAGGCGATCGGCGGCCAGTGGCAGTTGACCACGGCAAAGCAGTCGATCCCCGAGTTGATCGACTGCGAGCGGACCAGTGCGTCGTTGCGGCAACGCCTGCAGCTCGTTCAGGAAATCATTGCTTTCGCGGAAGCTGATCTCGGTCTGCCTGCCGACGGTGCCTACGGCGACTATATCGACTTACAGCGTTCGCACGTGGTTTGGAATGTGCTGGCCGCTCCCGAATTTTCCATGCAGGCCCGCACCTGGTGGTATCCGATCGTCGGCAGCCTCGAGTATCGCGGTTATTTTAAAAAGGAACAGGCGCTGAACTACGCTGAACGTCTGAAGCGCAAAGGCGAGGATGTCCACGTCGGCGGGGTCACGGCGTACAGCACCCTGGGATTCTTCGACGACCCGGTGTTGAACACTTTTATCGAGGACCCCGATGTCGATCTGGCTGAGCTGTTGTTTCACGAACTGGCGCACCGTCGACTGTTCCTATCCGGCGACACGGATTTCAACGAAGCTTTCGCGACCGTCGTAGGGCGCGAAGGGGTCCGGCGCTGGCTGCTGGCAAAGGGCGAATCGAATGCGCTGCAGGATTACCAGCAACGCCGTCGGCGCGACGATCAGGTGATCGCGCTGATACTCTCCAGCCGGGCCGAACTGGAGGCTCTTTATCAAAGCAACAGCGACGCAAGCGCGGCAGAACTGCGCAGCGGCAAGGCGCGCATCATTGCCACACTGCGGCGTGACTACGGCCGCTTGAAGCGGGCTTGGCCGGGCTATAAAACTTTCGACAAGTTCATGGCCGCACCGATCAACAACGCCCGACTCAACGGCGTCGACACCTACTACGAGCTGGTGCCGGACTTTGAACGACTGCTCGACGCAACAAGTTCCGCCGGGAGCACGAACGATCTGAGCGCATTTTTCGACCGCGTGGAGTCGATGAAACGAATGAGCAAGGACGAGCGCAGAGCCGCTCTCGACACAGCGCCCTCCCGCCCGACGCCACCCGGGACCGACTCGCCAGACCGTCAGTGATCGCCATGCAACTCCGCGGGACCGCTCTCGGCGGGAGGATAACTGCGCACCTGCGCCCTTGCCAGCGCATGCGGATCGACGCGATGATTGCGCTCATGCGGTTCCGATCAAAGCACCTGTTCGCGGCACACTTTGTGGTCATGGCATCGCTCGCGATCCCCCTGCTCCGGCCCGCTTCAACGCTTGCGCAGGCGAATGACAAAACCGCCAAATCGAAGCTCAGTGAATCGTTTGTTCTGGAACCGGTTCGAGTGTTCTACGCTACCGACGGCGAGTCCGCGATCGATCCCACCGACGCCGACCACAGCGGCGTCCCCGACCGGGTCGAAGATGTTGCCCGCCAGATATGGGCGACCCGCGAACTGTTGTGCGGCGTGCTCGGTTTTCCGGATCCCTTCGACAGCGAGCGCTTCGCGGGAGTCAATTGTATTCAAGTCAGCTTGCTGGACCGCAGCCGTATCAACAATCTTAACGGCGTTGCCTATCGCATTCCGCAAAAAGCGAAACCCGTCCCCGGCGGAAATCCCGACGACCGGGCCCTGATCATCGCCCTCAGCTCAACCATCGATGCCCGTCTCAATGCCAGCCCGTCGCACGAATTTTTCCACCTGCTTCAATACGGGTGCACCTACCTCAGCAACCGCTGGTTTCTCGAGGGCATGGCCCGCTGGTCGGAGCGCAGCCTCGGCGAAGGTGGTATTGGAAAAATCCTGTTATCATCAGAGAAGAGTTGGCCGCAGAGCCTTGCCAGCCGCGAGTTGCTCTACGAATCTTCCTACGATGCGGCGATGCGGCTCTGGAATCCTCTCGCCAAACTGGTCGACCCTCAGGGGAAACTTCCGGCTCAGAACCTGCCGGCTCACCTGACAGCACTCAAATACAGCGACGGCAGCAAGGTGCTGCGCGACGACCTGTTCAATGGCGCAACTCTGATGCGCGATGTCTTGATCGAACTCGGCACCATCGACGACAGGGTAATGGCCGAACTTGGCTACGACAGCTGGACACTGGCGAACCAGGGCGGTGCCGGAAACAATGACTATATCTACGAAGCGATGATCGGCGTTCTGCGCCGCGCCCCCGGTATCACCGCCGGCGAATTTCGAGCGAAACCCGAATGATATGCGACTCTACCGTAAGACCATGATTGCCTGGCTTGTCATCATTCCTGTTTCAATCGTCCTGCTGGTGCTCATCGCCGGCCGGACCGGTCTTTTGAAAGGCACCGCTCCCGACGATCTCGGCGTTCGTGATGGCCGATTGAAACCGCCATCGAACACCGAAAACAGCGTTACCAGTCAGGCAGCCCTTTATCCCGATCATCCGCAGCGTGACTATGCGGACATCGCACCGATCGAATTGCTCAACGGCGACGGTGCCGCAACCATCACTAAAATCGCTGCAGTGATCGACGCCATGGAGCGCGCTGAAGTAATCAAAAAGGAACCGGACTACCTCCGTGTGCAGTTCACTTCGCCGGGCCTGCAATTTGTCGACGATGCCGAGTTCTGGTTCGACCCCGGGCAGAACGCTATCCAGGTCCGGTCAGCCGCACGCCTCGGTCGCAAAGATTTCGGCATGAACCGCAAACACATTGAAGCGGTGCGCTCGATGCTTGCCGCGCAGGCGGCGCATTGATCAGAACCTGGTCGCGTCGCCGCGCCACGGGTCGCCGCGAAACACTTTGTTGTATTGACGCAGGCAATGGCGCTCCGGGTCAAGTTGCTCGTCGTTGTCCCAGGGCTCGAAGGCATTGGTGATATTGCGCAGCCCTGTCCCGGCCAACTCGGGATAGTGGCGCAGCAGAACCGTCTTCAGATCAGAGTTGTCGATCCACTGCAGCCCTTCGCGGGTGTAGGTTTCCTGATTGTAATTCGTGGTGTAAAATCGATCCGCCTGCAGACGGCGGGTGGCGTTTAAAATGAATATCTGAAACATGGTTTCGCCAAAACCGAAGCCGGTCGGGCGATGCCCTTCGGCGAGCGTGCCGACCATCAGGTCGAGTTTTTCCACGTCCTCCGGTTGATCGCCATAGACCTCTTTGATACGAGCCACCTGCCCGGCATCGTCCGTCAGATCATCGAAGCTGCGGATCGGATTCATCCCCAGCTGGCGACGAAACTCGTTGTAGCGCGGCACCCCGCGTTCCCTCGCCCGCACGATGTCGACCGCGCCCATGTCGTAAACCGGATTACCCGGAATACTCAGTTCCTGCATGAATCGCGGATAATTGTTGAGCACCAGCTGGCCGGGATGTTGATTTCCAAACGAGAAAAACAAATCCGCCATGCGGTGGCGTTCGCTCAATTTTCGCGAACCTGCCTGACGCGTCGCCGGCAACGGCACGGTCTCGCAGATCTCGTCGTGATCAGCCTCCAGACGTCTCAGCTGCAACGCCTCCGGCAGAAACGAATGCAGCCGGTAGACCTCGACGAACTCCTGAGTCAACGCGTACGGCTGACCGTGTTTGTCGAGTGCGTTGCCGACCACACCGCCGAGTTCGGGGCTGCGCAGTTTGATCGGCGCCACCGTCTGACGATTCTTTCCGTAGTGAAACACGTTGTTGGCAATGCCGAACCAGTTGGCGTTTAACGCAGCATCGAGTCCTTCGTTCGGCAACACCGCCGGCGTCCACTCGATGGTGTGAATTTTCGCCATGACCGCGGCATTGATCAGTCGGGCGACGTTGAACAGGCGATTGTCGTCCCAGTGCGGGTAGTGCGTCCTGAGCTGATCGCAGATCGCGTTGTGCTCCAGCGTGAACAGCGTGTGAAACATCGACAGCCCCAGCCACCAGTTGCGCACGAAGCCGGTATCTTCGACGCCGTTTTTGTCGAGCGGCAGCAGGCGCTCACCGTTCTCTGATTCGCGCATCGTCAGCTTGCCATCGACGCCGCTGCGCAGCCGGTCCTGAGTCGCCTGATTACTGCCGTAAATCTGCGATCCATCCCACCAGTGGGTAACCTCATTGATGAACGTCGCCGGATTTTCTTCGCCCTGTTCGAGTCGCGTTGGATCGGGTTGCGTGCGCCCGACAAACAGCCTGGACTGACGATACTTCCGCCGCGCCGGATCGTCTTCGGCAAACGGAACTTCGAGAAAGTCGTTCCACAACATCTCGCCGTGATTGACCCAGCCGTGGTTCTGAAACTGAATCCACGAGGCGGCGAGCATATTGAGAAAAGGAATTTCCTTAACTTCGCCCGATTCCCGGCTGAGCAGCTTGCGACTGATCTCACGCGGGTTTGGCGTCATCAGTTGCTCACCACTCTCCGGCTGAATGGCGTTGATTTCGACGTTGCGACCGAAACGCGTGCCGGCGGCCCCCTCCATCGGGTTGTCGAAATTGTTCCACGACCCATCAGCGGTGCGAAAATGCGTGGCGCCCTCCGGTGGAGTCTGTCCGGGTTTTTGAAAACCGACCAACGCCCCATCCGGATAGGCGCTGCGCAGATTGCGTCGATTCAACTGATCGCGCATGTAGGCGAGGGTCATGATGCCGGCGAACAGTGAACGCCGATACCAGTTGGTCCAGACTTCATCGCGATAGCCGGCCAGGCGCCCCCAAATTGCGGTGCCGACATGCATCGTCGAGCCCAGCACCGTGCCGCCGAAGTTCCCCAGTTTTAAACGGAACCAGTTGATGCCTTGAGCCGGTGGCAAGGGACTCGGCGGCGAGGGCAGCGTGCCCTCGGCGAGTCGCGGCGCTGCCAGCAATTTGTCGCGTTCGAAATAGTACTCGTCCGGCACCATGATATCCACCTCAGACCCGGCATTGAGGCAAGCCTGTTCGCGCATTTCTATCCAGTCCTGTTCATCCGGCCGCTCCTCCAGGGCCGCCGCAAACTCAATTTCGGCCTCGGCATAGCGCTCGAGATGATACAAGGCCAAGCCGCGCAGAGCTCGATGTTCCGGCGTCTCAGCCCCGTCACTAAGGGCATCGACGGCTTGCGCGTAACGACGTGCATCCAGTAATTCGTTGATCTGTTCCAATGTTGGCATGACGGCGATTCCCCCGCTTGCGATTTGATCACTCCAAAAATTTGAGCGACAAATTTTCCCGGAATCTTGTCTATTTTCGCGCATTTCGTCAAACCTGACGTTGCAGGTCGCCACCGAATCGACCACCCTTGCCGTGATGCCCGACATCGTTCTTGCCACGCTCAACGCGAAGTACATCCATTCATCATTCGGGTTGCGCTACCTGATGGCGAATCTGGGTGAATTGCGCGAACGGGCGCAAATCGCCGAGTTCCAGATCAAGCAGGCACCTCTCGAAATTGTCGAAGCGCTCCTCGCTCTGGAGCCGCGCATCGTCGGGTTCGGGATTTACATCTGGAACGTTGTCGAAACCACCGAAGTGCTCGGCATGCTGCGCCGCCTGCGTCCCGATCTCTGCATCGTGCTCGGCGGCCCGGAGGTGTCGCACGAATGGGATGGTCAAGCCATCGTCGAACTGGCCGATCACGTCATCACCGGTGAAGCGGATTTGAAATTCACTGAGTTGTGTCGCGTGCTGCTCGGTGACGACACCTCAGCGATTCAGGCACTGCCCAAAGTGATGTCCGCCGGCCTGCCGAATATGGATGAGGTTGTGCTACCCTACGACCTCTACAGCGAAGACGATCTCGCCCATCGCGTGATCTATGTCGAGGCCTCGCGCGGCTGCCCTTTCACCTGCGAGTTCTGCCTGTCGTCGCTCGATGTGCCGGTGCGCGCTTTCGATTTGGATAAATTTCTCGCCGCCATGCAGGGTCTGCTTGACCGCGGCGCCACCACTTTCAAATTCGTCGACCGCACTTTCAATCTGCACCTGCCGACCAGCACCGCGATCCTGAATTTCTTCCTGGACCGATGGCGCGACGGCATGTTTCTGCATTTCGAAATGATCCCCGACCGCCTGCCGGACGGCCTGCGCGAATTGATCAAGAAATTTCCCGCCGGTACCGTGCAATTTGAGGTTGGCATTCAAACCTTCGACGAAGCCACCGCGAAAAATATCAGTCGGCGCAACAACCTGAAACGGCTCGAAGACAATCTGCACTTTCTGCGCGAACAGACCGGCATCCATGTGCATGCCGATCTGATCGTCGGTCTGCCGGGCGAAAACCTGGAAAGTTTCGGCCGCGGTTTTGATCGTCTGGTGAAAATGGGACCACAGGAGATTCAAGTCGGCATGCTCAAGCGTCTGCGCGGCACCCCGATCGTCCGTCACGACGAGGAGTTCGCGATGACCTACTCGCCGCATCCGCCCTACGAGATTCTCGAGAACCGCGACATCTCCTTCGCGGAAATGCAGCGCATGCGCCGCTTCGCCCGCTACTGGGACCTGATCGCCAACAGCGGCAACTTCAGCGGTACTCTGGCGCTGCTCTGGCAACACGGCGACTCACCCTACAGCGAGTTCTCCGACTTTGCCGACTGGCTCTACGCGAAGCTGAATCGCACTCACCAGATCGCGCTGCTGGTGCTCGCCGAAACGCTGTTCGACTATCTGGTTCACGAGCGCGGCCTTCCGGTAAACGAAACGGCGAAGGTCATGAA
>CBDULB010000049.1:0-38776 GCA_965367965.1 uncultured bacterium | reverse complement strand
CGTTGACGTTGAGACATATCCGATCTGTGATGGGTCGGTTCTCGCGGGCCGGGAGGCCCGCGCTACGCGATGCTGCGGAACGCTGGGCGGTGGAGGAGGTAGCGCGGGCGTCCCCGCCCGCGAGTGTGGGCACAGCGTTGACGTTGAGACATATCCGATCTGTGATGGGTCGGTTCTCGCGGGCCGGGAGCACCGCGCTACGCTGCGTTGCGGAGTAATGGGCGGTGGCGCGCCTCATGGCTGTGGTGCGCGGCGCATTTTGCCTGTCAGCCCAGCCACCTGCTTGACAGTCCGCGCCAACCTCCGATGGTTCGCCATGCGTATTTTATCAGGCATGCAGCCATCAGGGCGGCTTCACATCGGCAACTATTTCGGCATGATGGAGCCGGCGATTCGTCTTCAGGACGAGGGCGAGGCGCTGTATTTCATTGCTGACTATCACTCGCTGACGACGATTTCCGATCCCAAAGCACTGCAGCAGAACGTTCGTGATCTGGCGCTCGATTTCCTCGCCTGCGGACTCGATCCCGCGAAAGCCACTTTTTTCCGTCAATCGCAGGTGCCGGAAGTCACTGAACTGAGTTGGATCCTGAGCACGGTCACGCCGATGGGACTGCTCGAGCGTTGTCATTCCTATAAAGACAAAACTGCGCGCGGCATCGTCGCTTCGCACGGTCTGTTCGCTTACCCGGTACTGATGGCGGCCGATATTTTGATTTACGACAGCGACGTCGTGCCGGTCGGCAAAGATCAGAAACAGCACGTCGAGGTGACCCGCGATATCGCGCAAAAGCTCAATGATCGCTGTGGCAGTGAACTGCTGAAGATCCCCGAGCCGCGCATTCGCGAAGACACCGCCGTGGTGCCCGGGCTGGATGGCCAGAAAATGAGTAAGAGCTACGATAACACCGTCGGCCTGTTCGAAGATGAAAAGCCGCTGCGCAAAAAGATCATGCGCATCGTCACCGATTCGACGCCGGTCGAAGATCCCAAGGATCCTGAGACGTCGTACATCGTGCAGCTCTACAAGCTCATCGCCAGTGCCGACGAAGTCGCGGCGATGGAGGACGCGTTTCGCGCCGGCGGTGAAGGTTACGGCACGTTTAAACAGCAGTTGTTTGAAAAATTGCGCGACTATTTTGCCGATGCCCGCGCCCGGCGCGGCGAGTTGGAGAACGATCCTGCTTACGTCGATGGCGTGCTTGAAACAGGTGCTGCCAAAGCCCGCGCCACCGCCCGCGAAGTACTCGATCGGGTGCGTGCGGCGGTCGGCCTGTGAGCGAACCGCTTTACGGGGGGAGCGTGTCTGCGGCGTGAGATTTGCTTGCAAAGCGAAAACTCAACGCTTAGCTAGGCGGGACGTTTGCCATGGGATTGGCGAACCGCCAGGAAGATAACCCGGGCAAAGGCCCGCAAGAGGAGCAAAGTTATGAGTGAGGAATACGAAGGTCAAGGGCGTCGTCGGCGCAACGACGATCCATTGCACACCGAAAAAATTGTCACCGATCGCAAGACGTTCTTTCTCGATTTGAAAGAGAATGATCGCGGTCGTTTTGTCAAAATCACTGAAGACGTTCGCGGTCGCCGTGACACCATCATGGTGCCCGAAGAATGCCTCGACGATTTCATCGATGCTCTGCACGACATCGCCGATGTCAACGACGGCAAGGAAATCGATCGTGATGACGATGCCCCGGCTGCCGCTGATGATGATGCCGAGGCAGAAGCTGAAGCCCCGGCTGCCGAAGGCGGTGAGGCTGACGCTGACGACGAAGAAGAACAAGCGTAAGCGGACGGCTCCGGCCGCTTAGCTTTCTCAGTCGTTTTTCAGTTCCGCGAAAATCAACTGCCCGGCGCTGGTCTGCACCGCGCCGGCGACCACCACCTGTTGGGTGGTGCCAATCTGCTTGATCGCCTGATTGACTACAATCATGGTGCCGTCGGCCAGATAGCCGATCGCCTGGTGATCGTCCTTGCCTTCCTTGACCAGATTCAGTTCCACCTCGTCACCGGGCGCCACGATCGGACGCAGCGCTTTGGCGAGTTCATTGAGGTGCAGGACCCGCACCCCCTGCAGGCGGGCGACCTTGACCAGGTTGGCGTCATTGGTCAGCAGGCGGGCATCGTAGATCGAAGCGATCTGGATCAGTTTGGCATCGACACCGGCGACCTGTTTCGGATCTGTCTCGTCGATGCTGACATCCAGAGCATCTGATTCCTGCATTCGTTTCAGCGCTTCCAGGCCGCGCTTGCCGCGCTGGCTTTTCAGCGAGTCGTGCGAGTCGGCGAGGGTTTGCAGTTCGTCGAGCACAAAGCTCGGCACCACCAGCGAGCCCTGTAAAAACCCGGACGCGCACAGTTTCGGCAAGCGTCCGTCGATGATGATATTGGTGTCGACCAGCAGTGGTTGATCGTGCACCGCGTCCTGGCGAAAGCGCACGTAGGGGATGATCAGCGAGAACTCCTCGCGTTTGCTGCGCAGCGCCAGTGCCAGACCGATAAAGCCCAGTCCCAGATACACCGCCAGTTCAAAAATCTGCTGCGCCGTTTCGTAATCGTCGAATCCGGCACCGGCGAAAAATTCGATGCGCGTGATCAGCCACGCGCACAGCAGACCGATCAGCAGTCCAAAGGTGCCGGTCGAAAAACCGCGGATGCTGAAATTTCGCAAACACAGATCGACCGCGATGATGACAAATCCAAAGGACAGACCCGACAGGGCACCGATCCAGGCATCGTTGGGCCCTTTGCCGTAGGCGATCGACAGGCCCAGCAAAGTGGTCAGTAAGACGAAGGCCGCGCGGGCGACATTCATGGGAGTCGAGGTGGACATGGTCGGGTCAGGAAAAAGGCAACGCACGATGATAGCCGAAAGCGGCGAACTGCGCCAGTCCGCGCAAGCGCCAAGGCTTTCGTCTTTGCCAAATCACCGGCTCACGCTTGCGCCTGACGATGCCGTCCGCGCATCGCCACCCACTTGCCGCTGCGGCATGGCGTGTCAAACACCAGCCCCGCTTCGGTGGCGGCCGCCAGCACCTGATCGACCTGGCTGCGCAGAATTCCCGACACCACCAGATCACCGTCCGCCGCCAGCCAGGTGGCGATTTTCTGCAAATGCTCAACCAGCAGTCCGGCGAACAGATTGGCGACGACCACTTCGTAGCGGCGGCCACCGGGGGGTGCCCAGTCGGCGAGGTCGGCGGCGATGAATTGGCAGCGCGACGCGTCCAGATCGTGGCGCCGGGCATTGCGTTTTCCGACCTCGACCGCGAACTCGTCGTTGTCGAGGCCGAGCCCCGACCCGGCGCCGAGCACCACGGCGGCGATGGCGAGAATGCCGGTGCCGTGACCGACATCGAGGATATTCCATGGCAAAGCATTGCGTCGCTTTTCGGCGGCGATATCCGCCAGCAGGCGCAGGCAGGTGCCGGTGGTGCCGTGTCGGCCGGTGCCGAACGCCAGTTCCGGAGGAAATGACAACACCGCCCGCTTCGGAAAGCGCGCGCGCAGGTCATCGATGGCCGTCATTTCGATCGATTCGGTGACCACCAGTTGGTCGCGAATCCGCAGCGGCTCGCCATCTCCCGGTGCGGGTTGCATGATCGCCTCTGCATCGATCGTTTCCGCCCGTCCGCCGTAGGCGAGCTGCAGATCCTCCGCGCGTGACGCATCGGTGGTAAAAACTTCCACCAGCGCCGTGGTCTGCCCCGCGGTCTGACTGACCGTGCCATCGGGCACAAAGCCTTCATCGATCAGAGATTCCCAGCGCAGTAAGCTTTCCGGATCGGCAGCGATGCGCTTGCGCCAGCGCCACACGACTGCATCCGGCGGGCTCGCCGACGGAGCAGTCGGCTCGGAGTCAGGGTGGGAATCGCTGGGTTCGTTGCGCATCGCTTGGCGTAAACCGCAATGAGTCCGGCGTAAACCACAGATATGCTGCGGCGCCTGGAAACGCGCCGCCATCGATCCATTGCCCGCCGCGAGACCTCTGAATTCGCACGGCATTTTGCAATCCTTCGTCTGGCGTTTTGCCACGCGGCAGGCGCGGCTGCCGGAGCAATCCCAGACACCGTCTGGCATCAGAGCGTGGCACCCGGTGTGCTCTATCTGGAAGCGACCCGGCGGATCGCCGACGGCGGAGAATTTTATTGGAGAAATGGTCCATCGATGAAAACCAACTTTAACGAATTTGCCGGTGCCCACCTGACTGATACCGGGGTGCATTTTTGTGTCTGGGCTCCGAACGCCGATGCCGTCTCGGTGGCCGGAAACTTTAACGACTGGGATGCGCATGCCCATCCACTTTCGCGCGGCGACGATGACCGTTGGCGCGGCGAGGTGGAAGGCGCCGGCGCGGGAGCGCTGTATAAATTTGTCATCCGTAACGGTGATCAGGAGCTGTGGAAAAACGATCCGATGGCGCGTGAACTGACCAACTCCGCCGGCGACAGCATCGTCATCGATGACGCGCAGTTCGACTGGGGGGACGACGATCAGTTTCAGATGGCGCCGTGGAATGAACTGGTGATTTACGAACTGCATCTGGGCACCTTTTTCGGTGGCGATAACAGTGACACGGTGGGCAGTTTCGACGACGCCATCGAGCGCCTCGACCACATCGTCGGGCTGGGGATCAACGCGATCGAACTGATGCCGGTGGCTGAATTTGCCGGCGACCAGTCGTGGGGATACAATCCCGCGTTCCCGTTCGCGATTGAGTCTGACTACGGTGGCGTGGCCGGGCTGAAACGTTTCGTCAAGGCCTGCCATGAGCACGGTTTGGCGGTGTTGATAGACGTTGTCTACAACCACTTTGGTCCGAGTGATCTCGACCTTTGGCGATTTGATGGTTGGGGGGAAAACGATGGCGGTGGCATCTATTTTTACAACGACTGGCGGGCGATGACGCCCTGGGGCAGCACGCGCCCTGACTACGGGCGCGACGAGGTGCGTCGTTACATTCGCGACAACGCGCTGATGTGGCTGGACGCCTACCACGTCGACGGGCTGCGTTTTGACATGACGTTTTATGTGCGTTCGGTCGACGATGGTGCGGAGATTCCCGAAGGCTGGTCGCTGTCGCAATGGATCAACGATGAAGTGCGCGCGCACTTTCCGGCGGCGCTGACGGTGGCCGAAGACTTGAGGTCGAACCATTGGATCACCAGGGAGACCGGTGCCGGCGGTGCCGGATTCGGCAGTCAATGGGATGAACAGTTTGTGCATCCGGTGAGGAGCGTGTTGACCGTCAGCGACGATGCGCATCGCAGCACCGACGCCATCCTCGCGGCACTGGGGTTTCGCTACAACGATGACCCGTTCGGGCGCGTCGTCTACACCGAGTCTCACGATGAAGTGGCGAATGGCAAGAGTCGGGTGCCGACCGAGGTCGACGAGATTGATCAGGAAGGTTACTGGGCGCGAAAAAGGTCAGTGCTCGGCGCCTGTCTGACGATGACCGCACCGGGCATTCCGATGATTTTCCAGGGCCAGGAATTTCTCGCCACCGGACATTTTGATGACGGCGTTAAACTGGATTGGGAACTGGCACCGCACGAGGAAGGGGTGACGCGGATCTACCGCGACCTGATTCACCATCGGCGGAAGATGCCGGCCCTGCGTGGCCATGAGTTCGACGTGCTGCATCACAATCCGGACGACAAAGTGATCGCCTACACGCGGGGTTTCGGCGACGAGCAACTACTGGTGGTGATGCATTTCACCAATGCCACGCGCGAGGCCTATCGAATCGGATTCCCGGAAGGCGGAGCGTGGCGGGTGTTGTTTCATGCTGACTCGAAAGTTTACGGCGAGGACTTCGGCGACGCTCCGGTCCTCGAGGTGACAGCGGAATCCGTAGAATGTCAGGAGGTTGCCCATTCGGCGCCGATCACGATCGGCAGTTACGACTGTCTGATTTTCGGAAAATGCCGATGATGGTTCAGGCAGGGAATCAGCGCTGGGCTGTGTTGGTTTGCCGAGGTGGTGTTTCTATCCCCGACACACAATGACTTACGACCTGGTGATGAACAGCTGTTCGGGTTCGGCCGATATTGTCGACGATGCCGGCCAGGAAAAAATGCGTCAACTGTTCGCCGCCGCAGGCCACGCGGTGAACCTGGCGGTGGTGCCGCCCGACGAATTACAGGAGCATATCGAGAAGGCTGCGCGCTCTGACAGTGACATCGTGATCGTCGGTGGTGGCGACGGCACGGTGGCGCTCGCCGCACGGCTGTTGCTCGGCAGCGAAAAGGCGCTTGGCATTTTACCGATGGGCACCTTCAACCTCGCCGCGCGCGCTGCCGAAATGCCACTCGACCCGATGGATAGCTTGCGGGCATTGCTCGATGCGGAACGTCAATCGATCGATGTGCTGCGGGTCAATGGAGAGGTCTGCCTGTGTCTGACCGTACTCGGTTTTTACCCGCATCTCGCCGAGGCACGGCGCGGCTTTCGAGGGCGTCCGTGGTGGTCGAAAGCGCTGCGCGTTCTCTACGAACTGTTGGTGCTGGCGGTGCGCACCCCGGTGCTCGATCTGACCGTTCGAACTGATGCCGAACAGCGGTCAGTCCGCACCCGTATGGCCAGTTTCTGTCCCGGTCCCTACGAGGACGTGGTCGGCCTGCTGGCGAAACGGGTTGAACTCGATGGCGGAACCATGGTCGCTTACGTGATGAAAGGCAGCGATCGCTGGTCATTGGTGAAGGCGGGTTTCGGATACCTCGCCGGGCAATTGCTGGAAACGGAGGGGATGCTGGTCATCGAAGGCTCATCGATGATTCTCAATGTAAAAAATCGCAAGCGGGTCAAAGCAATGCTCGATGGCGAAATCGTGATGCTCAAGATGCCGTGTGAAATGGTGCTCGAAAAACGCTGTCTGCAGGTGCTGCGACCTAAAGCCAGCGACGATGCCGCACCGGTTCAGTCGAAGGACCGTGAGGAGGTGGCGGGGTCATGAGTCTGCGCATTGTCCACTATTCGGATCCTCACTTCGGGGCCTGCGACATGCAGATTGCCGACGCCGCTGTCACCGTGGCGGTCTCGCTGAAGCCGGACGTGATGGTGGTTTCCGGTGACTTCTCGATGCGTGCCCGGCGACGTGAACTCAGCCTGGCTTCGGCCTGGCTGAAGCGACTGCCGCAGCCGCAGATTATATTTCCCGGCAACCACGATGTGCCCGGCCTGAATCATCCTTTCGACCGTTTCTTTGCACCGTTCCGCCGTTACCGGAAGTATCTGTCGGAAATTGAGGAACCCGAGTTGTCGCTGCCCGGGGGAGGGCTGATGGTCACCGCCAATTCGTCGACGCCGTTCGGACGCCACCTCGACTGGTCACTCGGTTTTCTCAGTCCACTGCAGGCCCACCGTATCGAAGCGCGATTTGAAACATCCGCTGCGGAGGGGCTGCGCGTGCTCGGAATTCACCACCCTCTGCTGGCTTCGGGCGTGAAAAAGCGCGCCACTGTGTCGCCGCTTCCACTGGTCGCCGGAATGCTGCAGAAATCCCGTGTTGATCTGGTTCTGGCGGGGCATTTTCATCAATCCGCAACCGGGACTTTTCCGGATGACGAGCTCCGCACTTTTACCGGCAGCAAGGTTTTGGAAGAGGAGCCGTGGCGGGTGGTGGTGTCGCAGGCACCTTCGATTTGTTCAACCCGGCTGAAAGGCGAGCCGAACGGTTTTCACGTCGTCGAAGTCGACGACGCAACGATAGAGATTACGCTGTGGCGATGGCAGTCAGGCAAATTCGTGGCGATGCCTGAAGTGAAGTGCTTTCAGCGCAACGACGACGGCTGGCACGCGGCAGCGCGGATCGACTGATCGCCACGTTGTGAACCGGTGCACCCCGGGTGCCGGTGCAGCCCTGCGACAATCCCTGTTCGGATCAGGTCAGCCCTGTCTGTCATCGATCCCTTTGCTCGCGAACTCCGGTAATGCCAGTATCCGGTCGGGGAGAAATCCTCCGGGTCGGTCTTGGTTGGTATCCTGGTCGGGGCATCTGACCAGATTGGCCGCAGGCGGCAACAGATGCGCTTCGCTTTCGAATAAATGCATCATGTAGCCTGCGGTATTGGGAAACGCGATCAGATCACCGATCGCAGGCAGTTCAGAAAGATGAATCGCTCGTCTCAGCAGGACGTCTCTCTCCAGGCAGTAGGCACCGCAGAAAAACACATCGACCGGACTGCCGGCAACGCGGGCATGCGATTTTGATTTTGAATCTTTGCGGATGACCACAGGATCGACCAGAAAATCGGCGCTGCCGCTGCGCATCTGAGTCATGTTCATCTCCAGGCCGACCAGATGGCGGCCGCGGTTGTCGCGTTTGCGAAAGGCGACGCGGGCAACGGTTGTACCGCACTGATCGAGTAGCGAGCGGCCGGGTTCGAGGCGCAACTCGATGTTTCGGCGCAGCAAGGCTTCGGCAAAATTTTCGCCGGTGTTGGCCTCGTGACTGAGCAGTAAAGTCTGCAGAAAGTCGGTGCGTGTCAGTTGATTCCAGAATGGATAGGTGGCCAGCTCGCCGTGAATCACGCCGTCGATGTTGCGGTAGCCGAGACCATCATTTTCAAAGGTGATCGGCGGGCGTTGACCGAGCACGGCGCGTCGCAGTTCGGTATCGAAGTTCTGCCACTGTCCACCGTCGGCGAGATAGTTCACCGGGAAGCCGCCGCCAATGTCGATGAAGGCGGTCGACATCCCGAGCCCGTCCCGCAGGTCGTCGGTCAGTTGAATGGCGGCGCGCAGGGCACTGCCGCGCTGATTGACGCTGTAGCCGTCGAGGTGAAAGTGCAGCCCTTGATAGTCGAAACTGTCGTAGTGGCCGTCCCTGCCAAAGGCGTAGTCGAGGAATTGGCGCACCTCGTCGATGTCGAAACCGAAGCGGCTGTAGAGCTTTGTATGGCCGCCGGGTTCCGGATCGACCATCTCGAAACCGCTGATCCGGAAACCGACTTTGGCCTGCACCCCCAGTTCCCTCGCGACTTTATCGATGACATGACATTCGTCGGCGTTGTCGACGATAATGGTGACCTGGTGTTTGATCGCCAGGTGGATCAGTTTGCGCGGCTTAACTGCCGCGGTGACTACCAGTTTATCGGGGTGGCAGCCGAGACGCAGGCACTCGGCGAGTTCGCGATAGCTGGCGGTATCCACGCCCAGCCCGAGTTCCGCTGAGCGGCGGACGAAGCTGCAGCAGCGGTTGGCTTTGCGGGCGAAATAAATCTGGTGACGTAAATCGAGCGACTCGAGCAGGCTGTGGTAATCCACACAGTTGGACTCAAAGCTGTCGACGTCGTGCAAGTTGATCGGCGAACCGTGCCGGGTGACCAGCTTTTGCAAACTGGTGGAGTCCGCGAATAACTGCTGCATCCATGGCGCGAGGATTGGCGTCAGCGGCGGCACATCGGTGACACGGGAGTCCGGGTCCGGCAGGACATCGAGCACCGGGTCGATTGGCACGATTTTTTCGGAACGCTTCGGGGGCTGACGGCGCGCTGGAGAATGCGGTTCGCCCGGAGGGTAGGCGTCCTGTGACGGGGTGTGTGAAGAGAGGTGCATGATCGGGGAAGGTAGAAGTTTGAGGGTTGATGTTTCAGACGGCGGCCGCGTGCAGGGGGGTGACGGCGCAGGCGGCCTCGCGAGCCCAGCGGCTGGCGAAATCGTTGTGGCTGCGCGACAATGTATCGTTGTCCCAGGTGAGACCTTCGGTGGGCGTGCCGTAGACACTGATGCGCGGTTCGACTTCGCCATCGCGAGTCACCAATTCTCCGGCCGCCGTGATCTCGATGCAGCCGGGACAAAATGCGTCGCCGTTGGGTGGTGAACCCGTATTCCGGTTCACGTAGAGGCGGGCCAGACCGCGCTCGATCATACGCCGATAGAGCGGTGCCGGATCAGCGTTGGCCCGGTGGCGCGGGATGCGGGCATCGATGAGCGCATCACAGTCGATCGATGCAGCGTCGCTGCGGCGGTGCAACTGATAGCCACCGTCCGGCCGGGCGGTAACCCCGGGGTCCCGGGAGAAGGAAAAATCGATCAATCCTGCGCGGCACAGGGCGAGCAGTTTGCGGCTGTTGATCAGCGGTGGCCCGAAAGCCAGGCGGTTGAGGTGACCGGCATAGTCTTGTAAAAAAGTTCGCTGTGAGGCGGCATTCAAACCGCCGTTGCGATAGCAGTCTGCGAAGCTGGCGCTGAGGTGTCGCCAGGTGGCGGCGGCGGCGATCAGCGGGTGTCCGGTTTCGCCAAGGGCCGCGGCCTGGTCGAGGGTGGTCCAGTAATCAAGCAACTGTTGGTGAGGATCGAGCCGGCTGTCGGCGCGCTTGGCGAAGCCATCAAACAGTGTTTGCGGCTGGAAGCGTGGCCGTTGCGGGTGGCGTCGATGAAATGCGTCGATCCACTGCGCCAGCGAATGCCTCTGCCCGGGGGGCGGCGTCGACCTGTCATCGTGCCTGCCCTCGAAGCGGGCGGCGACGCGGTAGTAGGCGAGCGTCATTTCATCGAGCAATAGAGGCAACAGATCGCGCTCAAAATCGACACCCGTTGCGCCGCGTTTTTTGCGCAAGTCGGTGAGCGCCTGTCGGGTGAAAAACGCCGTCGGGGGCCGGTTGACGTCGAAGGTGCGACCGCGTGGCACCATCGGCAGACCGGAGCGCGAAAACGGTAGCAGGCAGGCAGGTTCGCGACCCGAAGCCCGGTAGTCGAAACCGTTGTCGGCGGTCGGCTGAAACGTTCCGCCGCGACCTTCGGTCAGCGCCAGCGCGGCGTCGATGAAAGTCAGGCCGAGACCGCGGATTGCGACGCGGCTGCCGGCGGGCAGGGTGCGTTCATCGAGTCGCGAAACCGGGTAAATGAAATCGACATTCGCATTCGCATTGGTGTCGGCGTCGGCGTCGGCATTGGCGTGCGCCGGACGCTGGTGGCCGGTGGTCAGAATGACCCGATCGAAAGTCTGCTCGAGCGACTCGCCGTTGCTCATCCGGTAGCGGAGATTGAGGCGCGCATTTTTGTCGCGCCCCCGGGTGAGGTCACAGACTTCGGCCTGATGCAGATGCACATCGATCGAGTCCGGACAGGCATGGCGCAGGCGCTCCCAGATGTCGGTCAGGTAGTCGCCGACCACGGCGCGCGGCGTGTAGCCGTGAGGGTTCGCATTAAAGCCGTTAGGTGCCAGCCATTCGACCAGGTTGGGAAGTTCGCCGGCGATCGAGCACGGCGCCGAGTGCGGACCCGCGTCGATGTGTGCGTTGCTGAAATTCATCAGCAGGTAGTGGGGTTGGTCGGGACGATAAACTTCGCCCGCCGCGGGATAGGGGCTGCGATTAAAAAGATGGATCTCGACCGGCATCGACGGCGGGCCGTCGTTGCACAACTCTGCGAGCAGTCTTTCGAAGGCGTACAAACCTTTCGGCCCGAAGCCGACCACGGCGATCCGGTAAGCGCGGGACGACATCGCAGCCGCGCTGGCCGGATTCAGCACCGCGCGGTCGAGTGTCTGCGACGAGAAGAGATTGGTTTTCATTGGTTGAGATTTTCCGCCAACCACTGGTCGTCGTAGATGGTGTCCAGGTAGCGTTCGCCGCGGTCGCAAAACAGCAGTGCGGCTGTCCGCCGTGCGGGTGCCGGGCCGGGCTCTGCGCCGTCGAGACGCTCGAGGTCGGAGAACAATCTATGGGCCGCCGTGACCACACCGCCGGAGGAGCCGCCGGCGAGAATGGCTTCTTCGTCGAGTAATCTCCGGCAACCGGCGACGCAATCGCGATCGCTGACGTAGGCGACTTGATGAACCACGGAGCGATCCAGAAAATGCGATCGACAGCCGGCACCGTGGCCGGGGATTTTCCGGTCGCCGCTACTGTTGCCGAAGATGACACTGCCGAGAGCATCGACGGCGATCAGGCGGGTCGAGTGGCCGCAGTCCTTGAGTTGCCGGGCGCAGCCCATGAGCGTTCCACAGGTGCTGGTGGCGATGAACAGGTAGTCGGGCGCGTGCCCGAGTTGGTCGATGATTTCCTGAACCGTGGCGTGATGGGCGTCCGGATTGTCGGGGTTCTGATACTGGTTCGGCCAGAACGTGCGGCGTCCGTCTTCCGTGCAGCCGGTTTCCACCAACTCGCGCACGCGGCGCAGACGGGCGCCGAGAAAACCTCCGTCGGCGACCGGTTGATCGACCTTTTCCACGGTGCCGCCGTAGGCTTTGACGATGCGCACGGTCTGCTGGTTGACGGCTGGATCAACGACGACGGTCAGGTGCAATCCGTGGTAGCGGCAGATCTGGGCGAGGCCGATGGCCATGTTGCCGGAGCTGGATTCGACGACGTGGTCGCCGCGTTGCAGTTCGCCGCGCTCGAGAGCCCGCTGGACGATGTGACTCGCCGGGCGGTCTTTGATGCTGCCGCCGGGATTGAGGAACTCAAGCTTAGCATAGACGTCGACCGGGGTGTCACGGAGTATCCGGCTCAGTCGAATCAGGGGTGTGCTGCCTATGGTCGACAGGATGCCCTCGGGCACAACCGGGTCAGGGGCGGTGACGACGCGACCGATCGATTTGGCCGTGCGCGCTGAGCGCTCAGGCGACGACAGCGCGGCCCGTTGGGCCCGTTGCGAGCTATGCAGGTGCGCGGGTGTCGGGGATGGTTGAGCGATCATGATTCAGAAAGGAATGGTGATCGCCAGCGAGCCGAACTGCGGCGGATCTTCCTGATTGCGGAACTCCTCGCTGCGGAAGGTGTGGGTGTAGGTCAGATGAATGTCGCGGTAGCGCAGGCCGATGCCGGCTTCGAGCTCGGCGACCAGGTAGTTTTTGTCGACGCTGTGGCTGTCACCGGTGGTGTTGCCGTCGAGGAAGATGTCCCAGGCTTTTGCGCGGGCATTGCCGCCGAAGAACAGATAACAGCTGAAGTCGCCTTTGTGGATTCTGCGGCCCTGGTCATCGTAGTAGATCTCCTGGTTGTAAGCCGTCGGTCCGAGTTTCTGGTTGCCGAAATTTTCCGGCAGATTGTATCCGGCGCGCATCACGATGCCGAGGTCGGCGGCGGTCAGCACGTTGCCGAGCGCAATGCCGTGGCGCGGCAGCAGGTCCATTTCAACACCGGGGATGAACGAGCGATCGGTGAGGAAGCGATGTTGGCTTTCGAAGAACAGATTGATCGCCAGTTCATCGTGCAACTGATTGTCCCAGCCCTGCGCTTTGGGACTGTCGCGCCAGTCGTGCACCCAGTCCTGAATGTCCTCGGCATAGCTGCTCTCGCCGATGACGCCGACTGACAGTTCCAGCGAGCGCACGGTGTTAAGAGTCTTGGCGTGCAGGGAGGCGCCGAGGGCTGTCCAACCGGCGTAGGGGCGGTCATTGCGGATCACTTCGCTGGCACTGAGATCGCTCGGCGTGAACATCAACTGCTGCAGTGAGAAGCCGTAGTTGAGCCGTAAATTATCGGCATCGTCGAAGTCGAAGGTGTTGCGCAACCAGCGGGAAACGTCGGGAAGTGCCCCGTCGGGGAGGTTTTCCGAGAGCCATGAAAGCCGCGTGCCGTTGGTGTAGTCCTGATCGCCGCCACCGAACAGATCGTTTTCGAAGTAAACGGTCAAATGTCCGTGGTTATGGCGCTGGTTGTCGGGCACCGGTCCACCGACCGTGTCCACCGCGTCGTCCGTCATCTGGTCGAGTTCGTCGAGCTTGTCGGCGGCCCCGGCGCGGGCATCGGGCGTCTGCGCCTGCGGTTGGGTTTGATCGTCGGCGACCACCGTGCGGGTCAGCAGAGCAATGATGAGAATCCCCAGAGCGGAAATGCCGAAGGGTGTGGTGGGGGACAGGGAGTGATGGCGCATCGACATGGCGGAGGGATGTTGGAAATGGGGGCGGACGGCGGGAGTGCCGGGGGCCACAGCGTGGGCCCCCCGGCAGAACGGAAGCGCTGATCGATGGTGATCAGTCCAGGGAGTCGGCGAACTCGTCGAGTTCGCGTTGGGCGCGCTCGCGTTCGTAGCCGTAGCGTTCCTGCAGCAGGCCGAGCATTTCTTCACGTTTGCCTTCGACGCGGTCGAAGTCATCGTCGGTGAGGTCGCCCCAGCGCTGCTGCACGTTGCCTTTGAATTGCTTCCAGTTGCCTTTGATTTGATCCCAGTTCATGGCGTGTTTTCCTTTGGTTTGGATTTGTTGTTTTGGTTAGCGGGGGATTCGAGGTCCGGATCCCGGGCGGCACTTTTTTGAGCGGTCCGGCGGTTCACTGGTGAACAGGCTTTTTCGCTGTGTGCTGCATTTCCTAATCGCACGACGCGTACCATCGCGGGCCAGGTCATCGGGGGGGCGGCGCCGGCAGCCGGGCGAAATTCGTTTTGTCCTTGAAATCAGGGCACTTGCGCCGCGCTTGAAACTTGTGGAGCCCGGTTCGGCAGGCGCGACCCGCTGTCCGGCAGCGTCGGAAAATTGTGCGCATTGCACAGTGGCGTGCGTTTTCTGCACGAATCAGAGCGATGATTGGACGGTGCATGGCACGGCTCCGAGGGCGCAGTTTCATCGCCGGCCGAAACGCTGGGGAACCAATAAAACCTGAGCCTCAGGGAACTTGCGGACAGGTCTTCGGCGTTCGCTCAGGCCGCATCGAGGCGTTTGGCATGATGCCTGCAATTCATTGACTGCAAGGGAGTAGATCCGACCCGTCCCACCGGAAGGATCATCTGCTCCACCCAGGGTATCATTTGCTCGGCGCTGACCTTTGTCGGGACGAGTGGACGCTGCCCGTTTCACCGCAATCCAACCTGAACCAAGAAAGAACCCCAACCATGATCAGACTCGCAATAGGCCTTCTCGTTCTCGCCCTCATCGCCGGAATCCTCGGATTCTCCGGAGTCATGGGCGCCGCTATTCACATCGCCTGGATTCTGGCGGTGGTCGCCGTCATCCTGTTTATCATCAATGCCGTCACCGGCACCAAGGTGGTCTAAGCTGCGATGTTAAACTTCATCCTCCCGGGAGTTCTGCTCACGGGATAAGTGCCGGTTCGCATGTCGCGGGCCGGCACTTTTTGCGTGGTCGTTTAATCACCTTGGCGGCGATCCGGTGAACGGCAGTCGCAGCGCTATCAGCGCCAGCCCCTGCATGCATCGGTCGGATGCAATTTTCTGCCCGGCTAACGCCCGAATAAGCGCCGTCCCAGTCTGCGGATGGGACTGGTCAACCGGTCGGCGCTCTCGTGGATTTTTTTCCGAACCGATCCGGGGTCGGGGGTGGCGGGAGTTGAAGTCATCGGTGTGGTCTGGTCGATATGACGACCGACACAGGCATTGGCCGGCGCCAGGTGCGGAGGCAGGGTGAAATGCCAACTCGAACGTGTCGCCGCGCTGGCCATCAGTCCGCAGTCGCGGCATACGTCGCAAGGTAGATAACCGGCCGGTGGAGGCGGCGGTGGATCGGTGGCGGCGAGCGCAGTGTTCTCAGCCGCCTTGATCACGTCGACCCACACCGGCAGGGCCAGAGTGCTGCCGTAGCCGCGCGACATGATTGGCTGCGGGCGGTCCATGCCGACCCACACGATACAGGTGATCTTATCGGTGTAGCCGGCAAACCACGCGTCCTTGTAGTCGTTGGTGGTGCCGGTTTTGCCGTGCCCCGGGATTTCGTCGAGCCCCAGTTTTTTTGCGCTGGCAGCCGTGCCGCTGCGCACAATTTCGGCGAGAACTTCCGAGCCGGTCCAGGCGGCAGCTTCCGACATCACGCGTGGTGTGGCATCGTCTCCGGAGCTGTCGTGATAGAGAACCGTGCCATCGGCGGCTTCGATCCTGCGGATCAGTTGCGGGCGTCGATAGACCCCCCGATTGGGGAACACGGTGTAGGCCGCCGCGACTTGCAACGGGGTTGCTTCAAAGGTGCCGAGCAGAGTCACCGGCGAAGGCGATGGTGGGTTATCGGCATCGATCAGGTGGGCCCGTGCGGCGAGGTCCAGCACTGACTGAACTCCGACACTGTTGCCGAGGCGTATGGTCATGGTGTTGCGCGAGCGGATCAGACCATTGGCTGCCGGAGAGTAGCCGCCAAATTTGCCGTCGGAGTTTTGCGGGCGCCAGGTTTTGCCATTGCCGCCCGGCAGCGAAATGGCGGCGTCGCTGACCATGACACCGGGCTTGATGCCGGCGTCGAAGGCGGCTGCGTAGACGAAGGGTTTGAAGGTTGAGCCGAGTTGGCGGCGGGCACTGGTGGCGCGATTGAAGGGGCTGTCGCCAAAGTCGCGGCCACCGACCATGGCAAGAATGTCGCCACTGGAGTTTTCCAGAACGACGACTGCACCCTGCACGTAGTCGGTCTGCGACAGACGTTCTTCGGTGTCATCGTCAGCTCGTGGTGGATGGGGGAAGCCGTCGTGCAATTCGATGGCGGTGAGCTTTTCGTCGAGCGTGCGTTCGGCAGCTTTTTGCAGGTCCGGATCGATGGTGGTGTGAATGCGCAGGCCGCCCTGATCGATCAAGTCCTGAGACAGAAAGCGGCTGAGTTCCTCGTGGGCCATCTGTTCGACATAGCTGAGTTCGGCGGAACGTTCGTCGCCGGGGCGCAGGAAGGTGCGGGATTTCATTTCGGCTCCGGCAGTGACCCGGTCGATGTAGCCGAGTTCGACGAAGCGCTCGAGCACCTGATCACGCTGCCGGTAAGCGGAGGCGACATCGCGGAACGGCGACATCGCACTCGGGGCACGAATGATGCCGGCAAGCATCGCCGATTCGCCGAGGCTGAGCTCGGCGGCGGGTTTCATAAAGAAGCCCTGTGCGGCGCGTTCGACACCGTAGAGTCCCGATCCGAAATAGATTCGATTGACGTACGCTTCGAGAATTTCGTCCTTCGACAGTTCGCGTTCGAGACGATGGGCAAGCGCCGCTTCGAGCAATTTTCGCTGCAGCGTTTTTTCGCGCATACCCCAGGTGTTGCGCGCCAACTGCATGGTGATGGTACTGGCACCCTGAACGATCTCGCCTTCGCGGGCGTTGCGCACCGCGGCGCGCAGTACGCCGAACCAGTCGACGCCGCCATGACTGTGAAAGCGGCTGTCCTCGCGCGCCAGCAGGGCGGCGATAAAATGCGGCGACACTTCCTCGAGACTGACCATCTCGCGGTTTTCGCCATGACCGCTGACGTGGCCGATGCGTTCACCGTGCCGATCGATCAGCCAGGTGCGCTCGTTCATCGCCGTGACGTCGTTCAGATCGTAGCGTTCGGCCTTCCAGAGAAACCACCCCCAGCCGGCACCGAGCACAGCGATCACCGGAATGGCTATGAGGGCCAGCAGCAGCGTGACGCGGACCAGTCGCGAAGCGCCGCTTCGATCGCCGTCCTTGAAGGTCCGCTTGAGTGAGTTGAACAAGTCAGTCACCGGGTGGTCGCCTGCAGCGTCGCGAGAGCCTTTGGTTTCGGTATTTTTTGGGTTGGGCATCGAGACGTGAATAGTTCTGCACTGAAAGGTTCCGTCCGACTCGGGCTGGGTCGGGCAGATGCCTCCGCTCGAGCGCCCCGGAATCTGCTTCCGGTCGATCAGAATGGTTAACGAACAAAGTGCTCACTTCGTGCCAAGTGACGGGACTAAATGGGGGAGTCTCGGTAACGGCCACATTTTCAACCGCAGCGGGACTGGCGAAGCCGGGCCGCCGCCGTCCACAGGGGCGACGACCCGGTCGGAAACCGTGCAAAATGCCGCGCGGGCCACCCGCCCTGCCTTGCACTTCGCACGGTCTTGAGCCTCAATTAATAACGCTAAAAGCGAGGTCGGGTTTGATCGGGGATAAAGTCAGGATATGTTCGTGCGAACACCTGTCACTTGCCGCCTGTGGAAACCCTCGATAAACTCAAAATCCTCGCCGATGCCGCGAAGTACGACGCCTCCTGCGCGAGCAGCGGCACCAACCGGCGTGACTCGTCGGGCAGCAAAACCGCGATCGGATCGGCGGGCGGAGCCGGCATCTGTCACTCCTATGCGCCCGATGGCCGATGCATCTCTTTGCTGAAAATTCTGCTCACCAACGCCTGCATTTACGATTGCCACTACTGCATCAATCGCCGCTCCAGTGACACGAGGCGGGCGCGGTTCAGCGTCGATGAAGTGGTCACGCTGACCATGGATTTTTATAAGCGGAATTACATCGAAGGCCTGTTTCTCAGCTCGGGAATTATTCGCAATCCGGATCACACCATGGAGCGGGTGGTCGAGGTGGCGAGACGGCTGCGCGAGGATCACGAGTTTCGCGGCTACATCCACCTCAAAACCATTCCCGAGGCTTCGCAGGATTTACTCGAGCAGGCGGGGCGTTACGCGGATCGCATTTCGATCAATGTCGAACTGCCTTCGCAGGAGAGCCTCGACCGCCTGGCGCCGGAGAAAAATCTGCAGCGCACGCGGCAGGCGATGGGTGGCATCCGGCATCGCATCGAGGAGGATCGCGACCGGCGTTCGTCGGGACGCGGCAAAAAAGTCGTCACCGGCGAAGCTCGCCAGAATTCCGGTCGCGAGAAAGATCGCCACTACAGTCCGGCCGGTCAGAGCACGCAGATGATTGTCGGCGCCGACGCGGCCGATGACCGCGCGCTGCTCGGTCAGGCCGATTCGCTGTACCGGTCGTATCGGCTCAAGCGGGTCTACTATTCCGCCTTCAGTCCGATTCCGGATGCCTCGCCGGTGTTGCCGCTGCAGGCACCGCCGCTGGTGCGCGAGCACCGTCTCTATCAGGCGGACTGGTTACTGCGTTTCTATGGTTATCAGGTCGGCGAGATTGTCCCGGAAACGGCTCCGCAGCTCGACCTCGATATCGATCCGAAACTGTCCTGGGCGCTGCGCAACCGCGCCCGTTTTCCGGTCGATATCAACACCGCGGAGCGCGAGGATTTATTGCGCATCCCCGGCATCGGCACGCGCAGTGTCGGCCGCATCGTTCAGGCACGGCGCTACACCCGGTTGCGTTTGGTCGACCTGCAGCGCATGCGCATTTCGGTGAAAAAAGTGCTGCCGTTTGTGATCGCCGGGGATCACCATCCGGCGCGGCTCGGACTCGACGGCGAGCGCTTGCGCGAGCGTTTCCTGCCACCGCCCAAGCAACTGCAGCTTGGCCTGATCATTCCCGCCGCGCAGCAGAACCCGGATCCGGAAATGCGCGCCGCTACCTTGAGCGGCGAGCTGTGACGGTGGCAAATGACGACGCCATGAGAACGGCAAACATCGCGCCTGACTTCGAGAGCTGGCGCCAGCAGGCGCGACACTTGTTGCAGGCTGAGGTCAGTCCCGAAGGCGTGATCTGGGACGACGGCACGCGCACGGCGAGCCTGTTTCAGCCGTCGATGGATTTGGATGACGGCGCAGATGGCGGTCCGCAGATTGAGGCCGGGGGGACGCCGCAGTTCGACTCAGACGATTCGGCGTTCACTATCCCTGCAGGCTTTCTCGAGCCGGCGCGCCAGGCGGCGTGCCATCGTTCCGGGCAGCGTTGGGATTTGCTCTACCGGATCGTCTGGCGGCTCACTCGTGGAGGGCAACGCCACCTCTTACAAGTTGAGAGCGATGCCGACGTGCGCCATTTTCACGACCTGGCGAAAGCGGTGCGCCGCGACCGGCACAAAATGACCGCCTTTGTCCGGTTTCGTAAAGTCGGCGATAATGCCATCACTGGTCGCGAGCAGTTCGTCGCCTGGTTCGAACCGGAACATCACATCGTCGAACTGACCGCGCCCTTTTTCGCCAAACGTTTTGCCGGAATGGACTGGTCGATCCTGACTCCCGGGCGCTGCGTGCACTGGGATGGCGGGCAGCTGACTTTCACCGCCGGCGTGCCGCGCAGCAGCGCGCCGGGCGAGGATGAGCTCGATGATCTGTGGCGAACTTATTACGCCAATATTTTTAATCCGGCGCGGCTGAAGCTGAAAGCCATGCAGTCGGAAATGCCGAAGAAGTATTGGAAAAATCTACCCGAAGCATCCTTGATCGCTGAGTTGACGGCCCACGCGGGACGGCGCACCGGAGTGATGATCGATGCCGGCCCCAACCCGGGTCGCGAGCATGTCTCGGCAAAAATCCCCGCCGGTGTGCCGCGCGTGCATCGGTCCGGCGGGGCGGGCAGAAGCTCCGGCTTAGCTGACAAAGCAATGGATTCGCCGGCGGTGGTTGTGCCGGTCGGCTATCTCGAATCGATCGAACATCACAGTCTGACCGATCTCGCCGCTGCCGCTGACTGTTGCCGTGCCTGCCCGCTGCACGAGCACGCCACGCAAACGGTGTTCGGTGAAGGCCCGGAGAATGCCCGTATCATGATTGTCGGTGAACAACCCGGGGATCGCGAGGACATCGCCGGCCGGCCGTTCATCGGCCCGGCCGGAAAACTGCTCGACCGGGCGTTGGCAGCAGCCGGCATCGAGCGCGACGAGTGTTACCTCACCAATACGGTAAAACATTTCAAATGGCAGCCCGGTCCGCGTGGCAAGCAGCGCCTGCACAAAACGGCGAGCCGCGACGAAGTGCAGATCTGCAAACCGTGGGTAATCGCCGAAGCGCTCAAGGTGCGTCCCGCCGTCCTCATTTGCCTCGGCGCGACGGCGGCCAGAGCTTTGATCGATCCTCAGTTCCGCGTCAGCCACGACCGCGGCGAGGTCGACGCGCCGCCCCCGATCGCCCCGCGGGTCATCGCCACGGTGCATCCCTCGTCGCTGCTGCGCATGCGCAACGAACGCGACAAGGCGGCCGCTTTCGAGGCGTTCGTTGAAGATCTGCGACTGGCCGTGTGAGAGTCGCGCCGAAGCGACTACGCCGCGCTGCCGTTTTGCGCGAAGGCGCAGCGTTCAACCACGGGCATCAGTGGACTGGCCCGGTTGAAGCACTCCACCAGCGAAAGCGGGTGATCGGTTTCAGATTTCTTTCTGTCGATGTTGATGACGCCGCGTTCCCAGTGAATCACCGGTACGTCGAGGCGGCGCTTGCTGAGCTTTTTGGCCAGCTTGCGATCATCGATGACGACCACGGCATCGAGGCTGCCGAAGTGATCGACCAAAGTGTCCTGCCAACCGAGAAAACGCACGCCGTGCTCGTCGTCCTCGACGTCTTCGCGGTTGAGTTCGGCAAAGTAAACCCAGCCGTCGCGGGCGAGGATTCTGGCCAGGCTTTGCGGGTCGGCAGCGTCGGGCGCGGTGTCGCGCGGGGCGACAATGACAAAGTTGGGGCGTTTGGTTTTCATGGTGGGGTTTGGGGGGCGGGGTTTTGACTTTAGACTGCGGAGGGATAGCAGTTTGTCACTTATACCAGCGCGCGGGTGTGCCGCGGGTGTCGACGTGCACAAAGGGGTTGCGGTAATTGACGCTGTCGTAAAAGCCGAGACCGCCCTCAAGGTGTTCCTTTTCGGCGGTGATCTCGCGAATGGTTTTGTGAATCACCCGGGCGTCGTCGCCATCGACCCTGCCGTCGAAATCGAGATCATCCATGTTGCCGTCACGATTGACGTCCACAAAAAGATCGGCGGCATCGCCGTAGAGGTGGCGGCTGTAGCTGGTGCTGTTGCCGATAGCTTTGTTGTACCACGGTGTGCGAAAGCCGGAGAGGATGTAGAGACTTTCGGTGTCGATGCCGCCCTGCTCGAGCTTTTCGATGAGGATCTCCAACTTCAGCAGCAGGCGCGGTTCGAGCAGCATGTATTTCGGATAGTTGCCCTGCTGTTTGCAGACGAACTGTTTCAGCTGGAAATGCGGCGATACCCAGGTGTCCTCGTTTTCCTCGGTGACCTCGATGAAGCCGCGCGGCTTGTTGTAGCGCGGGTTGTCATTGAGCGGCTTATCCTGATAGGTGCCGATTTTGTAGCCGTTGATCGCCGGTGATACGCCGTCCCAATCGTGAAGGACGACGGCGTGAAGGCACATCGCTTCGTTGCGGGTTTTCTCGACGATGCGCACGCAGTAGATACCGGGTTCTTCGGGGGCCTGCCAGCGCCACGAACCGCTATCGCAGTCGACGATCGAACCGCCGTTGATTTCCAGATCAAATGACGCGTCTGCAGCCGGTTCAACGACGATGATATCGAGAATGTCTTTGGGAAGGCGTGGCACAGTCATCAACGCCCACTGGTTGATCAGCCCCTCGAACTCGACGGAAAAACTGCACGTCACCGGACCTTCGAGCGCGCGCAGGCGCATGTCATCGGAGAGCTTTTTTCCAAAATGCTTTTCGCAGTCTTCGATGACATCCTCCGGTGCCCGGGCAAGGTCAGTGGTTCGCTGTTCAACATCACCCATGCCGCCGACATTCTCTGGTTGCTGCGGAATTTCGGTGTCGGCTTCTTCGGCGATTTCCGGCGCGTCCGGTGCGGGGTCGCTCGGCAGGCGGATGACAGCGCCGGCGGCATCCGGATCAGCTGCAGCGGCACTGTCGGCGTCAATTTCGTCCGTGCGGTTTTCTGCTTCGTGCACCGCAATCTCCGCAGCCGGTGGTTCCGGCCCCGGATCGGACGGCGAACCGAACAGCACGATCAAGACCAGGGAGAATGCCGCGCCGGCAGCCACCACTCCGAGCAACAACCACAGATCGTTGACGGCCCCGCGCTGCGATGCCGGTGGGCCATGCCGACGATTACGATGCCAGCGCAGTGCGTTCATCTTTCGGGGGTTGGTGGTTAGTTTTCGGGGGGTAAAACCTGATGCAGGTGACGTCGTCGGAACGTTTCGCGTAAGTGGCGATTCACTGACGCTGTCAGCAGCGGCACGCAGGATGCTGAGTAAGTCCGCTTTGATTCATGTTACCGATTGAATTGCAGAAACGGTGCCAGCCGCTGCCGGATCGCCGGCATCCCTTTGTTTACTGAGCAGGGCATGTTGTGGAGGCGAGGAGGCCGCCCGCGCAAGCGCGCCAATGTATGCACATCGCAATGGTGGTGTGTTCGGCATCGGGCAGGCTGCACAAGCGTCGACCGGTGCATGCCGCCGCGACGGCGGCCTGCTTACTGGCGCAGCTTTTCCTCCTCACGCGGTTGTCCGCTGGCCAGCACGCCGTAGGGGTCGTTGCCGGTGAGGACCGGAATTTCGGGGCGGACCGCTTTCACATCCTGATAAAAAATCGAAGTGAGCGACGGGGGGCGGCGGCTGGACGGGTCACCCTCGGGGCTGTCGGACGGCGTCGCGTGCAGTGGGCAGACTTCTTCCGCGGCAGCTGTCTCCCGCGTCACCGGGAGATCGAAGGTGAGATCGCCCCGCGCGGTGTGGGCACAGCCGGCTGCGGCCCGCTTACCTGACAGCAGACAGTGCGTTTCGTTTCGCCAACCGTTGGCGTTGTCAAAGGGGCGGCCGGGATCGAGCTGGCGGGCGACTGACAGCCAGATCGGCAAAGCCGTGTCTTTGCTGAACGAGGGGGTGGCGATCGGTGTCGGTTGATCAAAACCGACCCATACGCCCCAGGTGTAGTCGGCATTGTATCCGACAAACCAATTGTCCTCGAAGTCGTAGGAAGTGCCGTTTTTCCCGGCAATGTCGCCTTCCAGGGCACTGGCGTAGGAAGCAAATTCACGGGCCGGTCCGGCGCTGAAACTGGCCTTGAGCAGCCCGTTGATCGTCGCAGCCGTGTTGTCGGTCAGGATCCATTGATTGGGACCACGAAGGCTCGCCGAATCGTAGACGACTTCGCCCGCGGGGCTGAGGATACGAGTGATGAGATACGGCTTTCCGGCGTGCCGACCGAGGTTGGGAAATGCCGTGTAGCTGCTGACCAGGTCGAGAAGACTTACCTCACTGACTCCGATGAATGTGTTCGGGAAATCGCGCAGCGGTGCCGTTATGCCAGACCGTTCGGCGAGTTTCTTGACCTCGTCGAGACCGGCTGCGTTGCCGACTTTTACCGTGGCCCCGTTCTTAGACGTCACCAGGGCGTAGCCGGCGGTGATTTCCCCCTCGTAGCGCGCTGCCGGGTTTTCGGTCGACCATTCACCGAGCACGCCTTCGGTGCCGCCGACCATCACTTTGCGGTTGTCGACCGGGGCGTCGACGATCAGCTCAGTCGGCTGCATCGCGCCGGTCTCAAACGCGGCGCCATAGACGAGCGGAAAGAAGGCCGAACCGGGTGGGCGGCGCGCCTGGAGCACCCGGTTGAACTGACTTTCGGAAAAATCACGACCGCCGATGGTACTCAGTATGCGACCGGTTTTATTTTCCAACACCACCGCCGCAGCCTGAATGTAGCGTGGCGCTGTCGTGTCGGAGTCAGTGCTCTCCCTGCTGTAGCCGGCCAGCGTCTGGTGCGGGTAATCGGGCTGCGCTTCGAGTTCCCGCAGCTTGCGATTGATGGTGTCGGTCAGTTGTTGCTGAACGCGCAGGTCGACCGCGGTCTCAATGGTGTAGCCGTCGAGTGCGCGTTGTCTGCCCAGAATCTCCAGCGCTTCGGAACGCAACTGGGCGAGCAGATACTGGGGGCGGCCGAGCTGATTCTCGTCGTCGAGAGCTTTGCAGGGTTCGTCCATGAGCGAGGCGCAGGTAGCGCTGTCGATGAACTCCAGATTAACCATGCGCGCCAAGGTGCGGTCGCGAGCCGCCAGCGCTGCGGAGGCATCGACGAATGGTGAAAAGCGATTGGGGCTCTTGATGATGGCACACAACATGGCGGACTCGTCCGGCGTGAGCTCCCCGACTTCCTTGCCGAAGTATCCGATCGAAGCGGAGCCGACACCCCAATAGCCGCAACCGAGATAGATACGGTTGAGGTAGTGTTCGAGAATGACTTTTTTGGAATAAGCCTGCTCGATGCGACAGGCCAGAAACAGTTCGGTAAACTTACGGTCGAAGTTCCTGCCCCCCAGAGAATATGCGTGGCGGGCGAGCTGCTGAGTGATGGTGCTGCCTCCCTGACGGATGCCTCCCGCCTTGAGGTTGGCGACCGCAGCCCGGGCAATGCCGCGGAGATCGTAACCGCCGTGGTCGAAAAATCGTGAGTCTTCGGTAGCGACCAGGGCATCGATGAGATGTTGAGGAACTTCATCGATGCTCACCAGCCGTCGATCCTGAAGCGAGATGCGACCGATGCGCTGATCGTGGCGGTCGACGGCCAGTGAACCGGCTTCGATACGTGACATTTCCGCGAGGTCGAACGCCGACGCTTTCTGGTAGTAATGGGCAAACACCGTGGCACCGGAAATGGCTCCGAGACACGCCAGGACTACGCTGACTATCGCGAGACGGTGCAGCCATGGATGACGTGCTGACCAATTCCTGAGCGAGCTGTTACCTTTCCGCCTGGCGGGGCCGGCCGAGCTCGAACCGCTGGCCAGCAGGGTCTCGCTCAGCGGCCGCCGATGTCCGTCGGCGGAGACGGGCGCGGTAGCGGTCGCGGGGGGAAGCGGGATCCGACTGGTCTTTTTCGGGGGCGTGTGGTCGGGGTGGGGGTTCACGGCAGGCAGGCGGGTCAAGGTTGGAGTCTCTGGCGGAAGATCGAAGCGCGTTCGAGGCCTGCTTCAGCGTCCGGCCGGGCCGGGACGCGCACTTCGCGGACGGGTATGGCGCCCCGGGGCAGCGAGACTCCGCCGGGTACCTCATCGACTTGAAGGTTGGACATGCTGGAATCGGTCGTCGACGAGCCGCTGTTAACTGTGGCGTTTACCGGTGGCGAAAGCAGTTCGGTGACCGCAGTGCCGTTGCGGGCAGTCATCGCCGGCACGCGCACTCTGCCGTCACTGGACACCGTCGCAGTTGCGGGGGGAGCCGAATCGCTGACGATCGTCGTTGCTGAGATCGCGCTCTCCCGGAGACCTTCGATTCCGGTATCACTGCCCCGGGTCGATGGCGCACTGATCGATGGCGCACTGCTACCGGTGGGCGGGGTCGAGGGTTCGACCGGAGTCGCCGTCAATTTTTGATCGGAAAACTGAACGCCGTAGGTCGCGGGCGATGCCACGAGGTCGCGCAGAAATTCGCCGGCGACGGGTGCGGCGTTTTGGCCACCGAAGATCTTTTCGCCTACTTCACCTTCGACGAAAACCGCAAACGCCAGTGCGCTGTCGGCAGTGGGTAGAAATCCACAAAACCAGGCCAGGGCCCGCTCGCCGCCACCCGAAAACCACTGCGCGGTGCCGGTTTTTCCGTAAACCGTCGCCGGGTCGGCGGCCGCTCCTTTACCGGTCCCCCGGTCGTGGTTGACGACACCCCACATGCCGGCATGAGTCAGTTGCAGATCGTAGGGCCGGAAGCCGAGCATGCTGTGATGACTCTGCGCCACCTCGTGCAGAACCGTGCTGTCGAGCGAGTCCTGGTGTTGGAGAATCAGTCGCGCTTCGGGAACGCGCCGCCCGTTGGCCAGTCCTGCAATTGCCCGCGCGAGCTGTACCGGGGAGGTGGTGAGCTTGCCCTGACCGATCGAAAAATTGGCCACCGCCTGATCGATGCCGAGCGTGTTGCGCTCCGGAAGTGTGCCGGCGGCGACACCGGGGAAGGGCAGCGCAGGCGCTTTGCCGAATCCGAACGACTCGGCCGTGGCGTAGATGGCCGGACCGCCGGTGTGAATGCCGACCTGATAGAACCAGGTATTGCTGGAGCGCAGCAGCGCGAACCGAACGTCCAGATTGCCTTCGTGCTGATCGTTCCAGTTGTGAAAGTCGCGGCCATCGATGTTCAGTTCCGGCGGCGCGGCAATCTGGGTGGCGAGGCCGTTGACCACTCGTCGGTCCAGGGCCGCCAGGGCCACGAAGGGTTTGAAAGTCGAACCGGGAGGGTAGGCGCCGGCCACGGGGCGAAAGAAAAACGGTTGATCAGGGTGATCGGAGATTGCCGCAAATTCGTCTCCGCTGATACCGGAAACGATTTCGCGCGGATCAAAGCTCGGGTGAGACGCCAGAACCAAAAGGTCACCGGTGCGGGCATCCATGACCACAAACGCGCCTGCTCTGCCGCTTTCCTGCAGCGCCAGGTGCGCCCGGTTTTGCATCGCCAGGTCGAGCGTGGTGACCACGGTGGTGCCGGGCTGCGGTGACTTGTGAAGCTCGCGGTTTACCACCAGTCCGTGGTGGTCATAGACTTCGCTGACTTCACCCGGTTGCCCGGCGATCAGTTCTTCCAGACTCGCCTCGAGGCCACTGCGGCCGGCGACTTCAGGCCAGCGAAACTCATTGTCGACGACCGGACCGTGCTGGTCGGGCTTCGTGGCGGTGATGTATCCGGTGACATGGGCGGCCGCTTCGCCGCCGGGGTAATCGCGGATGTATTCGGTCAGTTCGGTGAGGGCGGTCTGACTGGCCAACTCGACGGCTGCGAGCGCCTCCTGGTCGGCATAGGCATGGGTGATCGGGAGCGGCAGCCAGCGACGGTGCTGCCAGTGCTGCGCGATGTCTCGATCGGAAACCGCCAGCCACTCGACCTTGGGAAATTCTGTCTGCAGGTTTGCGAGCAGAGCTTTGACGGCACTGATGGCCGAGAGTTCATCGAGCGGTTTGGAGTCGGCCGCAGCAGAGAGTGCATTGAGGCGTATCGCCAATCGGCTTACCGCCCGGTTGGCAGTTAGAGCGCGACCTTTGCGATCGACGATCAGGCCCCGCGGGGCGGGAATTCGAAAATGGCTGACCCGCAAGTTCCGATCGCTCAACAGCGGCACCGTGCCATTCACCGTGCCATTGTCGGGGGCGCGCGCCGATGCTGCGGCTGCGACTGGCGGGGCGTCGGTTTCCGGCTCCGTTTCCGTTTCCGTCTCAGTCGTTGCGATGCCCGGCGTGGCACCGGCTGCGGGCGGTTCGGGATCGGGCGGTGACGTGCCTTGGTCGGAGGATTGGCCCTGTGCCGGCAGGGGCTGACTCAGAAATGCGATCAGCGCGCACGCTGCCAGCAGCGGTGACGATCGCCATTTCGATCGCGATCGCCGTACGCGAGGGATCAACCTGCAGCGGTAAGGATGGTCGGAGGACGGTTTCATCGGCGGCGGCAATCGTCAGCGCTTCGTAAATGCAGTTCACGCGGCCGACGCGGCCCGCCGCAGTTGACTACGCGGCAAACAGCTCGTCTTCGGCCGTTGGAATCAGAACCAAATCCGGAATGGCATCGAGCAATCCATCGACGATCGCCGACACCTCGGCTTCAATCGGCGCGAGAATCTGCAGCGCGGCAGCCTGCTCTTCGAGAACTTCGAGACGGGCGATCATCAAGTTGGCTTTGGCGAGGCTCACCAGAGCGTAGTGAAAATCGAAGTTCAGCTGGGCGATGCCGCTGTCGTCGTCGAGGTTGATCAGGCTGATGGCATTGGCGAGACGCGCTTCCGGTGACAGCGTCTCACCTTTGCCGGGGTGTCCGGCGTCCTTCAGCACGGCGGCGATCTGACTCCAGGTGTTGGCTTCGATGACCGACACAGCACGCGCAGCGGCAGCGACGTTCTCACGTAAACCCGCGGCGGCGTCACGCGCGGCGCGGCGGGCGAAATCGTGCAGCAGGGCGGCGGCGTGGTCGGCTCTGCTGCTGATTGATGGCGGTTCGTCGTCGACCAGTTTTGAAGTGCGTGGATTGCGGTGGGTGGTGGGGTGACTGTATGAGCTCATATCGAAAGGTTGTTTCATGCCTCCGTGATTTGCAGAAACGGGGCCAATCGTCGTTTATTTAACTTAATTGATTTACTGTAAACGAGTTATGATTTTCGGAAGGGCGTGTTAACAGGTCTGCCTGCCCCGGGATTCATTGCAGGCTGCACGTTGCATTGGCAACATGCCCGCACCCGCGCATCGCCGGGCCGGTTCATGCCTGTCCAACCCGCTACCACCTGCCGCAACCTGCTGGTTATCAGCAATGGGCTGGCCGCACGCAACGGTGCCGTGGGGGGCTGTTCTTTTTAAATCGCACCGCAGTCGACTCAATCGAGGCGGAAAAACGAATAGTCAGCGGCGGAAAAATCGTTATGATCGCGGCGTCAGGAGTTTCGACGGCTCTGATAACCCCTAACCAACCCCATGTCTGAGACCGACGATTACACAGCTGAGCGGATCGCCGCGCTGGTCCGCACCGCATTGCTGGACTCGCCGCCTGAAGAGAGTTTCGACCGGATCACCGCCCTGCTGGCCCGGATTATCAAGGTGCCGGTGTCGATTGTTTCGCTGGTCGATGAACAGCGACAGTTTTTTAAAAGCCATTGGGGCCTGCCCGAGCCCTGGGCGACCCGGCGCGAGACGCCCCTCAGTCATTCGTTCTGTCAGTACGTGGTCAGTTGCAATGAGCCGCTCGAAGTGGTCGACGCGCGTCAGCACCCGGTCGTCAAAGGCAATGCGGCGATCTCCGATCTGGGGGTGATTGCCTATCTCGGTTATCCGATCGTGGTCGAAGGCAAGTTTCCGATCGGTTCCCTCGCCGCGATCGATGTTCAGCCGCGGGAATGGAGTCAGGCGGATCACGAAACCCTCAAAGATTTCGCTGTCATCGTTTCCAGCGAGATCGATCTGCGCACCCGCATCGCCGGTGAAGGCGGTTACCTTGAGGAGCTTCAGGAAAGCCGCGAGCAACTGGAAAGGATTCTCGACTCGACCGGTGAAGGGATCTACGGCATCGACCCCGGCGGCTGCTGCACCTTCAGCAATCAGTCGTGCTTACAGCTGTTGGGTTATGACTCGCCCGATGAGCTGCTCGGTAAGCAGATGCATGAGCTCATTCATCATACCCGCCCGGATGGCAGCCCCTATCCCACCGAAGAGTGCCGCATCCACGTCGCCGCGATCAAGGGGCAGCCGGCGCATGTCGAGGACGAGTTTCTGTGGCGCAAGGACGGCACTTCGTTTGCAGCGGAATATCGATCCTACCCGATCAGTAGAAATGGTCAGCGCTACGGCGCGGTAGTGACCTTTACCGATATCAGCGGCCGCCTGCGTGCCCGGCAGGAGTTGATCGATGCCCGCGAGCGGGCCGAAGAGTCGGACCGGCAGAAGACCCAGTTTCTGGCCAACATGAGCCACGAAATCCGCACGCCGATGAACGCCATTCTCGGCTTCAGTGAGCTGATGGAAAGTGTGGTGGTCAGCAAAAAAGCCAAGGAGTACCTGGCGGTGATTCGCGACAGCGGCAGGTCGCTGCTCGAACTGATCAATGACATTCTCGACCTGTCGAAGATCGAGGCCGGTCGGATCGAGCTGAATATTGAACCGGTCGATCTCAATGAACTGGTGCAATCGGTGGTTGCGTTGATTGCGCCGGACGCCACCGGTAAGGGGCTGGAACTGTCGGTCGACGTCGCGGCCGAGCTGCCCAAGTGTCTGTTGCTCGACCGCCTGCGGGTGCGGCAGATTTTACTCAACCTGCTGTCCAATGCGGTAAAGTTCACCCGTGCGGGCAGCATTGCAGTGAAGGTTTGCGCTGAAGCAGCGACCCGGGACGGGCAGCGCATGGATCTGATACTGGCGGTCAGCGATACCGGTGTCGGGATCAGCAAGCTGCAGCAGAAACGAATCTTTAAAGCCTTCCATCAGGTCAGCAGCACCGACGAGAGCGGTCTCTCGGGAACCGGGCTGGGACTGAGTATTTCCAAACGGCTGGCCAAATTAATGGACGGTGAGATCACGGTGAGCAGCACTCCCGGCAAGGGGTCCACGTTTACCGTGACCCTGCAGAATGTCGAAGCTGCTCTGGAGGAAGTCTCGCCCCACAGCGCCGTGCTCGAGAATGAGCAGGACCTCGATCTGATTCGTGCCAGCCGCATTCTGGTGGTCGACGACAATGAGGTAAACCGGCGTCTCATCAGTGAGATTTTCGACGGCAGTCACCACGAGATTCTGCTCGCCGAAGATGGCGAACAAGCCATCGAAATCGCCCATCGCGAGAAGCCCGACCTGGTGCTGATGGATATTCGCATGCCCAGGCTGGACGGTCGCAAGGCGCTGCAAATCCTGCGCAGCGACGCCGAACTGCCCGAACTGCCGGTGGTCGCGGTGACTGCGTCGAGTCTGTTGAACAAAGAGAAAGCCCTGCGCAAGGCCTTCGACGGTTACCTGCGCAAACCGTTTTCCAAGGCGCAACTGTTTCGCGAACTGGCGCGGCGCCTGCCCCTGGTGGAGCCGGATGCCGGTTCCGGTGAAGCGGGCGATGGGCCGGATGTACTGGCGAGCGGTCTCGGCCCGGGCGAAGTGGCGACGGTTCCCGACGGGCGCATCGACGACTGGAAACGCCTCGCCGACGAACTCCACGAACTTGAGCAGAGCTCCTGGCAAACGGTGTCGCAGACGCTGGCGATTCAAACCGTCATCGAGTTCGCGCGCAATTTGAAACGGCTTGCCGCTGCCAATGATTGTGCGTTTCTCGGCGAGTATGCGGACAGCTTGCACACCCGTGCTGAGCATTTTAAACTGGCGGCGCTTGAGCGGCAGCTAACCGGGTTTCCCGAGCTGATCGTTGCGCTGCGCAACGCAGTCGAAGCGGCCGTCTCACCGGCGGAATGAATAATCCCCCGGCGGTTTCGTCTACTATTGCTCAACGCCCCGACTTCAGCCCTGCCCCCGACCAGTTACCATGCCACTTTCAGCGGAAACGGAAACCATCCTGATTATCGACGACAACGAGCATAATCTGCAGGTCGTCGGCACCACGCTGATGCCGATGGGCTATGACATTGTGCCCGCTTCCAGCGGCGAAGCGGCGTTCCAGCGCATCCGGGCGAAACGCCCGGACCTGATCCTGCTCGACGTGCAGATGCCCGATGTCGACGGCTTCGAAGTCTGTCGCAGGCTGCGCGCCGACCCTGAGACCTTCGACATTCCGGTGATTTTTCTGTCCGCCTCGGATGAAAAAAACATCATCGTCAAAGCTCTCGAGCAGGGCGCCGTTGACTACGTCACCAAGCCGTTTAACAAAGCCGAGTTGCTGTCGCGGGTGCGCTCCCATCTGGAGATGAAGCGCGCCAAGGATCGGCTGCGCAAACTGCTCGACGAACGCGATGAGTTCATCGGCGTCATGGCTCACGATTTGAAAAATCCCCTGTCGGGAATTCTACTCAGCGCCGCGCTCGCTCAGGAGCGCTACAGCGATGGCGACGACACCATGCACAAGCTGCTCGAATCGATCCGCAGCACCTCGGAGGAGGCCCTCGGGTTTCTCGACCGCTTCCTCGAGGACACGGTGCGCAACACCGCGCCGGTGAAGCTCGCTCTGAAGCCGGTCGACCTCGTCTCAGTGGTGCACGACGAAGCGCTCAAATACCGGGCCGCGGCCGAGAAAAAGGGCATCGAACTGCTCGTCGACCTCGAAGAAAAACCCCTCACTGTGATGGGTGAACCGCTGGCCATCGCCCGCGTGGTCGCCAACCTGGTTTCCAACGCGGTGAAGTTCTGCTCGCAGGGCGACCGCGTCACCGTCGCCGTCGAACCTGTTCTCGACGGCGGTCGCCTGATTGTCGCCGATACCGGTCCGGGATTCACCGAAGAAGACCAGGCCAAAATGTTCGAAAAATTCGTTCAGCTCAGCGCCGCGCCGACCGCCGGCGAGCGCTCCACCGGGCTCGGCCTGTCGATCGTCAAACGCCTCGTCGAGCTGATGCACGGCAAAATCGTCTGCGTCAGCGAAAGCGGTGAGGGTGCCAGGTTCTCGGCCGAGTTTCCGGTGGTCGCGCCAGCCCGTGACATCAGCGAATAAGGATAGCTCGCGCAGCGCCGGATTTTTCCGGCAGATCGCCGGCGGCGCTCGCTGCCAGCCGGGCGCACGCTCGCAGAGTCGCGGAGCGGTTTCCCCTCCGACCTCCGACCTCCGACCTCCTAAATATTGCCACCGTCACAGCTGCTCGTTGAACAGGTAGTAAAAAAAGTCGACCGCGCGTTTCCAGTGCGGACGTTGCCGCCACTCGTCGAGTTCGCGTTCCCGGCATTCGGCGAGGTCTTTTTCGAAAATCGCATCGAGCCGCTCAGCGGTGTCGCCGTCGGCGATGCCGAGCGTAACCTCGTCGTTGATCTTGAATGAGCGGTCGTCAAAATTGCTCGAACCGATGCCGCACCATTCACCGTCGACGGTGATGATTTTCTGGTGCAGCAGGGTCGGCTGGTACTCGTAAATTTTCACCCCGCCTTCGAGCAGTCGGCGGAACAGAAAATGGCTGGCGCGCTGCACATAAGGCGTGTCCGAGGCATCGACCGACGGCGTCATCACGCGTACGTCGACGCCGCGCTGGACCGCGCGCACCAGCGCATCGACCCCGCGCAGATCGGGCAGGAAGTACGGGTTCTGAATGCGAATGCTTTTCTTGGCAAAACCGATCGCCAGGTAGTGCAGGTTCTGCACCGATGACGGACAGCCGTCGGCGCGCACGTAACACAGGTGAGCGGTGATATCGCCGGTGGCACTCAGTTCGGGAAAGCTGTCCTCAGCGGTGAACAGCTCGCCGCTCACCTCCTGCCAGTTTTCAAAAAAAGTCGACTGCACCTGCGCCACGATCGGACCGGTCAGGCGCACGCTGACATCGCGGTAGCGGCGCCGGCCGCGTTCGGGTTCATCGAGCAGCCAGCGGTCCTGAATGCAGTGCCCACCGACGAAGGCCGTGCAGCCGTCGATAATGGCCAGCTTGCGGTGGTCGCGCACATTGAACTTGCCCAGATTGCGCGGACGCCAGCGATGAAAACGGTCGAGCTTGCAACCGGCCCGGCTGAGCCGCTCGCGCGCCGCCTTGGAAAAATCGGAGGAACCGCGCGCATCGGTGAGGATGCGCACCGTCACGTCGCGTTGACGCGCCGCCAGCAGCGCCTCGCTGAGGCGGTCCGAGGCGCTGCCGTCGCGCCACAGAAAAGTCTCGAGGTGCACCGTCGCACGCGCCTTGCCAATCTCGGCGCACAGGCTGTCGAAAAACGCCTCATTCTGAATGATCTCAATGGCGTTGCCGCTGACCGGCAGGCCGTGCGAAGAACCGGCCAGCGCCGGCAGCTGGGCACTGATCGTCCCCGAGGGTTCGCCGTCGAAACTGCACTCCTGATGCCTTGTCAGCACCCAGATCATAAACCCTAACAGCAGCACCAGCGCGATCAGTCCGATCTCCAGCCAGGTCAGCGAAAACAACGCCGTCGCCTCGCGGCCGGCGGCGAGCAGCGCGGTGGCAGGTGTCAGCGTGATCGAAGCAAGCAGAGCGGGCGTGGCCATGGCGCAAGATCAGTTCCCGCCGACAGGACATCCAGGCGACCCGTCAGGCGGCGAACACGATCAAGTCAAAGGCTAGCGAAATAAAGCCCCGCCGCAAAGCCCGAAGCGGAAAATGTCGGCCGGCCGTCAGTCCGCAACGGCAGAAAGGGGGAGGGGAGGCAAGCGAGGTTTTTCCACTCCCCGGTAGCGCCACGTCCGGCCTCTCTTAGCTCAACTCAACCCAACCCAACTGCATTTCACGTCACCCGAGGCTTGTTTTACTCCTCCGCCAGGATCGATCCGTACGGCACTTTCAGCCCGGATAGCGGCTTTTCGATCAGCGTGATGATTTCCGGAGCGTTGCGAATCGTGTTGGTGCAACCCTGAGTATAAAAGGTGACCTCGAACGGCTTGCTGAATGTCTGCTCTTTGACGTCATCCTCGAAGCGGCAGTCGATGAACGCGCAGTCGCTGGTGATCGACAGGAACGACAGCGGCACCTTGCATTTTTCGAAGCGACAATGGCTCACCGTCAGCCATTTGTTTTCGCGCAGCCCGGCCGGTTCGCCCTCGCGATACCAGACGCCGGGCAGCTCGACCCGTGACAGGGAACAGCGGGTCATGCACAGGCCGAGATAGTGGACGTTGAACATGCCGTTGTGCAGCGAGCCTTCGATCACGCAATTCTCGAAGTACCACTTCGAATCGTAGTTGCCGCTGCCCCACCAGTTGCCCTGTTCCCGGATGTTGCAGTCCTTGAAGCGGCAATCGACAAAGTACATGCTGCCGGTGTGATCGGCGCGGAACGGCACCCCCGAAAAGCGGCACTGTTCGGCCACCACGCGACCACCCCAGAGGTGAAATTTGCCTTCGGCGTAGGAAAACTCGCTGCCCTTCTCGAAGTAGACCAGGGTGCTCTTGCGGTGCCCGCCGATGCCGATCGAGTCGCGCAACCGATAGCTGCCGGCGGGAACCGTCATCGATTCCTCCCACTTGGTTTTGGCAAACGGATCGTCAACCGGTGGCGGCCACTCGGTCGGTAGCGCGATCAAGCGCTCGACCGATGTCGCGGTGTTTTTGCCCGTGCCGCCATCGCCATCGCCATCGCCGGCTGCCGCTGCGGGTGATCCCTCAGCGGTCGACGCTGTCGCGGTTTCCGGTGATGAATCAGCGAGCGTCGCCAGCGACGCGATCTCCGCTTTCGTGGCCAAAACGTGTTCGAGTCGACCGGCTTTGATCGATTCGGCCAGCAGCGTTTCCAGCAGGCCCTGATAGATGTCGCGCTTGGCCATTCGTTGCTGCAGACGCTCGGCGCGGATGTCCTGCAGCGATTTCAGATAGACCGCGCGCAGGGGCTGGGCGTGATCGGCCGTCGCTGGATCTTGATCGCGGTTTTGATCCTGATCGCCCGGCGAGTCGCCGGCGGCGATCAGCGCTTTTTCTTTCTGAATGGCCGCGACGCCGGTCGAGTCGCCTGCCGCTTCGCGCTGCTTTTCCAGGCGGGTCAGCGCATCGAGGTAATTGGAGCGCAGACTCTTCAGCGACGCTTGCGACGCGATGTCGATTTCGAGCAGGGCACGGTTGAAGGCGGTGCGGTGATTGATGAGCTCCCCGGGGTCGTCGGCGCGGCAAAGCGAAGGGCAGGCGACCACGGCGACGGCGACGGCGACCACGGCAAGGGCGGCGACGATGAGCCGGCGGGGGAGCGGGCGCAGAGAGCGGATGCCGTGGGCTGGGGGAGGCATGGGTAACGGGGTGGAGGCATCCGGGCTGAGTCGGGGTCGGGTCGGGTCGGGTTGAGTCGACTCGATTCGGTGACTGTCAGCGTATTGGGAATCGTCGCGTTGATCAAGCGTTGTGGGGCGGCACCCGTAAACGAAACCCGGATCTTCAGTGGGTACCCACATGATGCTGCCGCTGCCATAGAGGACGTAGCGGCCGAGGATGGCGAGAGTTTTAGGTTAACGGCGAGCGTGACGTTGGTCTGCGAAAGCTATCCCTGCGCAGTCGCTAGATGGAAAGTTGAACTACGTGGTAGCCACGATGATAAGTCGATTCAAACTTGAGGAATCAATGCAGATTTCACTTTTGCGTCTGCACTAAACTCCTCAGATTGGCCTGAATCTGATTGGGCTCTTTCGATACAAAGAAGTCCCACCTGCCCATTTTTCCCCAGTTGTTTACGGCTTCGCACCAGCGTTTGGCCGCCTCGTGTTTGGCTTTGTCCTGCTCCTTTTCGTAGCCTTTGATTTCGAGGATTAAGTTTACGCCATTGCTGAGTTGCGCGATGAAATCCGGATGGTAGACATGGGACACTCCGAAGAACTCGTAGGGGATGCGAAATCCGGATTTGTCGACTCGCAGGTAGAACGCAACATCATCGCTGGCTTCCAAATGGAATGCTGCGCAGTTTTCCCATATCTCAGCATCCAGTACGACCTGATCGACGTGGCTCTTCACCGTTGGCTTACAGGGGCGAGTGGTGAAAAAGTTTACGTCGTCTGAGCTTCCTTTCGGCGTGAAGCGGTTGATCCGGGGAAGGATTTTCTGTTCCGTCTCATCGGTCGGATCTCCGGGCCGAATCGCCGACAATAGTTTTTCAATGGCCAGTTTGAAATACCGTTCGATCGCCAATTCCCGCTGGTCCTGCCCTTGCCAGTCGACCTTTCGCGAGCAAAATTCTTCGACGATTTCCAGCATCTGCGGAAAAAGAATGTGGCGAGAGAAAGCCGCGAAGTCGTCCCGTTGCTCGGTGACAATGTTCGTCAGGTACTGGGCCATCATGAACTGGATCTTTTGTAGATGCCATTCTTCGTAGTAGGACTGTCGGTCTTGTTTCTGGGTTTCGAAATCGATGGACGTGACGCTGCCGTCACGAATTCCCACCTGTGGCATGACGAAGACCTCGGTGGGGTCTTTTCGGATATCGATCTTCAGTGGCTCAAGTTGGTCGAAGAGACAGTGAATTTTCGGCTCTTTGAATTCCAGTGTGTAGCCGTCGACGAAGGGGAACTCGATCCGCATCATGCCGCGATTCGGCAGCGCTTTGACGTGGCTCTTGGGTTTGTCCTCCGGAGCTGGGGCGTCGGTTTTTCGTCCTTTGTAGGGGATGACGGAAAATGGAATGCCATAGACATCGACGTACTCTTCAGAAAGCATTTCCGTCTCGGGGTCGAAATCGTAGTTCATCCGCCTTAGACCACGACCTACCACCTGCTCGCAAAGCAATTGCGAACCGAATGCTCTGAGGCCGAGAATCTGCGTGACGTTGTTGGCATCCCAACCCTCGGTGAGCATCTGCACCGAGACGACACAGCGGATGTGCTCGCCTTCCGTTCCTGCAGTGCCAACATTGGCGATCTGCGCGCGCAGACGTTCGGCCTCCTCTTGTTTGCTGCCACCTTCTTCGGCTTCTGCTTTGTTCAGCAGATCAGTGTCGATCCGCAGAGTAACCGTCTGATTTTTCGAGTTCTTCAACTCTTCAAAGAGCTGACTCGGGTTGTACGAAGTCCGGCTGACTTTTTTGGACTTTTTGCCTTTCCCAGGTTGTTCTTCGATGTGCGTCACCTGTCCGGAAATCTGCTCGAAGAAATACTGCGCCATGTTGACGTTGTCGCAGACCACGATCATCACCGGCGGGACAAAACTCTGTCCTGGTTTGGCGCTCTTGTGTGCCTCAAAACGTTCTTTCCACTGGGATGCGAGAATTTTCAAAGCAGAATTCGCTTCTCGCCACACGGCTTCCGGCACTGGCTTGCCGCCGATTTTTTCCGCTGGCCCGACCGCACCCTTGATGTGGTCCCAAAGTCGGAAAAACTGCGGGTCCGGTTGCCCGGTAGTATCGCTGACCGGCAGCCGCGGGATTTTGGTGATGCCTGACTCGATTGCGTCAACCAAACCAAAGTCGGATACCAACCATGGAAAAGGCGAACCCGGAATGTGGCCGGTTCCCTGGAGATAAAAAGGTGTCGCCGATAGATCGACCACCATTTGCAGGCCGAGCGCTTCGTTGAGCCTGTCGAGTCCATCGACCCAAATCGTGGCTTCGTTCAGGTCGTCGCTCGACACTTTCTCGATGACGACGTCCTTCTCCTTCTTCTTGTCAGCCGTCTTCGTCTCGGCCGGTTTCGGTCGGTAGGCATGGTGGGCTTCGTCGTTGAGAACCATGATCGGTTCCTGCTCAGTGATCGATAGATCCTTCAACACCCTCTTCGCAAAGGCTTCCGCACTCTCCTCACCTTTGTCGACGACATGGTAGGTCTTACCGCCTTCGTGATGGGGCGACTCCTTGGCCAACTTGTGCCAGTTCAAAATCAACACTCGACCGTGGTTTAACAACGAACGCAGAGTCGAAGGCACCATGTCGAACTCATCGTAGTAGTTTCCGCCGGGATTGTCTGGGCGGAGCACGGCAAGTCGCTCGCGCACGGTCAGGTTCGGTGCCATCACCAGCACTCGATTGGGAAATCGTGGATCTGAAGGTTGGCGTCCTCGATTGCAAAATGCCCAAGTAATCAGCATTGCCATGACCACCGTCTTTCCCGAGCCCGTTGCCATCTTGCAGCCGTAGCGAATCAATGGTGCCAAAGAGGAATCTGCGGGCTGATCGGCAAGAGTGGGGAAAAAATCTTCCGTCATGCCCGTCACGTCAGCAAGGCGCGGTCGCTGTCCGGTGATCAGCTTCTGATACTCTTCGTGGGTGACCTGCGCTTTGAACTGCGTGCGGCGATCACTCGCGACAATTTCCGC
>CBDULB010000048.1:0-39678 GCA_965367965.1 uncultured bacterium | reverse complement strand
GGAGTGATCGCGTCGCTGAAGCAGCAGTTGTTGCAATCCGATGTCGAGATCGTCGTTGGCTCGGAGGTTCGCAACATCCGCAAGGAAGGCACGAAACAGATGGTCGAATGGGATGGCGGAACGTGCGCCGCGGATTTTGTCATCAACTGCGCCGGCCTGCACTCCGACCGGGTGGCGCGGGCGGCGGGGCTGACGCCGGCCTGCAAAATCGTTCCGTTTCGCGGCGAGTATTTTAAGCTGTCGGAACAGGGGCAGCGGCTGGTGAAGCATTTGATTTATCCGACTCCCGATCCGGCGTTCCCGTTTCTGGGGGTGCACTTTTCGCGCTTGATCAGTGGCGGAATCGAAGCCGGGCCGAACGCGGTTCTGGCGATGGCGCGCGAGGGCTATCGCAAAACAGATATCAATCTCAAGGACCTGTTCGAGACGCTCAGCTTCGGTGGCTTTCAGCGTTTTCTGCTGCGTTATCCGGGCTCGGCGATTCGGGAACTGGGCAACTCGCTGTTTAAGTCGGTGTTTTTGAAAAACCTGCAAAAACTGGTGCCGGAGATTCGCGAAGCGGACTTGTTATCGACCGGCGGCGCTGGGGTTCGCGCTCAGGCGATCGGCCGCGACGGCGAGCTGGTGCACGATTTTTTCTTCGAAGAAGCCGACGGTCAACTGCACGTGCTGAACGCGCCTTCGCCCGGCGCCACCGCATCGCTGGCCATCGGAGCACACGTCGCCGGGCGGGCGTTGGCGCGGCGGTGATTCCTGTCGGACTTCTTGTTTTCTTATTCGATTGGCGACCGTCCCATTGCTGACGTGAACGGCGCGCGCATTCATTCATCCGACCGGCTGACTGACCACGGTCTGACGGACCGCGGCTACGTCCGATCCAGTGGACGATCCGTAGCCGCCTTTGTCAAAAGGTGGACCTTGCGTTGGGGGGCGGCTCTCACTACTCCTGACTCACACAAGTTACCCAGCTGGGGCGTTTGCCGACTTCGTAGCGGGTGATTTTGCTCAGCTCACCGGAGTCGGGGTCGATGCGATAGACGCCGAGGTGATCGTCCATCTGGCCGGCGACGTAGACGAAGTTGCCGGAGTCGTCGATGTCAAACGAGCGCGGAATGTGTTCGCAGGCGGTGTGGCTGATGTAGCTGAGCAGGCCGGTTTCGGGATCGCAGCGAAAACCGACGATGGCGTCGTTGCCGGTGCGCGCTTTGCGGTCGGTGATGTCGCGGTTGGAAACGTAGAGGAATTTTCCGTCCGGGGTGAAGTGCAGGTCAGCGGTGGTGATCACGCCATCGAAGCCGTCGGGTTGGGTGATAAGATTCTGCACGGTCTCGAGCCGGCCACCGTCTGCATCCCACTGCCAGACGCCGACGCCGGGCTGTTCGCGTTCGTTGCTGGTATAGGCCATCGGCAGGGTTGGATGAAAAACCAGGTGACGCGGCTGACGGGCTTCGTCATCGCCCTGCGGTCCATTGGCGTGAGCGGGATCATTGGGGGTGAGCTTTCCGGCCTGTGCATCGAGGCGCAGTTGAAAAACTTTGTTCGGCCCGGTCGCGGGCACCAGCAGGAAGCGGTCGTCGGGTGAGAAAACCGCCGAGTGGGCGTTTTTCTCGAGCGTGACAATTTGCGGTGCAGCGCCCTGATAGATGCCGTCGTCGCCGAGTTTCCACAGTGCCGCGGTGCCGCCGCCATAGCTGCTGCCGGCGAGAAACTGGCCGCTCGATTTGACGCCGACGTAGCCGGTGCTCATTTCGCTGGCGGCCTGATGAAGCTGTTGCAGGCGTCCATCATCGCCGATGGCAAAAGTGGTGATGGCGGCGTCTTTGGAATCACCGAGGCGCGAGTTCACGTAGAGTTTTTTCCGGTCGGCGGAGACACCGATCGGTCCGGCGCCGGGAAGCTCGACGGCGTGCAGTGGGGTCAACTGGCCGGACCCGGCATCGATGCGAAATGCGGTGACGAAGTCGCCGGCGGACAGATAAAGCGTCTGCTCGGCGCTCAGGCAGGGAAGGCTGGACAACAGCAGCGCCAGGGCGCTGACGAATAGTTTGCAGGCGGAAAGTTGCATGCCGCCAGTGTGCCAACGGGCGCCCCCGATTTCAATGCTTTGATTGCTGCCCCGGTGTTCAGCCACGACAAAAGTGACAGACTCTCAGGTGTAGCTCGGCAGCGGTTGCGTAGGATGGCTTTTAAAGCCGTCCCGAGCGGTGTGCGATGCTCCATCGCCCTATATCTAACGAATAGAGACCTGTTGACGACCCGCACCAACGCAACGGGGACGGGATGCAATCCCATGCTCCTTTCCTGCTCCGCCACTTTAGATTTGGTCGACCGCTAACGGCGATCCTGCAGCGGGCTGTGGCCGTGCACTTTTTTGTATTGGTTGGAGAACTGAAAGGCGTTTTCAAAGTGCAGCAAATCGGCGACTTCGCCGACCTGCAGCCCCTCGGTACGCAGAATGTTGCGCGCATGGTGCATGCGCTCGCGGATCAGGTACTGTTTCGGGGAGACCTTCAGCGTTTTTAAAAACAGCCGCCGGAAATGCGGCAGCGACAGTCCGGCGGCGGCGGCCAGATCCGGAACCCTGAGTATTTGATCGAGATGTTGCTCGATGTAGGTCACCGCTTTGCGAATCCGCGGGTCAATGGCGGAGCGGTCGCTGCGCGGACCGGTCGGGTTGAGCTGCGCGAGTTGAACCGCTGCAACCAGCAGGTGATCGACGCCGATACCGCGCTCGCGATGCACCGAGGTGATCATGGCAGTCAGAGTTTGCCAGTGAATCGAATCCGCTGAGCACTCGTGGTAGGGGCCGGGGATGAGATCAGTGTCGCTGTCGACGTCGAATTCGACATAGAGATAAGACACGGGCACGGCAGCTGAGTAGCAGGTCTCGCGCTGTCCCGGTGAAAGCAGCAGCAGATGGCGACCGTCGATGCTCAGCGACGTATCGGAAAAGCGGAACTCACCCCGCCCTGATTCGATCAACAGGAAGCGGTGATGATCAATCCGGCGGCGGCGCAGGTGCAGGCTTTTGTGAAAGCGGATACGCGCGCTGCCGAGATAAGTGGCGTTGGGGAGCATGATCGTTTTTTATATATCAAAGGCCGATTCTGACATTCCCAATGCGCCGCCGGCGAGGCAAAGTTTCGATCGTGAATCTGTCCGCACGGCCACTCGACATCGCAGTGATCATTCTCTACCTGCTGGGAATGGCCGGACTCGGTATGTGGTTTTCACGCCGCAACACCACCACCGAGGAGTATTTTCTCGGCGGGCGTTCGTTTCCCGGCTGGGTGATCGGTCTGTCGATGCTCGGCACTTCGATCAGTTCGGTGACCTTTCTGGCCTTTCCCGCTGCCGCCTACACCTTGGACTGGCGTCAGTTGGTGTCGAATCTGACGCTGCCGTTTGTGGCGGTGTTAGCCATCGCCGTGTTTATCCCGTTTTTCCGGCGCGGCAAAACCACGTCGGCGTTTGAGTACCTCGGTGACCGCTTCGGCCCGGGCGCGCGCCTCTACGGCACACTGAGTTTCATTTTGCTGCAGCTGATCCGTCTCGGCAAGGTGCTGTTCCTGGTCTCGATTCCGGTGAGCCTGCTGACCGGGGTCGACATCCGCCTGGTGATCGTTTTTGTCGGCATCTTCATTTCGATTTACACCATCGCCGGCGGCATCGGTGCGGTCATCTGGACCGACGTGGTGCAGACCATTGTGCTGTGGCTCGGCGGCATCATTTGCTTCGTGGTCATCGCGATGAAACTTCCCGGCGGCGTCGGCCAAATCTTCGAAATCGGCGCGCAGAACCAGAAGTTCGATGTCGGCTCGATGGACTTCAATCTCAGCGAGCGAACCTTCTGGACGGTGGCCCTGCTCGGCATCGTCAGCTGGCTGACGATGTATTCCAGTGATCAAAATGTAGTGCAGCGTTACCTGGCGGCGAAGAGTCTCAAGGACGCGCGCCGGGCGACGACGATTTACTCGATCATCGCGGTGCCGACCTGGGCGTTCTTCTTTCTGCTCGGCACCTGCGTGTTCGTTTTCTATCAGGTGCACCCGAGCGCGGCGGTCGAGGGCCTGGAGGCGGACGCGGTGTTTCCGTATTTCATCCTCACCGAAATGCCAATCGGTATCACCGGCCTGGTCATCGCCGGGGTGTTGGCGGCAGCGATGTCGAGTCTGGACTCGTCGATCAATGCGATTTCGACGCTGGTGACGGTGGATCTGATGAAGCCGTATCTCGCCAGGGGTCGGGACGATCGTTTTTATCTGCGCGGGGCGCGCATCGTCGCCGTGCTGGCATCGGTGGTGATGGTGCTCGGAGCGATCCTGTTCAGTTCGATCGAGAAAGAGAGCATGAACGACTTGAGTTGGATCGTTGCTTCGGTTTTCGGTGGCTGTCTGCTGGGGCTGTTCATGGTTGGCTTTTTCACCACCCGCATCGACAACCGCTCGGCGCTGATCGCGTTGTTTGCGGCGATCGTTTTAAATGTCTGGCTCGGGGTCAACGCCGCCGGTTGGCTGCCGGATCGAATGACCCTCGGGGTGCACGCCTACTGGACGGGCATTCTGGTGAACCTCGCGTTCGTGATCATTGCCGGAGGGGTGGCATTGCTGCGTGGACAGAATCGCAAAGACCTGAGTGGGCTGACGGTGTGGACGATGAAACCAAAACCGGAAAAGGAGGCACCGTTGTCATGACGGCGGTTGAGGAGCAGTTCGATGTGGTTGTTCTCGGGGCAACCCCGGGCGGCATCGCTGCGGCGCTGGCAGCGGGACGACTCGGGCGCAGGGTGTTGCTGGTTGAATATCACCGCCACGTCGGCGGCATGTCGGCGAGCGGTCTGGGCAAGAGCGATGTTGAAAAGCGTCACCTGATTGGCGGCTTGTTCGACGAGTTTACCGCGTGGGTGAGGGATCACTATCGGCGGCAGTTCGGTGAGGGCTCGCCGGACTTCGAGCTTTGTCAGGACGGTTACTACTTCGAGCCCTCGGTTGCCGAAAATGTCTTCGAAGCAATGCTCGCCGACTGTGCGGCGGTCAGCGTGCGAAAAAACTGTCGTCTCGAGTCGGCGCAGCTGGACGGCGGGGCAGTGAAGCGTGTCGTCATCGTCGATCGCGGGAATGGTGAGTCGCATCGCGTCGCGGCGGGAGTGTTCGTCGACGCCACTTACGAGGGCGATCTGTTGGCGGCGGCCGGTGCCGGATTTCGGCTCGGGCGCGAGTCGCGCGAAGAGTTCGATGAAGCTCACGCCGGGCGCATTTTCTTCGACTATCAGCAGGGGGAGATTCTGGACGGTTCGACCGGCGAAGGCGATGACGCGTTGCCGGCTTACACTTATCGGCTTTGTCTGTCGACCGATGCGGAGAACTCGGTGCCGCTTGCCGAACCGCCTTCGAACTACGACCGCAAAAACTACCTTGCTTATTTCGACGATCTGAATGCCGGACGTCTCGATGCGCCGCGCCATTTTAAACCGGGTCGCGGCTATGAGCCGGCGCATTTCGGCACCATGGTGCGGGCGCTTTCGGTGACGCCGCTGCCGAACGGCAAGACTGACGTGAACATCAATCCGCGACCGCTGGGTTTTCCTTTTGCCGGGGAAAATGCCGGCTACGTTGCAGGCAGCGACGACACGCGCCACCGCGTCAGCGAGCGCATTCGCGAGCTGACTCTGGGGCTGCTGTATTTTTTACAGAATGACCCGGACGTGCCGGCGGATCATCGGCAGATCGCCAATGGCTATCACCCGGCGGCGGACGAGTTTGCCGACAACGATCACTTTCCGTTTCAGCTCTACGTTCGCGAGGCGCGGCGACTGATCGGTGAATACACGCTGACCGAAAACGACGTCACCGGCAGGAATGGTCGGGGTGGTCCACACGCCGATACTGTCGCGATCGGTGAATTTCCCATCGACAGTTTTCCCTGCCACAAACGCGGCGCCGACGATCCGACCGATGTCGTTCTCGAAGGTTACCTCGGCATGGTCGACTCGATCACCCGGCCGTATGAGATTCCCTATCGCATCATGATTCCCGAACGCGTCGATGGACTGATTGTGCCGGTGGCGGCATCGACGACCCACGTTGCCTATTCGTCGATCCGCATGGAGCCGACCTGGATGGCGCTCGGTCAGGCAGCGGGAACGGCCGCTCACCTGGCGCTGCTCGAACAGGTGCCGCTGCGGGCGGTGCCACTCGACACCTTGCGCAGTCGCCTGGCGCAGGACGGGCAGGTCCTCGAAAAGGATTGCGCCGCCGACTCGTCAGCGTCTGCAGAATCACTTAATCTCAACCCGAAATGACCCACGCTATGAAATGTAAACTGCCAACCTGTCTCGCTGCTCTGTGTTTGTCGTTCACCCAGAACATGGTGGCTGAACCGTTGAACCTGCTCAACCTGCCCGGGTCCGGAACCGACCCCAAAGCGATCGATTACGACCAACTGCCGAAGCTGACCGGCGAGCATGCGGTGATCAATCCGGCGCAACCTTCGCCGGGTTACCAGCCGGGTGAAAAACTGGAAATGAACCGGCTGCGCCTGCAGTTGCACAACTACCTGGCGTTTCACGACGGCAAATTCTGGTGCATCTGGAGCGACGGTCCGCAGATCGAAGACTACCCGACTCAGGAGATCAAATACGCGACCAGTGATGACGGCCTCAACTGGAGCGAGGCAAAATCGGTGACCGGCACTCCCGAAGAACCGTACGCCTTCATTGCCCGCGGCCTGTGGCTGCGCGACGGGGAAATGCTGGCGCTGGGGGCGCACTACAAAGGCAGGGCAGCCTTCGGGCCCGCGAAAGAAAAACAGCTCGAGCTGCTGGCCTACCGCTGGGATGCCGACAGCGATTCGTGGCAGCGCGAAGCGAAGCTCTACGACAACGCGATCAACAATTTTCCGCCACAAAAACTGCCGACCGGCGACTGGATTCTGACCCGTCGCGATTCGCGCTTCAACGTTACCATTCTGATCGGCGGTAAAGAATCGCTGAGCGACTGGCAGGCCTACCCGGTGGTCGAAGTCGGTGCGGTGAAGGGCTTTCGTCCTGACGAACCGATCTTCTGGCTGATGCCGGATCAGACCCTCAACGCCTTGTTCCGCGACAACGGTGGATCGCAACGCTTGTTTCACGCCACCTCTGCGGACAACGGCAAAACCTGGACGCTGCCGGTGCTGAGCAATTTTCCCAACTCGACCAGCAAGATCTTTTCGCTGCCGGTCAGTCGCGGTTACCGGGTGATGATTTCCAATGCCAATCCGAAGTTGGGACGCCGCCAGTTGCATCTGTCGATCAGTGAGGATGGCAAGAATTTCAACCGCATGGCCGAGATCGAAGTGCCGACACCGCCGGTCGCGGACGGTATCGACAGTCTCTGGAAAAAATTTCAACAAGGCATCGGCAGTCTGCAGTACCCGCACGTGATCGAGAAGGACGGCTACCTGTGGGTGGCGCTGTCGCGCAACAAAACCCAGACCGAGATCATCCGCATCGCGCTGGATGATGTCGATGCGCTGCGCAAGTGAACGAACGGACGAACGAACTCTCGCGTCATCGCGGTAAGATTTTTGCCGTCGCGCGATCACTGATGTCCTAGGCTCCCCGCCATGCAGAAAAGCAAAAATTTCCGTTGTCTCGCCTCGTTGCTGGCCGGCGTCATTGTCACCGCGTCGTCTCTGCCGGCCCAGAGTCCTCCCAAAGCGGTGCCGTATGAAGTCGAACGCAGCGTCATCCTCAAGCGCGACCCCGGCACGACCGACGGGTCTTACTGGATGCATGCCCGCGCCGCGATGATTCCGGCTTCGGTAACGGGCGGTGAGAATCCCTCAGCGCTGATGGTGCTGTTCAAGTTTCTCGGCCGCTCGGATTTTTACTCCGGTGTCTACACCATGCGCAGCGATGACATGGGCGCGACCTGGACGGCGCCGGCGCTGGAACCGCAGCTCGATTGGGTGAAGGACGGCGAAGTCAACATCGCGGTCGCTGACGTCGTGCCGGACTGGCATGCTGAGACGGGGAAATATTTCGCCATCGGCGCGCAGGTTCGCTACAGCCCGGAGGGCAAGCAGCTCGAGGATCAGCCGCGTGCGCATCAGACAGCTTACGCGGTTCACGATCCGAAAACAGGGGAGTGGAAGCAGTGGCGCACCATCGAAATGCCGGCAGGCGAGCAGTTCAATTTCGCGCGCAACGCCTGTGCGCAATCGGTGATCGAGGCCAACGGCGACTTACTGCTGCCATTCTATATTGGCGAGAAGGTCGGCAAACCGTTCTCCAGCACCGTGGTGCGCTGCAGTTTTGACGGTGACGAAATCAAGTATCTCGAACACGGCAACGTGCTCGCTCTGGAAACCATGCGCGGCCTCTACGAGCCGTCGCTGGTCAAATTTCAGGGGCGTTACTTCCTGACCTTGCGCAACGACATCAAAGGTTACGTCAGCGTCAGTGATGATGGAATGCAGTACGCCGACCCCAAACCGTGGACCTTCGAAGACGGCCACGAGTTCGGCACCTACAATACGCAGCAGCACTGGCTGACCCTGGGTGAAGGTGACGACGCCGGTTTGTTTTTGATCTACACCCGGCGTGGTGCCGACAACGACCACGTCGTCCGCCATCGCGCGCCGCTGTTCATCGCGCAGGTCGATCCCGAACGACTGGTGGTGATGCGTGCCACCGAGCAGGTGCTGGTTCCCGAAAATGGATCAACGCTCGGCAATTCCGGCGTCACCGTGGTCAGCCCCGATGAGTCGTGGGTCACAGTCGGTGAAGCCAACGTCGATCGTCCCGAAGCCAGGGCGCGCGGTGCCGAAGGCAGCGTCTATCAGGTGAAAGTGCGGCGGGTGAAGTAGCGTTGTATCCAACGCGTTCGCGTGAGTGCGTTTTTCCGCTGAGTTTGCGAGAAAGGACGGTATGAAATTTCTGCCCTGCCTCGCGCTCTGCGCCTTCGCCCTTTCCGCTGCGTTTTCGTCGGCTCAAGAGGTGACCGACATCGCTGATCGTCGTGAGCTGTTCGTCGATCAGGCGCTGATCGAATCCCAGGAAAATGTCCGGCTGGTGATGCATCGCCCGCACGACGAGGGCGTCGCGCTGCCGTTCGATAAACCGTGGGAGGGTGCGTTCAGCGGCTACGCCACAGTCATCAAGGACGGCGATCTGTTTCGCCTCTACTACCGCGGCCTGCCGGAAGCGGGCAAGGACGGCGCCGATGCGGAGACGACCTGCTACGCCGAGTCTAAAGACGGCATCACCTGGACCAAGCCGAATGTCGGCCTGTTCGAGGTGCGCGGTGAAAAGGACAACAACGTCGTCATGGCGCAGCGCGCGCCGGTGACCCATAACTTCAGTCCGATGCTCGACCGGCGCGAGGGCGTGCCGGCCGACCAGCGCTTCAAGGCGATCGGCGGCACCATGGGCAGCGGACTGATCGCCTGGGCGTCAGCCGACGGCAAAGACTGGCGCAAGCTGCAGGAGGCGCCGGTGATCCCTAACGAGATGGTGAAGTTTAAATACTTTTTCGATTCTCAGAATCTCGCGTTCTGGTCCGAAGCGGAAGGCAAGTATCTGTGCTACTTCCGCGTTTTTGAAGACAGCATCCGGCGCATCGCCAAAACCACCAGTGACGATTTCATCAACTGGACCGAGCCGGTGTTGATGGAGTATCAGCATCGCGGTGGCGAGTCGCCGATCGATCATCTCTACACCAACCAGACCTCGCCGTACTATCGTGCGCCGCATCTCTACGTGTCGATCGCCGCGCGTTTTATGCCCGGACGGCAGGTGCTCAATGACGAGCAGGCCAAGGCGATCAATGTAAACCCGAAGTATTTTAAAGACACTTCCGATGCGGTACTGATGACGTCGCGCGCCGGCAACGATTTTTACGACCGGACTTTTCTGAGCAGTTTTGTCCGGCCGGGCGTGGGGGCGCAGAACTGGGTGTCGCGCACCAATTATCCGGCGCTCAACGTGGTCCAGACCGGGCCGGCGGAAATGTCCGTTTACCTCAATCAGGACTACGCGCAGCCGACCGCTCACCTGCGCCGCTATTCGATGCGCATCGACGGATTTGCTTCGGCGCAGGCCGACTTTGCCGGTGGCGAACTGATCACCAGTCCGGTGAAGTTTTCCGGTAAGCAATTGCAGTTGAACTTCGCCACCTCGGCGGCGGGCGGCATCAAAGTGGAGATTCAGGATCTGGACGGAAACGCCATGCCCGGCTTTGCGCTCGAGGACGCAGTGGAGCAGATCGGCAATGAGATCGAACGCGTCGTGACCTGGAAAAACGGCAGCGATGTTTCTGCGCTGGCCGGTCAGCCGGTGCGCCTGCGTTTTTCGATCAAGGACGCGGATCTGTACGCCTACCGGTTCGGCGAGTGAGCAGAGAGAAAAGTGCTCGCTGGACTCGCGTCGGCTGAATAGGAGTGCCGGATCATCCAGCCTGCTTGTCGGTGTTTTGAATAGTGCAAAACTGCAACGGCCGCCTCGCTGAAACGGGTGAACCTGACTGCAGGGCAATCGAACAGTGCACCGGAAAAAAGACCAACGAAACGACAGCATTGAGTGCGGCGGTCGAGGCAAAGGCCGACGCGTAAGCGGCTTTACAGACCACGGTTGAAACATCGAAATGATCGAATCTCCTTACCGGGCCTTGCCGATTAAAACGTTTCTGATCAAGCGTTGCCTGGCGACGATGACATTGACGATGTCATTCTGGACCGCTGTAGCGACGAACACTTGCGGCCAGGCACCGGCTGACTGGCCGCAGTCGTGGACCGACTACTACGTGCGCTTTGAAGCGTTTAAGGAAGGGCGTAAAAAGCACGTTTCACTGGCAACGTTAAAATTTGATCCAGATGAGTTCTCGCTTTTCTGGGAGGACCTCCCCGGGGAGTGGAGCGAAAAGCTTGGGCTGAGCCTGTTCTCGAGTGGCAAATTAGAACTGAGAAGAAGCCAGCGCGATGCCACCTCGCAAGGCATCGGGTTCCTTTTCAATGGCAAGCAGTTCTATCGCGTTCCACAGCCGGGGATTTATTTTGCAGCTCTCTATCACCCGCTGGACGGGGCGGGCTATCAGACGGTCAGTAACACGCTGGTGCTGGAAGTGTATCGCAGCGACGGCGACGGCGAATTTCATGCCAGAGAGTTGCCGGCTACCGATTTAAAGGTCAGCTACCTCGGTGACTCCGAATGGAAAAACTGGGAAGACTTTCACCGCTACGATACCGGTAGACCACTGCCCGAGAAGGCACCTTCGTTTAAACCAGGGGCGGTTATCGAGGAAGTGAACGGACCGGCGGTATGGGCAAAAGTCGCGGAGCTGGACAGGTCGTCGCTGAAGTATCTCGAATGGCACCAGTACCTCGACGGTCGCCTGCTGCAGGTCACGGACTATCTGGCTCGCGAAGTGTTGCCATTCGATCAGGGACCGGGAACCTACGTGACTTTGTTAGTGGCGCATCACAAGGGCGTGCGCGTGCCGATCTCCGCACCGTTTCAGTCGTTTTTTCCTGATGAAGGCGATGGCAGGTTAACTCGCAAGCCCGCTGACAGCGACGGTGATGGCATCCCTGACTACTGGGAAAAGATGTATGGACTGGATCCCGACAACCCTCTGGATCCCAGCAGCGCGGATCGGTCAGCTTACGAAAGCGATGTGCGCGATCACGAGGCAAGGTAGAAGGATGATTCGGTATTTCCCACGACTTGGTTCAGTAGAGAAGGTCGTGCAGAAGTAATCCGGGAGTGGTATCAAAACGGAGCGATAGATAGAAGATCGCGGAGAACTCGTCGTAACTCGGGGTTGCCGCATACGACAATCCGGCGCCGAAGTTGAGCATGTCGGTCAGCTGATGGGCTCCGGAAAGATTGACGTAGAAGATGCCCGAGCTGCCGTCGTCGGCCCGATAGCTGCGGCCGTCATCATCGAGCGGAAAGAACGCGGTGCTGTCCTGGGAATTCTGCTGCGCTCCGGCACCGAGGCTGCCTTTGACGAGAAACTCATGGCCCTCTTCGGTCAAGAATTCCAGACCGAGCGTGCCCTGGATCAGATTTTGCGGGCTGAAGTAGCCACCGTGACCGAAGGTGTACTGACTGAGATTCCGCGAGTAGCGGTCGTAGGTGAATACCGGGCCGACACTGACATATTCAAAGCCGGAAACGTCGTAGTCTTTCTTAAATCCGCCGGCGATGTTCCAGTGTTCGTTGGATGCGACGTTGGTCCCTGACAGCGCCCCGCCGCTGGCGCGGCTGTAGAACATGATGTCGTGGTCGAACTCGAGCAGAACATCGCCCTTGATTCCGGTTTCGGTCACGCCACCCCAGACTTTGCCGCTGTATGGGTCGCGCTGGCCGATCGCCGACAGAACCGATTCTTCGATGGTGTCGCGATAGACGGCGACGTTCCAGTTGTAGTCGCCATCACCGCTGCCGATACCGGCCTCGCCGAGGTAAACGGCATCGATGCCTTCGATTGCCTGTTGGGCGCCGATTTCGATGTACGGCGATAAACCGCCTTCGCGTTCGTAGCGGACATTGGCACCGACCATGGTGCTGTAGTCACTCACCGGTGCGACGCGAAATCTCGGACGGCGCACGTCCGGCACCGTGCCGAACAGGTCGTCGCGACCGATGGCGGCCTGACCGTAGTTTTTCGCCGTCACCTCGATTCCGACAGTGCTGAAGTCGTTGACGGGGAAGGTGAAATCCAGTGCCGGAAGCGTTTCGATGTCGAATTCGTCGAGATCGTTTTCCCCCGATTTGGAGTGGAAGCCGAGGGCGAAGGAGGTTCGTTTCTGATAGGAGTTGGCGAGGACCCCGTAGGTGGACGGGTCGTAGGCTGCGGCAGTACGGTACAGTCCCTGGTCATAGGAAACCCGGCCCATGTGCTCACGGTACATCGTATCGAGCGGACCGTTGTAGCGTTCGGAAAGACGTCCGACATGGTCAAAATTTTCCAACTTCGCGTAGCTGGCAAACAGGCCCTCAGCGCTGCGCTGATCGAGTGACTTGGCGTAAAGGTTTTCGAACCTGGCGGCTGCCAGTTGATACTCTCCGCTTTTGAACAGGCTCCATGCGTAGACTTCCTGTTCCTGTGCCGTCAGGCCGCGGACGTCTTCGACTTCGTCGAGATATTGGATCGCCGGGCTGAATTGTCCAGCCTCGTAGGCGGTCATGGCGCGTTCGGTGAGAATGTCACCAAGCAGGTTTTTCATTCCCGGGTAGACATCCTTGTGCCAGCGGGCATAGGCCTCGGCTTGTCTCAGGTTGCCCTGGTTAAATTCACAGAGTGCGAGTCCGTAGTAAGTTTCGTGCGAACTGTCGTCCCAGCTCAAGGACTGGGTGAACCATTCGCCGGCAACTTTGTAGTTTTTGTCTTTGAACAGGGTCCAGCCGAGGGCACGTGCCATGCCCGCATCCTGATTCTCCATGATCAGCGGAACCAGAAGGGCGTACTGTTTGTTGCGCAGCAGCATCAGCGGATCGTTCTGCGCAGCCGCCTCGACCGGAGCTTGCTGTTGCTGTGGCGGGTTGGGTGCTTCTTTTACCGGCGAAACTTTCATCTCGGGATAGGTCACCGAGGGATCCGCCATTGGCGATTCCGGGGCAGTGGTTTCGGTGACTGGCACCGTTTTTTCGGCGGCGGCAGGGGCAGGAGTCGCAGTGACTGTAGGTTCTTCGATTTCGGCAGGGGCGGTCGGAGTATCGCTCTGTGCCAGCAACGCGGTGTACTCGTAGTCTACCCGGGCAGGTGTATTGGCATCGGCAGCCGTGGGTGCGGCTGCGGGCAGCGGTGCCTGCGGGGTAGTTTTGTCGATCGGGTGGCGTTTGACCGCCGCCGGCCCCGGAGCCGGAGTCGGTGTGGAAGGGGCAGGGGCAGGATAGTTCGCGGGCGGAGTCGGCGCACTGGCTGGTGCCGACGAGTAAGTCGGGTAGCCGGTGGGCGCCGCTTGATTGACCGGAACCGGACCGGGCGACGGTGTATAGTACATCCAGCCTCCTACCTGCGGATAGTAAACCCAGAAGCCGGGTGAGGGGCTGATGGTTGCTGGCATGGTGGGAGCGCTTGGCGCGGCGGGAGCTTGGTATTGCGGAGCGGCGGGTTGAACCGGGGGCTGCGTATAGACCGGTTGATAATTTCCGGGACTCGGCACCTTCGCCTGCTGTGGCATTTGCGTGGCACCGGGCACGGCAGTGGAAGCGGCGACGGGTGCCGGCGCGATATCAGGCGCTGTATTCCGGGGCCAGAGTGACGGTGCCTCGTCGAGGACATCGGTGGCGTCATTGCCTTCGTGTGACGGCAGATCAAAGGGAGTGGATCTCTTTTTGCCGGGAGACTTTTTGACCTGCTCCGCGGGCTCAGGTGCGGCAGCGGTGGGCGGCGGTGTCGGCGCGGCTTCAGTGGTCCCGTCCGACTGCAGAATTTCTCTCATCCGCTCGTTGAGTTGGTCCTGGATGGTCGTTGTGACAGCAAGATTGGGCCCCATCGATCCGGCGGCTTCCAGCGGCGGCAATGCGGTGCGCTCCGGTCGCGAAAACGCCGGGCCGTCGAGGCCTTTGTCGCCGGGCTTCGTCACCAATGCCAGGCTCTGCGCCGTGTAGTCATCGATGTATGAAGTGGAAATACCCGAGTCTTCAAACAGTTTTGCGCGGACAGTTTCGTCCGGAGCTAAAAGGCGCACCGGCACGGCCATGCTGATGCAGGCCGTAACGCCGATGATAAGTTGAAAATGACAGACCTGCCTGCCTGAACTGAGGCGTGCTTCTTGATATAAGCGGCTGATTGTCCGGGAGACAGTCTCGAGAGCGGCTGGAGCGGTATTCATGATGGAGCGTTCGATAAGTTGAGAATTTTTCGCTGCACGGGACCCGGACGATTCTTCCGGGTGGGAGCTTCTTCGGTGGCGCAGCGGGATAAAAGTTGCAGGACAGCTGAGTAGTAACCCTGGGTCAGTTCGATGGGTTCAGGCGCCGGAGCGGCCGAGGTGTTGGTGATCGCAGTGGCGAATTGAATGATCCCGGTCATTCCCGCCGATGCGGATTCGGCGTCGAGCTCTGCTGTGTCGACCGGGATCTTCGCGGGAAGTGGCGCGTTGCGGTTTGGGTAGCGGCTCGCCAGATCGGTAAAAGGCTTGAGCAGGCCGGTGGTGTATTCGCTGTCTGCGACCCAGCCCAGATAGAGCGGGATGCGAATCGCGTTGTAGCCGAACACAGCTTCGAAATCGGTCGCAGGCTGAAAGCCGGGACGGATTTCCAACCAGTCGGGAGGCAAGCCTTGACGACCGAAGCTTGCTTTGGAAATCAGTTCGATGCCCGAGTCGGAAAGGTCACTCCAAAATCCGTCGCCGGGGTCGATTTTCTCAAGATCGATAAATGCCGGAAACACCCAGTAGGAAAGGTTTACGACAGTGGCTTCCGGGCCATCGAATCCGAAGGCCCCGGGCAGCAGCAAAGTTCCGAAGCTCGATTGATAAACCAGGTGCTGACGGATCGCGCTGCAGATCTGCCGGGCTTCGTTCAGGTAGCGCTCGTCTTTCCAGAGGAAATAAGCGCGGCACAAAGCCCAGGCGATCAGGACGTCACCATCGCTGGCGTTGTTGAGGTCAGTTACTTTTCCGGAACCACTGCCGTCGGCCTGCCATCGCCAGGCGAACAGCGGGTCCTCGCCGCGAACCTGGAGTTGGTCGCGGGTCCATGTCCACACCGATTCGAAGGTTTGCCGGTCGTTCCAGTAGGTCGCCAGAAACATGGCGTAGCCCTGACCCTCAGAGTGACTGATGCCATCGTTGATGTCGTCGACGACGCGGCCATCGGCACTGATAAAGTGACCGCGGAACGCCTGCCAATCTTCAAGGCCTGCCTGTATTTGTGGCCGAAAGCTCATTGCGAACAGGAGAGTCCCCAGAGATGCTGCAAGGGCGATGACAAGGGTCGCAGCCTTTTTGGTGGCGACTTTTTTCATTGCCGGTGTGGTGGGAGAGATGTCCAGCGGTGGTGACTTATGCTGCAGCAACGCAGAGGGTTATCTCTCAGCGCACGACGGCAACCGGATGAACCTTCCTGGCGCGAGCTTCCAGAGGCAGCGCGATGTTGCGTCGCGACCTGCCTTCGTTGCCGACCAGGACACGGGTGATCAGGGCGAACGGCACGGCGATGGTCAGCAACAACCCTGCCCAGTAAACCGGCTTAATGCTTACTTTGAAAGGCATTGCCTCGGCTTCGTCGATCAGCGTAGTTTCAGCGACGAGCGCTTCATTGAAAAGGCGCGCGGGCTTGATCAATTGCGCTGCGGACAGGTTTTCACCTGAGCCCCAGGTGGTCATGTCGCCTGAGATTCGACTCCAGTTCGGACCGCGCACCAGTTCCTGACAAAGCTGCGGCAGCGCTTCGCGATTCATCGCCGTGAGCAGCGTCATGGTCTTCGGCAGGCTGTCGTTATCGGCGGCCGGCGCGGCGACCATTTGCAGGAGTCCGCCTTGATTCGACAGGCGCTGAGTGAGCTCGGCTTCGGTGATCGGCAGGGTCGATCGGATCGGCGCCGCCAGATTGTCGACGGCTCCAATCACCAGAGTTTGGCGGTCGCTCATCGGACTGCCGGACTGCAGTCGAATGTCGGCGTGATAGAGAAAGGTGTTGGTCACCTGGGCCATCTTGGCCATCATGGTCCAGGTGGCGGAAACGGTTGCCTTGTCGGTATCGGCGAGAACCACTTCGAGGTTTGCCCCGTCGGCGTGTGGTACGAATGGAAAGCCTGAACGCTGCAGCAGATCCAGATTGGGCAAAGCGAGGCTTGGCGTGCTGCTGATCAGTTCGATAGTCGAGGAATCAAAGATCGAAAACCTGGCGCTGTTTGGCTGGGCGGTGATCGAGCCATCTGTGGAGACCGGTACGATTCGCAGTTGGTTTTCTCCGGCGTGCAGAGCTGTCATCGGCAGTTCGATTGTCATCGTTCCGCGGCCGTGTTGACTGTCTTTGGCAGGCACTGCGTCAGCGCCCCCGCCGATAACGATGTGTTCGATCAACTCGCCATTCGCTTCAACATCGAACTCGATAGGCGCACTGCTTTCGGTAGGTCCCCAGTAGTCGAGTTGCAGCAGGGCGAAATCTTTGTCTTCAGTGATCGCCCAGACATCGAGGTTGAAGTTTACCTCCATCATGGGAATCTCATCGCGTGGGTGGAATGTTGATTCGTAGCCCAGCTCCTTGAAGGTCGAGGTCGTGCCGGCAAACACGGGAGCCTTGCGGATGTAGACCGGCTCGATTGGCAGGCTGATATCGTTGACCACGACAGAGCTGGTGTGCGGGTAGCCGAAGTGAATGAAGCCGAAAGCGAGTGCTGCCTTGGACACTTCTTCGGCGGTCCGCCCGGATATGACGATCATGAACCGGTGCGGTGCCCCGGGCAGGGCGTCGACGGCGATGAACGGTCCGGTGATTTTCTGAATTTCTTCACTGCTGAGATATTTGCTGAGATCGCGGGCTTCGCCGATGACCAGGTTGTCCTGCGTCAGGTCGGTGGTGGAACTCTGCGAGCAAACCGGCGGCATTTGTCCCATACGCAGGGCCACAGCCTGGCTGGCCAGCGCGCCCCAGCGAATCGAATCCAGATTGTGACCGGTGTCGGAAGTGCCGGGTAAACAAAGATGCAGATGAGAGTCACCTTGCGCCGTTTTGTCTTCAAAGTAGGCGTTCAGGGAACCAAGGTCAGGTGACTGCTGTTTCCATGTACCCTTGAAGAACATTCTTGAGCGGCTGGTATCGAGGGCATCACTGAGCGGCATTTCGCTGTCGAGGGAGACCTGGAGGAAGTTGTTCTCCGCCGTCAACAGTGACGCATCGATGACGATCTGCACTCGTCCGGCGATCACATCTGCATCACTGGCATGCAGGCGTGCGATTTCGTTGTTGTTTAATCGAATTTCGACGACGCCGTCAGAGGCATCGAGGTCGGCGGGGAACACCAGGTCGAGTTCGACATTTTTCACCGCCTGACGCGGCGAAAGTTCGAACGGGATCAGGTGACTGCTCCGCGAGCGGTTCTGCCAGTCGGTAGACGAGCTCAATAGTTCTTCCAGACTCGCTGCTCTCACCAGCGGCGGCAAAGGCGGGGCGGGACTGTCGTCAAGAGCCGCCGGTGCGGCTTCACCGGCGGTCGAGACGTTGTCTATTGCAGAGGAAATAGCGACATCGTTGCCGGTGGCGGTTCCGTATACACTCAGGCCGATACTCAGCGTCAACAGGGCTGTGATGAGTTTGCCGGAGTGTTGGTCGTTCTTGGTTACTATGTTGGTGTCCACGGTTGTTAGCAGGTTCGGGTGGTTGATTCAGTTCTGTGATGGCGGGTTCAAATCACTACTCAGGGCGAGACTGCCGACTTGTTCGGACGACGCGGCTTCGCTTTGATTGGACGATCCAAAGAGGACGCGGAGGTGATGCGCGAAACCGCGCGTGGCCAGCGCTCCGACGATGAAGGCGCCACTGATCAGGCTCAGAGTTTTCTGGCGGCCGGCCTGGAAATTGACCCAGCGTTGGCTGTCGCCGAACATCAGGGCGACCTTGGCCTTCGTTTCTTCGATACTTGCGGGCGCGAAATCGAACTCGAACAGGGATTGATCGCTGCGCAACGCTGACGGACGCATGCCTTGAAAGCGTATGGTCAACTCTTCGTCGGCATTGTCCTTTCCTGTGACCTGCAACTTGCCAACCTGGCCGGGACGAATGCTTTTTCCGAACTGGAACGGGACTTCGAGGCGGCAACAGCCGACCTCCATCTCTCTCACCTCACAGGGAACAGGCAGTTCGCTGCCGAAGCCGGCGACGCTTCCTCCGAGGCCCATCGACACAACGGCACCCTCGCTGTCCTGCCGGCGCTCGGTGATCGCACCGAGCGCGCCGACCAGAATAAAGCCATTGGTCAATGCCCAGAACAGAGTGATCGCCGCAGGATAAAGATCTTCGGGTGCCGTCCACAAGCGATAGATGCCTCCACCGATGGCGATCATATTGATGACGAACAGCACCTGCACCGGCCAGCCGCACGAAGAGATGAAATCTTTGTCGAGGGTTTCGTTTTTCGGCGTCACTTTAAAGACTCCGCTGAGAGGTCGGAAAAGTGCCTGAAGCACCGGCGGGATCAGGTGAACGGCCTGGACGATTTCGTAAACATCCGAGATAAAAGGCCAGCGGACTCTGCCGTGCAGATAGTTTGAAGTGGTCATCACTGCGACCACGTAGGGCACGGCAAAGGTGAGGAACGACTGCCAGTTCGCCGTGTAAATTTTTAAGCCGAAGATGAGGAAGGCGCACGGAGCCAGAGTGTAAATGAGGCGTACCAGAGGGAAGAACCAGAACACACAGCTGTTCATGTAACAGAGGCGTTGCGGTAAGCTCAGTCCGCGCTTGAAAAGCGGCCGGCTCAGCATCATCACCTGCAACATGCCCTGCGCCCAGCGACTGCGCTGGGTGATGAACGCTTCCAGAGTCGGCGGCGCAAGACCGGCGATCATCGGTCGACCGATGTACTCACTGCTGTAGCCGCGGGAATGAAGCTCGAGTGCTGTTTCCGCGTCTTCGGTGATGGTCTTGCCCGAGATGCCGCCGATCTCCTCCAGGCAACTGCGACGCAGCAGAGCCGCCGAACCGCAAAACGATGACGCATTCCAGTGATCGAGTCCGTGCTGCACGCCGCTGTAGAACATCTCCTGCTCACTGGGCATAAAGTTAAACGTCTTCAGGTTGCGTTCGATCGGGTCGGGATTGACGGCAAAGTGCGGCGTCTGAACCATGAACAGGCCCGGATCGAGCAGAAATCGGCCCACCGTATTGTGTAGAAAATCCTCAGTGGGAACATGGTCGGCATCCAGAATCAGCAGCAGCTCACCATCGGTGTTTTGAAAAGCGGCATTGATGTTGCCTGCCTTGGCATGATCGTTCTCCGCGCGCGTCATGTAGGTCGCGCCGATCGATTCACAAAGCTCCTTCAAGTCATCGCGTCGCGCCTGAGCGCTGGCGCGCTGGGCGGTGTTTACCTGAGCGCACTTGGCATCGGTTCCACCGTCGTCGAGCAGGTAGACCCGGAAGCGGTCGGCGGGATACTGCATCTGCGTCGCCGCGATCAGAGTCGTCTCGAGGATCTCCTTCGACTCATTGTAGCTGGGAACGTAAACGTCGACAGTTGGCCAGCTGGATTGATCGTCAGGAAGCGGGGCAGGCTGTCTTTTGAAAGGTCGAACGTTGGCGAATGCCCCCAGAAAGAAGATCGCGATACCGTAAAGCTCCGCGAGATAAAGCAGGATGGTGAAGCTGAAGCTGAGCGCGTCGTGATAGGTGAGCGTCGTGAAAGTTCTCCAGATGAAGTAGCGCAGGACCAGGAATCCTGCGAGAGACAGGAACAGGATGCGACCAATATCTGACTTCCGGAAAAAGCTCAGCAGAAGCAATAGACCGAGAACGATCCCCGCCATCTTTTTCTGTGTCTCCTGATCAACGCTCGGGCTGGCGACGAAAACGATACTGGTTGCCAGCGCCAGCCAGACGAAGAACAACAGGAAGCTGGCTATTCCGGAAGACTGAGGTCCACGAGTCTCATTCTGTTGTGCATTCATATACTATTCTAAAAATCTATTTGGCTTAGTTTTGTGGTTAGTAAAACGTATTGCTTCAGGATTTTTGTTTTGTCCAATCGGAAACGCACGCTCGCGAAAAAATTCAGAACATGAAAAGCAGCTCCCATACCATCCTTACGTAAGCCGCTTAGTAATTTCAGTTACTGAAGCGTGGCAAAAAAGGCACGAGCTATGCTTTCAGTTGAGCGCCCTGACCGGGGTCGTTTCTGTAAGTGATTGAAAATAACCACTCCAAACTGATTCGGTTAACCTTCCGGGTGTCCCCGATACCTCCCCGTAACGGCTGTCGACTCCCTTTTGAACGGCCGGGAACTTACGCCGCAAAAAAAAAATCCGACCGCGGGGCTGCGATTCTGCCGGGCAATGGAGCCCTGAAATACACTATTTACGTTAGCGTTCCCACACGGTCAGGAAAACTTAAACGAATACAGATCGCATTCCTTCATCGCGAATCGCAGGCGGACCGGCTGGTCAGCGAGCGATGCGAGTTTGGCTTCGCTGCGCCAACTGACTTTTTTATCGAGCGCATCGCCGAAGACCGGCGGGCAATCGTCAAGCGCGAAGCCGGGGATAGCGGTGCCGTCCGGATTCTGCAGTTCGACCCGGACGCCGCCGACGGCGCTGGTGCTGAGGTTCAGTTCGAGTTTTCCACCGGTGAAAGTGACCGGTTTGGTGATCAGCTCACCGGGCTTTGCGCCGGCGTTGACCGAAATGAAACCGTCAGGGCGAAGCGTGTAGCGGTCGCCGCTGCGGTGCCAGATTGACAGCTCGTCGGGTGCGGTCTGAATGACATTTTGCGCGACGTAGTTGGAGCGATTGCGCCACGCCTCGGGATCCATACCGGGACGAATGAAGGCATTGGTAAAAGGGCGGTCGTATTTTTCCGAGCCGGCGCGGGTCGACATAAACAGGATGTCGGTGGCGTTGACGTCTTTCAGATCGTGACCGGGAGCGTCACCGCGATCGGGCACGAAGCGGGTCGGCAGGGCGATGTAAATGTGCGGGGCGCGGTGGTAAGGTTGAGTGTGATTGGTGTAAAGGTGTTCGCCGGGCAGGTTGGGATTCATCGCCACCGGATCGGACCACGTTTCAAAATCGTCGGAGGTCGCGCGGCTGACGCTGCGCAGGTTTTCGTCCGGCGTCCAGGTCCGGAAGTAACAGACGTATTTGTTTTCAGCGGGCGACCAGAAAGTGATATTCGGGGAATCAAAGGCGTGCCGCCATTCGGGGTTAAAAGGGATCGCTTCGTGTTTTCTCCGGGTCCATGAAATGCCATCGGCTGAGACGAAGCCGAACAGCCCCGGCTTGGGAGCGACCTTGCCGGGATAGCCGGCGAGGGTTTTAAAGCGCTCGTTGGGATCGACGCCCGGACGGGTGTCGAGGAACGGCATGAAATTGGTCAGGTAGGGCGGCAGCTTGGCAAGGATGCAGTTTTTCCCCTGACCGCAGTCGATATCATTGATGCCCATGTCGGGAAACTGCCATTCGTGGCCGTCACTGCTGCGCGCGTAGTGCAGAGTTTCGCCGGCGTGACCGGTGTGGCGTTCGCCCTGATAGTCGGGGTCGGAGCCACGGTACCAGGCATGAAAAATGTCGCCATCTTTGATGACCGTCTTCATGTGATGCAACGGCAGCGGCGATTTGGCGCGGGGCGTTTTGATCGGCCGGTTCAAGCGTTGCTCAACGCCAATCATTGACTCTACCAACAGGTTATCCACAAACAGTTCACGTCGTGAACCGATGTGAATAACTTGTGGAGAAGCCGCGGACAACAGGTGAGTCGTCGCTGAAGAAATCGCCCCGGCGCTAAGCGCGGCGGTGCTTTTCAGCCAATGGCGGCGGGTGTGAACAGAAGGTGACATGGTGAATAAGTGTGACTGGCGCGGGTGGTAAAGATGGCCCGGGTAATCCTCCGGCCAATTTTACTCACAATATAGCTTTACGTAATCTGAGGCCTCGAGAGGCAAGCTGAACTGGACGTGATTGTCGTCATCGGCGCGGAACTTGAGATCGCCGTGGTATACCGAGGTGACGCGATCACAGGTGCGACCATCGGGTAGGCGGACGCGCAGGCTGACGGCTGTCTGCGTTTCGAGGGTGTGGTTGGCGAGAGGGATGACGATGCCGCTGTCGGTGTAGAGCGGGATGGCGTCGATCAGCGCAACGTCGCAGGTCAGTGGCGGATCGATGTCGGCGGCGCGCACCGGATCGAGGATCAGCTCGCGGATTTTCTCAGGGAAATGCCAGGGGTTGTCGGAGAGGGCCAGACGCGGATCGTTGGATGGCAGGTTTGGGGTGGTCGCGCGGTCGGAGAGAACCACCGGCGGGGCGGGGTGTTCGCTTTGCGCATCGGGGTCGGCATCCGAGATAACCTGCAGATAGCGGCGGCCTTCGATGGCTTGTTTGATGTATGGCAAGGCGGGTAGATAGCCGTGACTGACGATGCGACCTTTGCCGGCCCTGGCGGAAACCGTGGCCGGGCTGCCGTCCGCAAAAGTGGCGAGGGTTTCCGCTTCGGCCCTGGCGGTTTGCTGTTGCGACACCGAGAGGACTTCGAGTTTTTGATCGCCGGCGGTGACGGTGTCGGAGGATTTCAAAATATGGGCATAACTGCCGGAGTTGAGAAATGCCTGGTGCTCGACGATCGCTTGGCGCGTGGCAGGCAGGATGTCGTTGAGAATGGTCAGCGGACGATTGAACTCGTCGCGACTGGCGGCGCCGGCGCTGAGGTGCAGAGTGCCGCCGGCTTTGACCCAGGCGGCGAGTTTTCCGGCGGCGGAACGGGTCAGGTTGGGGCCGCTCAGGTAGGCGACTTTGCAGCCGTCGAGGGCGCCGCGTTCGATCTGTCGCTCGGCGAGAATGTCGACTGGGATCTGGGCGTGGGCGAGCGCCATCCAGGTGTGCATGCGGTCGAAGCCGTAGGCGTAGTTCTTTTTCATCGTCCAGATATCAGTCGACGACGAGTAGAGCAGGGCGACTTCGGCGGGTAGCGGTTTGGCGTCGACGAGCAGGTCTTCGGCGGCGCCGATTTCGCGCACTACTTCGCTGAGGTCATCCCAGATTTCAGGCGTGCTGTAGATGGTGTGATTGTCCCAGCTCGGACCGCCGGCGTGGGTGCCCCAGGGCACGCCGTACGAATAAGCCTGCCAGAGGCGGATGCCGCGCGCGGTTTCGCTGGCGGCTTTGGTTTTGATGTCCCAGCCCTTGCGCCCGGCGTAGGCGATCAGGAAATGGCCGAGCGTCTGATCGCGCTCTCGGGCGGCGGCGCGCATCAGGTCAACATTGAAGGCGGCGCACTGATAACTCGACGAACCATTCGCCCAGTCTTCACTCCAGATGGCGTTCTGGTCATCGCTGTCGAGCAGCTCAAAGTAGTCGACGCCCTGGCTGTAGAAGTTGGCGGTGTAGACGGCGCCGTCGCTGAAGTTGGCGAGCATGGGGATGTCATTGCGTCCGTAGGCTTCGCCTAAAATCTTCGATTGAGTGGCCATGAAATCGCCGAGCGCGCGGGTGCGGAAACGTTGCGTGAAGTAGTGCAGGGCGGGCTGTTGATCGCGTTCGCTCTCGACGACCGGCACGACTTGATCCCAGCTGTCGACGAGTAGATCGGCGGGCGTTTTTTTCAGTTTGTCGCGCAGCCAGGTGCGGAAGGCTTCGTGGTAGGCGGGGTCTTTAACCATGAAACTCGACGGCTGGCCGGTCGGTTCGTCGGTGAGCATGCAGTGGCTGACGTCTTCGATGTTTTCACCGGACTCGGCAAAATGCTGCGCGTGAACGGCGGCGTTAGTGCGCATCTTTTCGATGTCGGGTTGGCAGAAGGACTGGTTTTGGCGCAGCCAGATCCTGCCGTGCATCGATGGCCTGTCACGATTGGAAAAACCGAAATAGTCGAGCGTCTTCCACTCGCGATCCATGATCTCCTGGTCGACCGGAGTGCTGTAGCCGCCGACCGTGGCGCTGATGTAGAAGGGGATTTTTTCGGGCTTTTTGCCGATGGTAGGCCAGTCGTAGGCGTCGGCGATCCTGCCGGTGGCTTCGGCGAACTCGCGATCGACTTTGAAGCGCGAGAGGTTTTCCTTTGTGGTCAAGTTAGGTGGCATGACCACGATCAGGCCGTTGGGCTCGGCATCGATTTCCATGGTGCGCACGATGGCGTTGTCGTCGGCTGCTGTGGCGAATTCAAATTTGCCCTGCAGGCGATCGGCCTGATCAGCGTAGGCGTAGCGGGCGGTAATATTGAGAATGGCGCCGCTGTCCTGGTAGAGCATCGGAGTGATGTTGCACCACGGAGTTCGCTCGCCGCTTTTGAGGGCGTCGGCTTTGATGTAGCGCAGGCCTTCGACGGTGCCGGCTTTGGACAAATGCCAGTGGCCATACCACGGCGCGCGGTGGTGATCGGCAAAGATGTGCAGCTGAACGGGTTTCTGGTACACGTCGCCGAGCGTGACACGCATCCAGGTCTGCGGACCGTAGCGAAGATAGTCGGGTTCGGTTTCCTTGTCGGTGGTGATCAGCAGGCAGTCGACGTTGCGCACGTAGCTGGTGCAGTTTTTATTCTCGTGCTTTGTCAGGGTCAACTGGTAGTCGCCGGGCGCCAGCGAGAGGTCGATAGAATCCCAAACGTAGAGCCAGTCCTTGACGCCATCGCGGGCTTCGAGGTCGAAGGTCTTGCTGGCGATCGACTTGCCGCTCTGTGTGACAGTCAGGGTGAACGGACCGCGCCGTGTCGAGTGGTAGTTGTGGCGCAGCCAGATGCGGTAGTCGCCGGCTGCGGAAATCTGCAGGGCGGCTGTGGCGCTCCCGTCTTTATCACCGCTGGAACCGTTGAGAGCTTTCAGTGCTGACGCGCCGCGGGTCTGGTGGGTGTCGTTGACGAACCATCCATCGGAGGATGAGGTAAACGCGGTCTCGGCTTCGAGAAAGATCGGTTCGGCCTGACTTTTCGCAGGCAGTGCGAACGCAAGCCCGGGCATGAGTAAAGTTGCGGCGAGGTAAGAGAGGCGAATGGACATGGTTATCAGCCGCTATCCTGCGGCTTTATTGTGCCGCTGCCTATAGCGAGTTCATGGTGCTCTAACCGGGGCGTGTGCAGGATCAGCCGAACACGCTGCGTCGGAGTTGTCGCAGCACCTGCAGACCGCCCCAATCCGATCCACTCATTTTGCGACCGCCCGTGCTTCGATGCTCTCCGAAGCGGTCGCGATTTGCCTCGAATACCTCCTGCAAAAAATCCGCCCCGCCAATTGCCGCGCCGTCGGTGAGATAGCGCACTTTGCACAATAAAACCTCACTGACGCTCAGCTCACCACCGCGTTCCAGCACTGCCGCCACTTCTGACTGCGATAGGCCGGGCCTGCTTTTCGAACCTGTCCGGTCGTCCGCGTCGCGCTGCTCGCCGTGTCCGTAGAGGAGGACTCGATATCTCGGAGCGGTGGAACGCCAAGTCACCCGGCGGTTCACTCCGAACGACGTTCGCTGCAGAATCGTCCCCAGCCCGCGACGCGCAGACTTTTGTCCCGCCACCGCTTCGCCGTAGCCGCACCATCGATATTCCTTAGGGTCGGCGACGAGTCCGGCACGAACAGGATTCAGGTCGATGTACGCGGCGATGGTCAGCAACGCGGTCTCATCGCCTTCGACCAGCAGGCTGCCGAATCGGTGCTCCCAAAGCGTGCCTGTGCGCCGATGCCGGCGATTGTGCCAGCGCGTGTAGCGTTGCTTCAGCTCTTTGACGAACACCGATAGAGAGAACCGTCGCGACTGATAGCGCGCCAAAATCTCCGCCATCCACGTTCCGGTTGAGTCCTGTGCAGCCCGATCCAACTCCTGCTGCGCATCCTTCAGTTCCCGGCCCCGGTATATCAGCGGCAGCAATTCCCTTAACTCCAGCTCAGTCAGTGCGGGCTGAATACTGCGTTGAGGCACCCGCACCAGGAGGTGAAAGTGATTTTCCATCAGGCAATAAGTGACCACCTGTACGGCGGAAAACTTTTCCAGACGTCGCATCAGATCATGAAAATGCCGCTTCTCGGCCTGCTTCATCGTGCGGTTGCGGTCAACCACCCGGGAGTAGACGTGGTAATAGGATTCAGATTCAGGTCGGAGCAGACGGCGAGGCATGGCAAAGGAGTGGTCTGTTATCAAACATAGCAACAAAACTCAGATGCCCGCAACTATAGTTTTACCGGAAAGTAGTCGGAAAGTAGTCGTTTGTAGTAATCGATTGTGATTTGTGGCTGATCGTCCGTTGTACTGATAGCGGCGATCGAGTATGAGTATTGTGAGAGGCGCGAATTACCGTAGCGCTGGGGTGTGAAGGAGAGGAGTGTGAGCGGTAGCTGGAGAGCTGGGCGGGATCGTTGAGGGGGGCGTTGGTGACGCAAACGGGCCGGGGGTGGCAGCACAGCATGGTGGGCCTGCCGTTTAGCCGCCGACTACCATTGCGCCGATCACACCGAGCAGGAATCCGGCGACGGCGCCGAGCGGGGGTGCCCAGCGCTTTTCGATCTTTGCCTGCGGAGCGATGTCCTCGAAGACGATGTAGAGGATGCCGCCGGCGGCGAACAGCATCAGTGCGGACACGGCGAAGGGGTGCTGCGCCAGCCAGTAATAGCCGAGCAATCCGGAGGCGGGGCCGGCGAGGGCCATGGCGGTGAACGCACCGAGAATTGTGCGCGTGGAAAAGTCGGTGGAGTCTTTCAGTTCGCGGAATGAATTGAAGCCCTCGGGAAGATTTTGCAGTGCCATGAGTCCGGCGAGAATGGTGGCGGTCTGGCTGCCGGTGGCGACGGCAGCACCGAGTGCCAGTGCTTCCGGAATGAAGTCGGCGAGCATGGCCACCAGTTGACTGACTCTGGTGTTCAGCCAGGCGAGGAAGCGGTCGAGAGCCATGAAGGTGACGCCGCCGAACGCAAAAAATAACGCGACCCATCCGGGAGAAAGTCCCTCGCTGCCGTCCGGAACAAGTACCAGAGCGACGGCGGAAAGCAGGGCCCCGCCGCCGAAAGCGATGACGGTATGGCGAAACTCGGTTTCCAGCCAGTCGGAGCGGATTCGTTCCGCGCTGGCGATGAGCGCTCCGACGGGCATGGCCAGGCCGGCACCGAGAGTGAGTAGGATCAGTTGGGTAAGTTCGTTCATCGACTCGCCGGGTGACCAGGCAGGTTGTTGGTAGAAGTGGAATCGTGAAAACTTTCGGACGGTTTGTCAGTCTCGATCTGCGGGCGTGCGCCGGGTGGATTGCGCAGCAGGCGACGTCATCAACTTGACATCCGATCCGGGGGGTATTCAGTAACCATAATGAAGCAAGTGTCCATCGGCTTTCATGTTCTCGCGCTGATCACCGTTCTGGTGATGCAGTCGGCGGGGTCGTGGTACTGCCTTGCCAAGGACTCGCTTTGTCCGGTTTCCGCGGTGGGTAGCTGTGCATCGCAGCACGACTGTTGCGGTAACGACTCGAAGCGGGACGAGTCTCCGTCCTGTTGTGTGGAGATTGCGCCGGATCCGCAAAACCTTGCCGCCGTGGAGAGATTTCAGCAGCCGGATCCTGTGCAGGCGGATCTGCCCGATTGGGAAATTCCGAATAGTCGCGAGCCACTGGCGGCGATCAATCTCAGCCGCCGATACCTGGTTGGCGGCGATCCTCCGCCCGGTCATGCGGCGTTGGCGGCCTGTCTCTGCGTCCGCCGGATTTGATACCCGCACCGCCCGTGCCTCCAGCTCTTTTGCGGAGGCCCGATGCCGAACGCAGGATCCGTTGTGGTCGATCGTTCGGCAGACTTTTCCGTGCGCAGTGTTGATGCGTACGCCCCGATGCCACCACGTGTGTTCCGTTCTGCGCGCGTGTCGTGTCGCCGGAAAAAACCAATCCTTTTAAAATCGTGACGCGCGTCGGTATCTGCAGGCTCCTGCCCACAGCCGGTCGACGCAACTGAGACTGCCATCTTTACCGATGAACCAAAATTTAACCGCTTTGCTAAAGTCCCCCGACTCTGCCGGGGCTGCGGATGCTGTCCGACAGAATGCCTCCGGCACCTCTGTGACACGGGCACGCGACTGGCGCTCACGAGCCGCCAGCGCACTGCCGTGGCTGATGCTTCTGGGTTTTCTAATCATGCTCGCTGCCGTGCTCGGCAAGCGGCTTTTGCCGGCGACGCCGTTGGACATCGCCACGGTGGTGACCATTCGTCAGAGTGTTGATGCTGCGACTTCGCCAGCTGGTGCGCCTGCAACCGTCAGGGTTGCAGCGCGGCAAAACCAAGCCGCCAATTGGGAGGATGCCGCGATGCTGTTTCAGGCCTCCGGCTGGGTTGAGCCGGATCCTTATCCGACCAAGGCGACGGCGCTGGTCGACGGCGTGGTCAGCACGGTGACAGTACTCGAAGGCGAACTGGTCGAACGCGGACAGGTGCTGGCGACATTGATCGACGATGATGCCCGTCTCGATCTGGCGACTGCCAAGAGCCAATTGCTGTCGCTGCAGGCCAAGGCCGCCGGGCACTACCGCATGGTCGCCATTCTCGAGGCGCGGATCGCCAGCCTGCAGAAGCAGGTAGTGGTGGCCAAAGCCCGCCGCGATGAGGCCGCCGACCTGGCGCAGCGATTCGAAAATATTGCCCGCGGCGGAGTTTCGGAACGCGAAAGAGCCAAAGCCCGGCTCGAACTGGCGACCCTGCAGGCCGAAGTCGAGGCGCTGGCGGTGACTGAACAGGAACTCAAGGCGGAGATCGAACAGGTTCACGAAGTGCACGTCGACCACGAGGCACAGATCGACGCCGCCGAGACCGAAGTGGCGCGCAAGCAACTGATGCTCGACCGCACCAAAATCACCTCGCCCATCGATGGTCGTGTGCTGCGTTTGCTGGCTGCTCCGGGCCAGAAAAAAATGCTCAACATGGATGCTGTCGATTCCGCTACGGTGGCCATTCTCTACGATCCACAGCATCTTCAGGCGAGGATCGACGTGCCCCTCGCCGAGGCTGCGCAATTGGCGGTCGGCCAGTTGGTGCGGCTCCGCTCCGAACTGTTGCCGGGCAAGGTTTTCCGCGGACGGGTGACCCGCATCGTCGGCGAGGCTGACCTGCAGCGCAATACTCTGCAGGCAAAAGTAGCCATCGAAAATCCCGACCAGCGGCTGCGTCCCGACATGCTCTGCCGGGCGGAATTTCTCGAGGCCTTCGCCAGTGATCCGGATTCGGCAGCCGCGCCTGCCGCCGGGCGCGGATCCGGATCTGCACCTGTGATGTCGTCCGCATCCGGTCGGGTGCAACTGTTTGTGCCTCTGGCGGCGCTCACCGCGGGCGACGATGATCAGAATCAGGCCAGCGTCTGGAAGGTTGATGCCTCCGGCGATCACGTCGCGCCGCAGCCGATCACTCTCGGCCGGGAAGTTCGCGATGACCATCGCCTGGTCGTCGACGGGCTCAAGCCGGGCGATCGTGTCGTGCTCAATCCTCCCGCCGGTCTCAAGCCCGGCGAGCGTTTCCGCGCCACTGCCACGGACGCTCATTCCCCCCATGCAACCGATCCCGCTGACTCATGAACGATGATTCCTACATTCGCTGTCGCAAGCTCACCAAGGTTTACCAGAAGGGGAAGCTTACGGTGACGCCGCTGGAGAATCTCGATCTCGATGTTCGCCGTGGCGAATTCCTGGCGCTGATGGGGCCGTCCGGTTCGGGCAAAACCACGCTGCTGAACCTGATCGCCGGTATCGATCGGCTGACCAGTGGCGAGCTGCACATCGGCGGCGAAAATGTCGGCGCCTTTTCGCGTGGCCAGCTGACCGACTGGCGCGCGCGTCACTGCGGTTACGTGTTCCAGCTGTATCACCTGGTGCCGATTCTCTCGGCTTTTGAAAATGTCGAACTGCCATTGTTGCTCGACAAGTCGCTGTCGCGAAAACAGCGGCGCGACAAGGTGTTCGCCGCGCTGGAACTGGTCAGTCTCAGTGATCGCGCCGATCACCGTCCGACCGAATTGTCCGGAGGTCAGGAACAGCGGGTGGCGATCGCCCGGGCGATCGTTGCCGACCCCGGCCTGATTGTCGGTGATGAACCGACCGGCGATCTCGACCGCGAGTCGGGTGATCAGATTCTCGATCTGCTGCGCGAGTTGTCCGGCACTCACGGCAAGACCATCGTTATGGTCACTCACGATGCCCGCGCCGCCGCAGCTGCGGAGCGAACGCTGCATCTCGAAAAAGGCCAACTGATTGAAAACAGCAGGCGCGGCGCAACTTCCGCTGCTACCGGGGAGGTCACCGCGTCATGAAGCGACTCGTCCATCTCGCTGCCCTGGCGTTGAAGCAGGTGACGCGGCATCGCTTGCGCTCGCTGCTGACCCTGGCCGGCGTGGCCACCGGCATGTTTCTGTTCACGGCAGTCGAGACCATGCAGTCGAGTCTGCGCATTGCCACCGAGGCCAGCGCCGGCGACACCACGCTGGTGGTTTATCGCGAAAATCGATTCTGCCCACTGACCTCGCGGTTACCCGAACACTACCTCGGCGAGATTCGGCGCATCGAAGGCGTGCGCGAAGCCATTCCCATTCAGATCGTGGTCAACAACTGCGGTGCCAGTCTCGACGTGATCGCATTTCGCGGTGTGCCGCCCGGGGATCTGAAAAAATACAATCCCGACCTCGAGATCGTGTCCGGTTCGTTCGAAGACTGGACCGAGCGCGGCGATGCCGCACTGGTCGGCGAAAACTTCGCCGCGCGTCGCGGGCTGAACCCCGGCGACCAGTTTGAAGCGGTCGGCGTGCGCGTATCGGTCGCCGGCATTGTGCGCTCGCCAAGTGCCCAGGACAACAATGTCGCCTATGTGCATCTGCCGTTTCTGCAGCAGGCCTCGCGGGTCGGTCTGGGCACGGTCACGCAGTTTAATGTGCGCGTCGATTCGGCCGATCAGCTCGAGCCGGTGGCGGATAAAATCGATGCGATTTTCGCCTCCGATTCGGATCCGACCAACACCCGACCGGAGAAAGCTTTCTTCGCGCAGACCGCGCAGGACTTGATCGACATCATTCGCTTTACCCGCTGGCTCGGCTTCGGGGCGGTGTTGGCGGTGCTCGGTCTGGTCGCCAACGCGCTGCTGCTGGTCGCCCGCGGCCGGGTCAAAGAAAATGCGATTCTGCAAACGTTAGGATTTCCCCGGCTCTCGGTCGGCACCTTGATGATCTGGGAGGGCGTCCTGCTCGGCTTTCTCGGCGGCGTGCTCGGCAGTGGACTGGCGGCGCTGTTTTTTCATCTCAAGCGTTTCACCTTCGGCAATGAAGGCCTGACCCTGGCGCTGACTCCCAGCCTGCAGGTCACCGCCAACGGACTGCTGCTCGCCGTGGCGCTGGGCCTGTTGGCATCGCTGTGGCCGGCCTGGGTTGCGTGTCGCAATCCGATCGTCAGTTCGCTCCGACAAGGTTGATCCGCGACTTCGCAAAATACCCTGCTTGCTCATTTCATTATGTTACCCTTTTCCTACGCGACCCGGAACCTGTTGCGCGATCCGATACGACTGATTCAGAAAGTCCTCGGCGCGGCGCTGGTGGTGTTTCTGGTGTACGCGGCCGGCTCGTTCAACGAGGGCATGAAGGGCGTGCTGATGGCGTCCGGATCGCCGCGCAATGTCATCCTGCTCGGTGCCGGCTCGGAAGAGAGTGTCGAACGCAGCGAGGTTTCGATCCAGAGCGAAACGCTGGCCACGGCAGGCATCAATGGTATCGAAAAGCGTCTCGGCGTGGCCGCCGTTTCCGGTGAAGTTCACTACATGGCGCCGCTGGCGGTGGGCGATCACGGCGAGGAACAGGCGCTGCTGCGCGGGGTGACGCCGGCGGCGTTTGAGGTGCATCGCGAAGTGCGCATTCTCGAAGGCAGTTACCCGGCGGCCGGAGAGGTTCTGGTTGGCCGTCTGGCGCATCACAGCCTCGGCGTGTCCGCGGCGGAGCTCGCGGTCGGCAGCACGATCGACTTCGAAGACCAGACCTTTACCGTGGCCGGCGTGTTCGAAGCGCCCGGCACGGTGATGGAGTCCGAGGTCTGGTTTGACCGCAATGACCTGATGGCCGCGATCCAGCGCGACGCCTTGTCGTGTGTGATTGTCAGGATGAATTCCGACGAGGGTTATAAAGACGCCGACCTGTTTGCCCGCCAGCGACTCGACCTGGAACTGGTCGCGTTGCGCGAGTCCGACTACTACGCGCAACTGGCGGGGTTCTACGGCCCGCTGCGCGGCATGACCTGGCTGACCGCAGGGCTGGTCGGTGCCGGCGCGGTGTTTGGCGGTCTGAACATGCTCTACGCCGCCTTCGCGTCGCGGATTCGCGAACTGGCGACTCTGCAGGCGGTCGGATTTCGTCGCCGGGCGATTCTGTTTTCGCTGATTCAGGAGAGTTTGCTGGCGACCTTGCTCGGCACTCTGCTGGCGTCATTTCTGGCGGTGACGTTTCTCGAAGGCGTCACCGTGCCGTTTTCGATCGGCACCTTCAGACTGCTGATGCCCCTGCCGGTTCTCGGACTCGGCCTGCTGGTCGGGCTGGCTCTGGGCACTCTCGGAGCATTGCCGCCGGCCGCACGCTGCCTGAGTGCGCCGCTGCCGGTGGCGCTGCGATCATCCTGAAATTTTTTCCTGACAAAACCAAAAAACCATCCAGTAATTCCATGAACAAAAAAACCAGAACCAATACCAATACAATGAAATCCATCACCCGCCTATCACTGCTCAGTCTCGCCGGCGCAGCTTTACTCGCCGTGACGGCGTGCAGCAAAGAGTCGACCAGCGACGAATCCGCCGCGGTTGTTGCCGATCCACAGATCGAAGCGGTGTTTCTCGACGCCGCCCCCGAAGGTGCGGTCACCGTTTTGGAGAGCCGCAAAAAAGTCGAGCCCGGTACGGCGGTTACGGTCAGCGGTCGGATCGCCGGTGCGATGGAGCCGTTTTCCAAAGACTACGCCACGCTGGTGCTCGCCGACGAAAGTCTGATGACCTGCGAGAAAAATCCGGGCGACGGATGCAGCACGCCGTGGGATGCCTGTTGTGTCGCCCCGGAGAAAATCGCTGCGTCGCGCATCACCGTGCAGATTGTCGGTGAAGACGGTCGCCCGGTCGCCCAGTCGCTCAAGCAGGTTCGAGGCCTGAAGGAACTCGATGGTCTGATCGTTACCGGCACGGTGGCGGAGGGATCCAGCGAAGAAAATGTCATCGTCAACGCGACCGGCATTTTCCCGACGAAATCCTGAGTCGTCGAAAGCCAGGCAAAGGGCAGCGCCGCACCCGCTTGCGGCGTCTGCCCCTTGTCCAGACAATGACGAGGGCGTTGACGACAAACCCCAACCTACGTCCGGAGTCCAGGGTCCAGTTAATTGCAGGGCAAGCGCTCCGCTTGCCACTCGAAGCCAGTAAGCGTGCGCCGCATCGTCGGCGCAGTCGAAGCCTGTGCGGAACCGCTGCGGCGGTTCGGCCAAGGCAAGGGGCCGGCGCAGCGCCCGACCGGCAAGGACGGTCTGCCAGGTTCGATCCCGGGAGGTGACCGGTAGTTTCCCGAATCCGAAGTTTGCCGTCCATCTAGCAGGCTTCTTGCTATAATGCGTTCATGAATTCGGAACGGAAACGGCTGGCGGAGGATCGTGTCAGAGAGAAAAACTGGAAACGCTGGGGGAGCTATCTCTCCGAGCGACAGTGGGGGACGGTGCGCGAAGACTACTCGGGCCACCAGGAGAGTTGGGAATATTTTACCCACGATCAGGCGCGCAGCCGGGCGTACCGCTGGGGCGAGGACGGCCTGATGGGCTGGACCGACCGCGAGTGCCGGGTGTGTTTTGCGCCGGCTTTGTGGAACGGTCAGGATGCGATTCTGAAGGAGCGGCTGTTCGGCCTGAGTGGCAAGGAGGGCAGCAACGGCGAGGACGTCAAAGAGTGTTACTACTACCTCGAGGCGACGCCGACCCACTCCTACACCAAGGGGCTCTACAAGTATCCGCAGGCGCGTTATCCGTATGCCGAGCTGGTAAAGCAGAATCGCGGGCGCGACAAGACCAACGGCGAGGTCGAACTGGCCGACCTGGGATTTTTCGACGATGACGCCTACTTCGACGTGGTGCAGGAGGTGGCCAAGCGCAGCCCGGACGATCTGTTGTGGAAAATTACGATCACCAATCGCGGCCAAAAGGCGGCACCGATCCATCTGCTGCCGAGTGTCTGGCTGCGCAATGTCTGGACCTGGGGCTGCAGTCATTCGGAGTGCAAGCTGCGGCCGTCGCTGGAGTTCGACGACGCGCTTGGCGCGTTGCGCATTCACCACGAGGAGCTGGGCGAGCTGCTGTTTTATGCCGACGCCGACGATGGTTCGCAGGCGCAGTGGTTGTTTACGGAAAATGAAACCAACTTCGAGCGGGTGTTCGGTTCGAAAAATACTTCGCCGTACACCAAGGATGCGTTTCACCGCTACGTGGTCGGGGGTGAAACCAAAGCGATCAATCCGAAGCGGCGCGGCACCAAGTCCGCCGCGCATTGGAAATTCGAACTGGCGGCCGGTGACAGCGTCACTGTGCGCTGTCGTTTGCATCCGGTGGCCGACGACAACGGCGTCGCCGCGCTGGACAACTTTGAGGAAACGATGGCGCTGCGCATCGCCGAGTGCGACGACTTTTACCGTGAAGTGATTCCCGAAAATGCCAGCGAAGAGGAGCAGATGATTTCCCGTCAGGGCTACGCCGGTCTGCTGTGGACCAAGCAGTTTTACGAATTCATCGTCGAGGACTGGATCAACGGCGACTCCGATGAACCGGCGCCGCCAAAGTCGCGCCAGCAGGGGCGCAATCACGACTGGCGACACTTTTTTGCGCGCGATGTTTTATCGATGCCGGACAAGTGGGAGTACCCGTGGTTTGCCGCCTGGGACACCGCGTTCCACATGCTGCCGCTGGTTAAGGTCGATCCGGATTTTGCCAAGGATCAACTGCTGCTGCTGCTGCGCGAGTGGTACATGCATCCCAACGGTCAACTGCCGGCGTATGAGTGGAACTTCTCCGATGTTAATCCGCCGGTGCATGCCTGGGCGGTGTGGCGGGTCTACAAAATTGCCGACCCGAAGGGGCAGCGCGATTTGGATTTTCTGGAGAAGGCATTTCAGAAACTGTTGCTGAATTTCACCTGGTGGGTGAATCGCAAGGACGTCGAGGGGCGGCACGTGTTCGGCGGCGGCTTTCTCGGTCTGGACAATATCGGGGTGTTTGATCGTTCGCGCGAGCTGCCGGAGGGCGGTCATCTCAATCAGGCGGACGGCACGGCGTGGATGGCGTCGTACTGTCTGCTGATGCTGTCGATGGCGCTCGAGCTGGCGCTGAAGCGTCCGCCTTACGAGGACATCGCGTCGAAATTTTTCGAGCACTTTGTCAGTATCACCGATGCCATCAACGCACTCGGTGGCGACGGCCTGTGGGACGAGGAGGACGGCTTCTACTACGACCAGTTGATCATCGATCATCAGGAACCGATTCCGCTCAAGGTGCGTTCGCTGGTCGGCCTGTTGCCGATGATCGCGGTGACCGTGCTCGATCAGGAAACCATCGATGCGCTGCCGGGTTTTAAAAAGCGCATGGACTGGTTTCTCGACAACCGTCAGGAGTTGGCCAAGTATGTCAGTTATGCCGACAAGAGCGGCAATGGCAAAGGCAGCGGCCGCACCCGACTGCTGGCCTTGCCGTCACGTGAGCGCTTGCAGCGTTGTCTGCAGCGCCTGGTCGACGAGGACGAATTTCTCAGCGACTTCGGGATTCGCTCGCTGAGCAAGGTGCACGAGAAAAAGCCGTTCCTGTTCAGTCACGGCGGCGAGCATCACGAGGTCAGCTATGTGCCCGGCGAAAGTGACAGCTGGATGTTCGGCGGCAACTCCAACTGGCGCGGGCCGGTGTGGTTTCCGGTCAACTACCTGATCGTCGAGGCCTTGGAGCGTTATCACCATTTCTACGGTGACGGCCTGAAGATCGAGGCACCGGCGGGCAGTGGTCACCTGCTCAGTCTGGAACAGGTGGCGGATCTGATCAGTGAGCGCCTGATCAAGATTTTTCAGAAAAATGCGGACGGCTACCGGCCGTGTTTCGGCCGGGGAATCGCCGATCGCTACACTGACAATCCCAATTGGCAGGACCTGCTGCTGTTTCACGAATACTTTCACTCGGAAACCGGCGAAGGCCTCGGCGCCAGTCATCAAACCGGTTGGACCTCGCTGGTGGTGCGCCTGATTCGCGAGCGTGCCGAGAAGCTGAAGGATTACCGGCAGGATTAGGTCGTTGGCGGACGGGTCAAGTTGCCTGTGACCAACGGCGGAGAACCATCGAACATCGGCTGCGAACCCTCCGGGTTCGTGTCTTCAATCGCCATTAGCCCCGGGTGGTCGCTTGGCTCGACCCGGGGCGAGTGGCTGTGAACCTTTCGGGTTCGTTTGCATTCACGGCACCACCTGAATGCCGAGTTTTCCGGGCAGGGGATTCGGATCGAGGGCGGCGACGCGGGTCGACTTGTCTTTGGCTTCGGCGGCGGCGAGTCCGGCGATCTGGCCGGTGGTCATCCACAGCGGTTCCATGCGCAGCACCGACATGGCGATGTGAGTGCTGGCGAGAGCGACGGGGACCAGCAGGTTGTCGAGTTTTTGCGGCAGCATGGCACCGTAGGGGACCTGACCCGGCTGGGCGGGGCCTTCGGCTTTTTTCGGAAACCAGAGCACGCCTTCCATCCATTTGTCATCGATGGCGAAGCGGCGATCGTGGCAGGGGTGAATATCGAAGGAATGCTCACCGATGGCGATCGGCTGGTCGACGCGCGGGGTGCGGCCGGTTTTCGGATCGACGATGAAATGGTGCTGGGTGACCCGGGCGCGGCCTTCGATGCGCCGTCCCTGGCGCACGTAGATCTGCCACGGCCAGTGCTGGTTGTCGGGGAATTCGTCGCGGTGGCGGCCGATGCGTTGCCACATACTGCGAATGTCGTCGGGCACATGCGGATCGTTCTGCAAAAACCACACGTAGCTGGCGGCGTGGTCGACGTGGAACTTTTCCAGACGGGCGCGGTGATGTCGACCGGCCTCGGGCCAGGCCCAGCTGACGCCGGGACAGTTGATACTGGTCTGGCGGACGATGGAGCCGTTGAGTTGGTATTTGTTGCGGGCGATTTTTGAACCGGGAGAACAACTTTTCACCCGCCCGGATTTAAAATCGTCGAGCAGGGGCAGCAGGTCGTCGAGGTGCTGCTCGTATGCGTCCGGTTTTTCCAGCGGCACCAGCTTGTCGGGATCGGTGGTGAAAATCGATCGCGCGCAAAAGGCCTGAATGGCGGGCGAGGCTTCGCCGGTGTCGGGCGTGAGGATCTGCTCGCCCTTTTTCCAGTCCATGTAGTGAATGCCGGCCAGTGACTCGCCGAATTCGTCGCGGCTCTCGCGGCCGACCCGGCAGGGTACTCCGGCAGCGGCGGCGAGATCGCCCTCGTAGGTGCCGTCGATGAAAGTCTGCGCGGTGATGGTGATCGGTGCGCCTTGCGGCGGATCAAAAGTGACGGAGGAAATTTTTGCATCGCTGACTTCGGCGTTGGTGAGATGATGGCCGCGCAGGAAAGTCAGCCGTTCCGCTTCGGCTTCGAGCAGGCGGTCAAAGACCCGCTCGGCGACCGACGGTTCGTAAAACCAGCCGTCGCGAATCAGCGGCCACTCGGGCGAGTTTTCGCCGCCATCGAGCTCGCGGCGGTAGTCCTGTCGCACGCCATCGACGAACTCCTGCACCAGACCGCCGAACAGTTCGCGGCGCACGGCATCGGTGGTGCACAGGCCGCTGGCGGTCATGCCGCCCGGATGCATTTTGGGACAGGCGAGAGTGACCTTGCAACCGCGGCGGGCGGCTTCGATGGCGGCGGCGAGCCCGCCCGGGGTCGAGCCGTAGACCAGGACGTCACAGCTGTCGGCGGCATCTGCAGCTGTGGAAGGTGCCGCAGCGGCGAGCGCACTGCCGGCCAGCGTGGTGGCGGTGGTGGCGGTGAGAAAGTGTCGGCGATTCATGGTGAGGAAGGGGTCGGGGTGCCGCGGGCGATGGCCGATTCCCAAGTGGTCTGCAGGGCTGTCAGATCAGCGGCGATGTCGGCGCGGGCCTTGATCAGGTTGGTGCTTTCGCCGGGGTCGGCTTCGAGATCGTAGAGGGTCGAAGGCCCCTCGGTCGGGCGGTAAAGTTTCCATTTTCCCCGGCGGACGGCGAGGCCCTCTTCGACGCTCTTGCGTTTCGGCCCCTTTTTGCCGCGCCAGAAAAGCGTGCGCTCGATCGGCTCGTGTTCGCCACTGAGGATCGGCGTCAGATCGATGCCGTCACTGGCCAGCAGATCGTCCTCCGCTCCGGCGAGCGCGGCGAAGGTCGCCGTCCAGTCCATGGTGATGGCGACCTGCGAGGTGGTGGTCCCGGCCGGGATCACTCCGGGCCAGCGGGCGATGCAGGGCACACGAATACCGCCTTCGAGCAGGCTCGATTTGTGGCCGCGCAGCGGCGCATTGCGCGAGTAGATGTAGCCGCCGTTGTCGGAACAGAACACCACCAGGGTATTGTCGCGCAGCCCGAGTTGGTCGAGACGATCGAGGACTTTGCCGATGCCTTTGTCCATGTGCTCGACCATGGCGATGTAGGTTTCGCGGTCGCCGGGCTGCCAGGTTTTCGATTTCGGCCGGACGTCCTTGTCGGCATCGCCGGGACCCTGATGCGGGAAGTGCGGCGCGGCGTGCGACAGGTAGAGAAAGAACCGATTGTCGCGATTTTCTTCGATGAATGTCAGGGCGTCATCAGTGATCAGGTCGGTGGTGTAGCCCTCGCGCTCGATGGCGTCGTTGCCGAGCCACAGGTCGGGCACGCCGATACGATCCATGTGTTCGAAGTAGTGGTGATTGCCGCCGAGCAAACCGAAGAAGTGGTCGAAGCCCTGTTGCAGAGGCTGGCGCTCGCGGTCGTAGCCGATGTGCCATTTACCGCTCAGGCCGGTGGCGTAGCCATGCTGTTTCAAAAGGGTGGCAATGTTAGGTGCGCTCGGAGTCAGTCCG
>CBDULB010000047.1:0-39752 GCA_965367965.1 uncultured bacterium | reverse complement strand
CGCAATGTTCAACGGCTGGCAGGCACCAGAAAGGGTGAGCGAGTGATAAAGAGTCTGGAAACGTTGCCTGTCGCCGACAGTTCCGCTGCCCAGATGATCAAAAACCGCCTTATAACTTTATTGTTGTAATTCTTGTTAATATGATTATTATAAGGTTATTATGGGGTACTGGCTTAACTCTGTTGGACTGTCTGGTCCGGGATCCGGCAGGCGGCGTCACCTTTTACGCCGGGCTTCAGGCGGCATGTCGCTGGTTGAGATCGTGGTGGCGATCAGTGTGCTCGCCGTGCTGGTATCGGTTGGAATCAGCTTCTCCGGGGCGGTAACGTCCTCGACGAGAGATTCGAAACTGGAAACGGATACTATGGCGCTCAACCGGGCGGTGACCATGTACATCGCCAGCGGTGGTGATTTGACCGGTGCCGGTTCCCCCTCTGCGGTGTTGGCAAAGCTGAAAACCACTTCCTCGGTTGCCAGGATCAAGACTCAGATCAACCCTCTAACCAGCTCCCTGGTAGATCCGAGACTGGACGTTGTGCTGCAGAACAACATGGAATCTCTGGGCCGTGAACCCCGGGTGTATTGGAACGCCTCCGATCAGCAGTTCGAAGTAAAAACTTCCGGCGGCGCAGGTGGTGTAAAAATGTTCCAGCTGAGCAACAGCGCCGTTCCCGCTCAGATCGAGATCGATGCCCGCAAGTCAGGGGCGATGGAGTTTGCCACCAATTCAGGATGGATTTGGGATTTCAAAGACGACTGGGACACCAGTGCGGGGCCGTCGGCAATTCCCACTTTCATACCTCTCGTCGCCATCGCCCCCACGCCGCCGGTAGCGCCGACGCCTTCCCCGGTTGAGCTGAAACCACCATCTTTTTCACTTCCCGGCGGCCAGTTTCCAGCCACCGATTTCAGCCTGTCGGTCAGCTTGAGCAATCCCAATCCGGTAGCGTCGTCCCACCTCAGCTATTCGATTGACGGTGGCGCGTGGCAGAATTATTCGGGCCCTTTGTCCCTATCTCCAGGTGACCGTGTTTTGGCGAGAGCCATTTCGGACGATGCTTCACGGTGGCAGGACAGTTCGATAAACCAGGAGGTGTATACGGCCGTATTGATTGATCTCGCGGCTCCCGATATTTCGCTGAGCTCCAATATGTTCACGGCTACGTCGCCGAACATTACGGTGACCTTGACCGATAACAATGCCGCTGGCCTGTCTGATCTATATTTTAGCCTGAAAGATCCCGCCGACAGCTACCCGCCGGTGCAGCTCTGGCGGCGTTACAACCGTCCGTTCAGCGCCAGTGTCATCGACTATCCGGACGGTTTCGATGTCATCACCTACGCGAAGGCAAAAGACCCCAATCTGCATGAGCACAGCGACGACAAAGAAGCTAAAACAGGGGCGGACTTTTTCGGTGTGCCGGTTACCGACAATGTGCTCCTGGTGATCGACGCATCGTCTTCGATGAATAGTTCTTTCGGGGGAGGCAAGACACGTTTCGAGGCGGTCATCGAGGCGGCAGTTCAAGTAATTCCCAATTTGCGCCCCCGCCAGAAATTCAATGTGGCGATGTTCGATGCCGGAGTCCACTGGACCGATGGAACTTTTGAATTACACAATGCGACTTCGCCCTTTTCGCCTCGAATGGCGGCCCTGATTCAAACGGTAAGCACCGGCTCGGGAACCAACTACAAAGCTGGGTTGGGTCTGCCTATGCAATATACACCGGTGCCCGATCGCGTGATTTTCCTGACTGACGGTGAACCGGACGGTACCGACTACAGTAACGAGGTCAATCAACTGGCGAACGCGGGGGTTACGGTCAACGTGGTGGGAATTGAATTGAACTCAAACGCGCGCCGTCTCGTCGAAGCGATAGCGACTGCCACCAATGGTAGCGTCCATGAGATCAGCCGCCCGTGATACCCGGCCGATAGATTTTCCGGTATAGTAAACGGCCTGAGTCAGGGGAGATGTGACTAACCCGATTTGCGGATGACCGCCCTTCCACTCAGTGCGACCGGAGGCCTGAGCAAAGTTTTCGACAAAGCTGTTGCCGATCACTGTCATCAACGACGACCACGCGGCGCAATTTCCCCTGCCCTGATTGGGAAATTCAGGTCGACCGCTGATTGATGCCGGCCGACCTCACCACCAGAAACTCGGCGACATTTTCGCGGGTCAATAATCCTTCGATCTTGCCGTCGTCATCCATCACCGGAGCAACCGGCAGCGCCGAAGCGGTAAGCACTTCGAGTGCCGCCGACAGCTCCTGGTCGGCCCTCACTCGCGCAAACTGAGCTTGAGCCGCATCGACCACCGGCGCGTGCAGCTTGCCCTCGGCGAGAGCGCGCAGCAGATCATTACGCAACAGGATGCCGCGGCATTCCCCGCTTTCATCGATCACCGGAAAGTCGTGCTGCTGTCCTTCGAGCAAAGCCTCCGCCGCGCGCTGCAGGGTAGTGCCGGTCTGCAAAACACGGAAACGGGTTTCCATCGCCGCCGCCACGGTCACGCCTTCAAAGGCAGCTTGTGCATCGGTCATCGAGGCTTCCTGACCGGCGGCAAAAAACACAAAGCCGGCGATGATCAACAGCCACCACATGCCCACTGATACTGCCAACAGCGCTCCGGCTACGGCGATCAACTGACCGATCGTCGCCGCCCAGCGGGTCGCCGTGGGGCGTGGCATGGCCATCGCCAGCAGCGCCCGCAACATGCGTCCACCATCCATGGGAAAAGCCGGGATCAGGTTAAACACTACCAACATGATGTTGACCAGCGCCAGGCGCCCCAGAAACGACCGCGGGGTCATTTCACCAAAATCGCCCAGTTGCTCCACGGACGGCAGACCGCCCAGTGCCGTCAACAACACCACCGCGATGACCACATTGACCAACGGCCCGGCAGCGGCCACAACCAGTTCGTGGCTGGGCGTTTTCGGCATGCGTTCAAGTCGGGCAATACCGCCAATCGGGTAGAGCGTGATGTCAGGAGTGCGAATGCCGTAGCGCCGTGCCGCCAGGGCGTGACCGAACTCGTGCAGCACCACACAGAGAAACAGGGCGAGAAAAAATGCCACCCCGATCAGGGCCGCGGGTGCGCCTCCCGACGACCAGAAATTAGCCGCCAGAAACACCAGCAGGATCACGAAAGTCACATGCACGCGAACCTTGGTTCCCGCCACCGTTCCAAGTGTCCATGACCATTTCATAGCTGTCGTCGATTCAAGAAAGAAGCTTCAGTGCAGCGGCACACCGCATCGCAGTTGTCATCAAAGCGCAGGCTGACATCATCGAGTCAAGTTTCCTCAAGCCCCCACCTGGTAGCCGGCGCAATCCACGACGCAAGCAGGGGCCAAGTTCGCCATCGTGCCCGTTCTATTCCGCCGCTTCGTGCTTCTCCTGGCAGGAAATACACAACGAAACACTTGGTTTTGTCCGCAGGCGATCGAGCGGGATCTCTTCACCACAACCGTCGCAGATTCCGTAGGTGCCGGCATCGATCCGCTTCAGCGCGTAGCCGATCTTTTTGGCCAGATTTGACTCGCTCGTGGCCACTGACGCATCGACCTCCATGCTCTCCAGCTCAGCGGCCCGATCGGCGCCGATGAAATCGTTGCTGGTATGACTTTCATCCATCTCTTTTTGATGAGAAATCGCCGCCTCGCGAAGTTCGTCGAGTTGATCCATCAACTGTTCACGGAATTGGGAGAGGTCTGCTGGTTTCATTTATTGGGCTAGTTTGATAAAGAGAAAAATTAACAGGATGACGATCACCAGAGTCAGCCAGCCATGCGGATGCCACTTCCACACAAAGCGCTTTCTGAGCTCCGATTTTTCATCCGGTTTGTCGTTCATGAAAGGATTACGAGTTGAGGCAGACTTTCGACGTCAGAAAAAAATAATCCCACACCCGATCATTCAGTAAATCTCCCAAGCCACCCCTACATCTCAGCAGGCAGTTCGCCTCCGGGCAAGCTCGAAAAAACGCCGCACCCGCCGACCGCCATGCGCCGCCGACTTAAACCGCAACGCCTCCGCGCCCGCTGGCCGGGTCGCTGCAGCGCTTGCCGTCCCGATGCGGCAGGCAGGCGCACAAGCACTCCGCCAACAGGAAGTTAGCTGATATTGTTATAACGCAGCACGCCACAGACAGCCGGTGAACACCGGCCCCACGTAACCGCAACTCACAGCTCGAGGAAATTCTTGAGCAGGCTCTTGCCCTCAGCAGTCAGGATCGACTCGGGGTGAAACTGCACACCGTGAATGGGCAATTCGCGATGGCGCAGGCCCATGATTTCTTTTTCATCGGTCTCGGCGGTGATCTCCAGGCAGTCGGGAAAAGTCTCGCGCTTGACGATCAGCGAATGGTAGCGAGTCGCCTCGAAGGGATTCGGCAAGCCGGCGAACAGGCCTTCGCCGTTGTGATTGACCGGCGAGGTCTTGCCGTGCATCAGACGTTCGGCGCGGACCACGTCACCACCAAACACATCACCGATGCATTGATGTCCCAGACAGACGCCGAGCACGGGCAACTGCGGACCGAATTCGCGAACTACATCGCTGCTGATACCTGCCTCCTTCGGCGTGCAGGGTCCCGGTGAAATGACGATCCGCTCAGGGCTTTTGGCCCGGATTTCATCGATCGAAATCTGGTCGTTGCGATGCACTTCCATGGTCGCCCCCAACTCGCCGAAATACTGGACGAGGTTGTAGGTAAATGAATCGTAGTTATCGATGACGAGGAGCACAGGGGGAAAGTTTTAAGGATTAAGTTTTCAGTGTTAAGCACCACCGCCGGGGAATATCACTCGGCATTCTCACGCTGTTCGGACAGCATTCGGGCCTGGGCGATGGCGCGCATCATGCCCATGGCTTTGTTGACGGTCTCATCGTACTCGGCTTCGGGAACCGAATCGGCGACGACACCGGCACCGGCCTGAACATAGGCTTTATTGTCCTTCAAGACCACGGTCCGCAGGGCGATGCAGGAATCGTGGTTACCATCGAAGCCAAAGTATCCGACCGCCCCTGCATACGCACAGCGCTTGCTCTTTTCGAGCTCATTGATGACCTGCATGGCACGCACCTTGGGGCTGCCGGACACGGTGCCGGCGGGAAAGGTGGCACGCATCACGTCGTAGGCATTGTGCCCGGGATCGAGCTGGCCTTCGACGTTGGAAACGATGTGCATGACGTGGCTGTAGCGCTCGATGGTTTGAAAATCGGTTACTTTAACACTGTCGTATTTGGCCACACGTCCAACGTCGTTGCGCGCCAGATCGACGAGCATGATGTGTTCGGCGAGTTCCTTGGGATCGCTGAGCAAATCCTCGGCGAGCGCCTCATCCTCTTCCGGGGTTTTGCCTCTCCAGCGCGTGCCGGCGATCGGCCGGATTTCGACTTTGCCGTCGATGGCGCGCACATGCACTTCCGGCGAACTTCCGACCAGGGCAAAGCCGTCCTCGGCACCGAACTGCAGGCAGAACATGTACGGCGACGGATTGACGTGACGCAGCGCGCGGTAAAGGTCGATCGCCTCGCCTTCATACGGTGCCTCAAACCGCTGCGACGGCACGACCTGGAAAATATCGCCGGCATGGATATACTCTTTGCCGTCGCGCACCATCTGCTGATACTCCTCGCGGGTCGTGTTCGACTGCGGCTCAACGGTTTCAACTTCACCGAACGCGCTCAGCGGCGCGACCTGCAAGCCCACCGAAAGCCGGGCGATGATGGCGTCGATTTTGTTACGGGCGTCTTCGTAACCGTCCTCAAGATTGTCGAAGTCGTCGGTGAACACGTTGGCGACGATCTGCATGCGCCGGTAGCGATGATCGAACACCACCAGGGTGTCGGCGAGCATGAAGATCATGTCGGGCAGGCCGAGTTGATCAACCGGTGGATCGGGCACGGTCGGTTCGAAAAAGCGCACCATGTCGTAGGCGAGATATCCGACCGCCCCGCCGGTAAACACCGGCAGACCTTCAACCTCGACCGGCTGATACGATTTCATCCGCCGCTCCAACTCGTGCATCGGATCGCCGGCACTTTCCGGAATGGTCTCGGTGCGGGTCTCACCGTCCTGCTCGAAAGTCATCTCGCGACCACGGCAACGCATCAGCCAACGCGGGCTGGCGCCGATGAACGAAAACCGCCCGATCTGGTCACTGCTTTCCGCCGACTCGAGCAGGAAGCAAGGTCCGCCGTCGTTGAGTTTCTGAAAAGCCGACACCGGCGTTTCGTAGTCGGCGGCCAGCTCAGTGTAAACCGGAATGGTGTTTCCCGATTTTGCCAACGAGCTGAAGTCCTCGAGCGATGGTTGCAGGGGTGTCATGTCGTGCCGTTTGCAGCCGTGTTGCCTGCTCATTCAAGCGGTGCCGCGAAAGCCGTGAAGATGCACGGCAGCTGGGCCTGCGGCAACCGCTTATTGCAACGAGCTGCACAGAACCGGAGCCGGGGAAAATCTCAACTGTCGCGCAGCGAGCCGTCCCGGCAGCCGCGAGTTTCAAGCCAAGGTCCCGGGCCACAGCAAGTTCAGGCGTCACGCTGTGAACGAACTGACCGAGGCAAAATCGCTGCACTTGCCGTTGCCGAGCGCTCACGACGTGACGCATCACTAACCAAAGACAACCGGGGGATAAATCCCCCCCGGCTAACCCAAGCGGTCCCTACGGGACGCCTGCATCCGGCATTTTAGAGCGGCTTGATAGAGCGGCTCGAACACCGGCAAAATCAGAATCCCCACTCAGCCTGGGCGTGTTCTGATCGACTGCCTGCGTCAGCCGTTTCTTCGGCGATGCGTGATTCCGAGTCCGGCCTGGCATTTTCGCTGTAGACCGCGCTCGTCGCCACGACCGCCGGCGCGACAGCGGCGGCCTTGCGGGCCACGGCACGCATCGGCAGCGGTTCGCGCTGACGGGCACACTCCACTTCAACCTCATGGAAGCCCTCGGAGCGCAACCGGTCGGCGACAAATTTTGCCGCATGAACAGGACAGTTGCAGTCGCTGCTCAAATGCCCGAGCACGACGCGGCACAGGCGTTCACTGGCTACCGATGCCAGCAGGTCAGCGGTTTGCTCATTGGACAGATGGCCGTGGCGCGAACTGATGCGCTGCTTGGTCGCCCACGGTCGACGCATGTCGTTTTGCAGCATCTTCTCGTCGTAGTTCGCCTCCACAAAAAGGGTATCAAGATCGCGCAGATGATCGCGCGCCATCGCGGTGACGTGACCGACGTCACTGAGCAACCCGAAGCCGACACCGGCGGTGCGCATCACAAAACCGACCGGGTCGACCGCGTCATGCGGCACCGAAAAACTCTCAACATCGACATCGCCGACCCGAAAACTGCTACCGGCATCAAACTTTTTCCAACTCACCTCGGAGCGCATCTTTTCGCGCACCAGTTCACAGGTGTGCGCCGTCGCGTAGATTGGCAGGCAGCGCTTGCGGCAGAATACATCCAGCCCGGTGGTGTGATCGCCGTGCTCATGCGTGAGCAGGACCGCATCGAGTTCATCGGCATCGATCCCGCAGGCCTCCAGGCGCAGCACCAACTGACGGGCACTGAGTCCGGCATCGATGAGAATTTTGGTCTGACCGGAGCACAGGACGGCGCTGTTGCCGCCGCTGCCACTACCGAGAACCGAAAACCGAAGCATGACCGCAGTCTAATTACTTAACTCTGGTGAAACAACTTTTTTCCCCGCTTTCCGTCAATCGGCGATCAATCCCCGACAGAAAAACCGGTCATCAATGGCACAACGCAACCCGATCGGCAGGCGTCCGGGCTACGCCCCCACCAGCAACCGCGTGGGATTCTCGATGCAGTCTTTGATGCGGATCAGGAAAGTCACCGCCTCTTTGCCGTCGACAATGCGGTGATCGTAACTGAGCGCGAGATACATCATCGGACGAATAACGACCTGTCCGTCAACGGCAACCGGTCTCTGCTGGATGGTGTGCATGCCGAGAATACCGCTCTGTGGCGGGTTGAGGATCGGTGTGCTGAGCAGTGAGCCGTAAACACCGCCATTGGAAATCGTGAACACGCCGCCGGTCAGATCGCTGAGCTGGAGCTTGCCGTCACGAGCGCGAGTCGCGTAGTCGATGATGTCCTGTTCGATCTCGGCGAACGATTTCTGATCGGCATCGCGAATCACCGGAACGATGAGACCTTTCTCGGTGCCGACGGCGACGCCGATATCGAAGAAATGATTTTCAACCAATTCGTCGCCATCCATGCGGGCGTTGACGGCCGGCACCGTTTTCAGCGCTTCGACAGTGGCTTTGATAAAAAACGACATGAAGCCGAGCTTGAGGCCGTGCTTGGCGACGAAGCTTTCCTGCAATTGCTTGCGCATCGACATGACGCTGCTCATGTCGCACTCGTTGAAAGTGGTGAGGATAGCGGCTTCATGCTGGGCGTTGACCAACTGGGTGGCAATCTTGCGGCGCAGCGGCGAAAGCTTGCGTCGACTGGTGCGGCCACTGTTGTCGGGGGCCGCGGCAGGCTTAGCAGCTGCCGGCGCGGGCGCAGGCTGCGCTTTGGGCGCGGGCGCGGGCTCAGGCGATGATTTTTCAGCGGCAGGCTCACTGGCTGCCCCGGCTTGTGCCTCGCCAGCGGCAGCTTCGGCCCTGGGCTCCGCTTCAGCCGGTTCGGCGTCAGCGGCAGGTTGATCACCTCCCCCGGACGGTGCGGCTTCGGCACTCTCGTCGATGGTAGCGACCACCGCACCGATGTCGACTTCGTCACCGGCGGCGGCTTTGATGGAAAGCACCCCACCGACTTCAGCCGTCAGCTCGGTAGAAATTTTATCGGTCTCAAGAGTCAGCAACAGGTCGCCTTTGCTGACCATTGCGCCGTCGGTCTGATGCCATTCGGCGATGCTGCCTGAGGTGATCGATTCACCGACGCTGGGTATCTTTACTTCGTGGGCCATGAAAATAGAGAGGGATAGTGGAGAAAGAATTTAGAATAAACAGGATCCTGAGCAGGAATCATTCGCTGAAGGCACGTTCAACCAGCATTTTCTGTTCCCGAACGTGGACGGCTTTGGCACCGGCGGCGGTACTGGCGGCAGAATCGCGACCGGCATAGCGAATGCGGACGTCGGTGTAACGGTCGAGACGTGGCTCGATGTGGCTCCAGGCACCCATATTTTGCGGTTCCTCCTGGCACCAGACCCATTTGCGGGCATTCGGGTAGCGCAGCGTCACCTCACGCAGCAGATCGTAGTTGAGCGGGTAAAGCTGTTCGATGCGGATGATGGCGACATTTTTGATTTCGTGTTCACGGCGATGCGCGATCAGGTCGTAGTAAACTTTGCCCGAGCAGAAAATCAGTCGACTGATGCGCTCGTGGGTATCGATAATGCCGGGATCGTCGAGCAGCTCGCGAAAGCACGTGGCTCCCGTGAAATCACCTTCTGCGGAAACGCATTCGGGATGATTGAGCAGACTCTTCGGCGTCATCAGGATGAGCGGCTTGCGCACTTCGCGCAGCAACTGACGACGCAGAACATGGAAATACTGGGCCGGCGTCGTCAGATTGCAGACCTGCATATTTTCCTCGGCACAGAGCTGGAGAAAACGTTCGAGGCGGGCACTGGAGTGTTCGGGGCCCTGACCTTCGTAGCCGTGTGGCAGCAGCATGGTCAGGTGACTGGGACGTCCCCACTTGGATTCGGCGGAGCAGATAAACTGATCGATGATCACCTGAGCGCCGTTGGCAAAATCACCGAACTGAGCTTCCCACATGATCAGCATGTCGGGGGTGTTCAGCGAGTAGCCGTAGTCAAATCCGAGCACGGCGAACTCGGACAAAAAGCTGTTGTAAATGCAGATGCTGCCCTGGTCCTCTGACAGATGACGCAGCGGCACATGGCGCTCGCGGGTGACACTGTCGTAGAGCACGGCATGACGCTGACTGAAGGTGCCGCGCCGGCAGTCCTGACCCGACAGGCGCACCGCCTTGCCCTCCATGAGCAGCGACCCGAAGGCCAGCGATTCAGCGAAGGCCCAGTTAAAACCTGCACCGGCTTCGACCACTTTGGTGCGCGGTTCGAGGAAGCGTTTGCGGATCTTGTCGTTGAGCTGAAAATCTTCGGGCACCTCAGTCAGGCGCTTGCCGATGTGACGCAGCGTTTCCGCATCGATACCGGTCGGCACCGGAGCGTGCGAATAGTCAGGTTGAGGTTCGGCTCGTGAACCGTCGTCGACACTGCTGTTGCCGTTGCCTCCACCATTGGCCTGACGCTCGCGCAAGACTGCCAGTTCGGATTCCATTCGCCCGGTGTAGTCGTCTTCGATGGCGCGGACTTCTGCTTCGCTCAGCTTACCCGCTGCGACGACCGCCTTCTGGAAAAGCTCAGCGGTCGACTTGTGGCTGCGAATCTCCTTGTAGGTCTGCGGCTGCGTGAACGCCGGTTCGTCACCTTCGTTGTGGCCGTAGCGTCGATAGCAGACGATGTCGAGAATGACGTCACGGGAATACTCCTGACGAAATTCCAGCGCCAGTTGCGCAGCAAACAGGACGTCCATCGGCGAATCGCCGTTGACGTGAATGACCGGCGCTTCGATCATTTTCGCCACATCGGTGCAGTAGTCGGACGAACGCGCGTCCTCGGGCATGGTCGTAAACCCGATCTGATTGTTGACCACCAGATGAATGGTGCCGCCGGTACGGTAGCCGGGCAACTGGGAGAGGTTGAGCAGTTCCGCGACACTTCCCTGTCCGGCGAAGGCGGCATCGCCGTGGATCAACAGCGGCAACACCTGTCCGCGGTTGACCTTCTCGTCATCGGTCGAGGCCAGCGCCCGCTGGCGAGCCCGGGCCTTACCTTCGACCACCGAATTCACCGCTTCCAGATGACTCGGGTTGGCGGCCAGCAGAATCGCCACTTCTTCACCGGTTTGAGTGGTGCGGGCGGTATCGAAGCCAAGGTGATACTTCACGTCGCCATCGCCGGCGACCAGGTCGGGAACATAATTCTCGGAAAACTCGTAAAGCAGAACATCGAGCGGCTTGTGCAGCAAATTGGCGAGCACGTTGAGGCGGCCGCGATGCGCCATGCCCATGACCAGTTCTTTGACCGCATACCGCGGGCACGATTCGAAGATCGCATTGAGCGCCACCATCAGCGACTCGCCGCCTTCCAGAGAAAAGCGTTTCTGACCGACATAGGTGCGGTGCAGAAACTGCTCGAACGCCTCGGCGTGGATCAACCAGGTGAGGGCGTTGCGGACATCGCCGATTTCCGGTTCGGGCGCGGTCGGCCGGTTTTCGATCCGTTCACGCAACCAGTGGCGCACGTCCGGATTAAGAATGTGCATGTACTCAAAGCCGATCTTACCGCAATAGGCCCGCTGCAAACTTGCCAGCAACTCACGCAGCTTCATCTTCTGACCGCTGTTATAAAAGCGGGTCGCCACTTCAGTATCGAGATCGACATCCGAGAGACCGTGCTCCTCAAGTGACAGTCGCGGGGCCTCGGGCGCGGATTTGGCCAGCGGATCGAGCAGCGCACCGGTGTGACCGAGGGCGCGATATGAGTAAACGAGGCTGACGATGCGTGCCTTGGCCTTCAGGTCGAGGCTGCCCTCGCTACCCGTGTCGGCACCGGCCAATGTCGTGCTGGCGGCGGCTGCCGTGGAGCCATTGGCTCCGTTGCGCGCGCTCAACTGGGCGGCGCCAATTTCAAAGCCTTCGAAAAAAGCTGCCCATGTGGCATCGACATCGTCCGGATTTAACTTCCAGGCGGCGTAGTTTTCGTCGAGGAGATCGGCATTAAACCGGGCAGATACTGAGGAATTCATCGAGTTGACAGAAGAAGTCCTGCACTATGAACGAGTCCCCTGTAGAATCGAGTAGGAATTTACTAGAATGTCCGATTCCGACTTGGACTTTGCCTTTATCCGGAAAATCCGTTAGTCTTTCCGCTTTTGCGTCCCCTCTCATGATCAGTGTTAAGGATCTGACTAAGCGATATGCCGGCCACACGGCGATTCAGAACGTCTCCTTCGAGGTGGGCAAAGGCGAGATCGTCGGCTTTCTCGGACCGAACGGTGCCGGCAAGAGCACGACCCTGCGCATCCTGACCTGTTTTCAGTCAGCGACATCCGGAACTGCCAGCGTCGCCGGCTTCGATACTTACAGCGATTCAGTCGAGGTACGCCGCCGTATCGGTTACATGCCGGAAAATGTGCCCCTCTACCTCGACATGCGCGTCGGAGAGTATTTGCGCTTCCGCGCCGACATCAAGGGCATGGCCGGCCGCAAAGCCCGCCATGCGGTCGATGAGGCGATGGACATCTGTGGCCTGCAGTCGGTTCGCAAGAAACTGATCAACAATCTTTCCAAAGGTTTCCGCCAGCGGGTCGGGCTCGCCGATGCCCTGGTCAACAAACCCGATTTGCTGATTCTCGATGAACCCACCAACGGACTCGACCCGAATCAGATCCGCCAGGTGCGCGAGTTGATCCGCCAACTCGGCGAGCGCCACACGATTTTTGTGTCGACGCACATACTCAGCGAAGTGGAAATGACCTGCGGACGGGTCATCATCATCGATGGCGGCCATATCAAGGCCTCGGACACGCCCGCCAATCTGGTGCGCCGCCTGCGTGCCGCCGGCACCGTGCGCTACGAGGTCAAGTTCGCCGCCGAACCGGTACTGGAGTTAGTCCGCACCATCACCGGAGTGCAGACCGTCCGCCATATTGAAACCCGCAAAGAATGGGCTCAGTTCGAGGTGCGCACCGAATCCAACTTCGACGTGCGCCAGGATCTGCACGATCTCGCCGTGGCACAGTCATGGCCACTCCGTGAACTGTCGCTGAAGACCGCTTCGCTTGAGGACGTCTTCGTCGATATGACCCAGCCCGGAAATCCAGTAGCCAACGCGTAAACCTCAGTTGGCCCGGGCACAGACCGGGACATCTCCACTTTCCATTTTCCTCTTTAGAACTACCCGATGCGCGCCTTCTACATTTTGTTAAAAAAGGAACTTCGGTCTTTTTTCCTGTCGCCGCTGGCCTACGTCATCATCGCCCTGTTCATGGTCCTCAACGGCTGCCTGTTCGTCGCCATCGTCAAGGCCATGTCGCTGTCGGCGACGCCGCACAGCCTGATTTTTAACATGTTCACCTCGGTGTGGTTCTGGATGGGTTACTTTTTCCTGTTCCCGCTGATCACCATGCGGCTGTTTGCGGAAGAGAAAAAACTGGGCACGATGGAAACCCTGTTCACCGCCCCGGTGCGCACCATTCAGGTCCTGCTGGCGAAATATTTTGCCACCGTCGTGCTCTATCTGGTGGTGATCCTGCCGGTTTTCGGCTTTTTCATTGTGTTTCAGGAAGTCACCGGCCAGCTGGCCGCATTCAATGACGGCTCGTTTTTCGGCAGCCTGCTGGCCTTGTGCCTGTTCGGACTGTTTAACATTGCCATCGGTTGCCTGGCCTCGTCATTGACCGCCAATCAGTTGATCGCGGCGATGATCACCTTCGTGGTCGTCATGCTGCATTTTTTCTTCGGCTTTTTCCTCAACTTCGCCACCGGCCCGTCCGCCGAACTCGGCCAGCGCCTGAAGTATCTGTCGACCATCGATCACATGAAATTCCTCAGCGATGGATTGATCGATTCCCGGCCGATCGTTTACTACGTCACCGCCTCGATCTTTCTGTTGTTCGTCACTCATCAGGTGCTCGACTACCGCAAATGGAAATCCTGAACCCCGTCCGGGCCGTCCACGCTTTCCCACTCACTACTCTACTTTCCCGTAGCGCGCCCACCGCAACGCATGGCTAAGAAACCGAAAAAGTCGAAATCAAAACAGTCGCCCTCCGCTTCCGGGAGCGAGCCGGAATCCGCACGTCCGGCTCCGCAGGCTGGCAGCGACGCCCCGGAAAACAAAGCTCCCAAATCGAATGGCAAGCCGGCGGCGAAAAACGCTAAGAGTAAAGCCACCGGCAAAGTCCCGGTCAAAAGCAATGCCACGGCAAAACGCGGCCCGCGCGCTGTCGGACGTTTCGGCATCGCCCTTCAGGTAGGCCTGCAGATCGCTCTGGCAGCGATCATTTTTGCACAGATAAACTACGTCGGCTGCCGCCGCTACGAGCGCTGGGACATGACCCAGACCGGACGCTTTACCCTGTCTTCGATCAGCAAAAGCTTTCTCCAGAGTCTCGACTCCGACGTGCTCGTGGTCATGGCGTTCACGCGAAATTCCGGCCTGTTCTCAGAAGTCGAAGGCATGCTCACCGAGTACGAACGCCAGAGCAACGACCGGCTGCGGGTTGAAGTGCTCGATCTGAGCCGCAACCGCGACCGCCTCGCCGAACTCAAGGACCAGCACGGCATCGAGTTCAACCGCGACATGCTCGCCATCATCTCCGACAACCGCGTCAAAGTCGTTGGTGCCGAAGATCTGGTGCGACGCAGCGCCGACGGTCGCGTATCGGAATTCAGCGGTGAAGAGATCCTCACCTCGACCCTGCTCGAAGTCGCCGAAGCGCAGCAGAAGAAAGTCTACCTGCTCAGCGGCAACCGCGTCGTCGACGAACTCATGGCCATTGGCCAGCAATTGACTGATCTCGCCGTCATCCAGAACCTGCGGGTCGAAACCCTCGTGCTCGGCACCGCCAACGCCATTCCCACCGATGCCGAAGCGATCGTCATCGCCGGACCCGACGTCGATCTTAACGCCCGCGAACTGGAGTTGATCGAAGATTACTGGGAAAACCGCAGCGGCAGTCTGCTGGTGATGCTCAATCCGGCGGCGTCGACGCCCAATCTTTCGGCGTTCGTGCGCAAGCGCGGCATCGCCCCTCAGGACGATCGTATATTGTCGGTCGCCAACATTCCCGGGCTGGTGTCGACCGGTCAAATTCGCGACGTTCCGATCACCTTCCTCGCCGTGCGCCCCGGCCAACCCGGCACCGAGATTACCCGCGAGTTGTTCGGTCTGGCCGCGACCATGATCAACCAGACGCAATCGCTGAAAGTCTTTCAGGACGACGACCTGCTCGCTGCCGACGGCATCAAAGTGGCCCCCTTGATTGTCGCCGATCAGCGCTTCTGGGGTGAAACTGAATACCGGGATGACATCGTCGCCGCCAGTGAAAACCAGGACAACACCGGACTGCTCTACACCGCCGCCGCGGCCGAAAAGACGCCCTCCTCGGTGATTCCTTCCGCCGGCGATGAGACCGCTGCCGACGCCTCTCAAAAGCCGTCGCGCCTGGTGGTGATCAGCAATGACCTGGTCCTCGATCCTTCCGGCAACACCCAGAAACCGAACGCCGATTTCGTCATGAACTCACTCAACTGGCTGATCGATCGATCGGAAATGATCGGCATCTCACCGCGCAAACCTACCGCCTACAGCCTGAGCATCACCCCGGGTCAGTTCGGACTTTTGCAAACACTGGCCATCATCATCATGCCCGTCGCCGCCCTGGCTCTCGGCGGCGTCATCTGGTTTCTCCGTCGCCGCTGATAACCATGAATTTCCGCACTACCCTGTTTCTGCTGATCACCGCCATCGGCCTCGCGATTTACATCGGCGTCTACGAGCGCAGCGATGTCGCCGCCAACGGCGATGGCCGGAGTTCGTCGCGCACGACACTCGCCAACTTCGACAGTCGATCGATCAGTCGCATGGTCATCGAATCCGGCGGTGTTACCACCGAACTGAAACGTCACGCCATCTACTGGATTTTCGCGCAGCCGATCAACGACCGCGCCAGCGCACAGACAGTTAACTCGGTGCTCGATCAGCTCAGCCATCTCGCCATCAAAGACGAACTGCGCCCCGCTGAACTGATCAACTCTCCCGAATTGAGCGACGATGCTCTCGGTTTTAACAGTGACGACGCCGTGCGGGTCAGCCTGTTTCAGAACGACGAGGCGGGCCAGGAGATCGAAGCACCCGTGAGTGTTCTCATTCTCGGCAAACCGGCACCGCTTTCCAACGCCCTGTACGCACGTGTCGAAGGTGATCCGGAACGGGCCGCCCAGACTTTCGTCGTCAGTGGCGCTCCGCGACAGTATCTGACCGACCCCATCGATGCCCTGCGCGACCGCTCGCTACTCGGCATCCCCACTGAGCAAGTCATCCGCGTCGTCGTGCGCACCGCCGGCGGCGACGTTGAAGTGACCCGCAAGATCACGCCTCCACAGATCGACTGGACCCTGACCAAACCACTGCAAACCCGTGCTGACAGCGATATGATCAGCGCCTTTCTCGATCGGCTGAGTGGTCTGCAGATCGCCGACGTACTCGAAGAAAACACCTCGTCCGCCACCCTGCCCAGTCAGATCCCCACCGGCGCCGCCCGTATCGACATCAATGTGCACAGCTGGGATCAACCGGTATCGCTCTACCTCTCCGAAAAACCCGCCAGCGACGACGACGCCGCAAATGATCCGCAGGCCCGGCGACTGATGGCACGCGTCTCGACCCGACCCGGCGTTTACGAGATACGCTCCTCGCTGCTGGCCGACATCCCCGATTCACCCGCCGAGTTTCGCGACCCGCATCTGGCGCGAATTCCGGCTCAGTACCTGCACCGCATCGCCATCGTCAGTCGCACCGATCCCAATGTGCAGTTGTTCAGCGAAAACTCCGCCGAAGGCGTGCGCTGGTACTCGGCGCGCAGCGGCCAGAAGGACCGCGCCAATGTGGATCGGCTCAAGCGCATGCTCAATGCCATCAACGAAGGCCGCGTCATCGATTTTATCCAGATCGAACCCGGCGAGCTCGAAAAGTACGGCCTGAAATCGCCCGAACTGCGCATCGTCTTTAATTTTTATCCCCAGCAAACGGCGACCGGCGACGCAGCGACCGATACTCAAGGGCAGCAACGCATTCTTCAGTTTGGGCGCAACACTGACGAGAACACCCTTTTTGCCAACTTTGTCGACGAACCCTGGGTCTACCAGGTCGATCCCACCATCCGCAGTACCATCCCCTCGCACCCTCTCAAGTGGCGCGACTTGAAAGTGCTTAACTTCAATCTTATCGGCCTGAAAAAAATCGAACTCGACCGGCGCGGCACATCGGCGCTGTCGCTGAACTACGACTACGCCACCGATACCTGGAGCGGCGAAGAGAGCGGCGCGCAAATCACCCCGGGCGCGCTCGACGTCAATCGGACGATGCTGTTGGCGCGCACACTTGGATCACTGACGGCGATCGACTGGATTACCAATCTGCAAACCGCTTACCAACTGCTCGACGATCCCGACCTGACCATCTCGATAACCCGCCGGGAAATCGATCCGCTGACCAACACCATGGGGCCGGTCACCGACCGACTGCGTTTTGCCGAAGCTCCGGTCGGCGGTTACTACGGCAACATCGTCGGCAGTCCTGACGTGTTTCTCATCGACCGCGAAACCTACCGCGACATCGTCATTCCCAAGGTCAATCCGTGACCACAAGCGGCTCGTCGGCAGCGGCAACCTGCGCCACGTAGATCGAAGAGATGCCACCGCAAAGCGAGGTGGCTCGCGCCTCGACAAAACCGTTGTCGCGCAGGCGCCGACACATTTCCCCGCCCGCAGGGAAGCGCTCAATCGAATCACCGAGGTATTCGTAAGCGCCCCGGTCGCCGGCCAGCCAGCCGCCGATGGTTGGCAGGATACGGTGCAGGTAAAACCGGTAAGGCTCGCGAATGACACCGGTCGGCAGCGAAAAATCGAGTACCACCAGGCGCCCGCCCGGGCGCAGCACGCGGCTGAATTCGCGCATGGCATCGCTCCACGACGCCATGTTGCGCAATCCGTAGGCCACCGTCACCGCATCGAAGCAAGCATCCTCAAACGGCAACTGCATGCCATCGGCAACCGCCAGAGACTTGAGTCCGCGGCGACGCGCCTGAACCAGCATCGGTGCACAAAAATCGGCGCCGATCACTTCCGCTTCCGGCAGCGCCTTTTGCACCGCCTCTGCTAAATCGCCCGAACCTGTGGCGATATCCAAAATCTGCCGCGCACCGCCCGCCTTGACCTCTTTTGCCACCCGCCGACGCCACAGTACATCGATGCCCATACTGAGCACGTGATTGGTCAACACGTAGCGCGAAGCAATCGCGCTGAACGCGCGGCGAACAAAGGCAGGGTCCTGATCGCCGGCCACCGCCTCGATGGCAGCGTTGTTGGAATCTGCGGCTGTGTCAGCGCTCATCTTTGTGGCAGCAGGGCGGATCCAGGTCACTCGTTGCGTGCCGTCTCCCGCCAACTGAAATACGACTGCCGAACCGGACGCGACGCCGGAAAAAGAAAAGAAAAAGTGCTCACGAGAGGACTCGAACCTCCACGGGTCTCCCCACATGAACCTGAATCATGCGCGTCTACCAGTTCCGCCACGTGAGCTTTTAGGATCGGCGGATCGTATCGGCGGCACTCAACCACGGTTTACAGAAATCGACAACCGCAATTTTTGGTAAAATATGCACTGCGGCCTCCGCCTTCAATCCCCCGCCAGATCCGTCAATTCACCTGCCTACCACACCTTCCGACTCAGCCTTGATCTTGAAAATCTGGAACGGTGCCAGCGGCGCGGCTTTGCCATGGTAAACGTTGGAACGATTCAGTTGGCTGGAGAAAAAGTGCAGCTTGCCATCGGTGCCGAAACACAATCCATCCGGCCAGATGATGCGCGGATCATCGACCAGAACCTGGTATTTTTTGCCCGCCGGCGCATCGGCTTTTGCGTAAGTGATTGCTCCCGCCTGAATGTCGGCAAAGTAGATATTGCCCTCCGAGTCGATACTGATCGAATCACAGATCGGCTTCGGACTGTACTGCTCGACATTCAGATCCTTGTCGCTGAGTCGGGCATCGCGCAACTGGCGCGTCGGCACGCGATACAGAATCTGACTGTTCATGGCGCCGAAATACAGCCACCGCCCTTTGCCGTCGACGGCAATCGGATTGACGCCACGCATCGCCTGTTCGCTGGAACCGTCCGGTTTCTTCGCGGCCACTCGCTTGCCGTCCATCTCCAGCCCGATGTTATCCGGACGCACGTAAAAGCTGCCACCTAACACGCGCCGTGAAACTCCGGTGCGCAGATCGACCACGATGATCCCGGCGTCATCACCGGACGCCGGATCCGAGACATAAATAAAAGGCTCTTCCGGATCGAGCGCCAGATCGTTGACGAACGACGTGCCGACCAACGCCTGCCTTTGGATATCGATGACCCGCTTAAATTGATTTTCCTTGGTATCCCAGGCGACAATTTTCGGATCTTTTTCGCCGTCCCGACCGTTGTCGAGCATCCACACCACACCTTCCTCGTCACATTCCAGGCCGAGCACGGCGTCGAGATTGGCCAGTGGAGACTGGCCGGTATTCATCTCGAGATTGGGAAAAGGCAACCACTGACCGGTCTTATTGTCCTGACGCATCACCTTGTAAAGGCTGCCCTTGTAAAACTGGTGAGCACTGATGATGTACTCTCCGCTCGGCGTAATGGTCATGCCCCCCGGGCTGACCGGCGTCGGCGTCGACTCCTCGAGCTCTTTGTCGTTGCGCTTGCCGAACGGGAAAATAGCCTGCGCTACAGTGATCGAAAACACCAGCACCAAGGCGACCATGGCGCCGGTAACGTGCATTCGGGAGGTGTATTTCATTTCGTCGATCGTAACAATTGCGCTATTGCCAATACAGGCATCAGGTTAACAGCTCAGGGTAGGCCGCCCGCGCCATCTTGCCGCACAGCGCTTCGACTTCGGAAGTGTGAGAGCATTGCAAGACAGCCTCGACCAGCTCGCGACATTTTTTGGTGTCGAGCCGTGACACCGCCCGCCGGATCGGCAGCAGTTGATTAACGCCGACGCTCAGCTCGTCGACCTCCATGCCGACCATCAGCGGTGTCAGTAAAAGATCACCGGCAACCTCACCGCAAACGCCGGCCCAGATATCGTTGCGATGCGCCGCGTCGACCGTCATCTTCATCAGCCGGATCACCGCCGGATTGGCCGGCTGATAACAATTCGCCACGCGTTCATTGATGCGGTCCACCGCCATGGTGTACTGCACCAGATCGTTGGTGCCGATACTGAGAAAATTAACCTCGGCAGCAATCGCATCCGCCATCACCGCCGCGCTCGGGATTTCGATCATGGCACCGATCTGAATATCTTCGTCGTAGTCGAGCTCGCGCGCGCGCAATTCCGCCTTGGCTTCCTCAAGCAGCTTGTTCGCTTCGATCACCTCGTCGACCGACGAAATGAACGGGTACATGATGCCTACCCGGCCGAGAGCACTGGCCCGCAGAATGGCGCGCAATTGGTCCTTGAACAAAGCCGGCTCAGCCAGCGACACCCGAATCCCGCGCCAGCCGAGGAACGGGTTGGGCTCCGGTTCACGATGCAGTTCCGGCATCAACTTATCGCCACCGACGTCGAGCGTGCGAATGATGACTTCGTGCGGCTCAATCGCGACCGCGACCTGCGAATAAATCTCCGCCTGGCGATCTTCACTGCGCATCTCGCTGTCACTGACGTAGAAAAACTCCGTGCGATACAGGCCAACCCCTTCCGCCCCCTTGGCCATGATCTCCTCAGTCTCGTGAAGAAACTCGATGTTCGCCGACAAGGTGATGCGTCGACCGTCAGCCGTTTTAGTGTCCGACCCGGCCAGCGCCTGCAATTCATCGCGCAGGGCATCCTTCTCCAGAACCAACTGATCGTACTCGTAAAGCGTCTGATCGGTTGGCGACAGAATCACCTGACCGCTGTAGCCGTCGATCAATAGATCGTCGCCATTGGTCAACTCATCGAGCAGGCCGCGCACACCGACCACCGCCGGAATCCCCAGCGAACGCGACAAAATCGCCGTGTGCGACGTGGGACTGCCCATCTCGGTAGCGAAGCCCTTCACCTCACCGCGATTCATCGTCGCCGTGTCGGACGGTGTCAGATCATGGGCCACCAGCACGCGAAGTTTACCGCCCCCGTCCGCACCGTTTTTTCCCAAGCCTTTGCCGGGATCATCTCCGGCGGCACTGACCGAAGCTCCCCCCATGCTTCTGGCGGCACTCAGATTGCGCAGCACCCGCCGCGCCACATCTTCGATATCGACGGCCCGCTCCCTGAGATACGGATCAGCGATTTCCCGCAGCGTGTTCACGTAACGCTGGATCACTTCAAAATACACCCGGTCAGCCGACTCGTGTTCCTCAATCACCCGCCGCCGCACTTCGTCGAGCACCGTGGCGTCGTCGAGCAGCATCAAATGCGCCTCGAACAAGCTGGCGTTTTCCGAACCGATCTCGCCTTCCAGCCGATCACGCATCTCAGTCAGCTCTGACCGGGTCAAGCCAAGCGCAACGTTCAAGATCTCCAACTCCGCCTCAACCGCTGCGTCAGCCACCTCCCGCATCGCAGGAGCCACGAAGCGCTCGTCCTGAATCACCACCGAAGCACGAGCAACCCCCGGCGACACGCCGATGCCCTGAAAGATGCGCTGTTCTTTGGGACTGGGGTGATTCATCGATGTGATGCCAATAGAGGCTGGCAAAAGCTGCGACCGGGCTCAGCTATCAAATATTTGCTTATCCGACGCAGGAACCGCGCCAGCATGACGTACAATCGGCCCCCGGTCGATGCCAATTACGAGGCATATCCTGACATTAAGGGAATGCCTTACGCCCGCTGATTGCCATCCCCTCGCGGTCAGGCGCTTGGCGTCGCAAAACCGCTGTCGACCAGCTCCTGCAAGGCATCGAGCGCCGGCTCCGCATCCTCGCCTTCTGCGGTCACCTCGATCACCGACCCGTGTTCGGCGGCCAGCATCATCACGCCCATGATGCTCTTGCCGTTAACCTGCTCGCCATCTTTGCTTACCCAGACATCGCACGCGAAGCGATTCGAGGTTTTTACAAACATTGCGGCCGGCCGGGCGTGCAAGCCCTCCTTGTTCACAATTGTCAGATTTCGTTCCATGCTAGGCATTGATAATCAGAAGCTTAAGTCTAGGCGAATGGTGCCTCGCTACGCCACCATAAAGTGCGAGCGCGGCCGGCATCAGACGGTCGATTTTCGACGCTCACGCATCATTTTCAATAGTTTCTTGTTAAATTCGATCGCCGAGTCGTGGCCCAGGGCCTTCAATTTTTGATCTAAAGCCGCCACTTCAACCAATTGAGCGATGTCACGGCCGGGCGCCACCGGAATTTCCACCAACGGCACTTTGATGCCCAGCAGCGGGTAATATTTTCGATCCAGACCGATCCGGTCGACCTCATTCATGTCTTCCGCTTTGCGCAGTGTGACCACCAGATCGAGCCGTTTTTCGGTGCGAATCGAGCCGATGCCAAACAAGGCCGGTACGTTGACAATCCCCAATCCGCGCACCTCCATGTGACTGCGTCCCAACTCCATCGGCGTACCGATCAACTCACGGCCCTCGATATTGCGCACGTGAACCATATCGTCGGCGACCAGACTGGCCCCGCGGCGCACCAGCGATAACACCGTCTCGCTCTTGCCGGTGCCACTGGCACCGCGAATCAAGATGCCGATGCCCATCGCATCGACCATGCAACCGTGCTCAGTCGTCCGCGGCGCAAAGTCCCATTCGAGACGCACCGTGGCGGCGTTAATGAAATTCATGGTCACCATGGTCGTCTGAAAAACCGCCAGACCACTGCGGTTGGCGATGTCGATCAACTCCGGTGGCAGCGTCTCTCCACGACTGACGATCACGCACGGGATCTGACGCCGACAAAGATCGGAAAAGCGATGTTTCATCGCCCCGTTCTCGAGACTCTTCAAAAACGAACGCTCGGCCTTACCAAGGACTTGCAATCGTTTAAACGCAAAATACGAATAAAACCCGGAAAGCGCCAGCCCGGGGCGATTGATGGTCGGCTCGAGAATTTTGCGATCCATGCCGGCCTGCTTGCCGACCAATTTCAGACGCAACTCCTCGCCATGCCGCTCGAAAAAGTCGCCGACCGAAATCGATGCCGGACGATCGGGCTTCTTCGACGCGCTCATAGATGGTGGACCTCGAACCACCGCTCACCTGCCGATACCGGAAGGTGAGCTGTGATCGAGGAGCGGAAAAAACTAGGACGCCGCTTTTTCAGCGTCCGGCACGATCATGCCGTAGTCACCGTCACGGCGGCGGAACACAACCGTCAACTGGTCGGTCTTGGCATTTTCGAAAACAATGAATGAGCGCTCGCTCAGTTCCATTTCCATGATCGCTTCGTCGGTAAACAACGGACGGACACGGTAGTTTTCCTTGTGCACGATGTACGGCACCGGATCGCTCTCCTCGTCGTCAGGCAGATCGGAGTTGGCAGCGAACACCTGCTCCTCGAGCGCGCGGATGGTGTTCTGCCGCCGCGGACGATGCGACTTGAGCAGGCGCGTCTTGTGCTTGCGCATGCGCCGGGCGATCTTGCTGATGGTTTCGTCGATCGCCGAGTAGACATCCCCCGTCTCGGTGTCGGCTTCGATGGTGATGTGGTTGGCGCAAAACAGAATAATTTCCGCAATCTGGCGGTTCTTTTGCACGTCGAGGATAACCTTGGCCTCGATAATCTTAGGATAGTCGAGGTGCAGGCCCTGAACTTTTTTCAACGCATAGTCACGCATCGCATCCGTGATGCTCACGTGGCGACCGGTGACTGTGATGGGTAGGTTGGTGTTGGTGGTTTGCATGATAATTTAGTTCAGTCGGGAAATGGGCGACCATGATCGGAATATCCGGCCACAGAGACCGCAAATCCCGACAATCGCCAGCGCGATCGTCGCCCCTCAAACATGACATTTTCGGCGCCAATCGCCAAGAGAAAGTGTAACGGTCGCAGAATCAAAGCCGGAGGCAGATAAGCTACATGCTGAAGCGATCACCGAGGTAGAGCTCGCGGCTGATCGGGTCGTTGATAAGAAAATCACGCGTGCCTTCGCGCAGCACTTTGCCCTCACAGATCAGGCAGGCCCGATCGACAATGTTCAGAGTTTCACGAACGTTGTGGTCGGTAATCAAAATCGCCAGGCCGGCCTCGCGCAGGCCGACGATGATGTCCTGAATCTCACTCACTGCGATCGGGTCAACACCGGAAAACGGCTCATCGAGCATCAACAGCTTAGGTTGCGTGACCAGCGATCGGGCGATGGTCAGGCGGCGTTTTTCACCACCGGAACAAGTCAGCGCCAGGCTCTTACCAATGTGTTCGATACCGAATTGCTTCATCAGCGCGTGACAGCGATCACGCCGCTCGCTGCGCGAGATGTTCAGGGTCTCCATCACCGCCATGATGTTCTGCTCAACGGTGAGCTTGCGGAAAATCGATTCTTCCTGCGGCAGATAGCCCATGCCTTTGCGCGCACGGCGATACATCGGGTCGTCGGTGACGTCTTCGTCGTTGAAGAACACGCGGCCGCCATTCGGTGGCACCAGACCGACGATCATGTAAAAGGTCGTGGTCTTACCGGCGCCATTCGGTCCGAGCAGGCCGACGATCTCAGTCGGCCGCACGTGAATGTCGACCTCTTTGACAACCGCGCGGCCATCATAAATTTTAACCAATCCACGTGTCTGCAGGAGACGCACCTCGTCCGCTCTGAGCGAACTGGGCTGCCCGGTGGGCTCAGCCGTTACCGGCGGCGGAGCGGTTTCAGTGGTCACTACCGGGGTCGTGGCCGCTGCTGCGGGTGCGGCGACACTTGCCGCCGCCACAGGTTGCGCAATCGCCTCGGGCGCTGCCGGCTGAGACTTTTGCTCAATACCGGCTTGCCCGGGCTCCACTTTTTTTGTTACCGGCCCGGTCGCGACTGGAGCGGTTGCCGCAGTGGCCGGTGGCGCAGCGGCAGGTTGCGCGGCGATCGGTTGAGGAGCGCGTTTTGGCCCGCCCCCGGGTTGCGTCCCAGGGGAAGCGGCGACCGGTTTCCCCTTGGCGGCAACTCGAGTGACCGCCACGGGACGCTGCTGCGGCTGTCGCGCGGCCTGTGCCGCCGGCAACTCACCCAGTGCGGGCTTAGGCTTAGGCGTTTCAGTCGCAGGCTGCGCATCCACCACTGGAGCAGTTTGCGGCTGCGCGACGGGGTCGCGCCCGCGCGGCGGATCAGGCTGACTGACCTGGGCAGCACGGGCCGCAGCTTCTGCGTCTGCGTCCGCCTGAGCGGTTTCGGGATCGTAAGACGGTGGTCTGAGCGGCTGAACCGGCGTCTCTGACGGCCTCTGAAACTTATCGGTATTCTCCATGAAAAAAGTAGCGCTGCCTCCCCTTCACTTCATCGTGTCGTCGCCCGTCTGGCTTTGCAAGCGGACTCTCGCAGTTTGCCGGCAGTCTATCGCTGCGTGCGCACGTCGTCGAGTTGGGTCGGAAGGAAAGTCGGTGACTTGGTTTTTGAATCGGAACCGCCGTTAACCGGAATGACCAGTTTGGCCACTCCCCGCTTCCCGGTGGTCGGCACGGTAGCGGTTTCGACGCGGTAGGTTCCACTGGCAAGCAGGTAGATTTTGTCCTCGGTGCCGGTCGGTTTGACGTGAACCTCGCCGCTCTGCAATTGCGGCGGACCGCCGGACAGCACGACGTCGCCGGTAACGCCATCAAAGTCAGCGCGCCTTGCAAAAGCGGTTTCGGTCTCGCCATCGGGATTGATGCGCACAATCTTGATCATCGCACCCGTGGCAATGGCGCGTTTGAACGGGGGCTTTTTCTCGCCCTCCTTGGCGGGTGCCGCGTCGATCTCTTCATCGTTGAGAAACACTTCGAGCCGATCACTGGCCATGTTAAAAGCGGGGTGATCCAGGAACACGTCGCCGGTGAATTCAACCATGCGCTCTTCCTCGGGCGAATTGTGCAGGATCGATTCGTCCGAGGTGATCTCCATCACCGGTCCCTCGGCCACTTCGGGTTCGGCTTTGTTAAATTTCGGTTTCAGATCTTCCGGAGAGGGCACGTCGCCGTCGGCAATGGACGCGATCGATTGCTGCGCATCTTCGTTGGCTTCGAGCTGCGCGCCTTGCTCCTGCGTGTCCTTCGCGGCTCCCGGAACGGGCCGGGCCACCGGTTCGGCGATGGCCGCCGGCGCCTGGACAGCTACCGGAGTCGCGACCGGAGCCGACGCGGGCTTGTCGGCGTCGGTGCGCTGCCGCGCCACGGGCTCGGCGGTAATCGGAGTCCGGGCCGCGACCGGAGTGGCGGCAGGCACGGGTGCCGGTGCCGGCGCCGGTTTGTTCGCGGAATTGGAATTGCGCTCTTGAAATCGTCGAGTCGCCTCCTCGGCTGCGTCGCTGCTCTCCGTATTGCGATTGCGGAGCCGCTCAAGCAATCCGCCACGCTGCTCTGACTGGGCGCTGCTCAGCCCGGTGCCGGTAATAAAAACAGTCACAGCGGTTAACGCCGCGAGCGTTTTGCTGTTTTTCCAAGTCAAATGATGCTTCATGGTTTTCGGGTGGGGGGTTGGACGGATGTCTACCTGATCAGCGCCAGGCGCTTGTAGCGAAATCCTCGGCCTCCAGTTTATCACGGTTTTCCTTAACTTTCACTGACCTTATAGGTCTCGATGTTAATCTTCATCTGCACGTTGCCTATCAGACGCCCTTCCTGGGTGGCACCGTTAAAAATCATCCGGTCGCCGACCATGTCGAACTGCCCCTTTCGCGTAATGTAGGCCTTGCTGCGACTGGTCAGCGATTCGCTCTTCAGGTCGTAGACGCCGCGCTCCGTGGTGATCAGGGTGTCGTCCTCATCAGGCCCGCCAAACAGGGTGATCACCAGCGCATTCATCTGCATGTGCTCCTCGTCAACTCTCACCATCGTATCCGCGGTGACCACTGAGTTCAAGATATCACCGGAGTAGCTGGGGATCTTTACGCCGCTAAATTCCCGCCCGATCGGAAACAAAGCCCCGATCGCCGGGGGTTCACGGCCTGCGCTGTCCAAATCTTCATCCCCGTCTGCTTCATCGTCGCCGGCCGTTTCCCAGGCGGGACTTTTTTCCTTAGCTGCAGTTTTTTTGTCCTGCGCTTTCGCTTTTGCCGGTGTCACTGTCTGGACCGCAGTCGGCAACACCGCAGCTGATGAGCCGGGAGCAAGTTCGATCGCCACCTTCGACTCAGGAATGGCCGAAGAGGTCATCGCCACAACTACAGTGGCGACGATCAGCAGACTGACATTTCTCAGGAAAAAATTCATGACGGGGTCGCTGCGACACCGGGGCGAACCAGCGCATGAAGATTGCCGAGGCCGGAGACGACATCACCGAGTTGATCGAGCGGCACCTGATTCGGTCCGTCAGACAGCGCCTTCGCTGGATCAAAATGAGTTTCCATAAAAACACCGTCGCACCCCGTGGCCACTGCGGCTCGCGCCAACACTGGAGCCAGCACGCCGTCACCGCCACTGGTCGTCCCCTGCCCACCCGGACGCTGCACCGAATGGGTGGCGTCAAAAATCACACGGTAGCCCTGCTCGCGAATCCAGTAGAGCGAGCGCATGTCAGCGACCAGATTGTTGTAACCGAAACTGGTGCCGCGCTCGGTGAAGAAGAAATTTTCATTGCCGAAGCCAATCAGCTTATCGGCGATGTTGCCAAGATCCCAGGGCGCGAGAAACTGACCCTTTTTGACATTCACCACCCGTCCGGTTTCGGCAGCCGCCTGAATCAAATCCGTCTGTCGGCACAGAAAGGCGGGGATCTGCAGAATGTCGATCCACTCGGCAGCAATCGCCGCTTCCTCCGGACTGTGAATGTCGGTGGTCACCGGCACGCCGAGCTCTTTGCCGATGGCGCCGAGAATCTGACAGCCTTCGCGGCAGCCCATGCCCCGATAGGAGGCACTGGAACTGCGATTGGCCTTGTCATACGAGGCTTTAAAAACGAAACGAAACCCCTTTTCGGCGGCGATCTCCGCAATGCTGCGCGCCATTTTCCAAACGAAGGCCTCACTCTCGATGACACACGGCCCGAGGATGAACAACAGCTGCTGACCATCCAGCGAAAGATCGCCGACAGCGATGTCCGGCGCGGTTCGCGACGAGTCGTCCGATGTTGATTCTGCGGCTGAATTTTCCACTACTTCCACTTTTAAAGGTAGAAGCCTCTAGCAAGTCCCGCAATCCCAAAGCGATGACAGTTCAGTCATTGCTGAGGCATTGTCGCCACACGATGCGGTTTCGCCGCAGGGGCCACCTCAGGCAGCGGCGATCAATTCTGGGTGAGGCGAAATCCTCGGCACCGGGCTGAGACCTTGCCGTTTTCAATAATTACGGAAAATTTGAATATTAAAATATCCGATGTAGTCTGCGAAATGCCTCGAACGGCAGCCATTCAGGTCGACCGTGACGCACAGCCGGTTCACCACGGGATCTCCAGCCAGACGATTAACGGTATCGATTTTCTGCGTGGAGCCTTTGCTGTACTGGTACTGTTAAGTCACTCGACCAACTCAGCTAAAGACATCTTCAGCGAACAAGGTGTACTTCCCGGCGTTCTCGAAACTTTTCATTTCGTCGCCGGGCGCGGGTCGATCTGGGTCTATGGGTTTTTCGTCATTTCGGGATTCTGCATTCAGCATTCGGTCAGGCGTTCGATTTCGCAGCGCGGCCATTTCGCCTCGAAACGTTATCTGCTGGCTCGTTTCACGCGCATCTACCCGCTCTACCTGATCGGGCTGGCGATGGCAGTCATCGCCTGGTGCACCGGCTCAGCCATCAGTGCAGCGACCGCCGACGGGTCGTTTGCGTGGTCGAAACTGACTTCCAATCTACTGCTTCTGCAGGGGTTCGGAGAATCGTTCGATGGCTACGGTCCTTCGTGGAGCATCACCAACGAGTTCGCCTACTATTTGATGATTCCAGTGCTCTTGTACTTCACCAAATCCCGACCGACGCACTGCCTGCTGCTGGGCATGGCCGGCAATGTGGTGTGGGCCGGCGTCGTCATTGCCATTTGGAAAGCCGGTGACCAGCAATCCGCCTGGCTGATTCCGCTGTGGACCGTGCCCGCGCTGAGCATCCTGTGGTTTGCCGGAGCGCTGCTGGCACAGTTTTGGGATTCTCTGAAAAGCAGCGCTTGTTACCGATGCTCTTTTCTCCTCCTCAGCCTGGCGCTTCCCGTTACCTACCTCACCTACCTGTGGATCATTTCTATTGATGCCCCTGCTGTTTTGGGATTCCCGCACAGCTACGCATCGATCGCCACCTTCGCCCTGCTGATCCTCGCCACTGACCGCATGCAGTGGCTCAATCGCCCCCGCGTGGCAGGTTTCTGCCGGTGGTTCGGTTTACTCAGCTATCCGCTTTACCTTTTTCACGCACCGATTCAGCAAACCATCGTCCATCTCGCCAGCCGGTTTGATTTTAACCGGTCGGCCGGCACCTGCATCGTCGTGCTGTTCGCTGTCCCCCTGCTGTTTACGATTCTGACAGGCCCGGGTCTGGAGCGAAGTTTTCTGGCCAGGCGCAAGCGATGGCTGGCGCAGTACGATGCCGGCAAAAGGCGAAAGGCAACTGACTCAGCGTCTTCCGCAGAGCTGAGCGCTCCTCACACTGCCCGTATAGCGAACCGCTGAGTGCCGAATCAGCCCCCCGTCGTCAGGCGCACAATCATCGGCGACTGTCCGCCGAAGGTGGATTTGGCCACCTGCTGAATCTGTTCGGGAGTCACGCCGGCAATTTCTGCGGGTGCCTTGAGATGGTGATCCCAACCGAGGCCGAGCAGTTCGTTGACCGCCATGGTGCCGGCCAACTGACCGGCGCTCTGTAGACCGATGGTGTCTTTGCCGAGGCACGAGGCCCGGGCCCGCTCGAGTTCAGCCGGATCCAGTCCGCGGGTCGCGATTCCGTCGATCTCTTCGAGCAGTGCCGCCTGTACTTCGTCGAGACTTTCCGGCGCAGTCGCGACGTAAAAAATGAAACAGCCCGGTTCGAGTCCGATCAAGCGGCTGGCACCCACCGAGTAGGCCAGGCCCATTTCCTCGCGAATGCGGATAAACAGGCGAGAGGCCATGTCACTGCAGGCTTCATCGAGCAATTCGAGCGCCACCTGATCGGGCGCATCGAGAGCGCTGGTCGGAAAGCCGACCAGAAGGATCGCCTGCGATTTGTCATGCAGATCGGTGACAATGCGCGGCGCGGCGGCAGTTTTGAAAATGTCGGCAGCGGCTGCAGACGGCGTCGCGAACAACCTCTCGCCGGCTTTCATGGCACCGAATTTTGCCCCGACGGCATCGATGACCTGCGCGGTCTCGACGTCACCACACACGGTGATGACGCCGTTTTTACCGGTCACAATTCGCTGCCGAAAGGCTTCGAGGTCGTCCTCCGATAAAGCGCTGACAGATTTTTCACTGCCACTGCCGCGCAGCCCGTAGGGATGTTTCCCGAACAACTCGGAGCGCAAACGACGCATGGCGACGCTCATTGGCCGATCGTCCTCTGACTTGATCGCTGCAATCTGATAGGTCTTTTCCCGAGCGACTGTTGCCGCGACAAATTTCGGATCAAGCAGGGCGTCGGCGAGAATCTCGATGCCAAGATCGAAATCGGGACGCATGAAGCCGGCGGTCGCGCCGAGACTGTTATTGCCGCCACCCGCCGAAAGGCCGCCACCGACTGATTCGATCGCTGAGGCGACAGCTTCCGCGGAGCGCGCCGCAGTATCCTTGGCGAGCAGTCGTGCCAGCAGTCGGGTGATGCCGTTGTTGTCGGGCGTCTCCGCCAGAAGCCCGCCGCGAAATGTAGCGTGCGCGGTCACCAGCGGCGTCCGCCGATCTTCCTGAACCAGCAGCGTCAGACCGTTGTCGAGCACCTCGCGATGCACCTTGCCGCCGGTGCGGCTTTCGCTCAAAACAGCCGGACCGACCGCCTTCGACTCGGGATTCAGTGACACGATGGTCAACGAGTCATCGACCAGATAACGCGCCGCCACATCCCTGACCTGATCCACGGTCACCGCCGAAATCGCCTCGGTATAGTAGTGAGTAAAATTGAGATTGCGGGTCAGCAGCCAGTTGGTCGCCAGATCCGAGGCAATGCCCCGCGCCGTGGTCAACGAATGAAACACTGCGCTCAAGGTCATTCGCGACGCCTTGGCGAGTTCGGCTTCAGAAACTCCGTCGGCGACAAGCTCGGCGATGCATTGCAATATCGCCTGCTGCGCCGGCTCGCGCTGCTCCGCCTCCATTTCCGCATTGATGATGAACAGTCCGTCGGTCGATGGCGTGTAGGCATAAGCGCCTACCGATCGGGTCAGCTCAAGCTCTTCGCGCAAGCGCCGATACAAACGCGAGCTGCGGCCGTGTCCCAGCAATGTCGCCAGCACATCCAGCGCCGCCAGATCGGGATGCGTCACCCCGGGTATGCGCCACGCCATGCGCAGGCGACTAACTTCCGTGGCAAAACTTTCGTGACGCTCGCGGCGCCCCAGTTGACGCGGTTCGGGGTCAGGTTCGCTGGCGTGCTCACGACGTCGGCGATGGAAATTTTTGAAGTGCTCCGCGATCAGTTCCTCAACCCGGTCGGCATCGACGTCGCCGGCAACGACCATAAAAAGGTTATCCGGCGTGTACTGGCGGTGATAATAATCCGCCAGATCATCGCGCGTCAGCTGGTTGAACAAATCCAGATGGCCGATCACCGGATGCCGGCAAGGGTGCAGCGCAAACGCCGTTTCGAACAGGCGCTTGCCGAGAACCGACTCCGGTTGGTCGTCGCCCATCGCAAATTCACGCCGAATGACCTCCTGCTCTTTTTCAAAATCTTCGACCGGCAGGGCCGCGTTGGATACCGTGTCGCACAACACATCCAGACAGGCTTCGAAGCCGGTCGACGGTGCATCGATCCAGTAGACGGTGCGGTCAAACGACGTGTAGGCATTGATATAGCCACCCGCCGCCTGCACCTCCTGCGCGATCTGATTGCCGTCGCGCCGGCCGGTGCCCTTGAACAGCATGTGCTCGAGAAAGTGCGACAGACCACCGCCGAGCCAGTCACCCTCGTGAATACTGCCCGCCCGGCACCAGGCCTGCAAGCTGACCACCGGCGCCGCATGGTCCTCGCAGACCAGCAACTCGATGCCATTGTCCAAAGTCCGGACGCTGCCACCCGCTCCGGCGAAACTCAGCGTTTCGTCCTCTGCCCCTCCAGCCACGCTCAAAATCAGAGAAGTTCGGGCTCGTCGCTGGTCGACGTGGAGGAAGACGAATCCTGACGGCCGGCGGGAGCTTTCTGCTCCACGTCCGATTTGGACTTCGATTCAGATTCGGTGGCGGACGCAGCGGCCTGCCGGCGCTGCCTTTGAAGACGCGTGCCCTTCGGTCGGAACGGCGCGCGAAACGCCTCGTCAAAGGTGTAGCGATTGACAAAATCTTCCGGACGATCTTCTTCGGACTGCCCGAAGGCGCCGATCTCGATCAACTGAAACACCATCTGTCCGATGTCATCGGTCTTGCGCAGCCCCCACGATTCGAGCACGGTCGCCGCCATCGGGCCGAACTTTTCCAGAGCGTAGTCGCGCAGTCCATCAAGCAGCTCACCACCATTGACGTGCTGATGCTCCGGCGTTTCGTCGCTGCGCAGCGACTTGACCGTGGCGTCGAGCGCTTCACGGAGAAAGTAGTAGGCATCGCGGTCGAGCCGCTTGTCGCGTTCGCAGATGACTTGCACCGCGTCTTCGAAAGAAATTTCGTGCATCGTTAAAAAAAAGGCTGAAGGGGAAGCAATCGAGCGGCAAAAAGGCAGTCAACGCTCTCGCCCACCATCGCCGCAGCTTGCCGCCATCGTCAAGGAACGAAAGCGATTTCCATCGATTGGTGAGCCCTGCTCAGTTCCCGGCAGCATAGCCGGCTCACCCCCCGATACGCGTACCGCGCGTCGACGTTTGCTGATGAAACTGCCGGGCAAGATCGGCATATTCGCGATGGCGAATATAATAATTCTTCTCCCCCGATTTTTTGTAGTCCGAATAGGATCTGTCGGCGGCACTGATATAGCTACCGATCTGTCCGCCATTGCTGCGATAACGTCCCAGACCGTAGCTATCAATCAAATTGGCCTTGTTTCCACCAGCTCCTGCTCCTGACGAAGCACCTGCCAGTGCCGCCGATGAACTTCCCGGAAGACTGCCTGCCGCGCCTGATCGGGTGGCGTTCTGTTGCAGGGTCTGAACTGCGCCAGCGTCGTCTCCGGCCATCATCTGCAGACCGGCAGCAGTCACCGAAGCGTCTCCGCCCGCCGCACCACCGAGGGCGAACATCGTGCCAATGATGTCCGATGCATCGGAATCATCGGATTGGTAGGACGATGCAATGCCCGGGGTGCTGTCACTCAGCAACGCACCGTCTTTGCTGTATTCTCGTTCCGAAAAAGTCGATCCGTCAGCAGCAAACTGCACATCCTTCCATCCGCCGCTGTTGTATCGCCGGAACATCTTTGTGGCGTGACCGTTGGTATAAAAGAACTTCTGGTAGCCGATTCCGCGGGGACCTTTGTTGTACCACCACTGCTCGTGCTCGCCCTCTTTGATGCCCCGAACGAAGTGGCCCTGCTCTTTCTTTTGCAGCACGCCGTTGGCAATAAAACGATAGGTGGTGAAGCCGTTCAGGTAGCCATCCTTCATGACCGTGTCGAATTCCTCTATTCGATTGCCTGCGTTTTCCGTCCAAACCTGCTTACCTTCGCCGATCGCCTTGCCGTTTTCGTCGATACCGCCACTCCAGGTCAGGGTATAATCTCTGTAAAGTTCGCTCGGCCTACCGAAATCCATCCGCGTGAGCTCTGCTCCCGTATTGGCGCAAACATAGCGCCCGGTAGTACAACTACTTAACAGGACCATTGAGAGCGCAAGACCGAGCGTGATCATTGTTAGCTGACGAAATGACCACGTGGATTCACCTGCAATGGATGTTGAGCTATTCATAAATATCGATTTTCCGGAGGCTGCACACAACCAAGGTTAGCGTCAAGTGACGAAACACGGATGCGGCAACTCATTTGCGAGTGTTGAGGAATTCGAGGCGTATGCCGGAAAAGTGAACCGGGTCAGCTGCCCATTTTCAACAGCCTGCCCGCCGCTCCATCTGCACTACCTCAACGGCCTGCGCCCGTTCGACCTTCTGCTCTGCCTTCCATCGCCACAGCTTCACCGCCGCGCCCAACGCCAGCACGGCCAGGATCGCCAGCAGAGTGCGGCGTTCGCGATCAGTCAGAGCCTGCAACATAAGATGGTAGCCTGGTCGGAATCATAAAAAACCGCGAGAAGCAGAACCGCGCACTCATTTAAACTCACGCTCCAACTCGTCGAGATGGGTGGAGATCTGATCGCCGCGCGGCTTCGGTTTTTGCGAACGCATCTGATCGAGCAGTTCGTGATAGCCCTTGAAGTCACCACTGCGTTCACCGACTTGAGTCGCCTCGTAATAGTTCATAAAATCACTCGCGCGGGTCATCACTGACCGAATCTGGGCACGCAACTCGTCGCCTTCGGCAAGCAGTTTCCCGACACCTCCCTGATCGCCTTTCATCAGTCGTTCAACTGCGGTTTGATACTGATCGATGATCGGACGATACAGCGGAAAACAGCGCACCCGCACCCCCTCCAATGCCTGCCGGCAATTTTCGAGCACGACCGGTGCCTTGGGATGATCAAAAAATCTCTCGTAGTCGTGCAATCGGCCTGCGGTGAACGCAGCCTCATCGTCGCTGGAAAGCCATCCCAATACACGCTTAACGACTCCGGCCTCGCCGTCGCGAACCGCATCGCCATCGGTGCCGCGCGCGATGCTGGGCAGCTGAATTTGCAGGGCGGCATCGATCGCTTTCTCGGTCTCAGTAACGTCGTAATACTCGAGCGCCTGCAACTGTCCCATCGACGCCACCTGCAGAGCCCACCACTTGGACAGCGAAGCTTCGCCGCTGCGCAAACCCGGAAAATGCTGACGAAACAGGGCGGTCAAGTTGTCCCTCTGCAGGGGCAAATCCGACAGCCAGTTACGCAGATTCTGCCGACCGTTTTCCTGCTCCAGCAATGCTTCCACCAACGCTGCCGCCGAGGCTCGAAACACGGAATCCGACAAGGCATCATCGCCCACCTCCTGCTCCGATGATGCCAACAACTGCTCAATCGGCAGCATCTGCCGCGACCTGACCAGGCGTGAGTAAATGTCGCTCGGCCGCCCCCGGCTGCGATGCGCAATCGCTTCGAGAACACCGGTCGACAGCCAGAACGGAACATTCAAACTTCCCCTGGCAGTTTCCTCGGAATTATTCCCGGAGAGCATTTGCTCCAACAGCAACACCCGCACAATCTCGCGCTCCAGCCATCGATTGGAAAAGCCCTCCGGCAGCTTCAAATGAAGCACGATGGTGAACTCCCGGGCATCGTCAAAATACTCCACTTCGGTGCGCGACTCCTGCTCCCCCAACTCGGTACCGAGCCCCTTGAATAACTGCAGGCGGATCGGCACACGCCAATCCGCATTCATGTCGAACAATCGATCGAAATCCTCGTTCACCGATTTGGCGAACGTCGCCAGAGCCGCCCGGTCGGAAAGACTGTCGGCCAGCACATCGAACTGGTTGCTCACCGCCGACGAGGTGGATTTTTCATCGCCGACGGCACCAATGTTGCGTGCCGACGACTGCACCGTCGGCGGCGCCGCATTGTCACTGGAAGGCGCAGGCAGGCGGTCCTGAGCGCCGACAGCACTCCATGACAAGCCGATGACCATCGACAACATGGCGGCGCGGTACCGTTGCCGGCCCGCCTCCGATTGCGTTAAATAATTCCTCCGGCGCATGATCTCGCAGCGTCGATTGTAGCCCGATATACGGCTTCTTCCCAAGTCTAAATGTGCCCCCCCGGCAATCTGACCGGGGACTTGCAGTAAACCACACGGCGATCCCCCTGCTCCGCGGCGAAGCAGCCTACTGAGGCTTTCCCCTACCGCCAACTCGCCGTTGACTCGGCTACCCTGCTGTGTTGTGATTTCATTGGCACTAACCAACCAGTTGGATAATTATGAAGTCGTTTACCACAATCAGTCGCCTGAGTTTTCTCGCCTCGACTCTAATGTTCCTCTGCGCCGGTGCACCGGCACAGGCACAGGAAATGCGGGAGTTCACCAACTCGAGCGGAGCCACGATCAACGCAACCATCCTGTCTGCGACCGCAACCGATGTCACCTTGAAGCTGGCGGATGCACGCGAGGTGACGGCCGGTATCAAATTTTTCTCGAAAGACGATCAGAAATTCATCAGCAAGTGGCGGGAGGATCATCCCCCCGAATACAGCTATGATTTCGATGTCGACTTCAGTCGCGAACGAACCCGGCGAAGCAAACGAACTGAAGGCAACACCGTCGTTGTCTACGAAGACTGGCGCTACAAAGTGAAAATCGAAAACCGCTCGAAGGTAGGCATCGACGGAGCTGACCTGACCGACCTTGAACTGCACTACAACCTCGTCAAAACCGCGCGGGCGAATGCTGACGAAGCCCGCAGCCAGCATCAAGGAATGACCGCGAACCGCCAGAACCTGATCCGTGCCGGCAAATCCGGGATTGGCAAGATCGGCTACCTGAAAGAAATCGAAGTCCTCACCGAAACGGTACCCGTCAATAAAAGCGAACTGGCACCGGGGTGGTATTACACCGACGGCACCAAGGACGAAAAGAGCGACGACCTCGAAGGTATCGAAGTGCGCATCGTCAAGGACGGCAAGGTCGTCTTCGAAACAAAATCAGGATCGAAAGACGTGCAGACCGGCAAATGGGTGGAACCCGGTGGCAGCGAACGCAAACGCTAGTCGGCTACTTCGCAAAAACCTCGCTCGGCACTTCCGCCTTCGCTGCCGTGACTTCCGGCGCGCCGACCTTTTCGATGTCCGCCGCCGTGACCTTGTACTCGGGGCACATGGTATCGCCGTCGACCACGTCGCTGGTGACGTTGTTGACCATCGCATCAGGGAAATGAAAGGTGGTGTAGAGAATGCCCGGTTTGACCTCGTCGGATACGGAGGCTTCGAGCGTGACCTCGCCGCGCGCTGAAAACAGGCGCACAAAATCGCCGGTCGCAATCTCGCGCTTTTCGGCATCGACCGGATTGATCGCCAGCACATCCTTGGTGACGATCTCGCCGTTGCCGGTGCGCCGGGTCATGGTGCCGCAGTTGTAATGCTCAAGCAGACGCCCGGTAGTGAGGATGAACGGAAACTTCTCGCCATTCTGTTCGAGTTCGGCCGACTCCTTCCACTCGAAGAAATGAAATTTTCCGAGACCGCGTTTGAATTCGTCAATGTGCAGCAGAGGCGTGTCTTCGCCCCCGGGTTTGATCGGCCACTGCTTGCCGTTCTCACCGAGATTTTCCCAGGTCGCGCCGGCGAAAAACGGCACCACACCGGCCACTTCTGCAAGCATGCCTTCAGGAGTGTAATCGGGTTGCGCAAAGCCCATGCGGTTCATGATATCGACGATGATCTGACCGTCGGAGCGCGTGCCCTCGAGCGGAGGCACGGCAGCGTTGACTTTCTGCACGCGCCGCTCGGCGTTGGTGAAGGTGCCGGATTTTTCCAGGAACGAGGTGGCCGGCAGAATCACATTGGCAAACTGCGCGGTCTCGGTCATGAAAATTTCCTGCACGACCAGAAAGTCGAGCGCATTCATGGCCGCCTTGACATGCTCTGAGTTGGGATCGGTCTGGACCACGTCCTCGCCCATCAACCACAGCGCCTTGAGCCGTCCGTCGAGCGCCGCATTGAACATCTGCGGAATCTTCATGCCGATCTCGTCGGACATCGGCATGCCGTAAAATTTCTCGTACATCTCGTTCACCTTGCGGTCGGTGACGTTGAAATAACCGGCGCCCTGATGCGGTTGGCAGCCCATGTCGGCGGCACCCTGCACATTGTTCTGCCCGCGCAGTGGATTTACGCCGACACCGGGACGACCGATGTTGCCGGTCATCATCGCCAGATTGGCGACCATCATCACTGTCTTAGCACCCTGAGAATGCTCGGTCACCCCGAGGCCGTGAAAACTCATGGCCGCATCGGCGCTGGCGTATTCGATCGCCGCCGCTTTGCAGAGTTCCTTGTCGACACCGGTGATGCGTTCCAGCTCGTCGAGATCGAGCGACTCGAGACCGGCTTTGAATTCCTCCCAGTTCTCGCAACGACTGCTGATGAACTTTTCATCGATCAGGCCGGCTTCCCAGATGTAGTAGCTGAACATGTTCAGCATCGCGACATTGGTGCCCGGGCGCAGTTGCAGATGATACTTGGCGTACGGCGTGATCTCGATCTCACGCGGATCGATGACGATACCCGGCACGCCTTTCATCAGGCGCTGTTTGATCTTCGCGCCGGTCACCGGATGCCCCTGCGTGGGGTTGGCGCCGATGATCAGAATGCAATCGGTGTATTTCAAATCGACCACTGAATTGGTCGCCGCTCCGGTGCCGAAACTCTTCTGCATGCCCCACGCGGTCGGCGAGTGGCAGACCCGTGCACAGCAATCGATGTTGTTGGTGCCGATGACCGCGCGGATGAATTTCTGCATGAGGTAGTTTTCCTCATTGGTGCAGCGCGCCGACGAAATACCGGCGATCGAATCCGGTCCATTTTCCTGCTTAATGCGGGTCAGGTTTTCGGCGATGTGATCGTAGGCCTCATCCCAGGTGGCTTCCTCGAAGTGGCCGTTGGTGCGAATCAACGGGGTGCGCAGGCGATCGGGATGATCGTAAAATTTGAAGGCGTAGCGGCCTTTCAAACAAGTGTGCGCATTGTTGACCTCAGCACCGACCGGAGCCTGAATGGAAAGAATTTCGCCGCCCTTGGTCGCCACCTCGAGATTGCAACCGACACCACAGTAGGTGCAGATGGTGCGGGTGCTCTTGGTTGCCTCAATCGCCTTCGACGCAAACACATCCGAGATCGCCGAAGTCGGACAGGCCTGTGAACAGGCGCCGCACGAGACGCAGTCCGACTCGTTAAAGCTCTGATCCATGCCCTTGATGATGCGCGCATCAAAACCACGACCGTGCATGCTCAGCACGAACTGGCCCTGAACTTCGTCACAGGCGCGCACACAGCGCGAGCAGTTGATGCATTTGGAAAGATCCGAAGTCATGTACGGATGACTCAAATCCTTGGTGCGATCGAGATGATTTTTACCCTGCGGATAGCGCACCCCGCGAATGCCGACCCTGGCGGCAACGTCCTGCAGTTCGCAGTTGCCGTTGACCTCGCAGGTCAGGCAATCCAGCGGGTGATCCGTGAGCACCAGTTCGACAATGTTCTTGCGCAGCCGGCGCACATTTTTCGATTCGGTAAAGACGTGCAAGCCCGGACTCAGCGGCGTGTGACACGAAGCCACTACCCGACGTGGACCATCGGCGGTCTGAGCGATCTCAACCGAACACACTCGACAGGCTCCATAGGGCTCGAGCTGCGGCGCATCACACAGCGTCGGCACATGGCCTCTGCCCTTCTGCCGATCGATAAAATTCAGCAGGGTATCCCCCGGCTCGAAAGGCTGGGCGACGCCATCGATGTGCGCGATGTTTTCGGTTTTGGCTTGGATCATGACAGCAGCGGCTGAAGGGGCCGCAATACAGGTGCGACCGGGGATTCTCTAATGGTTACAAAATATCGGGAGCACGGCCCGGTGTCAACGTTTCGCAAATACGAAGCCGACTACGCCCAGAGCCACTGCAATCCCCACAGAAATAATTAAGGTCTGCCGATTGTTGTTCGCCAGGGTCTGCTCGGCCTC
>CBDULB010000046.1:0-39990 GCA_965367965.1 uncultured bacterium | reverse complement strand
CGACGGCACCATCGCCAACGAGTATGTGCTGAGCAGCGATGGCGCCAACCTGACCATCACCGACAACAGTGGCAACGCCCTCGGCGACGGCGGCATCGCAGGTGCGACCGGTGGCGGTACGACCACTGTGACCATCCCACTGGCGAGTTTCACAGGAGCGATCCTCGTCAACAGCGCCGGCGGCAACGACACGCTGGAGATTGACTATTCAGCAGGAACCAACTTCGGTGGCCGGGCGATCACTTTTAACGGCCAGGGACAGACTTCGACCGATCCGGGCGATCAGCTGGTCATCACCGGCGGCAGCTTTGCCACCGCCACCTACAGCTACACCAACGCCAACGACGGCACGATTCAGTTTACCGGTCAGGGACTGATCACCTACACGGGGCTGGAGCCGATCGTGAACTCGGGCACGGCGACGGATGTGATTTTGAATCTGCCGGCCACCGATGACGTGGCGACGCTGACCGACAACGGCGCGACGTTTACGCTCAGCTCCGGGGGCACCTTTGAGCTGACCACATTTACCAAGCCCACGGGCTCGTTGACCATCAATGGTGGCGGCGGCGCGGACAGTCTGATCGTGTCCAACGCACTCGATTTGTCGGCTAGCAACACCGAGGTGGTGTTTAACCTGGAAACTATCAATATAAATGGCAGCTCGGTTGACACCGGCTCCGGCGACCAGACCTACAGCGGCGCGGTGACGCTCGGGACTTCTGTCGCGATCACTGCCGGCGACGTGAGCTTTGCTTCGACCGTGGCGCTGGCGGCGAACAGTCTGACGGTGACGGTCAGCGGTACGGACAGTATTGCCTCCGGCGCATTATCGGGATCAGGCAGTCTGGTTAAGCAGGGCACCGGCAAACTGACGCTGTCCGGTGCCGGCAGTTCTGCCACAGGCACCACGCTGGTCAAAGCGGGCATTCTCGCCTGGGGGGCCAACGATGCTTTGCCGAGCGGCACGGTCACCGTCGAAAGTGGAGCGACGGTTGATTTGACCTTCCTCAGTGGCAGCGTGGCAACGGCAAGTAATCGCGTTTACTTCATCGAAGGTACCGGTTCAGCCGGGCAGGGGGCTTTGATCAATTCCTCCGGCGCATTTTACGGGTCTGTCGCCGTCAGTGGACTGACATTAACCGGCAACGCCACGATCAATACGCCGGCCCGATTTGATGTCGGTGGCACCATCAATTTTGGCACCTATACCCTGACCAAAACTGGCGGCGATAGTCTTGCCTTCCGCTCTGCGGTCAACAGTCCCTCGGGGTCTCTCGTGATTGAAGCCGGCAACGCCTACATTGAGCAGAACGATATGACGCTGAGTTCCATTGCGGTCAACGATGGAACATCCTTCGGGATTTACGCCTACAACAACAGTCCCGGACGGACCATCACTGCCGATATCACTCTCAATGGCAATGCTCTGCTGCGTCACGGATCCAATGGAACCCCGTCGTCGGCCAACATCTATAGAGGCACGATTCACGTCAACGGTGGAACGGCAACCATTCGCAATGCAGGATTCAACGCCAACACCAGCGATGTGAATATCGAAAGCGTGATTTCCGGAACGGGAACCATTGTCCTCGATGGAAACAACGCAGCGCGATCCATCGAGTTCGGTGCTGCCAACACCTTCAGTGGCACGGTGCAAATGATCGATCTGGGGACCTTCACGCTTGATAACAGCCTCGCATTGCAGAATGCGACCTTTGACACCCGGACCACCACCGTAGGCAGCCTTAATTTCGGCACGCTGACGGCGGCAACTTTCGGAGGTCTCACCGGCTCTAATAGTTTCGTATTGGAGAATGCATCCACTGCAGCGGTAGCGGTTTCGGTGGGCAACAACGATTCGACGACGTTCTCCGGTGATCTGAGCGGCAGTGGTTCTCTGGCAAAAATGGGAACCGGGACGTTGACTCTTTCGGGGACAAATTCTTTCACCGGGACGGCGACGGTGAGTGAAGGTGTGCTCAGCCTGAGCGGGGGTTCTGCGCTTGCGGATACCACAGCCGTTATTTTGGCCAACGCAGCCGGTGTGACTCTCAATCTGGTCAACGACGAAACCATCGGTTCGCTCGCCGGTGGCGGCGCCGTTGGTGGTGCGGTCATTTTGGGAGCGAACACGCTGACCACGGGCGAAGACGATTCCACGACCACTTTCGCCGGCATCATCTCCGGCAGTGGCGGTTTGGCCAAGACCGGCGCCGGCACGTTCACGCTTTCGGGAACCAACACTTACAGCGGAGACAGTTCGATAAGCGCCGGTATCCTGAAACTGGGCAACAACTCAGCGCTTGGCAGCGAAGCCGGGAAAACGGTGATCAACGGTGGTACGCTCGACATCGGCGGCAACCGGGCCGGTGCCAACGGCAACGAATTGATCGAAGTGCAGGGAACCGGTGCCGGAGGTATCGGAGCGATCATCAATACCGGCGGAGGGCAGACGAGTGCTTTCCGCAGAATCACGCTCACCGGTGACACCACTTTCCGCGCCGATACCCGGTGGGACATGCGCAATACCGGCGGGGCGTCGACCTTTGACATGGGCGGCTTCACCCTGACCAAGCTTGGCTCGAGGGAATTTCCTCTGGTTAACACCACGATCCTCAATCACGGATCGGTGATTGTCAGTCAGGGGATTTTCCGACTTGAAGGGATCACTGATTTTGATGGAGCGGGAACGATCAGTGTCTCGAGTGGCGCCAATCTCGACTTCTGGTCCAATAATCAGACTCACGAAGTCGACGTGGTTCTGGCAGGCGGTGCGCTACTGACTTCGAGCAGCGCGGCTAGCTATGCAACGGTGATCAATGGAACGGTAACGCTGAACGGCCTGGCCAGCATCGGAGCGAATCAAGGTTCGACGGTCAATCAGCGGGATCTTGTCATCAGTGGCAATCTCGAAGGTGTCGGCGGGTTCAACAAAATCGGCGTCAAGACCGTGACCCTGTCCGGAACCAACAATACTTACGCAGGTGTTACGGGGATCAATGCGGGAACTCTGTTGCTCAATGGGACGCATACCGGTGGCGCTACCTACACGGTCGAAAGCGGAGCCATTCTCGGTGGAACCGGGACGACCGACGCAGATGTTGTCGTCAAGACAGGTGGTGGACTTTCGCCGGGCGTTGGCGGGATCGGCACGCTGACGGTGCAGGATAATCTTGCCATCAACGGCACCTACACTTTCGAGATCAACGGTGCGATCAGCGCAGATCTTACGGACGTGACCGGATCGGTGACTTTAGGAGCAGCTGCCATTCTCGATCTCGATGAATTGACTGCGGGAACCGGCAACGTTCCGTTCGGTTCGACGATCACTTTGATCGCCAATGACGGCAGCGATGTGGTGATCGGAACTTTCTTCGGCAGCGCTGAAGGTTCTACTGTCACCGACGATGATGGGGAAGTTTACACAATCAGTTATGCGGGGGGCGACGGCAACGATGTGGTTCTTTTTGCCGGAGCCGCTCAGACAGATGTGGCTCTGTCAGGTGGGGTTTTGACGATTTCGGATATCAACACTGAGAATGCGGATGATATCTCGATTTCGTATGACGGCGGGACGGATGAGTATGTGATCAGTGATCCCAATCTGGTTTTGAAAACCACTGGCTTCCTGCCCGGGCAATTTTGGCGGCCCGATGCCAATACGGTGCGGGTTGACGCTGGGATCGTCACTTCAGTGGTGGTCAACACGGCGAATCCGAACGCGGCTACCGAGGCGGATACGGTGACGATTGCGAGCCTGCCGGCCGACATTAACGGAGCGGTTACGGTGAATGCAGAGAGCATCAATGTAGCGGGCGGTGTAAAGGCGAATGCGATTACCTTCAATGGCGCCGTAACGCTTTCCAGCAATGTGCTTCTCGATACTTCCGATGTGAGCGGTGCGGTAAGCATCACGGGAACGCTCACCGGCGGTGCCAACGATTTGAGCATTACCACCGGTTCAGGCAATGGAACGATTGCGGGAGCGGCAAGTGGCATCGGGTTCCTGTTACTGACTGATACGGGAACGATTGATTTTCAGAACGGACTATCAACGGATACGGCGCGCGTGGGGTCGGATTCGGGAACCGCAAATCTGACCGTCAGCGGTGGAGCTGTGGTGGTCGGGGATGGAGACGGGAATTTCGAAGTGGGACGGCGGACTTCGGGCGCCGGAACGATCACCGGGGTAGCGAATTTCAGCGCAGCGACCGCGGTGACGATCAATGTCACCAATGTTTTGCTGGGCACAGACACCACCAACGGAGGAGCAAGTCAGGGTGATCTGACCCTGTCCGCAGCAGGCGTCAATTCGATTACGGCGACGCTTTTGCAGCAGGGTTTTACCGGAACGGGGAGCAATCAAAGCGTGATCAGTGATTTGATTCTCGGAGGATCAAGCAACTCGATCAATGTCAATACCTGGACCGTCGGCGACGCGAAGAGCGCCGGCAGTGTCGGCATGGTTGCAGGTGGTTCTTTGATCCTGCGTGCGGCAGACGGAAGCTCGCGGGCGGATCTGAACATTGGCAGGAATACTTCGGGCACCGGAACCAGCCCTCAAACCAGTCATATGGATTTGAGCGCGGCTTCAATGCTCGATTTATTCATCGACGATCTTTTGATCGGGCGACACATCTCCCTGTCGGGAAGCGGCAAGGGCATTCTCAGTTTTGCTACCGGAACGATCAATGCCAACACGGTGACATTGGCGCAGTCGACCGGATCCAATCCGGCCAACACTACCGGAACCATCAATCAGTCAGGCGGTAACTTTACAGTAGTCAACGGGGTGTCTGACGGTGGTGGCGGCAGCGCGATTAATTTTGTCGACGGAACGTTCACGGTCAACGCGGGTGGCTTTGCGGTGGATGATCTGCTCGTCGGCGAAAATATCGGATCTGCGACGCTCACCGTGAACGGCGGAGACGTCGTTGTCGGCGACGGTAGCGGCCGGTTGCTGATTGGATATCGCGACACCACCACGATTACCGGTGCGACAAGGGGAGTGGTGAACTTTGCCAACGCGGATTCGGTGACTATTGCCGTTAGTGACGTTTGGGCTGGATACACCGACCTGACGAGTCAAGTGAGCTATGGCAGCACCGAGGGCACATTGACCTTGTCGGCTGCCGGCGACAATGCGGTTGTCGCTGACAGCGTCAGGCTGGGGTACACGCTATCTGCCAGTAATCAGGGTGGCGTACGAACTTATCTCCACCTGGGAGGCGCGATGAACACCTTTGACGTCGACACTTTGGTCGTCGGCGATCTGAAAAGTGCTGCGACCGTGGATATCGTGGCTGGAGGTACGTTGACTTTAACCGGAAACGTCAACGTTGAAGCCGATCTTCGAGTCGGCGACAACGATACGTTCCGCACCGGTTCGACCACAGGAACGGCGCCTCAGTCCAGTCTGTTGAACCTTAGCGGCGGCACCTTCAACGCCACTCTGGATGAAGTTTTGATAGGTCTCCACTACGGAGGCTCCGGCAGTGGTAAGGGCGAGCTTCGATACGATGCCGGAACGGTTACGGCGGTATCGGTTGTGCTGGCGGACACCGATCGAAGTGGCGGCAACTCGACTAACGATGCCAACACGACAGGTACTCTTCGATTAGGTGGCGGCGTCCTCGATCTTCAGGGTGGAACGTTCACCGAAGGCGGCGGCACAGAGACCTTTGCCTTCACCGATGGAACTCTGAAGGATGTTGAGGTCATCGGATTCAATACCACGCAACAGGGAGGTATTTTGCAGATCGGCGCCGACGGGGCGGTAGATGATACTACGATCCGGGGCGACTTCACTGCCAGCGGTGGTGAAATTCAAATTCAGCTGGATGGTGTCGCCGGAGCCGGGGTTGTGGGGGGCCACGACCAGCTGGTTGTTGCCGATACCTTGAGCGGTGACAACAACGGAATTCTGGACCTGAGCGGAAGCACGCTTGCCCTGACGCTGAATTTTGCCGCCGCGGCGGGACAGAGTTTTGTGCTGGTCGATAACGACGGAACGGCGGATGCCGTGGTCGGCACTTTTACGGGACTGCCCGAGGGGCATATCTTTGAATCAAGCTACCTCGGGGATCGCTACGTATTTCAAATCAGCTACAACACGGAAGACGGAACAACGGCCGGCAACAATGTCGTGTTGGCAAGTCTTGGCATCGCCGAAACGAGTGTCGACATTGATGGTTCGGGCAACCTTGTGATCAACGACATCAGCAACGAGTCAGCGGATCTATTGGAAATCTCGGTGCAGAATATCGCGGGCACCGATTACTATGTCGTTAAAGACACGAATCCGACCCCACTTTTGCTGACGACAGCTCTCGGGGTAGCGGACGCAACCCAGGTGAGCGCCAATGAAGTTCACGTGAAGGTGTCATCGGTGAGCGGTGGCATTATCGTCGGAACTGCGAATCCCACGGCCGCCACCGTGGATGATGTTGTGACGGTGATCAGTCTGCCTGCATCGCTTGCAGGGAATTTGGAAATTCACGCCGAGACGATCAATATCGGAACGGACGTGACGACGACCGGCGAACAAACCTTCGATGGTAAGGTGACGCTGTTTGCGGATGTGATCCTGACCGGAACGAATATCACCTTTGGCAATTTCTTGAATTCCGATTCTGACGCGACAAGGCGTACCCTGGAGGTGAATACCAGCGGCAGTGGCGTGACGACGTTCGGAAGTACCGTGGGGGGTGTCTTCGATCTGGCGTCGTTGACGACGAACGCGGATGGCTCGGTCGTTCTGGGGGGAAGTGTTATCACCAGTGGCAACCAGACCTACAACGACGCCGTGTCGCTGGTCGGGAACCGGTCGCTTTCGGGCAACACCATCACCCTGGTGGAGGCCGTGACCAATGGCGGTAACCGACTCTCTGTCTCTGGCCAGGAAATTAACATATCGGGAGGCATCGCCGGTGGCGGGGGCGACGTCACTTTGACCGCGACCTCGAGAGGGATTCACGTGGGAGGTGCGATCACGACTACCGGAGCAGGGACGGTTAAGATGAGCTCGATCGCAGGCGGTTCAATCACGGGCATCCTGCTCGAGGCGGACGTGACTACGGAAGCCGGTGACATCGAACTTTTCGGGCGATCCTCCTCAGGGGTGGGAGTGAGCCTTGTCGGAGCCGCATTGTCGACCACGGCGTCGGGCGATGTCCGGATTACGGGCAGGAGTTCGAGCACGACCAGTGCGCTTCAGTTGGCGATCGATTCGAGTTCATCCGTGGTTACCGCGGATGGAGCGATCACGCTGAAAACCATTTCCGGCAATGCCGACCTTGGCGGCACGATCAACGCCGGATCGCATCTTCTGACGATAGCGAGTGGCAATGATCTCAATCTCAACGATGCCACTTTGATCGGTGGCAATATCGACTTGTCGGCGGACAATGATGTCAACCTGACTTCGGCAACATCGATTGCCGGACCGGCGACCGCTACCGGAAATGTGGTGCTACTCGCGGAGAATTTTGAAGGATTCACATCGGGCAGCTCGACTCCGGGATTGAACAACATCGCGTTGGACAATGGCTGGGAAAATCTCCAACTCGAAACACTCGATTTCGTTTCGGACAAGGGATCGACTCCCAGTGGAAATACCGGGCCATCCTCCGATCACACCACCGGGACATCCACCGGGACCTATCTTTATGTCGAGACGTCGTCGCCGCGGGAAGGGGAATTCGCCTATCTGCTTTCACCGATGCTTGACTTGACGGGCGAGACAAACGCCGCGGTCGAATTCTACTATCACATGTATGGCGAGAACATCGGTGAGCTGGTGGTAGAGGGCAGCGGAAATGGCGGGACGACCTGGGCAGAACTTCTGGTCGTTTCCGGAGAGCAGGGAAATGCCTGGAAACAGGCTGCGCTTGACCTCTCGCAGTTCGACGGTTCGGCGGCGTTTCAGCTGCGACTCAAGGGCGTGCGCGGCGACGGATACCAGGGCGATATTTCTCTCGATGATTTCCGTTTTTACGCGGACAGCGGTGACCTTCTGGTGGAGGATTTTGAAAATGACGCTGAATTTGGTCAGGGGCCGACATCAGGTGCCAGACCCGAGCAAACCTTTACTTCTGCCTGGGCAAATATCCACACCGGCGATGCGACGCTGCCTGCGGCGGATGAGATTGACTGGGTGCCTGACAGCGGGGGAACGCCGAGTGGCGAAACAGGGCCGGGAGGGGGCGCGAGTTCGGGTTCAGATCACACTCTGGGAACTGCTTCAGGAAGCTATCTCTATATCGAGACTTCCAGTGGAATTGGCGGCACAAGCCTTCCCCGTCCGGCGGCCCAACTCTACTCGCCGCGGATCGATCTTAGTGATCAGTCGGTCGCCAGCGCCGAATTTTACTACCACATGTTCGACAACGGTCATGGCGAAATGGGAACTCTTAACGTGTATGGTAGTTCTGACGGCGGACAGACATGGTCGGCGGCTCCTGTGTTTACCCAATCGGGAAATCAGGGCAACCAGTGGAATCTGGCCACGATCGATCTGAGTAGTTTCGTGGGCAGTGAGAACTTCAGACTGCGGGTCGAAGGTGTCGCCGGAAGCGGTTATCGCGGTGACATATCGATTGATGATTTCCGGGTCTTTGGAGATCCGGTCGGCAATACGAATATATCGATCACCGCCGATGCCGATGGTGACGGCAATGGTTCCGGCGGAGCGATCACCATGGCGGATGGGTCGACCGTAAATGCGGGAGACGGAACCGTGACACTCGCGGCTGATGGAAACATCGTGGTCTCGAGCGTAACGACAACGGCGACGATTACCGCTGATTCAAAAAATGGCGCGATTCAGGATGGCGGAGATTCGGGGACGGATCTGACGGCGAGTGTGCTGATCGCAAGGGCAGGCAACGGAATCGGCGTGGGCGATCAGTTGGAGACTTCTCTCAATAAGTTGGAGGCGGCTGGCGGCAGCGGAGGCGTTGCCATTGCCAATACCGGCAGTTTAACGATCGGTGAAACCGGAGCCGCTATCGGAGTAACCGGTGGCGCTACGGTGAGCATTACCAGTAGCAACGATCTGACCATTGCTGCCAACACCGCGGTGACCGGCCTGGGCATCAACATGACTGCCGGGAATGATCTGAATATCCTCGATGGAGCACAGATCACCGGACTGAATTCCGGCGTTCTTTTGCAGGAAGATTTTGACTCATTCAGTCAGGGCAGCACTAACGCAGGCGCCACCAATATCGCTTTGGGTAACAATTGGGTAAATGTTCAAGGCACCGATCAGATCGACTGGTCGCCTGATGCCGCCGGGACGCCAAGCGGAGGCACCGGTCCGGGATCCGATCACACCACCGGCACGGCTGCCGGAAAGTATCTCTATATTGAAACTTCGGACAATGTGCTGACGGGTGAAACTGCAGAGCTGCTTTCCCCTGCTTTTGATTTGAGCGCAATGAAGAGCGCCAGCCTGGAGTTTTACTACCACATGTTGGGCGTCAATCCGGAAATGGGCTCATTGAAGGTCTACGCCAGCACTGACGGTGGAACGACATGGTCGGGCGAGTTGTTTTCGGAATCGGCTAATCAGGGCAATGTTTGGAAGCAGGCTATCGTTGATCTCAGTGCCTTTGTGGGCAGTTCGCAGGTCGTGCTGCGCTTTGATGGTATCGCCGGCGATGTCAGTACCACCACCAGTCCGGGCTACCGGAGCGATATTGCTCTTGATGATATTTCGATAAGCGTCGTGCCATTGGTAAAATTGGCAGCAAGTGGCGGAGCGATCACCATGGCGGATAATTCCGCTGTCGATGGTGGAGACGGCGATGTGGGGCTTTCTGCTGACGGGAATATCACGGTGAACAGCATCACTACCGTGGCCGATGTTGCGCTAAGTTCCGCGAACGGTGAAGTTCGCGACCGTGGTGCAAGTCCGGATATCACCGGCGCAACGGTCACCTTCAACGGAAACGTGGCACCCGGTCTGTCAGCATCAGGCACACTTCAGATCGAGGGAGACTTAGATCTGGCCAGTGACGACATGCTCAGTCTCGACATCAACGGCACGACACCGGGTTCCGGGCACGATCAGGTTGTGGTTACCGGGATGGTCAGCCTCGACGATGCGACGCTCGATTTGAGTTTGGGATTTGTTCCCGCCGTTGGTTCGACCTTTGTCATCGTTGACAATGACGCGGCCGATCCCATCACGACGACATTTCGGACAAACGATGGAGTCCGCGGTCTGGTCGATTTGCCTGAAGGCAGTGCTTTTACTTCCGGCGGCCAGGTGTTCACGATCAGTTATCTGGGGGGAACCGGTAATGATGTCGTCCTGACGTCGCACGGTGAGGCGGAAACAGAGATTTCGATCGATGGAGGCGGCAACCTTGTCATTGATGATATCAACAACGAGTCGGCCGACAATATTCAGATTTCGATCTCGAACATCGGCGGCACCGATTACTACGTCATTAAAGATATCAGCGCGACACCGCTGGTGTTGACCACAACGGTCGGAGCTGCTGATGCCAAACGGATCAGCGAGAGCGAAATTCACGTCAGGGTCGGAGCCGTGACAAGCGGTCTCGATATCAACACGGCGAACCCGAATGAGGGTGGGGCAACGGATGCCGTTACGATCTCGAGCAGTCTCATTTTTGCTGGACCGGTTGAGGTCAATGCGGAGACGATCAATCTGAATGCCAATGTCACCGGCACGACGCAGACCTACACGGGATCTATCGTTCTGGGAACATCGGTGGAGCTTGAAGCCACCACCTTGACGGTAAACGGCGCGGTCGATCTCGGGGTGAATACACTCACCGTGGATGTTTCCAGCAACTCGGGACAGGCAAACGGAACGATCTCGGGAACGGGTGAACTCATCAAGCAAGGTAGCGGACTTTTCCACCTCAACGCTGCGATGGCTTATACGGGAGATACCACGGTCGAAGCCGGCACTCTTCTGATCGGTCGGAACGGGGTTACCAATGCCGCTACCGATATCACGGTGAAGGGTGGTGCAATCCTCGCGCTGGCCGAGACGGCGGGTAATTTCATCGCCGACACGGCCGATCTCACCATCGAAGCCGGTGGCTTGTTCCAGCTTCCCAAGACGGAAGTTATCGGAGGTCTCAGCGGAGCGGGCAACATCGAGATGACGAGCAACAACTCGAATCGCAGCCTCACGGTCGGTGGCGGGAATGAAACGACCACTTTCAGTGGTACTATCTCCGAGAACAACGCGAACGGCCGGAGATTCGATCTCGGCAAAACCGGCAGCGGCGAATTGACTCTTGAGGGTGCCAACACATTCACCGGGACAACTTCGGTCAACGCCGGAAAACTGATTCTCAACGCAGCGGATGCTCTCGGCTCGACTTCGACAATTACGATTCTCAGTGGTGCCACGCTACAGGATAATGGAATCGCGGGAAGCCTCATCGGGGACTCCACCGATGTCGTCGTAAATCTCGGCGGGACCTTTGCGCTGGATAAGAATGAGACCATTGGCGGTCTCTCGGGCCAGGGGCTCGTCACCACGTTGGATGTCGGTGCCGGGAACAACGATAGCAGTCAGGCGTGGGTTCTGACGGTGGGCGGCGGAAATGCGACCAGTGTCTTTGCAGGCACCCTTCAGGACGATCCCGGCGACGTGAGGCTTGCTTTGACGAAAATTGGAACCGGGAGTTTCACACTCAATTCCGATAATACGTTTACCGGCGATACCGTCGTCGACGGGGGCACGATGATTCTCAATGCAGCAAATGCGCTGGGAGCAACGCCATCGATTACGATCCGCAACGGCGCGACTCTGCAGGAGAACCAGGTTGCCGGGAGCCTCATCGGCGATGCCACCGTTGTGACCGTCGATGCCGGCGGCACCTTCGCGATCGATAAGAATGAGAACATTGGCGGTCTCTTCGGGGCCGGCACGGTGACGACTTTCGAACAAGTCGGCAGCTCGGATCAGACCCCGGCGGATACCTGGACTCTGGGAGTCACCGGTGGAGCCTTCACCGGCATCCTGCAAAACGGCGCGGCCAGCGCTGCGCTGTCACTGAACAAAAGCAGTGGCGATACGCTGAGCCTCGCCGGAGCCAGCACTTATACCGGCACAACGAACATCAGTGGCGGTTCATTGCTGGCCAACAATACCGCGGGCTCGGCAACCGGCACGGGGACCGTGTCGGTGGCAACGGGCGCAACGCTCGGGGGGACGGGTGCGGTTGCCGGACCGGTCGTATCGACTGGCGGCACGATCGCTCCCGGACTTTCCGCAGGTGACACGACCGACGACCTCGGTACGGCGACCGTGACTTTTGATGCGGCGACAACTCTCAATATCGAACTGGGTGGACCCAACGCGGGCGAATTCGACCAACTCGACGTCACCGACGCGGGAGTGGTCAATCTTGGCAATGCGACGCTCAACCTTAGCCTGCAATTCGCGGCGCAGTCCGGGCAGACGTTTGTGCTGGTCGACAACGAAGGTACCGATGCGGTCAGTGGTGAGTTCGGTAACTACGCTGATGGACAGTTTTTCACTGTGTCGTTCGGGGGCGCTGACTATGTATTCCAGATCGACTATCAGGGCAGCGGCACTTCGGGCAGCAATGACGTTGTGCTGACCAGCTTCGGAATTGTCGAAACCACCGTCGAGGTGGTCGGCGGACAATTGATCGTCACCGACATCAACAGCGATTCGCAGGATGACATCACCATCACAGATGATGGCACGAATTATGTCATCACCGATCCGAACCTGACGATGTTTACGACCACAGCCGGAGCCACGGTGGTGAATGCCAACACCATCCGTGTGCCGAAGAATCTGGTTACTGCGGGACTGAGTGTTGTTTCCGCCAATGCTCCCGATGCTGCCGGTTCCAACGACACGCTGACTCTTGCGGGGCCGGCGAATACCGAAGTCGATTTTGATTTTGGAGGAGACGCAACGCTCGATGTCGAAACGCTCAACCTGCAGGCTAACCTGATGGGTGGTCACGCGCTGAACCTGACTTCGGACGGCGTCAATATTTTCGTCAATCAGGCTACCGGGACTACTCTCGGGACGGAAGCAAACCCGATCGAGATCGAAGCGGATATCACCGCGACGAATGCCAATTTCCGTAAAACGGCGGGCAATGGCGCTGCCTTTTTTAACGGCGACAACAGTGGTCTGAGCGGAACGACTACCCTTCACGGAGGTAATGCGCGATGGGCTCTGGGAACTGACACCTCGCTCGGCGCAGACGGACATACCGTGCGCGTCGGGACCGACGCCGATTCCGGTCAGCAGTGGTTCATCGCCATTGGCGACAGGACCATTGCCTCTGATTTAATCCTCGATACGCAACGCTTTATCATCCGTGGTGTCACCATCTTCGGCAGTTCCTCGGGAGCGATTACCATCGACGGCGACGTCGAGTTGAGTCAATCCGGAGTGTCGGACATTTTCCTGCAAAGAGATCTGACGATCAACGGAATCATCAGTGGCACCACCGGTCTCGAACATCAGGGCGGTCTGGTGCTTACCTTGACGAACGCGGCCAACAGTTTCACTGGCGGCATCGATCTCGACAACAGCAACGGCACGCTTGTCGTCGCTAATGCGGGTGCTCTGGGAGATGCCGGCAACACGATTACCTTTACCAGGTCGGCCACCATTCAGCTGAACGGTGCGATGACTGTGCCTCAGAGCGTAGTCATCAACACTGGCTTGACCGGCACGATCGATACCAATGGTAACGACAGCAGCATGACAGGTGTCATCAGCGGCGCGGGATCATTGACCAAAACGGGAGCCGGAGCGCTGACTTTGGCGAACGCCAATACCTATTCCGGGGTGACCACGATCAATGCCGGGGTTGTCAAAATCGGCACCGCTACTTCGTTGGGAAGCAGCGTCGATTCGACCGACGGAACGATCGTCAACAGTGGCGGCGCACTGGACATCAACGGGGTTCAAGCGGCGATTCTTGAGCGAATCGAAATCAATGGAGACGGTGTTCCGGGTGATAGTGAAAGAGGTGCCCTGTACAACGGTGGTGTCAGCACTACCAATTTCGGTCCGAGGTATCTGACTCTGGGCAGCGACGCTTCGATTGGCAATCCCGGTGGTCGCTTCGGTTTGAACAGCGGCACCGTCAGTGGTGATTTCACGCTCACCAAAGTGGGGTCGAATGATGTCTGGATTAATTCCAATGTGACGGTGAAAAATGTCGTCGTCGACAATGGCGTCTACGGGGTTCAAGGGGGCAATGCCGTCAACAATGTGCAGGAGACGGTAACGGTCAACGCCAACGGAACTCTCGCCACCTGGAGCAATCAGAACTTGAACTTCGACCTGGCGATGAACGGGGGCTTATTCCGTTCGGGTGGTCCCGGCGGCGGATCGGTCTTGAATGTGGCGGGCACCATCTCGCTCACCGGGACCAATAACCGTTTCGAAATACGGCCTACGGAAACGACGACATTCAGCACTGTGATTTCCGGATCAGGAGACCTCATCAAGAACGGCACCGGCACGCTGACGGTGACCGGCACAAATGTCTATCAAGGCGCCACGACGGTGGCTGCGGGTGCGCTGCTGGTCAACGGCACGCACACCGGCGGCGGCGACTACACGGTTGCGGGGGGCGCGATTCTCGGTGGCACCGGCACCATCACTTCGGCGGCGACGGTGACGGTTAACGGCTTCCTCGCGACCGGCGATCCGTCGGTTGCCGGTGGCATCGGCAATCTGACGGTCGACGCCGACGTCGTCATCAACAGTCAGTTCTCCCTGCAGGTCGACGGTGCCAACTCCGACACGCTTCTGGTGACGGTTCCGGCTGAGACGGTGACTCTGGGTGGTTCCTCCACTCTGGTGGTCACCGACGCGAACGATCCCGCAGCGGGTTCGACCGTGCTGGTGATCGATAATGCCGGCATGGATCAGATCACCGGAACGTTCAGCCTGGGCGGCAATCCGCTTGCGGAAGGTGCAACGGTAATCAGCGCCGACGGCAACCTTTACGTCATCAGTTACACCGGTATCGACGGCAACGATGTGGTCCTGTTCGAAGCCGGTGATACCGGAGCGGAAACCAATGTTGGTTTTAACGCCGGGGTTCTTACCATCTCGGATATCAATACCGAAACTGCCGGCGACAGCCTCGATATCTCGTTCGACGGCACTCACTATGTGATCACGGATCCGAATTTCGTCATCAGCACCACGGGTCTGAGTGGCGCGCAACTGACGCGGCCGGATGCAAACACGGTGCGCGTGCTGGCCAGTATCGTGGATTCCATCGTGGTGAATACCGAAAATGCGGACCCTGCAATCAGTGATTCGGTCAGCATCTCCAGCCTGCCGGCTTCGCTCGACGGCAGCATCACGATCAACGCGGAGTTAATCAACCTGGCGGTGAATGTTACGACGCTGGTTGATCAGACCTACAACGGCTCGGTGGTTCTCGGTGCGGATGTCACGGCAACGGCTGCCAATGTGACCTTCAACGGCACCGTTGACTCCGACGCGACGGCGCGGGCTTTTACCGCTGCGGTGAGTGGCGTTTTGACCTTCACGGATGACGTCGGGGCCAATGCTCCGCTGGCTTCGCTCGATACCGGAGCGACCGGCACAACCCGCGTTACCGGAGGCTCCTATCTGGATGGCCTGGCTGGCAATCCAATCCTGAATTTCGATGCCGCGTTTGATGCCGATGGCAACGACCAGGTGGTCACCGATCTTGCCGGCGCTTTGAACGGCGCGAACTCTTTTTCTCTCTTCGTCGACACGGCCAACGGTGTGACTTTTGACAACGCCGTGGTTTCCGCCTTTGGAGGCATCTCTGCCGCCTACTCACTACCGGGAATCGGCGGTTTGAACCAAGCCGGATTGCTGCTCCAGTCGAATGGCACCGATGCCGCGCCTTCGTCGGCAGGCGCGGGTGTTGACAGCAGTGATGTTACCTTTGAATTCTGGATCAAGCCGGACGATTTAAGCGGCAACGAGGTCATCTGGGAGACGGGTGGCGGCACCGGCACCGGCTTCGGCTTGCAGGACAGTTTGCTGGTGTTCAACGAAATTGAAGGCAGCGCTGTTTCGGTGAGCTACGATCTGGCTGCCGATCCGGACAATGTCTTTGGTGGCGGTGGCTACGATTTCACTGATTTCATTCAGGTCACGGGAACGATCGAGGTGAACGACGGCACGGATGGTGTCATCACGCTGTATATCAACGGTGTCGCCGTCGGCACTGCGAATCGCCCCGGCGGAATCGTCGACTGGGACGGCGGAGATCCTTCCGGTCTGGGTACCGTAGGTGGTGCCAACATGGGTGGTTTCGGCGGCGGGACTCAGGGTTTCGATCCTTTTGACGGTCAAATTGCGGCCATGAGAATCTACGACGGCGATCTGACCCAGGCGCAGATTCAACAGAATTTTGCCCTCGTGCAGAGCGGTGGAAAAACTCAAATTTCGGTGAACACGGTCGGTGCACAGACATTTGGCAATGCCGTAGAGCTGGGTTCCGCGGTGACGGTGAACGGAGCTTCGGCGACCTTTGCCGGAACGTTGGATGCCGACGGGGGTGCGACCGCAGCCGGCTCGCTGGTGGTCAATACCACCGGTGGCGGGGTTACCCGATTTGACGGGGTGATTGGCGGGGTGAAACAGCTCAGTGCTTTGACCACCAATGCGGATGGAAGCACCGTGTTCAATGCAACGACGGTGGCGACCGATCTGGCGGTCACCATCAATGATGCCTTTACCGCGAACAATTCGCTGACACTCAGCAGTGAACAGGTAGTATTTGCTTCGACGAGTGATTTTGATGGCGCAACGACAAGCGTCGATTCGGTCAATGCGACGTTTACCGGTGACGCTGATTTTGCCGGAGTCGCTGATATCGGTACTAGGGAAAATACCCTGTTCTCAGCGGCGGTGACTTTTCAATCCACTTCGACCGTGGCTGCGGGCGATGACGCGACTTTCGCCGGCGCCGTCGTCATCGGTGGCGATGCCATGGTCAGCGCTGACAACATCAGCTACGCTTCGACCATCGATTCGCGTGCCGGAACCAATCAGTCGCTGGTTCTGGATACTGTCGGCGGAGGCACGACCATCCTCAACGGTGCCATCGGTTCTGTGGATGCGCTGGCCTCGCTGGTTACCAATCTGGATGGCACGGTGGAAATCGGTGCCGGCACGATTGATCTTGCCGGAGCCGGCACGTTGGCGTTTAACGAAACGGCAGTGCTGACGGCCGATCTCACGATTGGCAATGCCGGTGCCGGCGATGTCATCTTTGGGGGGGCGCTGAACGGAGCTCAGGCCTTGACGGTAAATACTCCCGGCGGCGGCGATACCTATTTGCGTGGCAATGTCGGTGCCGGAACGGCGCTGACTTCACTGACCACCGACGCCAATGGCACGGCAATCGTCGGCGGCCCACCGCTCCCGGTCGGGCAGGTGACATTGAATTTCGACGCCGATCGTGAGACGGCAGCGACTTCGGCCATTTGGGAAGGTGTCGCCGGTATTCCCGCCAATTCGGAGCGCTTTCCGGTCGGGGCAGGGATTACGTTCGGTGCTGCGACAAATACCGCGCTGGAGGGTATCAACAACGCCTATACCTTTGACGGCACCAACCGTCTGACCAATGATGGTCTGGATAACCTGACGGGTGATCCCTCGAGCAAGGATGCGACCTGGGAACTGTGGTTCCGACCGGTGGCGGATGGCGATGTGGACGTGCTGTTTGAGTCCGGGGGATCCGGAACCGGCATGTCGATTTCTTATGACGGAGTCACTCAGGAAGCGGTATTCGTGATCGATCCCGGCAATGTGGATATTAAGATACTTCGCGGTGCTCTGGCCGCCGATGGCGAGTTTCATCAACTTACCGCGGTCTACAATCGCGATGCCAGTGGCACGACGGATATTCTTCAGCTCTATGTGGATGGTGTTCTCCTTGCCACGGACGATCTCACGGCCTCTGCCAACGACTGGGACGGTGGTGATACAGCGGCTCTCGGCGGCAGTTCCGGAGCGATCGCCGAAGGCACTCCGGCGGGAGCAGGCAATTTTGAAGGCGAGATCGCCAAATTCCGTTTTTATGGTGAGGCACTCAATGCCGGCGAAGTGTCAGCGAACTACAGCGCAGTAGTCAGTCACTCGACCACGGTTTCGACCTCGGGCGATCAGGTCTACGGCGGGGCTGTGCAGATTGCGTCGGCGGTCACCGTGACCGGCAACGACATCACCTTTGCAGGCACGTTGGATGCGATTCCTGATTCGGAGAATTTTGACTTGCAGGTGAACACCGAAGGTAACGGTGCGACCACCTTCGGTGGTGCTGTGGGTGCCACCTCGGCGCTGGGCAATGTGGTGACCAACTCCGACGGCACGACGGCGATCAACGGTGGAGTGTTTACCGTGACTGGTGAGGCGACCGCCTTCCTCGACTCGGTGACGCTCGGTCAGGACACGGTAGTAACTCAGCTCGGAGCGGATGGCGATATCACCTTCGGCTCAACGGTCGACAGCGAATCAGGGGAGAATAATGCGCTCACCGTGAACGCACCCGGCGCGACCCGGTTTGCGGGTCATGTAGGTTGCATCGATGCCCTTTCGACGCTGACGACTGACGCGGCGGGTGAGACCGTCGTGATGCCGTTGGCTACCGCCGGCGCTGACATGTTGGCGAATGCCGGTCAGGACACCGATGCCGATGACCGCTGGGAAGATCAGACGGGCACGTCCGGTCTCGAATTTTTGCTCGATAGCGGGAACGGCGTCGTTCGGGTTACCGGAACCAGTAATCTGCCCGGAATCGGTGCGGCGTATCAGTTTCCGGGTGGATTGCTGTTGAACACGGGGGGAGCCTTGTTGGTCGCGGAAGGCACTACCACGGAACGTTCCTTCACGAATGCCCCCGGCGACTGGACCAATGAGGATGTTTCCATCGAGATGTGGATCAAACCCGACAATCTCAGTCCGACCCCCGGCAATGGACAGATACTTTTCGAAGACGGTGGCGGAACCGGGCTGGGCTTCTACATCGACGGCAATGAGCTGCGCATGAGGAAAGCACCCGGCGGAGGAAATATCGCCTACAACCTGTTGAATGATTCGGCCGACCTTCTATCGGCCGCCGCAACTGATGAATTTCTTCAGTTGGTCGGAACTTACAATGTCGCGGCCGGCTCAATGGAGCTTTTCATCAACGGCGTTTCAGTGGGAACTGCGAACCCGGGTGGCGATGACTGGTCGGGTAGTGATCCGGTCGGACTGGGCACGCTTGGCGGCGCAAACGCCGGAGGCATTGGTGGTGGCCAATCCTCGACCGAGAGCTACGACGGTCAGATCGCCATCTTCCAGGTCTATCGTGATCAAATCCTCACGGCGGACCAGGTGGCGGTAAACTACGCTGCGGTGGCGGGACGGTCCGGCGGCACCAGTGCCACCGTCGATATCAAAACCACGGGTGACCAAACCTATCATGACGCGGTTGTCTTCGGGGTCGATTCGACACTGGACTCCGGTGAAGACGTCGTATTTAACAATACGGTCGACTTGAGAAGCAACGACATCACCATCGATGTAACGGGCACCGATGGTGCAGCAAACGGCGTGATCAGCGGCGAGGGCACGCTGAGCAAAGCCGGCAGCGGAACCTTCTCAACGGAAAGTGCGAACACTTACACCGGAACGACCGATGTCCGGGGCGGGACCTTACTGGTGAACGGCAGTCACACCGGAGGTGATGACTACACGGTAGGCGACGCGGCGGTGCTTGGCGGCACCGGCACGGTCACCCTGGCCAGTGGCAAGACAGTGACCACCAGCGGGACCGGCAGCCTGGCTCCCGGAGACAATGGCGTCGGCACACTCACCATCGGCAACGACGATACCGATAGCTCGACGGCTCCCAACACGGTCAATCTTGGCGGTGATTTCGACCTTGAAATCGATGGAACCAGCAGCGCTGACCAGCTGGTTGTCAACGGCACGGTGACATTGAGTGGCGCTCTCAATATCGAAGAACTGACCGCCGGGACTGATTCGATTCCGGTGGGGACGACCATCACCATTATCAACAACGATGGTTCGACGGATCTGGTAAACGGTAGTTTTGCAGGCCAAGCCGAGGGCTCGACGGTCACCGATGACGATGGCGATGACTATGTGATCAGCTACGTGGGCAACGATGGCAACGACGTGGTCCTGTTCGCGGGCACGCCGGAAACGCAGATCGATTTGATCGGCAGCGAATTGCGCATCACCGATATCACCACGGATTCGGTAAATGATATCAGCGTCAGCTTCGATTCCACGGCAGGCACCTACACGGTCAGTGAGGCGAACATTGCCAACTTGATCGGCACTTCAGGAGTCACCGTGATTTCGCGCACTGCCAACAGCGTAGTGATCGATGCCACCGGTATTACCGGAATTACGATTGATACCACCGGACCGACGGCTGGAGTTGAAAGTGACGACAAGGTGACGATCGCTGCCAGCACGGATCAGATCACGCTGAGTGGCGATCTTAATATCATATCGGATGACATTGAAATTGCTGCTGGCGCTGTAATATCGAGCACGGCAACGGGTTCAGTGACGTTCAAGGCCAATACTCGAATCGATTTACTGACTGGTGCAGAAATTAAAACCGCTGATGGTGACGTCACGGTTTCGGTAAGTGCCGGCGAAGTGAACATGGCGGATGGCAGTTTGATCGAAGTCGGAACCGGCGATATCGACATCGATGCCGATGGCGACATTACGCTTGGTGGGCTCAGAACCACCGGTACCGGTACGGTGACGGTCGACAGTGCCAACGGCGACATCCTCGACGGTGGTGATGCCCACACGGACATTGACGCGGCGAATGCCGGTGACGTTGAGCTCAACGCCGCCAACGGTGGGGTAGGCAGTGACGGCACGACAGACAACCGCCTCGAAACTGCTCTCTCGACTCTGGACGGTGAAGCCGGAGGCGGAAAATTCCTCGTCGGCAACACCGGTAACTTGACCGTTGGCAGTGATGACATCTCGGCCAGCGAGGAGGTCACGATTTCGACCACCGGCGATATGATCGTCGGCATCCAGTCGATCACTTCCGATAACCGCGATATCGATCTTGAGGTCGGTGGAGATTTCACCCTGGCTGACGGTGGCGCTCTTGACGCAGGCGGTCAGATTCTCATCGAAGTCGACGGCGGCTCGGCAGGCGTCAGTGACGGCACCGGCAGCACCGTCGAACTGCGCGGCAGCGTCGATACCGGGACAGGCAGCGAAGTGTTCATCACCGGTGGCAATGACGCCGACGTCTTCAACATTACGCCGAGTGCCAACACGATCATCAATGTCGAAGGCAACGATCCTGATCCCGCCTGCGACGGCGACGAAATCAATCTGATCAACGCCGCCGACAGCGGCCAGTTTGCGGGCGCTGAGTTCAACCAGTCAGCCCCGTTCGCGATCGGCTCCGGCACCTACACCTTCACCGGGGCGCAGAACGTCGTGGTTACTGATATCGAGGATGACAATGTCGACCCGCGGTTGATCAATCTTGAGGTCACTGACGTGCTCGAGAACAGCGTCGCCACACTGAGTGGTCAGATCATCGATCTCGGCAGTCTGCAGGTCCACGAAATCCGCATCAACTGGGGTGACGGCTCGGCTCTGGAAACGGTCGACCTCGGCGCCCCCGCCGCCAATGTGACGATTGATGCGGCAGGGAATTTCACCGTCACTCATCGCTACCTCGACGACAATCCAGCAGGCACCGCGCAGGACAATTACTCGATTGGCGTTACCATCGTCGACACCTGCGATGGCGGTATTTACACCGTTACCGATACTACTGTCATCACGGTCACCAACGTGGCACCGCAGCCCGCGCCCGACACCTATACCACCGACGAAGACGATGTGCTGATCGTGTCGGATCCCAGGTTGGGAGTGCTCGGCAACGACGAGGACCGCGCCAATCCCAACGGACCGCTGAACAATCCGATTCGCGATCCATTGACCGTGCTGAGTATCGACACCACCGGCACGCGCGGCGTGGTGACGATGAATTCTGATGGTACTTTTGTCTACGATCCCAATGGTCAGTTCGAAGGGCTCGGCGACGGACAGACTGCCACGGACACCTTTACCTACACGGTGACGGATGACGACCTCGGCACCGCGACGGAAACCGTGACCATCGTCATCACCGGCGACAACGACGCTCCGATTCTCGACAACGACCCGGCAGCGGGTAACGCCATCACCGTGATCGGCGGCACCGCCGGACAAATCATCGCTCCCGGCATCACTATTTTCGACATCGACAGCCCGTTGCTGGTCAGCGCCACCATTCAGATCTGCGAGGGCTATGTGCCTGGACAGGACCTCCTGCTGGTGCGCGGCGAATTGCCCGGTGGCATCATCGTCAGCGGTTGGGACCCGGCCAGCGGCACGCTCACCCTGCGCGGCGCGGCCAGTGTCGAGAGCTATCAGCAGGCACTCCGGCAGATCGCGTTCGTCAACAGCAGCGGCCAGCCGGTGACCGGGCTGCGCACCATTTGCTTTACCGTCAACGACGGTGAGTTCGAAAGTAACATTGCCTACCAGTTGGTGAGTGTCGTGGCCAATCCCGACCGCGTTGGTGACGCTGCGACGGATTCAAGCCGGGTCGTTGAATCGACCGGCACGGGCGAAACGCGCCAGCTGGATGGCGGGCCTGCCAGCTTCAATGGCATCAGCCTCAATGGCCTGCGCAATATCTTTCGCGATCTTACTCAGCAAACCGTGTTCGTCGGTTTCCGCTTCGACGACGCCGGTGATCAGCAGCGTTTTGGAAACTCCTTGTTCGATGGTGCCGGCAGCGACCCGATCTCCCTGCCCGGCGAGGCCGGTGCCGCGACTGCCGCGCCGTTTCCGACCACTTCGGTGTTTGCCGGGACCGCAGCACCCGGCGCGACGGTGCGCGTCGTCATCCGCGACATCGTCGGAAATGTGGTGGCGGGAACTACCGTTTACGCCGATGGCGGTGGAAACTGGCAGGCTTCTTTCCCGGCCATGGTTCTCGAAGACGAGCCCTACACCCTGGAAATTCACGAAACCGTGCCCGCATGGAATGGCTCCTCGGGATTCATTGAGCATCCACTTGCCGTCACCTTTGGTGGTGCGGCGACGTGGCCGGTCTCCGGACAGCACAGGTATTCTCCCGATCTGGTTTATGGAGATTTGCTCTCCCTAGTCAGTATAGAAACACTAATCGACAAATTGACTCGATAGACTTTGCAGGCCTGTCACTTACAGGAAAAGGCGCTTATCTGAGTTGACATAGTGAGACTGCCTTGCTTGACTCCACGCTTTAGAATTAGTATGAGGAAATACGAAGAGTTTTATCTCCAACCCGGTCGATTTTGTCGCCGGGGGTGCGCCATTTTGGCACTTTTGGGCCTGGTCCCGTTGACCATGCCCGGCAGTGCCACCGGACAGGATTCCTCGGCGAGTGGTGCAGGGGCGGTTCCCGACGTGCCCGCGGACATGCAGGCCGAATACGCCCGGTGGAAACAGAAATTCCAGGCGGCGGGCGGCAAAAGCCAGAGTGCCAGCAGTCAGCCGGCGCCGATTGCACAGCCTTCGGCCAGCCCCGCCGGTGGATCGGATTCGGCACAGCAACCGGCTGTGCAGGCGCAGAACGAACCGACACAGATGATCGCTCCTGAGCCGGCCCCCGCAGTGGCCCGTTTGCGCTCTCCGGCGGCGCCGGTGGTCGATCCAACGACCGCTGTGCCGGCCAGTATCAAAGCCGTGCCTGCGGACATGCAGGCGGATTATCGATCCTGGAAGCAAAAGTTTGATGAAAAGGCGCGCGGACCCGTTTCCGCTACCCGTCAAGATGCGCCGGAGCAGGACGTCGCCGCAGTTCAGGCTGAGAGCGATTTTGCCGCTCCCGCAACTGCTGCTACCGCTGCTCCCACCTCTGCTGCCAGCAGCCGGGTGCGCAGTGCTGCCGAACGCGCGGCAGAGCTGGATATCGCCGTCCCCGGAGCGTCGCTCCAGTCTGCGCCCACCGTTGCCGGTGACCTGTCGAATCACGCCGCCGCCACCGCGGTTTCACCGGAGCCGTTGGTTCCTGCCGCGGTTGACGACGCAACCGCACCGGCCGTGGCCGCACAAGCGGAGCCGCGACCGATCTATTCGGCCACCGCGGATGCCCATGCTGCAGATGCGGGCCTGTCAGACCATTTGAATGACGTTTCCGAGCCGGCGTCGGTGCCGCCGACTGTCGCCAGTGTGCCGGTCGAAGCTCCGAAAAAGCGTGGCTTTTTCAGTCGTCTGTTCGGTCGCGATGAGGTCGAGACGTCCGGGACGGTGGTTGCAGTGCCAGAGCCTCCGACCGCGTCGCCATCCGATTTTGATCCTTCGCCCGAAGCGGTGCTCGCCGACAGCACTTCCGTCGGCGAAGGCCAGGCCGTATCCAGCGGTGCTGCGGTTGCAGCCGCTCCGTTCGGCGCACACGCTGATGTCGAACCTGCCGGTGTCGGCAGTGGGCGCACCTTGATCGAGCTCGAGTCGCAGTCGGATGGCATGAACCGCTTTCCGCACACTGACATGCCACACACCAAAAGTGCGCGCACTGAGACGCAGATCGAGCGCATCATCGAAGCCGTCACCTCGCTCTATGCCGAGCGTGCCGATGGCGTCAACGACCTTGAAATGGGACTCGATTTTGCTTCGTTGCCGAAGGTTCCGAAAGGCTTTGATGCCCCGTGGAGCGGAGCGATTACCCGCCAGATCTGGGACAGCCAGGAGCGCGTCAGTCGCGATCTGTTCGGTGTCTACGCCAGTGCGCTGGAAAATTCCCATCAGGTTAAAGCGTTCAGTGAAATTCCGCTGATTCGCGAAACCGGCATTCAGGAGGCGCGTGGCCAGTTTGATATCATTTCGTTCATTGACGGTCGCACTTCTCATCTCGATGAGCCGACCAGTTCGGAGCTGACCACCGGTGAGATCGGAGGACGATTTCTCGAAGACCGCACCGAGGGCGAGATTGGTGTGCGCAAGCAATTCGTCACCGGCACTGAAGTGGCCCTGTCGAATCGCCTGTCGACGCTCGACAACAATTCGCAGTTCACCAATCCGAATCCGCAGACCTCGTCCGAAATCGTTGTTTCAGTAACCCAGCCGCTGCTTGCCGGCGGAGGTTATCACTACAATTCGACGCGCTTGAAAGTCGCCAAGTTGGATTCAAAAATGGCAGCCGCCGAGTATCTCCGGCAGCTTGAGTCGTACCTTCTCGAAGTCAATCGTGCCTACTGGGGAGTCTACCTGGCCCGCGCCGGTTATCTGCAGAAGCGCAGTCTCGTCGATCGCACCGAAGGGATCGTCGGGCAGCTTCAGGGACGCCAAGGTGTCGATGAAAGCGCCAACCTCAGCGAACTGCTGCGCGCCCGCTCATCGCTGGCACAGCGTCGTGCGTCGCTGATCCGCAGCGCGATGGCGATCCGCACCGCCGAAGCCCGGCTTCGTGCCCTGGTCAATGATCCGCAATACAGTCTCGGTTCGAGCAGCGAGTTCGTGCCGTCGACCTTGCCGATTCTTGCCGGACCCAAGGAGAATATTCGCGATGTGGCGCTCGATGCGATCACCAACCGGGCCGAAGTTTTGCAGAGCGTTTACCAGGTTAAAGCGGCAGGTCTGCTGCGCGACCAGCAGAAGCGCGATTTGCTGCCGACCTTGAATCTCATTCTCGAAGCCACCTCGGCGGGACTCGATGCCAATCGCGATCTGGGCGGCGCCTACGACGACAACACCAACAACGATCTCGGTTGGTTGGCAGGTGTTCAGTTTCAGGTCCCCTGGGAGCGCAATTTTGCCAAGGCGCGCGTATCGCGTCGCAACTACGAGCTGCGTCAGCAGCAACACCAGCTGCGTTCCACTATCGACAATGTTCTGCTCGAAGCGATTGTTGCCTACCAGGAGTTGCGCACGTCTTATCGCGACATGCAGGGCAAATATCAGGCCGTTCTCGCCACCCGTGAGGAGCTTGAGCAATTGGAAGGACGTCTCGATGTCGACACCGATGACGAACGCAGCGTCGGTTATCAGTTGCAGTTGATCCTCGACTCGATCGAGCGCAACGAAGCCTCCGAGGAACAGTTTTTGGTCAGTGTCGTACTCTACAACGTGTCGTTCACGTCTCTCGATCGCGCCCGCGGCACGTTGCTGCGCCAGCACGGCGTCGAAATTCGTCGTGAAGGCGATGGCGACATGGAGACGATCGAAGCCGGTCTCGGGTCGCGTCCTGTGGACGGCGGCGGCAAGTCTGGCGGCGTTAAGTAAGCGCGGCCCGGGGCGATCCGTTTTGAACGGCGGATTGCACCGAAAAGATCGATTTTGTCGACTCGCCTTATTACCGGCATTCTGGCAGACTTGTCAGGGTGAAAGGCGGCGTATGGATCAATCGACGGCAGTTGCGCTGGCTGTTGGTGTTGTTGGCGCTGTTACCTTTGCTGCCAACGGTGTTGATGGTGCGCATGATGCTCGACAGCGCGCAACGGGAGCGGGATGTGGCGGTCAGTGAAGCCAGTTCGGTTTACCGCGATCAGTTGGCTCGTTACCTCGATCGCTATTCGCTTGCCGTCGAGGCAGATTCAGGCCGGGCGTGGTCGGAGCGGGATGCTGAAGCGTTGGCCGGTTATGCGCGGCGTATTTTCGGTGACGGGGTATCGGCGCGCGCAGAATCGGCGAATGGCAGGATCAGTGCCGAAGCGGGCGGACCGGTGACGCGTGACGCAATGGTGGCGCGGATCGCGGATGGAGCTTTTGAGAATTGGCTGGTTCACCTGGATGGCTATGTCGAACTGCCGGACAGTATCGATGAAAATTTGCACGACACCTATCGCAAGGCGGCGATGATCATCGCCGCGGTGTTGGTGGTGGCGGGACTGTGTTACTTTGTCGTCAGCCGGCGGATCCGCGTCGATGGGCTTAAGGCGGATCTGATGAGTACGGTGTCGCACGAGATGAAAACGCCTCTGGCGTCGATGCGGGTGATGCTCGAAACCCTGTCGGACGGGGCCGTCTCTGATGAGGCGCAGCGCGACGAGTATCACCGGATTTTGCTGCAGGAGAATCATCGCCTGGCACGTCTCGCGGAACAGTTTCTGACCTCAAGTCGACTCGAGCGCGGTGAGGTGCACCTGCCGCTGGCATCGGTTGATGTTGGTGATCTGTTGCGGGAAGTTCAGATGTCGATGGCGCCCCGGGCGACCGGGCGCGGCATGCACATTGAGATTCAATGCGATGCCGACGGACCGGTTGCGGTTCGGGCCAATCGCGACGCGCTGCTGGCGGTATTAGGTAACCTGGTCGACAATGCCATCAAGTACGGGGCGGAGAATTCTACCGTTGTTCTGGCAGCGGGCGCCAGTGGAGCCCGCGACGGGCGGGTGGTTATCGCGGTCAGGGATCGGGGAGAGATTCTGAAACCCGACGAGGCGAAGCGAATTTTCGAACGGTTTTACCAGGCTGACGACCGGCTTGCGCGGCGCGGCGGCGGGGTCGGCCTGGGCTTGTCGATTGCCCGCAAATTGACCGAGTTGATGGCCGGAGTGGTGGGCTGGAACGCCACTGCAGACGGTAATTCCTTTTTTGTGGAACTGCCGGCGGCAGTGGCAGAACTTTCACCCGACCCGGAGCGTGAAATATCGATCAGTCATGGCTGAGAAGGTTTTAATCGTCGAAGATGATCCAGCGTTGCTGCGCGGCATCGCTGACAATTTTTCGTTTCGCGGTTACGCCGTCGATACCGCGTGCGACGGCGAGGCGGGGTTGGAGAAGGCACTGCGCGGCAAGGCGGACCTGCTCGTTCTCGATGTCATGTTGCCGGGCGTCAACGGCTACGAGATCTGTCGCTGTCTGCGCCAGGAGGGGATTCAGACGCCGACGATTTTCCTGACGGCCAAATCCGAAGAATCGGATGTGTTACTTGGCCTTGGGTTGGGGGCTGACGACTACATGACCAAGCCGTTCAGTATTCGCGAGCTGCTGGCCCGGGCCGAAGCCGTGCTGCGACGTGGCGCGCCGCGCGGCGCAACCCCGAACGGCACGGTTGGTCAGGTCGAAGATTCATCGCTTAGTTTCGGTGAGTATATTCTGGACCGGCAGGCGCACAAGTTGCGGCGCTCGGATGGCGAATCGGTGGCTCTATCGCCGAAGGAATACGATCTGTTGAAATTTCTGGTCGAGCGCTCCGGGCGGGCTTTGAGTCGTGCGGAAATCATGGATGAAGTCTGGGGATACGACAGTGCGGTGACTCCGCGCAGCATTGATCGATTCGTTACCGGCTTGCGCAAGAAACTGGAGGCCAATCCCGCTGCGCCGAAGTTCATCGAAACGATTCGTGAGTTTGGCTACCGGTTCCGGGCCGTGCCGTCGAAATAATCCGGCATTCCGTAAAACTTTCGATTGCCGCGTCGCATTGAGCTTTTTAAGGTGGTCGCCATGAAGCAAGTGACCGCGGCACTATTGGCAGCAGGGTTGATTCTCGGATTGAGCGCCTGTCAGAACAACATGAGTGGCTACAAGCGTCCACAGGTGGGCGGCAGTAGCAGTTCCGCACCGGGCGGATTCCTGCGCTCGGGTTTTGGTCCGCTGGAGGATTGGCTGAATGAACGCTATGACGTGACTTACCGGAATATGAAGCTCGGTGGCGCGGCGCGGGAAAATATTTTCTCGCAGGAGCCGATCGCGGACATTCACTATCAGTTCGAGGATATCGGACGCAGCGGTCAGCTGTTTCACCTCAAGGAACAGAATATTTCGCGGCGGGAGATTCTTTATCAGATTGCCCGTCACTACGGTTTGCAGATGACGGTGGAAGACGTCAACGGCAAGCCTGCTTACGTGCGTATCGTCGGCACGGCAAAGGGCTCGCATTTTAATCCCGGAGAGTCGATCCCCGACGAAGGTGCGGTGCGGGAATTTTAACCACCGCCGGCTTCAGCTCCGGTTGCAGCAGCAGGGCGGAGATGAAAAATGCGGATGCTCCAAAAGGCTTCGACTCCGTAGACATAGTCGATTTCTTCGAATGTCGAAGTGTCGTGCAGCACCTCGGCGAGGTCGGGGGTAAGGTTGCCGAGTTCGCCGTCGTTACTTGAGTAGACCCAGAGCGGTTCGCCGGATTGGCGACTGTGGTCTATGGCGGCGGATAGCGAGGCGCGATCTTTAACGGCAACGGTATGCGGATCGTAGCTGGCCATTTGTCCGCTGCCGGGGCCCACGGCGATGGTTTTGATGCGTGAATGGGCGATCGAAAGGGCGGGGCTTTCGCCACGCACGGTTTCTACGGCTTCGCGAATAGGATGCCTCGGAAAATCGATTTGTCGTTGAATCGGAGCCGCTGCCAGTCCGGCGTAACAGACCAGCAACGCCATGGCGGTGAGCAGCCCCGCAGACCGGTTGCAGCGCCACAGCATTTGGGGCAACATCGGCAGACATAGGCAAAATGGAATCAGCAGGTAGAACAGATACCAGCAGTGAAAAACCATCGGTTTGAGGGTCACGTGCAGTAAGGCCAGCAATACGGCGGCCAGCACCGAAAGAATCGGTAGGCGCAGCAAAGGGTATCGCATGAACGCCCATAGCCCTCCCATTATGCTGAGGGCAGGCACAATGGCGACGATCAGCCAGTAGCGCACACCACCGAGCCGATGCCACGATTCCAGGTCGACGCCGAAGACTCGCGGATGATGGCCGTCATACAGCGGGATGCCGGCACTGAGATGGGTCCACAGATTGAAAAAATACTCCCGGTTCCAGGCTTGGGGCTGTTCGTAGGGGGCCTCCAGCCAACCGAGCATTTTCAGCAGCGACGGCGTCATGATTTGCACGAAAACGGCGGCACCGATCACGCTGACGGTGGACCAGCGCCTGAAGGCAACACCATCCCGCTGCAAGCCGATCATCAACAGGACTCCAACGTTAATCGCCGCGACCAGATAGAGTGCGGCAGGGAAACACAGCAGACAGGCGAGCTGGAAAATTCCGTAGAATGCCCATGGGATCCACGACCTTTGCGATTTCGCCAGAATTAGAAAAACCAGCATCAAAACGGCGAATAAAAGCATCGCCGAGTAACCACGTGCTTCGACGCTGTAGCGCACGTGCCATGGGTTCAAAGCCAATAACCATGCGGCAAGAACTCCAGCCAGGCCCGCGCCCGACTGCCAAAGTAAAAACGCCAGAGCGAAGATCGTCAGCAGTCCGGCGACCAGTGGCAAATACCTGGTCAGCGACTCGTGGATCGATTGATCACCGCCTTCTTCGTCGCTGCAGAGCTCGACCGCCAGGCGGCTGCCGACCGATTGCAACACATGATTGTTGCCGGTGATGTTGTAAAACCACGTCCGTTTCCACGAGACCGGGGAAAATTCGACATCCCCGTTGGCATCGACTTTCTGCGCGCCGTGGATGAACTTGCGGTAGGCAACTTCTTCGTCGTTCCAGAAGCTGTGGTTGAGGCGCGGGTAGCGAATGACGCCGGCCGCAATTACCGCGAGCAGCACCAGAGCCCAGAACCAGGCCCGGTGAAGTCCGTCCGGTGATCTTCGGGATGCCAGCGACACTGGCGTCGAGGGTTGAACCGGCGGCTTCTGCCGGGCATTTGAATTGCCCTCAGTTTCCCGCCGCGCCCACCACGGAGCAGCGAGTAACCAGATACCAAGCAGGATCAGTGCAACCAGAGAGCCCAGGTGCAGCCCGAGATCGATGGTTTCGTCGATCTTTAAATGAGTGCCGTCGAGGAGCGGTGTCAGCCCTTCCAGGGTCGCAGTTCCGGGGGCAAACAAGAACCAGTAGGCGGCAGCGACCGATCCGAGTGCGGTGAGATACAGCGGAACGGTGTAGTAGCGCGCCGACAACTGCCTGCGAGTCTTCTGAAATTCCGCCAAACCCCGGCGCCACGGGCCCCGTCGTGACGCATCAGATAACGATTTATCGGAGGACGAACTCAGCTGAACGAAAATGGCGGGTTGGTCGCGTGGCGCAGACTGAGCCAGACGAACCGGCTATTTGGCTGAATTCAGCAGAATGGTGGGCAGGTTTTTCAGTTCCGCCTCGGTGACGGAGTCATCGCCGTCAGTATCCAGTCCGGAAAACACTTTCCTCGAGCCGCCGTCATACTCACTGCGGCTGACCGATTGATTCTTGTCTGAGTCAAAAGCCAAAATGGCAGACTTTATCAGCGCCGAAACCAGCATGGCTCCAAGATCGCCAAATTCGTCGCGGATCGGATTCGCCAGTTGATCGAGTTCGGCCGTGGTCAAGCCACCATCACCGTCACTGTCCATTTCTTCAAAACCATCACCGATACCCGTCTGCCACTCAGCGCTACTGATCTTGTCATTGGAATCGGTATCAAATTGCTTTCTGACCAGCCCTCCTAATGCGTCCAGGCCGGGAACATCAGCGGACCCGGCCGGTGTCGTCACTGAGCCAAAAGCCAGCAGCAAGGCCAGGCACAAGATGGCCGGAGTGTCGGCCCGATAGGAGCGGGGGTTAAAAATCATGAGCGAGTCATAGCCGATATGGGCACAAAGGTCAATCGGACGGCTGTCAGGGCACGCTGGTTGTGCGGAGACGAAATCCGTGCTCAAGGAACGATCGTTATACGGTATTTTTTGATTGGAATTTCGGTCTGTGGAGGAGACGATAGAGGTGCCCGTGAGGTTCGGTTGGATCGATGATGCCGCTGGATCTGCAAATCGCTCCCGCCTGACGCAGGGGTGATTCCACATACTTCATCACCGCTCACTCGACCGAATCTGCTCTACCATGAAACCTTCTCTTTTTGTCTCCGCCCTGAGTGCGGCAGCGCTGCTACTTGCTCCCGCTCTCGCGAGTGCTCAGGATGACGGCGTCGTCCTGCGTCCCCGTTACAATCCCGGCTATACCTACGATTTCAGTCAGGATCAAAAGATGACCATGACCATCACGCCTCCCGGTTCCGAGCAATCGCTTGAAACCAAGGTTTCCAGTGAGTTCGGCATGACCGCTAAAGCTTCCAAGCGAACTGAAGGCGAAGGTGTGAAGGTAGTGACTACCATCGACGTGATTAAGATGGAAATGGACAACCCTGCGCTGGGTGGAAAGATGGGCTTCGACTCAACGGCTCCGGACGACGGAACCAATCCGCTCGCCGGACCGTTCAAGGCCATGCTCGGCAAGGAACTGGTGCTCTTTTACGACACGGAAGGCAAGGTCGACAAAGTCGAGGGCTTTGACGAATTCATGAACAGCGCCGGTGGCGCCGCGATGTTTACCGAGGAACAGTTCATTCAGATGGCCGATCCGGCAGCGATGATGGGCCTCGACAACCAACCCAAAAAAATCGGCGATAAATGGAAAGCCAGTCCCGAAGCGGATCTCGGTGAGATGGGCAAAGTATCGATGCCGATGGAGCTCACCTACGCGAAGAATGAAACCTTCGAGGGCAACGAATGTGCGCGCATCGACATGGATGGCACCGCCGAGATCAAGCTGAACCTCCCTGAAGGTCAAGGCGGAGGCAATGTCACCAGCAACGATTCGAAAACTGGCGGTTACTACCTGATCGACGCGGAGCTGGGCATGTTGCGCAAAAGTCTGATGAACATGAATCTGACCATGAACATGAATCTCGGTGGTCAGCAGATGGCGATGCCGATGAAGCAGGTCGCCACCTATCGTTTGAACTCGGTGAAAAAGACCGAGTAGGGGAGCGGTTGGCAGTTGGCAGTTAGCAGTTAGCAGTTAGCAGTTAGCAGTTGGTCCTCGGTCGGTCGGCAGTTATCGCTTATTGATCGTGCGGTCGTCGCCTCGCCAGCGGGCGGCGGGGGCATCGGTTGCCGGTGGTTCGTTCGTTCGTCCGCCCATTCGTCCCGTCGTGACCGATCTGCTCAGGCGGGGGGATTTATCCCATCTGCGTCAGGATAGAGCGGGCAATAGATGGGCTGAAAGCCCACCAGCACAGAGCCCGGGCCTTCAGGCCCGGGTCCACTGGTGCAATGATTGTCCGCCCTGATAGGGCGGCAGCAGGCAGTCGATGGGGGGCCGAGTGATTTTTGCTGGCGACCGTTGAGGCCGCGCCTATTTGGCTGGAAGTTACCCAGCCGTAGATGGCTGGGCTGTGAGCTATCGGGCCTTCAGCGCGTTCAGCTATTCTTTAACCTGGCGCTGATGGGATTCATCGCCTGCACTTTCCCGACCAGAGCAAAGCGCCACGTGGTCAAGGATGTCGAGCTCGGTCACGCTGTGACTGAAACTGCAGATCGGAAGAAAATGCCGGTCAGCGCAGCGACGGCGCCGCTACGTCGGCACGGCTGGTGTCCGCGGCGATTTGAGTTTCCATCGTCGCTCCGGGGCGTGACGACTGGAACAGGATCACCGGTTGCGGAACCGCTTCGGCGAGGTGTTCGACCAGGGTATTTTCCTGCATGTAAATCAATTCAACACCAAGCAACGGTTCCGGCGCAGTATCGCCGAGTGCCGCCGTCTGCTCGTGTTGCCTGATCAGATAGCGGACGAAGGCACCCCGGTAATTGCGATACTTTTCCTCGCGCAAATTCATGCAGTATTTGCGCCAACGTTGATTCGGATAGGTGTGAGCCACATCAGCCGGCTTGTCCCAGCACAGGGACTTGCCGGTGTAGAGGTCGACGTCGCTGCCGTCGGCAAGGGCGCCGCGCACCACGATCCAGCCATCATCGTGCATCGGGTAGGGAGCAAACATCGACCAGTACTGCTCGACGCGGAACAGTTCAGCGATCGGATTGATCGAGCGGGGAAACCATTTTTCGTGGCGATCAAAATCAGTCGTCCGGACATTCCAGGCGACCACGAATAACAGCGCCACCGCTGCCAGTGCGTTGGCCGGTCGACGACTGCCCTGTAGACTTACCGCGTTCGTGATCCGTGGCTGATGAATTGTCCCGCCGCAGAGCACGGGGGAAAGTCGCTTCGCCCGGCGCAAGACCACCGGCAGGAAATGGTCCCAAAAGTAAGTCGGCAGGAAAGCCAGCCAGCCGACGGCACAGACCCAGGGAAATATGCCGAGCTCCATGGTCAGATTCAAAGCCACCAGATGAAAGCCGAGAAAAACCGCGATCACCGCCAGCCGGAACCGTCCTTGCCAGGCGCTTAAAAATGCCGCCAGCGGGCCGATGACCTCCAGCCAGAAAGTCGCCAAAGTCAGCACCTTAAGCAAGCCCGGCCAGGCGAGCATGGCGTGACCGAGCGGCTTGGCGAATTGATCAATACTCAAGGCGAGATAAATCGCGCTGCCCTCGCTGCGCCACGCCGGATGATCTTTCAGCAGCGCTGAGAACCAGTAGACGAAAGCTACTTGCAAAACCAGTCCGGCCGCGCCGATGGAAAAATGCCGGTTGCCGGTGGTCGACACGGCGCCGGACAAATCAGCACGCCAGGCATCGATCGAAAATCGCGCTCCGCCCGGCAGAAAAAGCATCCAGAACAACAGCATGCGCAGCAGCGAGTCGCCGCCGGAGAGCACAAACGGATTGCGCGCCTGCAGAGAACAGAGCAACACCAGTGACAAAAATCCGGTCAGTCGGGTTCGATAGCCCAATGCGAACGCCGCGGCGATCGTTGCGGCGATCGCGAACAGCGCCGATACGGCAGGCACGGTGCCGAACAGCATATGCAGGCTCAACAGACCGGGACGACTGTCGAAATAGCTCTGCATCGCCGCGCGCGGCAATAACCCCTCGTCCGAATAATGCGCGGCAAGATCGGGCCAGCGAACGCCCAGATCGCACAGCAACAGCAGCCCGAGACCGATGCGCAGCACAGCCAGCGACCGGAGATCGATGGTGAACAGCGGACGCCATTTAATATGTTGTTGGGGTATCACTAATTACTATAATTATCATAATATACGGCGCTTTTTGTGTTTGTTCAATGAGAAGGGGGCTCGTGCTGACCGGCCCTTCCGGCATGTCGCGCCCATTGCGCAGCATTCTTAAAGCGCGAAGGGTGGAAAACTATTTCGAGCTCGAAACTTATTTCGAAACACTGGGTTTCATCCTGAGATATGAAAACGACTCAACGAAAAATACTGATCCTCGCATTGATAGGTAGCTTCATTGCAGGGGTTGCGGGGGCTCAGGAAGCACCGGGCTCCCTCTTTAACGGTGAACCGAGGCGCTTCGTGGTTAACGGATATTCGACTTCATTCGATTGGCCGGAAATTTTGCAACGCAAATTGAACCGGTATTTTGACGGCAAACAAACCGTCGAAGTGGTTAGCGCCGTCAAAGGACTTACCCCCATTGCCAAATGGATGGACATCGAAACCGGAGACAAAAGTCCTGCATGGGAGCAAATTCTCACACCCGCTATCAAAGGTGCCGGAGATGAGGTTCCCGTTTATGTTCTCGCCCAGCAGTCTCTTCAATGGGTTTGGGGTGATCGTGCCTCAGGCATTCGCAACGACAGTGATGCAGAGCGAATCGATCGCGGGGTAGAAGTACTCGATAGCTACACGCGAAAAATCCTCGAGGACGGTGCAAGCGGGGTGGTCATTGCGATGCATATTTACAAGGACGGCATGGAACCCGAGATCGGCAATGAGTGCCTGGCATTGGCGAAGTTCATCGAATCGAAGCCGGAATCAGTGACTCTGGGACCCGATCTCTGGACGCCGACCAGCAAGGTTTGGCCCCAGGCTTTCAAGACTGATAAGGTTCATCCCAACCTCCTTGGCGCCGAAATCATGGCGCACTATTGGTTTGCGCGACTTTTGGAAATCGACGGCCGGGTGGTGCCCGACTGGAGCGAATCCGAAATGAAGGACGCCGCGAAAAATCCTGCTGACGGGGCTGGTCCGGGCGGAATGACCCGGGGCGCGGGCCAAAAAGGAGGGCGGGGAAGTTCGCTCGAAGCGATCACTGAACGTCACGACAAAGATGGCGACGGAGTGGTTACTCGCGAAGAATTTTCCGGTCCAGCCAACGCATTCAACCGAATTGACAAAAACCAGGATGGGAAAATCGCAGCAGACGATTTTGAATCGACGTCATCTCTGCGCGAGCCTGCTGTGGAAGGTGCCGATGCAAGCCACGGTGAATTGTCCGAATTTGCCGCAACACTCGGCGGAGCCCGTGTCAGTCCACAAATGTTGGACAAATACGGGCACGAAGGCATTGAGGTCGGCAGCGTAATGCCGGAAATCGAAGTCTATTCTCCACAAGGAAAAGCGGTGCAGCTTTCCCGGCTGTGGGAAAGTCGTCCTACCGTGTTGGTCGCTGCGTCTGTTTCCTGTGGGCCATCATGCCAGGGGTTGCCTGATCTCGGTGCCATTGCCGAACACTTTGGCGAAGAGGTCTGGGTTGCGGTGCTCTATGTGGTAGAGGCGCATCCATCAGAGGGCGATTCTCCCTACAATGGAGGCGGCAGTGGCCGTGGCAAATCGAAGGCAAAATCACCCTCGCAAAACGGAATCTCACAGCCCGGGACGATCGAAGAACGCCTCGCCAACGCCCGGCAATTGATTTCCCGGCACAATCCCAAAACGCCGGTGGTGATCGATAATATCGAAAATGACGCCTGGCGAGCGGTTGGCGAAGGACCAAATATCGCGGTTCTTATCGGCCAGGGTGGGATTTTGCTGGAACGGCAGGGGTGGTTCGACGCCCGCAAGATGACGCAACTGGTTGCAGATCATTTGCAGTCGGCCAAAAAATAGGCGCCGCACAATCCGGCTTCGACGATCTAACATGACAGGCAAACCGATCCGCAACTGGAGCGCCGAATACCGCAACGGCACGGCTCCCTGGGACACCGGTCGGCCGTCCTGCCAACTCAGGTCCTACCTTGAAGACGCCGATCTGCCTTGCGGCGCAGCGGTCCTCGAAATGGGATCCGGCACCGGCACCAACGCCATTTTCCTTGCGGAGAAGGGATATCGAGTGACCGGTGTGGAACTGACTGCCGAGGCGCTTAGCATCGCCCGGCAACGAGCCGAAGCGGCCGGGGTTGTGATCGAGTGGGTTCATGCGAGTGCCCTTGACCCGGGAATCGAACAGGCGTTCGACCTGGTTTTTGATCGAGGTTGCTTTCATGTCTTCGATCCGCTGGAACGGGCAAAGTATGTGGCTGTGTTAGAAAAGATTACCCGCTCTGGATCGCAAGTGTTTCTCCTCTGCGGAAATGCCACCGAAGTAACTCCCGGCGGGCCGCCCGTTTTGCACGAATCGGAGATTCGCGATGCTTTCGCCGGCTCATTCGAAATTGATCGCATTGAAACGTTTCGGCTGGACACAAATACCGAAGGGCCCGGTCCTCTGGCATGGGCCTGCCGAATGAGAAGACGCTAGCAACAGATCAGCATAGAGTTTTTCCCGGCGATGTGGCAGGATGGGGGGACTTACTCTACCCGTCATTGTTTGAAAAAAGATCACAGCGTATTTGAAGACCTTTCCTTTCACGTTGCTGGTCTGACCGCTAGTTTCCGCCCTTTTGCGGAGCATTGCCTCGCCGAAGGAGGGCTCAAAGGGCAGTACCTGATTGGAATGGCGAGTGTGTATTTTGCCCTTCTGGAAAACGATGACTGCATCGTCAAAGAACTGGTCGATCAATTAAATATTCCCAACGGCACCATGAGCGGGCTGCTCGATCGACTCGAGAAAGAGAACATCATCGAGCGCCGCCGCTGTTCAGTCGATCGCCGGGCGCGGCGCATTAAATTAACAGGCAAGGGGCGAGCGATGGAGCCCGCGATGCGGGAGGCCCATCATCGTGGCAACCAGGTCGTTGAATCAGGTCTCAAAGATTGCGAAATCAGCGAACTGAAACGACTGCTCACTATCGTGCGAAGTCAGATCGACGAGGATTTGCAGCGAGGCAAAAGTGATCCAGCCGGGTAGATGCTAGCAACCTTGTGCAGCCGCGAATCCGAACAGTGGGGAGATTGAAGCGATCAGGCGACGGGCTACAATGGTGATTGACGGGAAGCCTGCGGAGCGGTTGGATACACGGGCAGCGGAACACCCCGTCCGACGCTGCCCGAACCCCCTCCATGAATCGACGCGATTTTCTCAGCCGTGCTTCAGCGCTGCCTTTGGCCGTGGGCGCGGATCTGGTGTTTTCTCAAATGGCCGGAGCGCAGGAAACGATCGATGTGGTGGCGGCGGACTTTGAGCGGCTCGCGGATGTGGCTCTGGGAGCGGCGGCGATGGCGGGCGCGGGCTACGCGGATTTTCGCATCGAGCGCAGTCGCTCGGAAAGCATTTCGACGCGCGAGCAGATCGTGCGTGGCGTGTCGTATCGGGAAAGCGTAGGCTGTTCGGTCAGGGTATTGGTCAATGGCACCTGGGGCTTTGCGGCTGGTGCGATCGGCGACGGCGATGCTGCCGTGGCGAAGCTGGCCCGGCGGGCGGTCGAGGTGGCCAGGGGGCTGAACGCCTTGCAGGCGGTCCCGGTGGTGTTGGAGGATGTGCCGGCCTATCGGGATACGTGGCGGCAGAAGGTCGAGATCGATCCGTTTTCGGTGCCGCTGGAGGAAAAGGCGGCGCTGCTGCTGGAACTGAATGGCGCGGCAGCCAAGTCCGGCGCAAATTTTTGCAATTCGAGTATTGCGCAAGTCAGCGAGGAAAAGTGGTTCGCGTCGAGTCACGGCAGTCGTATCGTGCAATCGCGGACGCGGGTTTTCCCGCAGTTCACCGTAACGGTGCTCGACGAAAAGAACGGTGGCTACGCGACTCGCGACAGTTTTGCGCCGCCGCGCGGGCAGGGCTTTGAGTATCTGCGCGGCTACGATTTTTCGGCGGAGTCCGCCCTGGCGGTCGAGCAGGCGAAGGAGAAAATGGCCGCGCCGTCGGTGACGCCGGGCGCCATGGATCTGGTCATCGCACCGAGCAATCTGTGGCTGACCATTCACGAAACGGTGGGTCACCCCACGGAGCTGGACCGGGCGCTGGGCTACGAGGCCAACTACGCGGGTACCTCGTTCGCGACACCGGACAAACTGGGCGAGCTGAACTATGCCAGTGACCTGGTGACCATGGTCGGCGATCGCTCTCAAGCGATGGGATTGTCGACAGTTGGCTATGATGACGATGGCGTAAAAACCGATGGTAAGGAGTTTAAAATTATCGATTCAGGAAAATTTTCGAATTATCAGATGGCGATCGGTCAGGCGCAGAAGATCGGGCGCACTGAGAGCAATGGTTGCGCCTACGCGGATGGCTATGATGCCTTCCCGATTCAACGCATGCCGAACATTTCGCTGCAGCCGGGACCGGAAGCGATCACCGCCAAGGAGCTGATCGCCGATGTCGAGGACGGCATTTTCATCGAGGGCAATGGCAGCTGGAGTATTGATCAACAGCGCTACAATTTTCAGTTCACCGGCCAGGTGTTTCATCGCATCCGTGGTGGCAAAATCGACGGCATGCTGCGCGACGTGGCCTACCAGGGCAATTCGGTCGATTTCTGGCGTGCCTGCGACGGATTGGGCGGCCGTGACAGCTACGAGTTGGGTGGCGCGTTTAATTGCGGCAAAGGACAGCCGGGACAGTTGGCGCCGGTTTCGCATGGCGCGGTGCCGGCGCGGTTTCGTCAGGTCAACATTCTCAACACCGAACAGGAGGCCGGTAAGCAGGCGTCGCGCGACAATGCGGCGTGCCGGGCAAACGCATGGTGCTGAGTGAATCACAGGGGCGCGACCTGGTTGATCAGGTGCTGGCGCTGTCGAAGGCAGACTCGGCCGAAGTCAGTATGGCTTCGTCGCAGAATACCAATATTCGCTTCGCGAACAACGATCTGACCACCAACGGCAGCATCGCTGGCCTGTCGCTGACAGTCAGTTCGAGTTTCGGCACGCGCTCGGCTTCGGTGACGATTGATCGAACCGACGCCGAAGCGCTTAAGGCTGCGGTGTCGCGCTCGGAGGCGATGGCCAGGCTGTCTCCGGAGAATCCCGAATTTATGCCCCCACT